>NZ_MBLO01000236.1 GCF_001854805.1 Pseudofrankia coriaricola
GGCCCGACACCAGCACCACCCGCGGAACGGGGTCAAAATATGGCACTGACTTCTATGGCACGCTGTTGAGTTCTCAAGGAGCGGACGCATGAACCGGATCCACACCCTGCTGGGCACTTCACCGGCGCGTACCGGTTGGAGCCGGTCCCACGCTACCACTAGTTCCCGGCCCGAAGGCCGGAGGTGCTTCCCGCACCCGGCTTCCCGGCTGCGGAACATTTCGTACTTTACGGAGCTTCTTAAGGGCTGTCAAATCCCGCCGCTGGCTGGATTTGGCACCGCCTCGCCGTGTCCGAGAACTTACCAGATGGTCTCATCAAGCGAGTCTCGCGACTCTCCCGTGGATTTTTCTGACCTATCACCCGGTACGGCGCCCCGATGTCGGTTCACTCCGGCAAAGCCGGTTGCCCGCCACTTTCGAGGTCTGGAGCACCTTACCCCACCCCGTTTTGTCGGCTTCATCGGGGCCCGATGTCACGGTGCTCCGGCGACGATGCCGACCCCGGCCGCCGCGGCTCGCGCCGTGGCTGGTGAGGCGAAGGGCAACGTTACACCCCGGCAAACGGAGTTTGTCGGGGGGGTGATGTGACGGTCCGCACCCGGCACGAGGCATGCACGCGCCGACGCTCCGCCGTCGCTCCATGGACGGCCGTCCCATGGCGGTCGGCCGGTCGGGCGGTCGGGCGGTCGGGCGCCGGCACGCTCCCGCCGCCCGGCCTCCCGCACACCTGTGTGCGGACCTCCCGCGCGTCCGTCATCCGCGCGATCCGCGCGCCGGTCATCGCGCTTCCTCGGCGCGGTCCGGGAGCTGGTTGGAGCGGATTCCCGCCGGAGCCTCAGCACTCCGCCGCCCAGCGAGGGCGCCGGCGGCGCCCGCGCTGGGCGGGGTCGCAGCTTCAGGCCACCGCGGGCCCCCAGGCAGCGGCACGTGCCGCCACGTCCGCCATGGGCCGCCCGCGATCCGTCGGTCCGCCGCGATTCGTTGCGCCCGCCGTCCAGCGCGAGGCCCCCGATGCCCTCGCCGGGACGCGGCGGCCTTCGGGCTGACCCAGGGCAGGGCCCCCGGGAGCGCTCGCCTAGAGTCGGCTCCCTGGCTACGGCGCGCCTCCAGCAACCGACTCGGCCAGATGTCAACCGCCCGCGCTGCGCCGGTACCCCCGTTCCCAGTCGCCATCCATCAAGGGCGCGGTCACGGCACAGGACGCTGGGCGGTAGGCACTAGGCGCTAGGGCCATGGCGCCGGGCGGCGGCACTGACCGGTGGCCGGCGGCCTCGACCGGGCCATGACACAGTCCGGCGACGGTGGGCAATGGCGGGAAAAGAACGTCAACGACGAGCGTCAAAGAAAACATCAGAGCAACGAACGAACGGACGAGCGGCCGGTGACAAGCCGATGAGCGACGTCGTGGGTACACACGTGCGCACCAACCGGGAGCGCTGGAACGAGATATCCGACGACTACCAGCGCTTCAACGCCCCCCGGATCCGCGGCCAGGCATTCACCGGGGACGTCGCCTGGGGGCTGTGGGGGCTGCCCGAGTCGGAGCTGAACATCTTCGGCGACGTCGCCGGGCTCGATGTACTGGAGATGGGCTGCGGCGGCAGCCAGTGGTCCACGGCGCTCGCCCGCCGCGGCGCCAGCCCCGTCGGCCTGGACCTGTCCGAGCGCCAGCTGCAGCACAGCCTGCGCCTGCAGCGCGAGACCGGGCTGACATTCCCGCTCGTGCAGGCGAGCGCCGAGGAGGTCCCGTTCGCCGACGGCTCGTTCCACATCGTGTTCGCCGACCACGGCGCGTTCTCGTTCGCCGACCCGCGCCGCGCGATCCCGGAGGCTGCCCGAATTCTGCGCGTCGGCGGCCTGCTGGCGTTCAGCCACATCAGCCCGCTGTACGAGATCACCGTCGAGGCGGGCAGCGACCGCGCGGGCCGCAAACTGGCCAGGGACTACTTCGACCTGCGGATGTTCGCCGACGCCGACGGGCTCGTCAGCGCCAACCTCCCGTATGGCGAGTGGATCAGGCTGTTCCGCTCCTGCGGACTGGCCGTCGAGGACCTTCTGGAAACCCGCCCGAAGGACGATCCGACCCTGAGTGGCCGCCAACGCTCGGACAACGAGTGGGCGCGCCGCTGGCCCTCGGAGTGCATCTGGCGCCTCCGCAAGACCACCACCTGAGACCTCCCACAGGCTTGGACGTCAAGCCGCGCGCCCTATGCGAAGACGATCGTTGTGTTGCTGTGGACGATGACGCGGTCCTGGAGGTGCCAGCCGACGGCGCGCGCGAGCACGGCCCGTTCGACGTGCCGGCCGATCCGGCGCAGGTCGGCGACTTGGTGGCGATGGTCGACCCGTTCGATGTCCTGCTCGATGATCGGCCCGGCGTCGAGTTCGGCGGTCACGTAGTGCGCCGTCGCGCCGATCAGTTTCACTCCGCGCCGGGCGGCCGCGCTGTACGGGTCGGCGCCGACGAACGCCGGCAGGAAACTGTGGTGGATGTTGATGATCCGGTCGGGGAGCGCCGCGAGGAACCGCGGGGTGAGGACCTGCATGTAGCGGGCGAGCACCACCAGGTCGACCTGGCCCGCGAGCAGTGCCAGCGCCTGCCGCTCCGCCTCGCCCCGGGTCTGCGGCGTCACGGGAATGTGGTGGTACGGGATTCCCCAGCCCGCCGCGGCATCACCCAGGTCCGGATGGTTGGAGACCACCATCCGCACGTCCATCTCCAGCTCGCCCGAGTGGGTCCTCCACAGTAGTTCCTGCAGCGCGTGGTCCGCCTTCGACACGAAGATCGCCACCCGCTGGCGCACCGCCGGCGTGGCCACCCGCCAGCGCATCGCCGCGCCCGCCGAGAGCCGCGCCAGTCCCTCCTCGATCGCGGGCAGTTCGCCCGCGAGGTCCTCGCGGTGGAACTCGATCCGCAGGAAGAAGGTGCCGCCGAACGGGTCGGTGGAGTACTGCTGCAGCTCGGTGATGTTCGCGCCGTGCCGGAACAGCAGGCCCGAGATTGCGGCGACGATGCCGGGCCGGTCCGGGCAGGTGACCAGCACCCGCCCGATGTCCCGGTACCGCTCGGCATGGGCGGCCACAGCCGCCGGCGTCACCAGCGGCCTCGCGCCGCCGCGCGCGACAGCCCCGCCCCCGCCCCCGCCCGTCGCCCCTCCGGTCATTTCCTCATCGTCGCCCTCTCGCCTGCCTCGGCGGGAGTTCCCACGCCGCCGGTGCGAAGGAGAAACGAAGGAGGAAGGAGGGCTGACGGGTGCCGACGTGCCGCCGCGCACAGGCCAGACGGGCCATGACCAACGGGCCGTGGTTCCCGGTTTGGCGCGGTCACGGCGGGGCTAGGTGCTCAGTAGACGGAACGTCAGCGTGGCCCGGACCCGGAGGATTCACATGACCACTGGCGGCGCGGTAAGCCAGATCGTCGTCGGCATCGACGGCTCGGAGGGCTCGCTCGAGGCCCTGCGCTGGGCGGCCCGCGAGGCCGAGCTGCATGGCGCGGAGCTGCTCGTGCTGATGGCCTGGCAACTGCCGGTCGTCGGCCCCTACCTGCCTGCCATGCCGCTGGACGCGGGCGTCTGGGAGGAGGGTGCCCGTCAGGGGCTCGATGGGGCGCTGGCCGCGGTGTTCGGGGACAAGCTGCCCGACGGGGTGCGCGCCGAGCTGCGCCACGGCCTGCCGGCGTCCGTCCTCGTCGAGGCCGGCAAGCACGCGGACCTGGTGGTCGTCGGCTCGCGCGGGCACGGCGGCTTCGTCAGCGCCCTCCTCGGATCCGTCAGCACGGCGGTCATCCACCATGCGACCGGTCCGGTTCTCGTCGTCCGACCGCGGCCCGAGCACGACGCGAGCTCCAGTCACTGACACGACGAACCCCGCGGGCAGCGTCGTGATCCCCGGCCCCTGCAGCCGCCTGGCAGACATCCCACGGGCTCCGATGTCCAGCAGCGCGGCGGCCCACGACGCCACTCCGGCGACCAGTAAGCGCAACCCAGCCACAACAAGTGACGGCGCATCGGCGCAGCACCAGCCCAGCCACATCGACAGCCCGGTCCAGGCCCTACCACCGCCACATGCCAGGGGCCCGGCACCACGCGAGGAGGGCGCCCAGCGCCCGACACGGGCGAGCGCGTCCAGCGCCTCGCCCGCCACCGGAGCCGGTATTCCGCTTGTGTCCAACCGCCGCATCCCAGCCCATCCGACTGTTAATGTGACTGTCGTCACAGTAATGCCAGGGGGTCGCCGTGAATCCCGCTATGCACGCCGCCGTCACACCGGGCAGGCCCGCGGTCGTCATGGCCGGCTCGGGGGCGACGCTGACCTACCGTGAGCTGGACGAGCGCTCGGCCCGGTTCGCGAACGTCCTGGCCGCGGCGGGGCTGCGGCGCGAAGACGGGATCGCGCTGCTGGCGGAGAACGACCTGCACTGTTTCGAGGTCTACTGGGCCGCCTTACGCAGCGGGCTGTACGTGACCCCCGTCAACTGGCACCTCTCCCCGTCCGAGGTCGCCTACATCGTCGATGACTGCGAGGCGGCGGCGCTGATCGTCTCCTCGCACCACCGCGAGCTCGCGGCCCGGATCGTCGGGGCGACCCCCCGGGTCCGGCACCGCTACATCTTCGCCTCGACGGGCGAGCCGGCCGCCGGCGCCGCCGGCCAGCCGAGCGGCCAGCTCGACGGCCACGAGGACTACGAGCGGGCGGTCGCGGGCGCGCCGGCCGAGCGCCCCGAGGTCGAGTGGGCCGGCGCCGACATGCTCTACTCGTCCGGCACCACCGGCCGGCCCAAGGGCATCCGCCCGCCGCTCCCCCAGCACCGCATCGACAGGCCCGGGATGATCCTGCCGCCGATGCTGCAGATGCAGTACGGGATGGGCGCGGACACGGTCTACCTGTCACCGGCGCCGGCCTACCACGCGGCCCCGCTCCGGTTCGGCGCCGCGGTGCAGGCCCTCGGCGGCACGGTCGTGATGATGGAACGGTTCGAGCCGGCGGCCGCGCTCACGGCGCTGGAGAAGTACCGGGTGACGCACAGCCAGTGGGTGCCGACGATGTTCGTCCGCATGCTGAAGCTGCCCGCGGCCGAGCGGGAGCGTTCCGGCCTGTCGGCCCACCGGGCGGCGATCCACGCCGCCGCGCCGTGCCCGCCCGACGTGAAACGGGCGATGATCGACTGGTGGGGGCCGATCCTGCACGAGTACTACGCCGCCACCGAGGCGTCGGGCATCACGTTCGTCTCGTCCCAGGAGTGGCTGGAGCGGCCGGGAACGGTCGGGCGGTCCGCGCTCGGCGTCGTCCACATCTGCGCCGAGGACGGCCGGGAGCTGCCGACGGGCGAGGACGGCGTCGTCTACTTCGAGCGTGAGGCCCTGCCGTTCACGTACCACGGCGACCCGGCCGCGACCGCCGCCGCGCAGCACCCGCGGCACCCGACCTGGACGACGGTCGGCGATGTCGGCCACCTCGACGCGGACGGCTACCTCTACCTCACCGACCGGGCGACGTTCATGATCATATCCGGCGGGGTGAACATCTACCCACAGGAGATCGAGAATGTGCTCGCCCTGCATCCGAAGATCCTCGACGTCGCGGTCATCGGCATTCCCGACCCGGACCTGGGCGAGCGGGTGCACGCCGTCGTCGAGCCGGCCCCGGGCGTCGAGCCGGGCCCGGGCCTCGCCGACGAGCTGATCGCCTGCGTCCGGGACCGGATCGCCCACTACAAGGCTCCGCGCGGCGTCGACTTCGTCGACGAGCTGCCGCGCACGCCGACCGGCAAGCTGCGCAAGAACCTCCTCCGCGAGCACTATCGGTCCGCAACCGCGGCCACCGGTTGAGCCAACCAAGTGCCCGTAAGTCGTCGATCGACTACGGTTTAGCCGTCCGGACCGGAGATCAACGACGGGGTGATGGTGAATGACGTCGGACGGACAGGCCCAGCAGGCACGCAAGACCGTGGCCGAGCCGGCGGTCGGCATCGACTTCGGGACCACCAACTCGGCCGTCGGCATCTTCGAGCGCGGCCGGGTCCGGCTCGTGCCGAACGCCGAGGGAACGCTGACCACGCCCAGCGTCGTCGCCTTCGTCGCCGACGGGCCGCCGCTGGTCGGCGCCGCCGCCCTGCGCCAGGCGGTCACCAATCCCAAGCACACGATCCGGTCCGTCAAGCTGCGGCTGGGCAGCGACTGGTCGCACGAGCACGACGGCACCCGCTACTCCGCCGAGGAGGTCGCCGCGCTCGTGCTGAGGCGGCTGCACGCGGACGTGCGGGAGTACGCCGGCACGAGCATCGGCACCGCCGTCCTGACCGTTCCCGCCTACTTCAGCCACGTGCAGCGCCGCGCCCTGGAGGACGCCGCGCGGATGGCCGACATCGAGGTCGCGAGGATCGTCAGCGAGCCGACCGCCACCGCCATCGCCCACGGCCTGCACCGCGCGCAGGAGGAGCGAAGCCTCGTCTTCGACCTCGGCGGCGGCACGTTCGACGTCTCGCTCGTCGAGATCGGCGCCGGCGTCTGCGAGGTGAAGGCGACAGCCGGGGACAACCACCTCGGCGGCGACAACTGGGACCAGGCCATCGTCGGCCATTTCGTCGCCCTGCTCCGGGAGCGGCACGGACTGGACATCAGCCAGGACCTGACGGCGCTGGCCCGGCTGCGGGAGGCCGCGGAGACCGCGCGGATCGACCTGTCCGCGGCGACCACGGCGAATGTCTACCTGCCGCACCTCGCCCGTGCCGGCGACGGCTTCGCGCACGTCGACGTGGCCCTGACCCGGAACGAGCTCGAGACCATCACCCAGTCCACCCTGGAACGCTGCCGCGGGCCCTTCGAACGGGTGCTGCGCGACGGCGCGTTACGGGCCAGTGAGATCGACCACGTGATTCTGGTGGGCGGCGCCGCCCGGATGCCGGCCGTGGGCGGGCTCGTCCAGAAGCTCGCCGGGAAACCGCCGTTCCGCACCATCTCCGAAGGCGTCGTGACGGGCGCCGCCCTTCAGGCGGCCGGCCTCACCGGGCAGGTCAAGGACCTCCGCCTGCGCGACGTCATCCCGGCGTCGGTGGGCGTCGAACAGGTCGGCGGGCTGTATCTCCCCGTCATCCAGCGCAACACGACCGTGCCGACGCGGCGCCATCAGCTGCTCACGACCGCCGTCGACAACCAGACCTCGCTCACCGTGCTGGTCGTGGAGTCCGAGGAGGACCGGGCCGGCCGGGACGACGCGATTCCCCTCGCCAGGCTCGACGTCACCGGCCTGGCCCCGGCACCGGCGTTCGCGCACCGGATCGACGTCGCCTTCGACGTCGACGCGGGCGGCACGCTGCGGGTGACCGCCACCGACCTGGGGACGGGGCGCGCCGAGTCCCGCGTCATCGACCGTGCCAGCGCCCGGGCGGCGACCCGCGCACGGCGCCTCAACGGCATCGACGGCGGTCCCGTCTTCGAGAACCTGCCCATCGTCACGACGACCGTCGCCTACCCGCTGGGCGTCGAGATCGCCGGGGGCAGGTTCCGCGAGGTCATCACGGCCCACAAGTCCGTACCGGTCCGCGAGACGGTCCTCGTGACGAACGCGGCGGACGACCTGGACAGCATCACCGTCCACATCGTGGAGGACGGCGGCTACTTCGTGCCCGGGGGCACCTTCCGGCGCGTCCGGCAGTTCGAGCTGACGGACCTCACGGCGACCGCGGCGCGAACGGCCCGCGTCGAGATCGTCCTGGCGGTCGACCGGCGGCGCCAGCTCACCATCCACGCCCGGGACCTGGCGGGCGACAGCGAGCACACCGAGCGCGTCGATCTCGCGACGACGTTCCAGGACCCGACCACCCTCGGCCCGACCGGCTCGGCCACCAACCTCCCACTCGTGTTCTAGCCCGGCGCGCGGCTTCGCGCCTCTAGCGCCCGGGGCGCGGGGCGACGAGCAGGGCCTGGGCGCCGACGCCGACCGGGCCGTCGAGGTCGGACAGCACGGTGGTGGCCAGGCCGGCGCCGCCGGGGCTGATCGCCGTCGTCGCGTCGACGCAGATCCACTCGCCGACCGGCTCGCGGTGCAGGTGCACGGTGAGCTCCGGGTTGATGAAGTACGTCGTCAGGAAGTCGGTCTCGCTGGAGATCCCGTTGCCGTTGTCGGCGAGCGCCAGCACGCGCTGCAACGGGCTGGTCTCCTCGCCGGCGACGAGCGGGTAGCTCAGCCGTCCCCACAGCGCGGCCGGCCCGGGCACGCTCATCCGGCCCCGGCCGGCCGAGCGCCACTCGATCGCGCTCGCGAACCCGCGCATGCGTCCCGGCCCGGGCGCGCGCGGCGGCGGCGCCTCCGGCAGCGGCGGGGGCGCCGGGTGGCGCGGTGGCGCGCCCGCGCCCTCGGCGCGCCTGACCCGCCAGGCGGTGGCGCGGGCGACGTCCCGGCCGCCGGCGGTGAGCACCGCCTCGACCAGCTCGACGCTGCGCCCCGGCCGGACCACCTCGGACCGCAGGCTCAGCTCGCCGACGGGCACCGGCCCGAGCAGCTCGGTGGTGAACCGCGCGATCATCATGTCCGGCCGCGGCGCGGTCCGCTCGACTGCTCGGACGAGCAGCGCGCTCGGCGGCCCGCCGTGCTGGGCGGCCGGGTCCCAGGGCCCGGCCGTGTGCCCGGTCGCGAGCCAGCGCCCGTCGCCCAGGTCGACATACAGACTCGCGGCCGGTGCCGTGGGCGGCGGACCGCCCGGCACCACGGAGGGCTCGCTCGTCGTCGACACGCCGCCGTCAGACACGGCCCGACGTTAGGCCGCTTCCGTCCGACCCGCCCAGCCGGGTGATCCGCATCACAGCCGACTGGCCGACCGGGCCCGGACGCTACTCGTCAGCCATGCCGGTCGCCGTTGAGGCCACGGCAGGGACGGGGACAGGGACCACGGTGGGAGCGGGCAGCGGCGGCAAGGGCAACGGGAGGGCCGGGAGGCCGTCGATGCTCTGGCCGTTGAAGTCCTTCGCCTCGCAGTACGCGGCGAACTCCTCGTCGGTCTTGCGTCCGAAGTACTCGCCGTGCAGCGCGCGGTCCCCGACCGGCTCCATCAGTGGCACCTTGTATCCGCAGCTGTCGCTGACCTGCTCGGCCGTCACCACGATGACGGCGCGCACCGACGGCTGGTCCCGCAGGGGGAAGCGGGCGAGCAGCGCGCCGAACCGCGGGTCGTCGCGGAACACCACGTCGCCGCGCCCGTGCACCCGCACGATCTTCGGCGGCCCCCAGAACGCGCACCACATGAGCGTGATCCGCCCGTTCTCCCGCAGGTGCGCGATCGTCTCGGCGTGGCTGCCGCCCAGGTCCAGGTAGGCCACCGTGTGCTCGTCGAACACCGCGAACGTGTCCGCCCCGCCCTTCGGGGACAGGTTCACGTGCCCGTCCCCGGACAGCGGCGCCGTGGCCACGAAGAACACCGGCTGCGCCTCGACGAAGTCCCGCAGCCGCCCGTCGATCCGCTCGTAGACCTTCCCCATGCCTCGATCCTCGCTCCGCCGAGCGGCGCCGTCGCCCGATTTCCGTTGTCGCCGACACCTATGACAGAGCTGTCGTCGTTGTGACGTTCATCGGTGGGCGATGTTGGGCATGGTCAGGTCGCATGGTCGATCGACCTGGCGCCGACGCGGCGCCAGGGCGCGGCCGGATGGCTCTCGGAAGGGGCGCAGGCGGCGTGGACCACGACACCTTCAGCACCGTGGCACTGGTCATCCTGACCGTGTTTGGTCTGGTCGCCCTCGCCCTCGCGGGCGCAGGCGCGTACGTGCTCGTCAAGTACCGGGTACCGTTGCGCGGCGTCGTCACCGCCGTCGGCGCCCTCGCCTACCTCGTGTCCCCGGTCGACGCCGTACCGGAGGCACTGTTCGGCCCGTTCGGGCTCGTCGACGACGGCGGTGTCCTGCTCGCCGCGGCGCTGTATGTCGCCCGGCTGGTCGCCGCCCGGCGCGCGGCGGCGCCGGACTCGGTGATCGACGGCGAGGTCGTCCACGACACGCGCCGGACGCCTCGCGACCGCCGCCGCATCGGGAGCTGACCCCCGCTTCGGTCCTTCCGCCTCAGGGACCGGGCGGCCGTGGCTCAGGGGCGGGGAGGCCGCGGGCCCGGCTTGGCGAGGCTAGCCAGGTAGCGGTTGTAGGCCTCGAACTCGTCGTCCTCGCCGCTGTCCATGCGAGCGTCCTTGGCGCGGCCGTGGCGCTCCTCGGTGCGCGCCCACTGGAAGAACAGGGCGGCGAGCACCGCCAGCGACGGCAGCTCCCCGAAGCTCCACGCCATGCCGCCGCCGACCTGCTGGACGTCGAGCAGCGAGCCGCCCCACGGCCGGTCGAGCAGCCGGTAGTACGACGCGCCGATCACCTCGTTGGACATCATCAGGATCACGCCGAAGAACGTGTGCACCGCGGAGGCGAGGAACAGCAGCACGATCCGCGCCGGGTACACCGGCCGGCGCGGCCCCGGGTCAACGCCGATGAGCAGCCAGAAGAACAGGTACCCGACGACGAGGAAGTGGCACATCATCGCCAGGTGCGCGAGATGGTTGCGAAGCACCCAGCCGTACAGCGGCGTCAGGTACAGCACATACAGCGACACCGAGTACAGGGTGAACGTCACGACCGGGTGGGAGACGAACGCCAGCCAGCGGCTGTTCACGATCCGCAGCAGCCAGGCCCTGGCGCTGCGGGTGGTACCGGTGACCCCGGTCGGCAGCGCGCGCAGCGCGAGCGTCACCGGCGCGCCGAGCACCAGCAGCACCGGGGCCAGCATCATCAGCAGCAGGTGCTGGGCCATGTGCACGCTGAACAGCACCCGGCCGTAGGGGCCGAGCCCGCTGCTGGTCGCGAACGCGATGACGGCGAGCCCCATCAGCCAGCTGACGGTGCGCCCGACAGGCCAGGACGCGCCGGCGCGGCGCAGGCGGATGACCCCGGTCAGGTACAGCCAGGCGCCCAGCAGGACCACCGTGAGGAACAGCAGGTCGGGACGGGCCCCGGTGACGATCCGGCCCGCGGTGAACGGCGGCGGCATCGGGTAGCCGAGGAGCGAGACCACCGGGTCGTCGGTCGCCACGCCGTCGGCGCCCGCCGGCGTCGGGGTGCGGGACAGGCCGGCGCCGAGCGCGATGGCGACACCCATCACGGCGACCTCGGCGGCGCCGAGCCGCAGGAACGGCCGGCGCCGCCCGGGTGAGGCGGCGAGGCGACGGATCGTGAACCGCCGGTGCGCCGCGCCGAGGCCGGCGAGCACGACGAGCGCGACCGCCTTCGCGATCACCAGGTTGCCGTAGCGACTGTCGAGCAGCGCGCTCCAGCTGGCCACCCGGACGTACGCGTTGACGACGCCGCTGATGGCGACGACGACGAGGCAGAGCCCCGCGATCCCGCTGTAGCGGGTGACGGCGGTGACCAGCTCGCGCCCGCCCAGCCGGCGCCCGCCGGCGAGCAGCGCGGCGAGCCCGCCGACCCAGGCCGACACCCCGAGAACGTGCAGCCCGCCGCTGACGGTCGCGAGATCATGGCCGCCGGAGCCGTGCGCGTGACCAGTCATCGCGACCGGGAGCAGGGCGCCGAGCGCCAGCACCGCGAGCCACGCCGACGTGTCCAGCCTGCGGGCCACCCCGGCGCCGATGGCGATCGCGAACGCGAGGCCCGCGACGATCAGCAACGCCCGCGGCTGCGGCACCGCGTCGATGACGTTGCCGACGTTGTGGCGGCTCAGCGCGCCCGGCAGCGGGCGCCCGATCAGGTCGGAGACGGTGAACGCGAACTGGGCGAGCGAGGCCACGCACCAGACCCAGGCGGCGGCGGACGCCCAGCGCAGCATCCTCCTGCCGGCCGCCCCCGGCTTCCCGCCGGCCGCCGGGAAGAGGAACGCGGCGGCGAGCAGCGCCCCGACCGTGGCGACGCCGGCCGTGTCGCACAGCAGCCGGCTGATCGGCAGCCCCCAGCCGGTGAACAGTCCAGGGTCGGCCCCGGCGAGTTCGGCCGGAAGCCGCTTCGGCGCGCCGCCGCCCGCCTTGAGCACGACGACGAGCGTCACGAGCATCGCGACGGCGCCCGCGGCCACGCCGGCGATCGCCGGCCACCGTCCCGAGCCGCCCTCGGCGCCGCCGTCGCCCTCGCCTTCTCCGCCCGTCTCCCGGGGCGTGCCGATGGCGGCGGGCGGCGTGGCTGGCGTGCCGGCAGTCGGGTCAACGGGCGGGGCGCCAGCCGAAGCGGCGACCGTGGTGGGTGTCTCGGTAATCCCGGCCACGGCGGCGTCCGCGTACGCGGCGGGTACGGCGGGAGAGCGGTCCGGCACGGAACCGTCAGCGGAGATGGCCGTGGCGGCGTCGGCCGGACCGGCGTCCGTCAGACCAGCGTCGACCGCGCCGGCGTCCGTCGGGTCCGTGTCGGCCAGGCCGGTGCCCGCGGCGGCCGGCGCCTGCTCAGGTCCCATCGGTACTCCCCTGCCTGCGCCTGGCCAGCACCGCGATGACCGCGCCGCCGGCGGCCAGCACGCCGGCGCCGACCGCGACCCCCACGATCAAGCCCGTGGACCATCCGCCGTTCCCGCTCACGTCTTCCCCGGCATTCGTCAGCGTGGTCGTGCCGCTGGTCGGGTCACCGGCCACCGCCGGGGTTGCCGTCGGTATCGAGGCCGGGCCGGTGGAGGCGCTCGCGGCGGACGGCCTCGGCGAGGGCTGGCCCGTCGCGGCCGTCGCGGTGAAAGTGATCTCGCCGCTGACCGGGTGGCCGTCCGCGGAGACCACCCGGTAGGCGAGCCGGTAGGTTCCCGCCGGCCGGTTGGCGGCCAGCGGCTGGGTGACGGTCGCGCCGTCGAGGACCGCCTCGCCCGCGGCGACGCTGGCGCCGGCGGGCCCCTCGACCGCGACCGCGCCCAGGCCCAGCAGATGCTGGGCGAACAGCAACTCGACATGATCGGGCGCGGTCGGGACGGTCTCGCCGTTGGCCGGCGTGCTCGACGTCAGCTGGGTGTGCGCACTCGCGGGCGACGCCCCGGCGAGGATCGCGAGCGTCGCCAGCCCACCCACCAGGGCGGCGGCGAGGACGGCCGTGCCAGGGGCCCGTCGCCGGTGGGGAGGTCTCACGCCGAGGGCCTCGGCGAGGCTCCCTCGCCGTCCGGCAACGACTCCGCGCATCGGCGACTCCAGCCCCAGCCCCGCCAGGCGCGGCGGCGGCGGGCTCGGCTCCAGGGCCGCACCGCCACCGTTCACACCCACGCTCGCTTCTACGTCACGTCGAAGATACCTGGCCCGTCGTCGCCCTCCGCTACCGCCAGAGGACGGCGATCAGCACGTTGACGAGGGCAAGGCCGCCGGCCAGGTTCACCGGCGCCCGCAGGTCCACCGCCCGCGCCGCCGGCACGGTGCCGGCGCTCGCGCTCGCGCTGGCGCTGGCAAGCGCGGGCAGCGCCCGCTCCTCGTCGTCGCGCCGCAGTCCAAGGTAGGCGACGGCGAAGACCGCCAGCGCGACGACCAGCTTCACGCCGATCTTGGCGTTGTCGACGTCGTGGTCGACCGCGCCCGACGACGCCAGCCCCACCAGCACCGGCCCGCTGATCACCTGGGTGACCGCGCCGTACACGACCACCGCCGGCACTCGCGGCCGGACGGCCCCAAGCTGCGTCAGCCACCCCCCGACGACAGCGGCCATCCCGACCAGGTGCACGACCACGATGAGATCCCAGACCGTCTCCATGCGCGTCACGCTATCTTCTACGCACCGTAGAAGCGACGCCGGCCGCGCGCCGGATGGCTGCCCTCAGGGATGGCCGCGCGAGCGCGGCCGTCACGGCCGCCCAGCAGCGCCGCGAGCGCCGCGAGCATGGCCCGCAGCGCCGCACCGACGCCAGGATGCCCGCCGTCGGCGCCGGCCGCCCAAGGTCGCGGGGGATGAGTGAGTACGTCGGCGGGAGGTCCGGCCGGGGCGAGCCGGCGCGGTCATTTCGTCCCGGTGGCGGAAACGATTGCCGCGCTTGGTCTTTTGTAGGGTGGCTCACGGGCCGGGCACGGGCGCTCGGACGAGCTCGGTCGCGAGGAGACACGGGTGTGGCCAGGCAGAGCGCGGGCGGGGAAGACGACCTCGCGTCCGACCGTGAGTCGGCAACGAGCGGCGACGTCGCGGGTCGGGCCGATGTCGCCCGGGAGGCGGCCGAGCTCGCCCGCGGTACGGCGCAGATAATTCCCGAAGGCGGCCTGGAAGCCAGGCTCGCCGAGGCAAGATCGGCACGGCGGCCGCTGCGGGTGAAACTCGGCGTCGATCCGTCAGGGTCGGATCTCACCCTCGGCCACGCCGTGGTGCTCCGCAAGCTTCGCCAGTTCCAGGACCATGGGCATATCGCGGTTCTGATCGTCGGGGACTTCACCGGACAGATCGGTGATCCGACCGGCCGGACACAGACCCGGAAGGCGCTCTCCGCGGACCGGACGAGAGCGAACGCACAGACCTACCTCCGGCAGGCTCTGAAGATCCTCCGCGAGGACCAGCTCGAGCTTCGTTACAACTCCGACTGGCTCGCCAAGATGAGCCTCGTCGAGGTGCTGGAGACGAGCCGGCTGCTCACGGTCGCCCGCCTGCTGGAGCGGGACGACTTCGCCCGGCGATACCAGGCCGGACTGCCGATAAGCCTCATGGAGTTCATGTACCCGATGCTCCAGGGAATGGACTCGGTCGCGATCCGGTCCGACATCGAGATAGGCGGCACCGACCAGACCTACAACAACCTGGTCGGCCGGACCCTGCAGAAGGAAGCCAACCAGAATCCGCAGCTGATCCTGACAATGCCGTTGCTGCGCGGGACCGACGGTGCCGAGAAGATGGGGAAGTCGCTCGGCAACTGGATTTCGCTGAACGATTCACCGGACGATCAGTATGGCAAGGTCATGTCGATCGCCGATGACCTTCTGACCCACTATGCCGAGCTGTGCTGCAACTGGGACGCCGGCACCCTGGACACGTTCACCGAGTCGGCTCGCGCGAAGCCGATGGAGGCGAAGCTCGCGCTGGCCCGAAGGATCGTCGAGCTGTACCACGGTGCCGCTGCCGCGCAGGACACCGCTCGTCGTTTCGACGAGCGGTTCCGCCGCCGCAGGCTGCCGGTCGACGCTCCGGAGTTCTCCATCGCCCAGTTCGGCGACAAGGTTGACATCGTCGATCTGCTGTGTGCGGCCAACCTTGCCGCGTCGAAGAGCGAGGCTCGCCGCCTGCTCGCCGCCCAGGCGATCCGGCTTGACGGCGACAAGGTGTCGCCCGAACCCGCGCCACTCACCGTGCAGGCGTTGGACGGGAAGATTCTCCAGCGTGGCAAACTACGCGCGGTGCGCCTGCTGGGCGCCGGCTCGGCTCAGGCCGGTCAATAGCGGCGGCCAGCCCGCCCGCTCCGGGACCTCGCGGTTGGGCCAGTGTTCGCGAAAGGGGTTCCAGGCCGCCGGTTCCCTGGTCGGACAGGATCTGTCGCACAACGCCGAAAAACTGATCCGGATGGGTTTTCGGCAGGAAGTGGCCCCCGGGAAGCTCGAATATCTCAAAACGAGCCGTTGTCCGTTCCCGCCAGGCGACGACGTCCTCCCGCGACAGGGATGGGTCGGCGCAGCCATGTATCGCGGTGATCGGGCAGGGCAGTCCCGGTGCGGACGTGTACCGGTGACGGTTGCGGCCGTTGAGGCCACGACGGTGCAGACCGTGATCACCGATCTGATCGCTGCAGCGCCATCAGCGGGACTGCCGCAGAGTACTGTTGAGCGTTCCGCCGCACGAGAGCACACATGCACGGGCACGCGAATGTGGGAACGACGACAGTCCCGAAGGAGACAGCGCGCCCGATGATCGCGCCGCCCGCGACCACGATGGCGCGGACGCCGTGGGGGGACGCGCGCGGGGTGGATCTGGGCGCGGTGCGGGTGTGGCGCGGGCTGCCGTATGCGGCGGCGCCGGTCGGGCCGGCGCGGTTCCGGCCGCCGCGGCCGCCCGAGCCGTGGGCGGGCGAACGCGACTGCTCGGCGTTCGGCCCGACGAGCCCGCAGCTGCGGCTGCCGGGGCTTCGCGGACCGGGACGGCGCGCCCGGGCGCCACGCGGCTCCGAGGACTGCCTCTACCTCAACGTCTGGTCACCGGAGCCCGGGCCCGGCGGGCAGCAGCGGCCAGTGCTGGTGTGGATCCACGGCGGCGGCTTCGTCAGCGGCGCCGGCAGCTCGTTCGACGGGGCGCGCCTGGCCGCCCGCGGCGACGCCGTCGTCATCACGATCAACTACCGGCTCGGCCCGTGGGGCCACCTCGACCTGGCGCCGGACGAGCCGGCGCCGGGCAACGAGCCGAGGGGTGTCAACCTGGCGCTGCTCGACCAGATCGCCGCGCTGCGCTGGGTGCGCGACGCGGTGGGCGCGTTCGGCGGCGACCCGGGGCGGGTGACCGTCTTCGGGGAGTCCGCCGGGGCGATCTACATCGGCGGGCTGCTGGCCGCGCCCGCCGCCCGCGGGCTGTTCCACCGGGCGGTGCTCCAGAGCGGCGCGGCCCATCACGTCCGCGGCCTCGCCGCCGCCCAGGCCGTCCGCCGCCGCCTGGTCGAGCATCTCGGCCGCCCACCGGCCGAGGCGTCGACGGCCGATCTGGTCCGCGCAGGCGAGGCGCTGCTCGTCACGTCGAACGACCCGTTCCTGCAGACCGTCGACGGCGTGGTGCTGCCCGAGCCGCCGATGGAGGCGATCGCGGGCGGGTCGTGCCGGGACGTGCCGCTGCTGGTCACGTGGTGCCGCGACGAGATGGAGCTGTTCCTGACGCTCGCCCCGGACGTGGTGCCGGCGGCCGAGGAGGCGCGGGTACGGGCGGCGCTCGGCGGCGACCAGTGGCGGCGCCTGCTCGCCCGCTACGCCGAGGACCACGGCGCCCGCGCCCGCTCCGCGCTGCTGACCGACGCGGCGTTCGCCATGCCGGCGGCGCGCCTCGCCGACGCCGCGCACGCCGCGGGCGGCCGCGTCTGGATGCTGCGCTTCGACCACCTCGACCACCTCGGTGACCACGTGCGAGTCCCACACGGTGCCGACCTTCCGCTGACCTGGGGGCGGGCCGACGCCGCGAGCCCCGACCCGGCCCGGCGGGCCGCCGCGCTGTGGCAGGACGCCCTGCTGGCGTTCGCCCGCGCGGGCGACCCGGCCACCCCGGGCCTGCCGCTCTGGCCCCGCCACGACCCCGACCGCCGGCCGGTCCTGCTGCTGACCACCTCGCCGCGGGTCGTCGACCGCCCCGGCGAGCGCCGCGACGCCGCTTGGACCGGCCTGCCGCTGCCCTAGTCAGCCCCGCGCCGCGAACCGTGGCCGACGGCAGTGCCCCGCAACATCGAGGGGAAGGGTCCCGGGAGCGGCGAGCGGGAGAGCGGGAAGATGCGCCGGGTCACGGGATCAAGGGGTACGCCGGGCGGCGGCCTGTTGTTGCTCGTGTGTGACAGGTAGCTCAAGACGCGATAAATCCTGCCGGCCGGGTGAATGGTGCTGGGGCAGCGGACGTTGACGCTGGGGTCGGTGCGGTCGCGGGTGGAAGGAAGATCGTGAGCTCCAGGTATGTGATCATCGGCGCCGGTGCGGTGGGCGCGAGCGTCGCCGCTCAGCTGACCGAGGCCGGTATCCCGGTGGTGGTGGTCGCGCGCGGCGCGAACCTGACCGCGCTGCGTGAGCACGGGCTGCGCTACCTGCGGCCGGACGGGGAACGGCGGGTGGCGTTCGACGTCGCGGCCGGCCCGGACGAGGTCCGGCTGCGCGCCGGCGACGTGCTGGTGCTCGCGACCAAGTCGCAGGACGCGGAGGCGCTGCTGGCCACCTGGGCCTGGCAGCCAGTCGACGGGGCAGAGCCGGGCCCCGGCGCGGCTCCCGGTGAGGCCGCGGTGGCCGCCGAGGTGCTGCCTGTCGTCCTGCCGCAGAACGGCATCGACAGTGTCCGCAGCGCCCTGCGCCGGTTCACCACCGTGATCGACACGGTGGTCATCATCCCGGCGATCCATCTGCGCCCAGGGGAGGTCGTCTCCCCCGGCACGCCGCAGGTCGGCGGGTTCGTCATCGGGCGCGCGCCGCGCGGCGGCGGTCCCGCCTCGACGCTCGCGGGTGACCGGGCGGCGGAGCAGGTGGCGGCCGACCTGCGGCGCGCCGGGTTCGCCACCACCGTCGTCGACGACATCGGCCGTTACAAGGCCGGCAAGCTGCTCAGCAACCTCGCCTACAACCTCGACGCGGCCGTCGGCCCCGGCCCGTTGCGCGACGCGGCCGTCGCCGCCGTCGTCGACGAGGCGCGGGCCGCGTTCGCCGCGGCCGGCATCGAGCCCGCCGAGCCGATCACGGCTCCTGGCCTGGACCTGACCGGCTGGTCGATCAAGGAGATCTCCGGTTACGAACGCTCCGGCAGTTCCACCTGGCAGAGCCTCGCGCGGGGTGCCTCCGTCGAGTCCGACTACCTCAACGGCGAGATCGTGCTGCTCGCCCGCCTGAACGGGATCGAGGCACCGGTGAACGCGGCGCTCGCCCGCTGGATCGCCGCCGCGGCCCGCCGCGGCGCGGCCCCGTCGTCGTTCGGCGAGGCGGAGCTGGCGGCCGTGCTCACCGCCGCCGGCCGGCCGCTCCCTTTCTCCGCCGCCTCGTCCGCCGCCTCGTCGGCGGGCGGCGGCGGCGCGGCTGAAGGCGTCCCGGCTCCCGCGGCCGTCCTGGTCGACCCCAAGCCGCTGCACGACGAACTGCTCGCCGCCGACCCGCCGCTGCTGCTCGACGTCCGCTGGGCGCTCGGCGACGCGCGCGGGCGTGAGCACCACCGCGCGGGCCACCTGCCGGGCGCCGTCTACGTCGACCTGGAGACCGAGCTCGCCGCGCCGGCGGCCGTTCCCGGGGGGCGTCACCCGCTGCCCGACGCGGCGGCGTTGACCGCCGCCGCCCGCCGCTGGGGCCTGACCGCGGGGCGGCGGGTCGTCGTCTACGACGACAACGGCGGCCAGTCGGCCGCCCGGGCCTGGTGGCTGCTGCGCTGGGCCGGTGTCGGCGACGTGCGCATCCTCGACGGCGCGCTCGCCGCCTGGCGCGCGGCCGACCTGCCGCTGGAGGACGGAGAGGTCACCCCGGCGCCGGGTGACGTGCTGCTGCGGGGCGGCGCGCTGCCGACCGTGGACGCCGCCGGGGCGGCGCGGATCACCGTCGAGGGGATCCTGCTCGACGCCCGCGCCGGCGAGCGCTACCGCGGCGAGCATGAACCCGTCGACCCGCGCGCCGGCCACATCCCGGGGGCCCGCTGCGCGCCGACCGCGGCCAACCTCGACGAGAACGGCCGGTTCCTGCCGCCGGACGAGCTGCGCGCGCGGTTCGGCGCCCTCGGCGCGGGCGAGGGCAACGGGGTGGTCGGCGTCTACTGCGGCTCCGGCGTCACGGCCGCCCATGAGATCGCGGCGCTCGCCGTGGCCGGCATCGACGCCGTGCTCTATCCCGGGTCGTGGTCGGACTGGTCGTCCGACTCGGATCGCCCGGTCGCGACCGGCGCCGGCTGACGGGCTGCCCGACCGACCGGGCACGGCCGCCGGGCATGCCTGACCGAGCATGGCTGGCCGGCCCGGTCACCATGCCCGGTCGCGGGTGACGGAAGGAACGTGGGCGACGGAAGCGGAAGACGATTCCGGTTGTCGTATTATCCGGAGCGCGATTCCGTTTGTCGCCCCCTTCTCGTCCGCCCGCGAACGGAGCCCCATGTCCGCCGAACCCGGCAGCGCCGCGTCATCAAGCCCCGGCGCCGCCACCGGCGACCGCCCGGCCATCGGTGCGCACCCGAATCCGCACACGCCGGGGCGGGGCAACACGACGGTGATCTTCGTCACGCTCGCGCTCGGCGCATCCGCGTACACGGTGCTGCAGTCGCTGGTCCTGCCGGCGCTGCCCGTGATCCAGCACGACCTGCACACCTCGCAGGTGACGGTCTCGTGGCTGCTGACCGCGTTCCTGCTCTCCGCGTCGATCGCCACGCCGATCCTGGGCCGCATCGGCGACCTGTTCGGCAAGCGGCTGATGCTGATGGTCGTCTTCGCCGCGCTCAGCGTCGGCTCGCTGATCTCGGGGCTGAGCGACTCGATCGGTCTGCTCATCCTCGCCCGGGTCATCCAGGGAATGGCCGGCGCGATCTTCCCGCTGTCGTTCGGCATCATCCGCGACGAGTTCCCGGCTGCCAAGGTCCCCGCCGCGATCGGCCTGATGTCCGGCATGCTCGGCATCGGCAGCGGCCTGGGCGTCGTGCTCGCCGGACCGATCGTCGAGTCGCTGGGGTGGCACTGGCTGTTCTGGTTCCCGCTGATGGTGTCCGGGCTCTCGCTGGTCGCGACGATCTTCTTCATCCCCGAGTCGCCAGTGCGGGCGACCGGCTCGGTGAACCTGCCGGCGGCGGGCGCGCTCGCCGCGTGGCTGGTGGCGCTGCTGCTCGGCCTGTCCAAGGGCTCCACCTGGGGCTGGGCCTCGGCCGGCACGATCGGTCTGTTCGTCGCCGCGGTCGCGCTGTTCGCCGTGTGGGTGCTGGTGGAGAGCCGCTCGGCGGTGCCGCTGATCGACCTGCAGGTGATGCGGATCCCGGCGGTGTGGTGGACGAACGCCGCCGCGCTGCTGCTCGGCATCGGGATGTACGCGACGTTCATCGTCGTGCCGCCGATGATGCAGACACCGAAGAGCGTCGGCTACGGCCTCGGCGCGTCGGTGACGCTCTCGGGCCTGTACATGCTGCCGGGCACCGTCGCGATGCTCGTCGTCGGCGTCCTGATCGGCCGGATCACCGAACGGTTCGGCTCGAAACTGCCGCTGGTGGTCGGCTCCGTGGTGGCGGCGGCGGCCTGTGCCCTGCTGGTCGTCGACCACGGCTCGCCGTGGGACTTCATCGTGATGTCGGGCGTGCAGGGCATCGGCATCGGCCTGGCGTTCTCCTCGATGGCCAACCTGATCATCCAGTCCGTGCCGATCGAGACGACCGGCGCCGCCACCGGCATGAACGCCAACATCCGCACCATCGGCGGGTCGATCGGCAGCGGGATCGTCGCGAGCGTGCTCGCCTCCGGCGCCCTGCCGAGCGGATACCCGAAGGAGTCCAGCTACGTCACCAGCCTGGTGCTGCTGGGCGTGGCGACGCTGGCCGCGGCGCTGGCCGGCGCGCTGGTCCCGACCCTGCGGGCCAGGTCGGGTCGGACCGGCGAGACGGCTTCGTCGGCGCCGGCCGCCGCGGCGGCCGGCGAGGCCGTGGCCGCTCCGGCGGCGAGCTGATCAGGTTCTCTGGCCTAGGCTGGTGACATGACCTCCGTGGCCTCGGCGGCGTCGGTCTCGGCCGCGCCGGCTTCGGCGGGGCCGGTCCCGGCGTCCGTCGCACCGGCGCGGACGCCGGCGCGCGCCGAGCGGCTGCGCTGCGACGCGGCGCGCAACCGGGAGCGGGTGCTGGCCGCCGCGCTGGAGCTCTACCGGGAGCACGGCGGCGCGTTCACCGTCGAGGAGGTCGCGAGCCGCGCCGGCGTCGGGATCGGCACCGTCTACCGGCGCTTCCCGACGAAGAACGCGCTGCTCGACGAGCTGGCCCGCCCGTTCTTCGAGCAGCTGCTGACGACCGCCCAGGCCGCCTATGCCCACCCGGAGCCGGCCGAGCGCCTCGAGATGTTCATCCGGGCGATGGCCGAGCAGCACGCCACCGACGGTGTCCGCTCGGGCCGGCTGTGGGACACGGCCGTCGCCCGGCCGCTGCGCGACGAGTACGTGCGCACCCTCGAACTGATCCTCGCCGACGCGAGGGCCTCCGGCCGGGTCCGCGCCGACGTCGGCCCGTACGACGTCGGCGTGGTCGTCTGGTCGGTCACCGGCCTGATCGACGCGACCCAGCACGCCGCCCCGGTGATCTGGCGCCGCTACCTGGACCTGCTCGTCGACGGCCTGCGCCCGGGTGGCGAGCGCCCGCTCGCCACCCGCCCCGTCACGCAGAGCGACTGGGAGCAGCTCGTCTCCGCCAGCCCCGTGCTCCGCCTCGGCTGACGCCGGGCCGCTCCAGCCAGCCAACCTCCGTCAGCCGCTCTCCCCGGCGAGCCGTGTCAGGGAGCGGGGACGATCTCCTTGCCGAGCGGGAGGAGCGACACCGGGATCAGCTTGAAGTTGGCCAGGCCCAGCGGGATGCCGATGATCGTCAGGCACAGCAGGAACCCGGTGACGAGATGGCCGAGCGCCAGCCACCACCCGGCGAAGACCACCCACAGCACGTTGCCGACGAGCGACGGCGCGCCGGCCTCCGGGTCGTCGACCACCGTCCGGCCGAACGGCCAGAGCGCGTAGTTCGCGATCCGCAACGACGCGATCCCGAACGGGATCGTGATGATCAGGATGAAGCAGACCAACGCGGCGACCGTGTAGCCGATCGCCATCCACAGCCCGCAGAGCACCAGCCAGATCAGGTTCAGCACGAGGCGCATCGCGTCCTCCTCTCCTCGGCGTTCCCATCGCCGGCGTTCCCCGGCGCTCCCGTCAGCCCGACGCTCTGGTCAGTCTCGACGCGGCGTCAGTACCGACGCGGCCGTCAGTATTCTGGCCACCGGTCGCGACGTCCACACCGATGTCCGGCATCCGTCAGTGCGCCCGCCTGGCCAGGGCCCTCGGAACGCCGTCACCCGGTACGCCTGGGCCAACGCGGGTACAGGGGAATCATGAGCGACTCGTTCACCCCGCCGACGGCCGAGCGGGAGTCGAGAAGCCGCGCCCGGCAGAAGGCCACGCGACCGCGGCGGAGCCCCGCGTCGCGCCCGTCGTGGTGGCTCGCGGACTGGCTGACCTCGCCGGCGGCATCGCGCGCCCGCCAGGACGCCGACCAGGATCTCGACGCACCGCTGTTCAACGTGACCGAGCCGACGCCGGCCGAGCCGGGCCCGCACCCCGAGCCGGGCCCCCACCTGCCACCCGACCCTACGCCGCCGGAGCCGCCGCACTTCCGGCCCGCATGTCGGCGCCGTGGTGGCACCCGGTCGGCCCACACCCGGTCGCACGGGACGAGGGCCGCCCGGTGAGCGCCGACGGCTTCACCCGCCGAGGCGCCGACAACCCCGGCTCCTGCGATGTCTGCGTCGTCGGCGCCGGGCCCGCCGGGCTGCTGGTCGGGCTGCTGCTCGCCCGCGCGGGAGTGCGGGTGACGGTGCTGGAGAAGCATGCCGACTTCCTGCGCGACTTCCGCGGCGACACGGTCCACCCGTCCACCCTGGACGTGCTCGACGAGCTGGGGCTGGGCGACCGGGTCGACGCCCTGCCGGGCCGGCATGTACACGCGCTAACCGCGACCTTCGCCGACGGCACCTTCCGGGTCGCCGACTTCTCCCGGCTGCGCATCGCGCACCCGTACGTGCTCTTCCTGCCGCAGTGGGACCTGCTGGAGATGCTCGCCGCGGCGGCCGCGGAGTATCCGACCTTCCTGCTGCTGCGGAACCACGAGGCCACCGGCCTGGTCTTCGACACGCCGGGCGGCCCGGCCCGCGGGGTCGTGGCGGCCGCTCCCGCCGCGCCGTCGGGCATGCCGGGGGCCGCACCCCGCCGGGTCGAGATCCGCGCCCGGCTGGTCATCGGGGCGGACGGGCGGCATTCGACGGTGTGCGCGGCTCTGGGCGCCGCCGGGCGCGCGCTCACCCGCCAGGAGTTCGGCGCGCCCATGGACGTGCTGTGGTTCCGGCTGCCGCGCTGGCCCGACGACCCGGAAGGGATCGCGGCGCAGGTCGGTGCCGGCCGGCTGCTGGTGCTCCTCGACCGCGGCCACTACTGGCAGACGGCATACCTCATTCCGAAGGACGGCAGGGAGGAGACGCTCGCGGCCGGGATGGGCGCGCTGCGCGCCGGTATCGCCGCGCTCGCGCCCTGGCTCGCGGGCCGGGTCGGCGCGCTCGCCGACGTCGACGACATCGCCTTCCTGCCCGTGCGGGTCGACCGGCTGCGCCGCTGGCACGCCCCCGGCGTGCTGCTCATCGGCGACGCGGCGCACGCGATGTCGCCGGTCGGCGGGGTCGGGATCAACCTGGCGGTACAGGACGCGGTCGCCGCGGCGCGGATGCTCGCCGGCCCGCTGCGTTCCGGTGCCGGGACGGCCGAGGTGACGAGGGTGCTCCGCGCGTTCCAGCGCCGCCGGTGGTTCCCGACCGCCGGCACCCAGCTGCTGCAGCGCGGGCTCGGCCGCGGCCTGATCGGCCCGGCGCTCGCGGCCGACACGCCGGTGCGGGCACCCCTGTCCGTCCGGCTGCTTGACCGCCAGCCCGCCCTGCGGGGCCTCGCCGGCCGCCTGGTCGGCGTCGGCCTGCGCCCCGAGCACGTGGACATGCCGGTGACGCGTCACCTGCCGACATCCGTGCCAGCCTCGCCGCGCTAGGCCAGGAACGCGGTCAGAGGCCCGGCCTGGCCATACATCGGTATGGGCACCGCCATCGACCCCGGGTCACGCCATCGGTCCGGCTTCGCCGATCGGGGAAGGATCCCGGGCGGTGTCGGCGGGAGTCAGGTCATCGCGCAGGCCCTTGAAGGACGGGTGGCGCATCCGGGCGTCGGGGGTCCAGTGGGCGTACTCGACCTCGGCGACCAGTTCGGGGCGCACCCAGACGGCCTTGCGGGCACGCTGGGCCGGCACGTCCGGGAACGGCGGGGTGTCCTGCCGCAGCGGCTCCAGCAGGCTGGCGAGCAGGTCGAGGGTGGCATCGGAGAAGCCCGTCCCGACGTGCCCGGCGTACCGGAACGCGATCCCGCCGCCGACGTCGCCACCGGTCTCGCCACCCTCCGCTCCACCGAGACGCGCCCCACCGAGACGCGGCCCGCCGGGGTCCGCGACGCCGGGGTCCGCGATGCCGACAAGCAGCGAGCCGATGCGGCCCTCCCGCCGGCCGGCACCCGGTTCCCAGCCGCCGATCACCACGGTCTGGGTGCGGATGTTCTTCGTCTTCACCCAGTCGGCGGCACGCCGGCCGGGCTGGTAGACCGACGAGCGGCGCTTCGCGATGACGCCCTCCAGGCCCGCGGCGGCGCTCGCGCGCAGCACCTCCGGCCCGTCGCCCGGCAGCGTGTCCGACAGCGTCAGCCCCGGGAACTGGGCGAGCAGGTCGCGCCGCTCGTCGAACGACAGGCCGGTCGTGGCGTGCCCCTCGAGGAAGAGCAGGTCGAAGACGAGGTAACTCACCGGGATCTGGCGGGCCAGCCGGCGGGCAGCGCCCGCGTCGGCGACGTGGATCCGGTGCGCCAGCAGGGAGAAGTCGGGCCGGCCATCGGGGCCGAAGGCGACGATCTCGCCGTCGAGCACAGCCTGCGTCGCTCCGAGCGCGGCGCCGACCGGCCTCAGCTCAGGGAACGCGGCCGTCACGTCGCGCCCCGCCCGGCTGCGGGCGCGCACCCGGCCGCCCTCGATGAACGCGAGCACCCGCATCCCGTCCCACTTGACCTCGTACACCCACTCGGGCCCCGACGGCAGCGGACCGGCGACGGCGTACATCGGCTCCAGCGCCGCCGGCATCGGCTCGCGGGTCGGGTCCTGGGGCGGGTCCATCCGGTGCACCATCCAGTCGTCCGGCCCGTACGGCGCGCCGCGGCGCCGGCCCGCCGCGCCGGTCGCACCGGTCTCCCGCCCCGGCCGGCCACCCGCGCGGAAGAAGACGTAACGGCCGCGCACCCGCTCGCCGTGCAGCACGACCTTCACCTTGTCCGCGGTCCAGCTCTCCAGCTCGTAGGTGCCGCGATCCCAGAGTTTCACGGACCCACCGCCGTACTCACCGCGCGGAATGTCGCCCGCGAAGCCCGCGTACTCGAGCGGGTGGTCCTCGGTCTGTTTCGCCAGGTGGTTGGTATGCGGGTCCACCGGCAGCCCCTTCGGCACCGCCCAGGAGACGAGCACCCCGTCGCGTTCCAGCCGGACATCCCAGTGCAGCGCCCGCGCGTGGTGCTCCTGGATGACGAAGGTGTCGCCCCGCCCCGCCTGGTCGTCACCGGTGTGGTCGACCACCCCGCTTTCGCGGTCCCCGCCGCCCGGCGTCTCACCCGGCGTATCACCCGGCGCCTTCTCCGGTGTTTCCCCCGGCGTCGCCGCCGGTCCGGACGCGTTCTCCGGGTGCGCGGCGGGCACCGGCTCGGGGGTGCGCGCCTGGTCGCGCCGGGCGCGATAGGCGTCCAGCGGGCTCGGCTCCTCCCCCGTCATCTCTCCTGCCTACCCCGCCGCGGCGGGGCGCCCGCGGGTGAACGCCCGCCACCTGATCGGCGCGCGTGGCGGTTCCGGTAGAAATGCGCAGGCCGCTCTTCCTTGCGGCGTATGCGAACGAGGTGTGTCATGCCGGACTCCGCCGTTCTGCAGGTGCTCATCGGGCTTGCCCTGGTGTTCGCCGTCTTCAGTGTCGCCGTCTCACGGGTGAACGAGGCCGTGCTCGGCTTTTTCAACTATCGGGGACGCCAGCTGGAGGCCGAGCTGCGCCGCCTCGCCTCGGAGGCCGCCCATCCCGCGGCGCCCTCCCAGGACGGCGCCGCGCCGCCGCGGGACATCACCGCCGAGCTGATGGACGGGCCGCTGCGGGCCATGCGGACCGGCGGGGGCTCCGGTGTCCCCGCCGTCGCCGCGGTGCCGCCGGCCCGCGGCTGGCTGGGCGCCGTCCGGCGGGCCCGCGACCTGCGGCTGCCGACCTATGTCTCGTCGACGGCGTTCGCGCGCGCCGTGCTCGAGATGGTCGAGCCGCCGGCGCGGGCCCTGCTGCACCGCGCCAGCCCAGCCGAGCTCGCCGGGGTCTTCCCGACCGACGTCACCGACGAGCAGCGTGCGGCGTACGCCGCCGCCTACCGCGCCGCCTACGACGGCCTGACCCCGGCGACCGCCCAGGCGCTGCACACGGCGATGCCCGCCAGCTGCGAGTCCGGCCGCGCGGTCACCACCGCGATCGTGGCGCTCCTCGCCCAGTCGCCGGACACGGCGATACTGCCGCTGGGAGCGGAGATCGCCCTGTTGCCGGAGTCGCCGCTCAAGACCGCGCTGACCGCGGCCGCGGCCCGCGTGGGCGCCGACCGGGACAAGCTGGTCGCGGAGCTTGCCCAGTGGTACGACGCCGCGATGGACCGGCTCTCCGGCTGGTACAAACGCCGGGTCGGCAAGTTCCTGCTCGTCTACGCCGTCGTCCTGACCGTCGCGTTCAACCTGGACGCGATCGGCCTGACGCGGGCGCTCTGGCAGGACAGCGCGCTGCGCGCGGTCGCCGTCGCGTCCGCCGAGACCCGCGCGCAGACCTCCACTCCCGCCGACGCGGACGGTTCGGCCGGGGAGCGCCCCGACGAGACGAAGGTGTCGGCGGTGCGCGACATCGGCGCGTTGCAGCTCCCGTTCGGCTGGACCCGCGCCGGCGCGGCCACCGACCCCAGGGCGGTCCCCGACGGCGTCGGGGACTGGGCGCTGAAGGCGCTCGGATGGCTGGTCACCGTCGCGGCCCTGACCGCCGGGGCGCCGTTCTGGTTCGACCTGCTCGGCCGCCTCGTCAACATGCGCTCGACAGGCCCCAAGCCGAAGCCCGCCGCCGCGCAGTAGTAGCGGTCGTAGTGGCGAGCGGCGCCGCGCCCCTCAGGAGGCGGTGAAGCTCACGGGAAGCCCGCGCCGCCGCGCCGGCTCCGCTGGGACGGGGCGCGTGGCTCCGCGACGCCGGTCAGGCCGGGGTGAAGACGACGGGCAGGCTCGTCAGGCCCCGGAACCAGATCGACTCCTCCCAGCGCAGCTCGTCGGCGGGCACGGACAGGCTCAGGTCGGGGAGCCGGTCGAGCAGCACCTCGAGGGCGGTCTCGGCGATGACCTCGGACAGTTCCTGTGCCGGGAACGGGCAGCGGTGCGGGCCGTGGCCGAACGCCAGGTGCGCCTGGTTGCCGCCGACGCCGGCGGTCTGGTCCGGGCGGATGTGCGGGTCGGCGTGCGCGGCCGCGATGCCGAGGACCAGCATGTCGCCGGCCCGGATCTGGTGGTTGCCCAGCTGGCAGGCACGGGCGGCCCAGTACGCGCTCAGGTTCGCCAGCGGCGGCTCCTCCCAGAGGACCTCGCCCATCGCCTGGCCGACGCTGCGCCGCCCGCCGACGAGCGTCGTGGCGAACCGGGTGTCGGTGAGCAGCAGCCGCAGCGTGTTGCCGATCCAGTACGCCGTCGGCTGCTGCCCGCCGCTGACCACGTACTGCACGTCCTCGACCAGCAGGTCGTCCGATGCCGCCAGCGGGTGGTGGACCATCCGGGAGGTGACGTCGAACGTGGGCCGCTCGCGCCGCTGCCGGATCAGGTCGCGCATACGGGCGAGCAGCCGCCCGTAGGCGGCCGGCGCCTCGGCCGTGTAGTCCATCAGGACGATGAGGTCTCGCACCACGGCCGGCGCCTCCGCCAGCGGGATGCCCAGCATCCAGGACACCACGCGCACGGGTATCTGCAGGGCGAACTGGCTCATCAGCTCCGCCCGGCCGTCGGCGGCGAACTCGTCGATCAGCGCGTCGGCGATCCGCTCGCAGCGCGACCGAAGCTCGAGCTGGTCGACGGCGGCCAGCGCGTCGTGGAGCACGGTCGAGCGGTGCTCGTGCTCCCGGCCGCTCGACCGCATGACCGACTCGGTGCCGAGGACCCACCGCTGCGGCCAGTCCGCCGGGACGAGGTCGAGCGCGTTCCACGGCGTCTGCCGGTCGAACAGCTCCGGGCGGGTGAGCACGTAGTGCATCTCCCGGTAGCTGAGCACGAGCCAGACCGGGAGGTCGGCCTCCAGAAGGGCCGGGGCCACGGCGCCGTGCCGCGCCCGCAGCGCCCGGTAGAGCCCGGCCGCGTCCCGGTGGAACTCCTCGCCGTAGAGCCGGGCCGCGCCCACGTGCGCCGGGTAGCGGCTGGCCAAGGCGGCCGCCCGGTCCGGGGCGGTGGTCAGATCAGTCATCGGGTCTCCCCCACCATCCACAACCTGTCATCAACCGAGTTCACCAGCCGCCTCTGGGCGGGCGGACGGCCGTGCGCGGACGTCACGGTGGCGCGGACGGGCCTGTGGGCGCGCCACCTCGCGGGTGTCACAAACGGGTGATGTCCGTCGGGCGGGGCCGACGGACGTCGGGACGCGCCCGACGCCACAGCGCCCGGTCGGTGGCCACGGCCGGCGGGCGGCCCCGGGATCACCCCGGTGGCCCGCCAGCACGCTGTCAGCGGCGGCGGTCAGGCCAGCCCGAAGACCACCGGAAGGGCCGTGAGGCCGCGGATCCAGATCGTCGGCCGCCACACCAGGTCTTCGAGGGGGACCGCCAGGGTCACGTCGGGCAGCCGATCCAGCAGCACCCGGACGGCTGTCTCGGCGATGACCTCGCCGATCTCCTGGGCTGGCAGCGGGCAGCGGTGCTCGCCGTGACCGTAGGACAGGTGGGCCTGGTTGCCGGCGGTCTCGACGATCCCCGATCTCGGGCGGACCCTTGGGTCGGCGTTGGCGGCCGTGACGCTGGGGATCACCATGTCACCGGCCGCCATCTGGTAGCTCCCGAGCTGGCTCGGCCGGGACAGCCAGCGGCCGGTCAGGCTCTGCGCGGGCGTGTCCTCCCACAGCACCTGCGCCATCGCGTCGCCGACGCTGCGCCGCCCGCCGAACATCGTGGCCGCGAACCTCGGGTCGCCGAGCATGAGCCGCAGCGAGTTCCCGATCCACGACGAGACCATCTCGTGCGCGAGCGAGAACACGGTCACCATTTCCTCGAGAAGCTCGCCGTCGGTCAGGGACGCCGGGTGCGTCAACAGGCGCGAGAGCACGTCGAACCCCAGGTTCTCCCGGCGTGCCACCACCTGCCGCTGCAGGCCGGCGCGCCACCGGACGAAGGCCTCCTGGGCGTCGGGGGCGCCGTTCACCACGGTGATGACGTCCCGGGTGAACACGCGGCAGTCGGCTGGCGGGATCCCGAGCACCGCGCCCAAGGCGTGCACCGGCAGGAGCTCCGCGTACTGGCTGATCAGGTCGGCCTCGCCCGTCGGGGCAAACGTGTCGATCAGCTCGTCGGCGATCCGCTCGCACCGGGCCCGCAGCTCGAAGGGGTCCACGGTCAGCCCGTCGTGCAGCACGGTGGACCGGCGCTCGTGCGCGAGGCCGCCGAGCCACACCGCGGTGTCGCGGCCGACGACGATCGGCAGCGCCGGCCAGTCCGACGGGACGAGGTCCCAGGCGTTCCACAGCGTCGAGTCCCGGGTGTACAGCTCGGGGTTCTCCAGGACGTAGGCGAACTCCCGGTAGCCGAGCACGATCCACGCCGGGATGTCACCGTCCATCAGCACGGGGGCCACCGCGCCGTGGCGCGCCCGCAGCTGGTCGTACACCGCCGCCGGGTCGCGGTGGAACTCGTCGCCGTAGAGCCGGGCCGCGCCGACGTGCGCCGGGTAACGGTTCGGCGACGCAGCTGAGCCCGCAGTCTCAAGGGCGACGTTCGCCTCGGTCATCGCGGTCTCCAGTCTGGGTCGTAGCAGTGGTGATGACGGCCGCTCTCGCCGGGCGACCTCGATTCACTGGGGGTGCCCCGCCATCGCGCCGTAGGCGGCGGTGGACAGCGTCAGCACGTGGTTGACCAGCTCGATCAGCACCGTCTTGCTCGACTCGCGGGCGCGGGCGTCGCAGTCGAGTAGCGGCACCTCGGGACTGAGCGACAGCGCGTCGCGCACCTCGTCGAGCGAGTGCGTCGGCGGGCCGAAGTTGTTGCGGGCGACGACGAACGGCACCTTCTGGTGCTCCAGCCGGTCGATCGCGTACCAGGAGTCCTGGACCCGGCGGGTGTCGACCAGCACGACGGCGCCGAGCGTGCCGGCGAACAGCCGGTCCCACAGGAACCAGAACCGCTCCTGGCCGGGCGCGCCGAACAGGTAGAGCACCAGGTGGTCGTCGAGGCTGATCCGGCCGAAGTCGAAGGCGACCGTCGTCGTGCTCTTCCCGCGCAGCCCGGCGGTGTCGTCGATGCCGACCCCCGCCTCGGTCATGACCTCCTCGGTGGACAGCGGGCGGATCTCGCTGACCGCGCGCACCATCGTGGTCTTGCCGACGCCGAACCCACCGACGACGACGATCTTCATGCCTTCGCGGACGGTGTCGCGCAGCGGGGCGAGCATCTGCGGCATGCCAGGGTCGACGCGCCCCGAGAGGCGGGCCAGCCCGGCCAGCGGCGGCGCGGCGATCCTAGAGCCGGCGGAGTCCAACGAGCACCTCTCTCAGCAGCTCTGGGTGGGCGTAAGGGAGTTCGACCGCCGAGCGGCGCGGCGCGGACCTGGCCGGCTGGCGGACGACGATGCGGCCGGCGTCCAGCAGGTCGCACAGCAGGATCCGGGTGACGCTGATCGGCAGGCGCAGGTGGGCGGCGATCTCCACGACGGCGCGCGCGGAGCGGCAGAACCGCAGGATCCCGACGTGCTCCGACTGCATCCCCGGGCTGGGGTCGCACTCCGCGACGACGAGCGTGACCAGGTCGAAGACGTCGGCGTCGGCGCGGCTGCGCCCACCGGTGATCGTGTAGAGCCGGTCCGGGTTCTCCCGGTCGATGTGGCCGCGGGTCACGCCGGAGCCGCCGTGGCCCTCAGGTCACGCGCTGGCGCGCTGAGATACTCGCCGATCTGCTCGACCAGCTCGTTCATGTTGTGGCCGATCACGCCCGCGTCCGCGTCCTCGGTGGCGATGACGGCGAGGTGGGCGCCCTCGCCGGCCTCGACGATGAACAGCAGGCCCCCGTGGAACTCGGTCATGGACTGACGGACCCCGCCGTTGCCGTCACCGAACTCGACGGACGCGCCGTGCGCGAGGCTCTGGATGCCCGACGCGATGGCCGCCAACTGGTCTGCCTGGTCGACGGTGAGCCCGGACGTGCGGCACATCCTCAGACCGTCCCGCGACAGCACCAGCGCGTGCCGGGCACCCGGGGTGCGCTCGAGGAGGCTCTCGAGCAGCCAGTCGAGGTCGCGCTCGTTGGTCTTCATCATCGGGTGTAAGGGCCGCCGCGGGACCGCTGCCCGCGGCCGGTCGGCCCCTGCCTCCTATCTGGCTGTCTGGTCCGGGAACTCGAAGGCCCGGTTCGCCTCCTGGCTGGCGACGGGCGGGGCGTGGGCGTCTGGCGAGCCGGGCGCCGCGTCAGCGCCCGCCTGGTGGCCATGGGCCTTGCCTGACCCGGCCCGCCGGTCTCCCGGACGTCATGGCGCCGCTTCACGGGAGTCGGTGGCGTTGATGGCGTCAGCGGCACCAGCGGCGTCGGTGTCGCCCGCCGGCTGCTGGCCGGCGCTGCCGGTCGGCCCGGTCTCGCCGGACCGGGCACGCGCGCGCGATTGCTGGAACGCGCCGAACCGCTCGCCTGGTGACACCGCGGGAGCGGCCGGGCGGCCGTCCTGACCCGCAGGCGGGCCGCCAGGGGACGTCGCGAGCGCCGCCGCCCGCGCGGCGCCCGCGAGCGTCTCGCCCCGGCCCCGCTTGGGCAGCGGCTCGGGCGTACCCGCCGGGTGCGCCGCGTCCCGCGACGGAGGTGCCGCCGGCGCGGGCTCACCGGGCCGCTCCGCCACTGCCTGCCGGCCGCCGCGCCCGCCGGCCGGCACGCCCGGTGCCGCCGTGACATGTGCCCCGGGCAGCGGCGCACCGTCCGGCCGCGGCTGGGTGATGAGCTGGCGGGGGATGATGACGATCACGCCGGTGCCGCCCCGGGAGGAGGGGCGGAAGGAGACGGTGAGCCCGTACTTGCGGGCGAGCACGCCGACGACGGCCAGGCCGAGGCGTGTGCCGGACAGCGTGGTCAGGTCGAGCGCCTCGGCCGAGACGGCCCGTTCCGCCCGGCGCAGCGCCGCCGGGCCCATGACGAGCCCGCCGTCCTCGACGGTGACGACGAGGCCGGCCTGGACCTCCTCGACGTAGACGTGCACCTCCTCCGACGGCGGGGAGAAGCTGGTGGCGTTGTCCATCAGCTCGGCCAGCGCGTGCATGACGCCCTCGGCCGCGTAGCCGGCGACGGCGGCCGTGCTGGTCGAGTGCAGCCGGACCCGCTGGTAGGCGCTGATCCGGCCGAGCGCGCCGCGCAGGATGCTCTCCATCACGATCGGCTTGGTCCAGCGCCGGCCGGAGCGGGCCCCGGTGAGCACCGCGATGGAGTCGGCGAGCCGGCCGGCCTGGGAGACGCTGTGGTCGAGGCGCAGCAGGTCGCCGAGGACCTCCTCGCTGTGCCGGTCCTCCATGTCGCGCAGGTCGGCGAGCATGCTGGTGGCCAGTGCCTGGACCCGGCCGGCGGCGTTCGCGCAGGCGGCCATCGCGGCGGCGCGCATGCGCTCGCCGCGGCCGACCTCCTCGGCGAGGGTGCGCAGGATTCGCTGCTCGGCGGGGTCGGCCGGCGGTGGCCCGCCCGCCATGGCCTCCTCGGCCGAGACACCGTCGCGGAGCTGGGCGACGATCTTCGGCAGGGTGTCGTCAGCCAGCTGGGCAAGGCCGGCGGCCCGCCGCTCCGTCAGGGCGTCGAGGGCCGCCAACCGCTCGACGAGCCGCGCCGTGCCGTCCGCCTGGCGGATCGCGAGGACCACGATCACGGCCGCGGCGGCCAGGCCCACGAGCACCGCGACTCCGACGGAGACCCGCGCGGACGACGGGGCCGTCGCGACCGCGCACAGCGCGGCGACGGCGACGACCAGCAGCGCGGACAGCAACACGGTGCGGTTCGCGCCGAGGACGGGCTGGCGGCGCGTGGACGTGCCGGCCGGGGTGGACGTGCCGGCCGGGAAGGTGTCGGCCCGCCCGCGAGCGGGCTCGAGTACACGTGGCATCGCGATCAGTTCCTCGTCCAACTCGTCGTCACGGCAGCCCGGGCGGCCGCGGCCACGCCGACGGCGCGGGACCGGGCCGGCGCGGCAAAGAAACCGTCCAACAAAAGCTCAGGATTCGCCGGCGGGCGCGGTGGCCGCGCGGGCCGGCGCTGAATGCGCGGCAAAGGCGCGCCGTGCCTCGCAGGCTTCCCCCACACCGCGACCACTCCTCGGCCATCCGCCGGCCACGCGATGGAGCCGGCCGGCCGCGTGGGCGTCGCCCATATGCCGGCCGTCACCCGATGCTAGGGAGACCACGCGCACCGGCCGCATGCAGCTGGCGCCGCCACCGGCCACCCGGCCACGGCCGAGTGAGTGACATGTGTTCACGTTGTCACGCCGATGGACACTGGGTATTGGCGCGCACCCGTTGGGCGGCCCGGATTGGCCACCGGTGATAATCGGGTGGTCACTCTGAACATCAGAGCCAAACTGTTCCGGAATCGCTGTCAGAGACAGGCCCTCTCACGCATCCGGACATTTCGACGGAACCGACGCGGTGCGCCGGCACTTAGAACTGGACAAATCGGGATCTTCAGCCTTGAGGGGCGTCCCCCTGCATCGGCCGCGCTGACCCGCGCCGCCTCGGCACATTCGTCACAGGCCGCGACCGCCGGCGGCGCGGCCCATGGCTGCGCGCGAACGGGCACGGCCCGCGCCACAACACGGATGCCTACAGTGGAGACACGTCCGGAGTGTCGACGTTTTCTCGTCGTTGCGTCGGCGGCCAACCGTCGTGCCGGGGCGTTCCCCGGCGCGGCCGGGCGCCCGAGATGCCTCGCGGGCACCTGCCCGGACGAGCGGGCGCGCCACGCGACCTCGGTGACGGTGAGTTCGGAGGCGGTGAGCTCGCGAGCGGTTCGAGCCGTCCGAGCGGCACCGGCGGGGCGAGCGGGCGCGGCGGGCCGAGCACCCGCGGCGGGCCGGCGGTCAGGGACCGGCGACGGCGTCCGGCGTCAGCGGGGCAGCAGGCGGCCGGGGCCACCTGGGGCGACGCGCATGGCCTCGGCTGGTAGGCGCCTGCCCGGAGGGAAGAGCGCGAGGACCGACCCGCCGAACCCGCCGCCGACCATGCGCGCGCCGGCAGCGCCGAGGGCCCGCAGGCGCGCCGCCGTCGCCTCCACCTCGGGCACCGACACCTCGTAGAGGTCGCGCAGGCTGGCGTGCGACGCGTCGAGCACCCGGCCGAGCTCGGGCAGGTCGCCGGCCCGCAGCGCCGCCACCGCGAGGCGGACCCGCTCGTTCTCCGCCAGCACGTGGCGCACCCGGCGGCCCAGCGGCTCGGGCAGCCGGCCGGGCGCGTCCTGGTCGGCGTCGCGCAGCGAACCGATCCCGAGCAGCTCGCAGGCGCGGGCGCACTCGGCCCGGCGGGTGTTGTAGCCGGACGCCGCGATGGCGTGCCGGACCCCGGAGTCAACCGTCACCAGCCGCCACCGGCCCAGGTCGAGACGCACCGGCTCGATGCCCGTCGCCGCCGGCTCGGCACCCGGAGTCGCCCGCCCGCCGTCCGCGCCGCTCGCCCGGGCGGCCGACGCGGGCGGCGCGGGCAGCGGGCCGGGAGCGGGAACGCCGCCGGGCGCCTGGCCGGGGGCGGGGATGGCGCCGAGGGCCCGGACGTCCAGACACAGCGCGTGGCCGGGACGGCCGAACAGCGAGGCGGTCTGGTCCAGCAGGCCGGTACGCGCGCCGACCCACTCGTTCTCCACCCGGGACAGCAGCCCGGCGAGCTGGCGACGGTCCGGCTCGCCGTGCCCGCTGTGCGCCAGCAGCGCGAGCGCCAGCGCGACCTCGAGCGCCGCCGACGACGACAGGCCCGCGCCCCGGGGCAGTGTGCCGGTGATCGTCAGGCGCGCGGGACGGATGGAGTACCCGGCCTCGGTAAGCAAGGCGACCACCCCGCGGGCGAACGAGCGCCAGCCCTCGACGCGCGGGGGCGCGACGGCGGGGAACACGTCGTGCGAGCCGATGTCGACGGCGTGCATCCGCATCAGGCCGTCCAGCGAGGGCCGCGCCCGTACCGTGACACCGAGCTCGATCGCGAACGGCAGGCACAGGCCGTCGTTGTAGTCGGTGTGCTCCCCGACGAGGTTGACCCGCCCCGGCCCGAAGGCGACCGCCGTAACCGGCCCCCGTCCGGCGGGCCGGCCGCGACGCATCCTGGAACGGCGTGGCCCGCCCGCCGGCTCGCCAGGCTCTCCGGGACGGGGCGGGACGGAACTGTCCAGCGCGACCTCCGCACTCCTGGCGCCACCACCCCCGGCGGCCTGGCCGTCCGTCATGTCTACGCAACGCCCGACGTTGGCGGGACGATCCACACCCCCACCTGTGGGCACCCCGCCGCGCCCCGACCCGGAACCAGGTGCAGAGCAGGGTCCCTGCCGGATCCGGGGTTCCTGCCGGATCGACGGAGCTTGCGGAGTCGATCTGGGAGGTCCGGAAGCCGATCTGGGAGGTTAGGCTCAGCACGCGGCGGCGCGCAGCAGGGACGCGGCGTGCTCGGGCTCGATGTCGTTGACGTAGACCCCCATCGCGGACTCGCTGCCGGCGAGGTACTTGAGTCTGTCCGGGGCACGCCGGTTGGAGAACACGCGCAGGCGCAGGTGCGCCCAGCGCCGGCCGGCCCGGACGGGGGCCTGCTCCCAGGCGGCGATGTAGGGCATCTTCACGCCGAGCACCCGGTCGAAGCGGCGCAGGACGTCCAGGTAGAGCGACGGGAACTCGGCCCGCTCGTCCTCGTCGAGCGCGGGCAGGTCGGGCACGTGCCGGCGCGGGTAGATCGACACCTCGAACGGCCAGCGGGCGGCGTATGGCACGAACGCGACCCAGGCGTCCGTCGAGGCGACGAGGCGGGCACCGGCCGCCTCCTCGGCGGCGACGGCCTCGCAGTGCTGGCAGCGGCCGAGGCGACGCGCGACGCGGATCATCGCGGACAGCGGCGTCGGGACGAACGGGTAGGCGTAGATCTGGCCGTGCGGGTGGCCGAGCGTCACCCCGATCTCCTCGCCGCGGTTCTCGAAGACGAACACGCTCGCCACGGCGGGCAGGCGGCCCAGTACCGCGGTGCGGTCGGTCCAGGCCGCGAGCACCGTGGCGGCCCGGCGTGGCGTGAGCGCCGCGAACGAGGCGTCGTGGTCGGCGGTGAAGCAGACGACCTCGCAGCGCCCGTCACCGGGCTGGCCGGCGAACGGTCCGGCCCGGTCCCCCCGCCGGGCCTGCCCCGACGCGGACGGGCCGCCCTCGCCGGGGCCGGTCAGGCCCACCGCCGGAAGGCCGACCGCCGGCACGCCGAGGGCGGGGAAACGGTTCTCGAAGACGGCGACGTCGTAGTCCTCGGGGACCTCGGTCTCCCGGGCCGGCCCGCTGGGGCACAGCGGGCAGTCGGCGACCGCCGGCAGATGGGTCCGCCCCTGGCGGTGCGCGGCGATGACCACCCACTCGTCGGTCAGCCGGTCGTGGCGCAGCTGGGACGGCGGCCGGGCCACCGGCGCGAGGCCGCGCCTGTCGGGCTCTCCGCGGCGGCGGCCCGGCTCGTCGTCGAAGTAGATGAGCTCCCGGCCGTCGGACAGCAGCACCGCCGTCCGGGTCGCGCCGGGCGCGGCCGCGTCAGCCGCCGTCACGCCGTCGTCACGGGCTAGACGCTACCGGGACGCCCGATCACATCGACCGGTAGACCTCGGCGCGGGTACCGCTGACCAGCCTGCGCCGGGCGATCAGCCCGACGCCCGCGCACACCAGCAGGACAATCAGGACTACCGGGCCTTCCCGCGCGAACCACGACGTCACCTCCGGCTCGCCGACGAAGAGCACCTCGGGATGCGGCACCGACAGAAACGCCCCGGCGGCGCCGACAGCCATGAGCACCCGGCGGCGCGGCACGCCTCTGGCCATGACCAGCGGGACCATGCCCCAGACGAGGTACCACGGGTAGAGCACCGGCCCGAGCAGGGCGAGGCTGAGCAGCGCGAGGCCGCAGGTGGCCGGGACGTCCCGGCGGCGAACCGTGATGAGCAGCCAGCCGATCAGCAGCGCGGCCCCGGCCATCCCGGCGGCGCGGGCGAGGCCGAGAAGGTCGCTGCCCGGCAGCGCGGGGCCCGGTGTGTCGGTCACGATGGCGAGCAGGTTGGCGAGCGCAGACACGGGCGAGTAGAGACTCAGCCCGTGCGACGGTGTCGACGTGGCACGTACCCAGCCCAGCCCGTCGGGCACGAGCAGCAGCGACAGCACGGTCGCCGTCGCGGCGATCACGGCGAGGTCACGGATCATGGCCGTGAGCACCCGCGCCACGGGTCCCCTCGTCGACGGGCCGGGCAGGGCCCAGCGCCGGTCCGTACCGCCGCCGCCGACCCAGCGCACCGGCGCCGAGGCGGTGATCGCCGCGGCGAGCCGCCGGCCGAGGGCGAGCCCGCGCCCGGCCAGGCTCCCGGTCGCCGTCCGTGTCCTGACGGGGGCACCCGGCGATGGCCCATCCGCGGGGTTCGGCGCCGATTCCGGCTCTGGCTCCGGCTCCGCCGCGGCGGCCGGGCCGACCGCGAGATCGGCCCAGCGGCGGGCCAGCAGCACGACCATGATCATTGCGGCCGGCCACTTGGTCAGGGCGGCGGCGGTGAGCAGGGCGAGGCCGAGCCCGACCCGCCCGCGCAGCGCGGCCAGCAGCCCGGCCGCGGCCAGCGCCATCATCACCGCCTCGAGGTGGACGGCGCCGAGCAGTTCCAGCAGCACGACCGGCCCGCCGACGCCGGCGGCGAGCGCCCACGGGCGGCGGTGCGCGGGCACCGCGCGGACCAGGCACCAGGCCAGCGCCGCGACCGCGACGGTGGTCACGACCCGCAGCAGGATGACCGACCGGACGACCCGGCCACCCGTCAGCGCGGTGACCGCGTGGAAGAGCCCCAGGCCGACGGGGCCATACGGCGACGGGGTGTCCTGCCAGATCGGGTCGGCGGCCAGCGCCGCCGGGTGGCTGCCGAGCAGCGCGGGCCCCGCCGCATAGGGGTCGAGCCCGGCGGAAAGCATCGCCCCCTGGGCCACGTAGCTGTAGACGTCGAGGCTGAGGATCGGCGGGCCGAACAGCGGCGCGGCCGACCAGCAGCAGATCAGCGCCGCGACGCCGCGCAGGGACAACTCGCCGCGCTGGCTGCGCCGGCACGCCCACCACCAGGCGCCGACGAGCAGGGTCGCGCCAAGGAGCAGCACCACCGGCAGCAGCGACGGCTTGTCAGTCGCGACGGGGTCGAGCAGCCCGAACCAGGCCGTCGGCGGGCGCACCACGGGGCCGAGCGCGAGGCGCCCGCCGGTGATGACGACGAGGGTGGCACCCAGGGCGCCGACCGCCCCGGCGAGCACGAGCGCACCGAGGTGCCGCGCCCGGCGCCCACGCGCGCTCGCCCCGTCGCCCCGCGCCCCGCCGGTCGGCGCGCCGTCGCCCCGCGCGCTGTGGGTCGGCGCGCTGTCGGTCGGCGCGCTGTCGGTCGGCGCGCTGTCGGTCGGCACGCTGTGGGTCGGTGCGCTGTCGGTCGGCGCGCTGCCGGTGACCGTTGGCGCGCTGCCGGAGCCGATCGGCGCGTCGCCGGTGACAGGCCACGCGCCGTCGGCCCCGGTTCCGCCGGCGTTCGCCACGTCACGGACGTCGCGACCCCTGGTCTGCCTGTCCGGCCTGGTATCTCCCATCGCGACGAGAACGCTGCCAGCCATGCCGCACGCCCAGACGGCGCCGGAGCGGACCCGGAATGAACAGACCGGAACCGGAGAGGTCACCACCATCGTCGACGTGATACCCGTCACCTTGACCGCGAGGCCACGAGCATCGGGTCACAGCTCGACCACGGATCGCGCGAATCTCGCCGCACGGGTGAAGCCAGCGACACGGAGCGCGATATCGACGCCCAGTCCCTCCTCTAACCTCGGTGATGGACGTCGAGACTCGGTGATGGACGTCGAGAACTGGTCGACGCGCCCGCCTGCGCGCAGGGCGAAAGGAGACGCCACGTGACGAGGGCCCCGGCTGCCGCGGGGGACATCCCGGCCCCCAGGGCGGCGCCCGCCACCGTCATCCCGCCCGGCGACGTGTCATCCGCGTCCGCCGCCGCACTCGCCGCCGCCACGGCCGTCGGCGCGGCGAGCCCCACGGTGGACGTCCTCGACCCGGCGGTCCTCGACCCGGCTGTCCTCGACCCGGCCATCCCCGGCCCCGCCCGTCCCGGCGCGGCCGACGCCGACGCCGACGCCGACGCGGCCCGTCCCCGCGTGCTCGGTCCCGATCCGGCCGGTTTCGACGTGCGTGAGTACCTCGACGGCCTCGGTGCGTTCCTCGCCGGTGTCGCGAACGTCGTCATGCAGCTGAGCTGGGCGCCCGTCGGCCACGGCGTGGTGGAGAGCCGGGTGGCCGGCGGCCGGCTGACCCACCACCCGGTGAAGCGCTTCCGCACCACGCTGACCTACGTCGCCGTCTCCATGCTCGGCAGCGACGAGGAGCGGGCCCGCTACCGGGACGCGGTCAACGCGGCGCACCGGCAGGTCCGCTCCACCTCGGCGAGCTCCGTCCGCTACAACGCGCTGTGGCCGGAACTGCAGCTCTGGGTCGCGGCGTGCATGTACCAGGGCGCGGTCGACGTCCACACCCGGCTGCACGGCCCGATCGAGCCGCCGGCGGCGGACGCGTTCTACCGGCACGCCGCCCGCTTCGGCACGACCCTGCAGGTGCGCCAGCCGATGTGGCCCACCGACCGGGTCGCGTTCGACCTGTACTGGGAGGAGGCGCTCGGCCGGGTCGCGATGGACCCGACCGTCCGCGCCTACCTGCACGGCCTGGTGACCGGCCGTGGGATGCGCTGGCCGTTCAGCCTGGGCCCGCGGCGCCTCGTGGTGTTCGTGACGACCGGTTTCCTGCCGCCCAGGTTCCGCGAGGAGATGGGGCTGGCCTGGTCGGCGGCCGACCAGGCCAGGTTCGACCGGACGCTGCGCCGGCTAGGCGCCGTCCAGCGCCGCCTGCCCCGGTTCGCCCGCCTCTTCCCCTACAACGTGCTGCTCCTGGACATGCGCCTGCGCCGCCGGCTTGGCCAGCGGCTGGTCTGACTGCCCCAGCCGCTGGCCGTTCGCCGCATGGCCGTTCAGCTACGCCGCGGAGCCGCTCAGCCCGCGTGGACGGGGGCGCCGGCGGCGGCCACGTCCGACTTCCGCGCCTTGACCAGGATCACGACGGTGACCAGCGCGGCCGCCATCAGCACGGCGCTCCAGAGGAATGCCGTGGTGTAGCCCTCGATCTGGGACTGCGCCTGCGCGGCCGGGCCGATGCCGTGGCTGCCCAGGTAGTTCGTCACGACGGTCGCGTAGACGGTGTTGAGCAGCGCGATGCCGAGCGAGCCACCGACCTGCTGGGTCGTGTTGACCAGGGCGCTCGCGACGCCGGCGTCGTGGTCCGCCACGCCGATCAGCGACAGGCTCGACATCGGGACGAACGCCATGCCCATGCCGAGGCTGATCAGGAGCTCCGCCGGCAGGACGTGGGAGGCGTAGCCGGTGTGCAGCCCGACCTGGGTGAGCAGCAGCAGGCCGACCACCGCCATCACGCCGCCCACGACCATGGGCGACTTCGGGCCGACGCGCGGCAGCAGCTGGCTCGCGATGGCCGCCCCGAAGATGATCCCACCGCTGAACGGCAGGAAGGCGAACCCGCTGCGCAGCGCGCTGTAGCCGAGCGTCTGCTGGAAGTAGAACGTCATGAACAGGAACATCGCCAGCAGCGCCGCGCCGAAGAACAGCGACGCGAGGAAGGAGCCGCCGCGGTTGCGCTCGAGCACGACCCGCATCGGCAGCAGCGGCTTCGCCGTGCGCAGCTCGATCACGACGAACGCCGCGCACAGCACGACCGCCGCCACCAGCAGGGAGACGGTCACCGCCGAGCCCCAGCCGTCGTCGGCCGCCTTGGTGAACCCGTACACCAGGGCGACCAGGCCGAGGGTGATCGTCGTCGCGCCCGGGATGTCGTAGCTCGGCTTGCCCTCGGCGCGGCTCTCGCGCACGACCGAGATCGCGGCGACGGCCGTGACCACCGCGATCGGGACGTTGACGAACAGGCACCAGCGCCAGGAGGTGTACTCGGTGAGCAGGCCGCCGACGATCAGGCCGATCGCGGCGCCGCCGCCGGAGATGCCGCCGTAGACGCCGAACGCGCGGGCGCGCTCCTTGCCGTCGGTGAACGTCACCGTGATGAGCGAGAGCGCGGCCGGCGCGAGCACCGCTGCGCAGGCGCCCTGCAGGGCGCGGGCGGCGAACAGCATCGCCGCGTTCGGGGCGAACCCGCCGAGCGCGGAGGCGGCGGCGAAGCCGAACAGGCCCCAGATGAAGGCCCGCTTGCGCCCGGCGAAGTCGGCGATCCGCCCGCCGAGCAGCAGCAGGCCGCCGAAGGCGAGCGTGTAGGCGGTCATGACCCACTGCCGGTTGGCGGTGGAGATGTCCAGCGCGGCCTGCGCGTGCGGGAGCGCGAGCGTCACGATCGAGCCGTCGAGCACGACCATGAGCTGGGCGACGGCGATGACGGCGAGCGCGATCCAGCGGCGTGGGTCGGGCTCGCCGGCCGCCCCATGGGCGGACGCCTCGGCGACCGGCGCCGCGGCGGCGGTGACCGCCGCGGCCGCAGCGGCGGGCTGGGCCGGGATCACCGGCGCGCCGGTCCTCTGATCGCCGCCGTCGCCCGACGATGTGACGTCGGTGGTTGTGGTCACTGTGTCTCCGTGTCTTCTGGAGAGGGCTCCGGAGGCGCGAGGGAGAGCATCGTCGCGTCTTCTCGGCCGGGGGCGAAGGTCTTCTCCTGCGGACCGGGGTGTCTCCGGCACGCGGGGCTGCCCGGGTGGGGCCGTCTCGAGCGAGGTCCGCGGTCGCGCGGCCCTCCCGTGAACACGCCGCCCGCGTCGGCCTGGGTGGCCGGGCGTTCGGCGCGCGGCAGGGGACTGGAATGCCGCCGTGGACGTCGGTGGTTGGCAGTGGTCGGAGCGAACGCCCGGCTACGGGCCGCCAGTGGGTCAGACCGACGGTAGTTCGCTTCCAGATAGTACGGCATCGAACAGAGCTGGCATCAAACTATCGTGATCAACTACACTCACGTCATGAAGGCCCGCACCCACGGCGCCGACGCGGGCACGCGCACCGACGACGCCCCGCTCACCGGCTACGGCCCGGACACCAGCGCCATGGCCAGCACCGACATGGCCTCCCTGGACGACGTGCCGGAGCCCGAGGACTTCTGCATCGCCCCGGAAGGCGCCGCACCAGAGGTTGGACCGGACCAGGTCGACGAATTCATCGAAGCCTGGCGCCTGGAACGCCCGGACCTCGACCTCGGCACCCTCGGCGCCCTCGGCTGCTTCGCCCGGATGAAGTGGCTGACCAAGAACCTCGCGGCGATGGCCGAGCAGGTCATGCGCCGGCACGGGCTGAACGCCGGCGAGTTCGACGTGCTCGCGGCGCTGCGCCGTTCCGGACCGCGGTGCACGCTCATCCCGTCGCAGTTGTCGGCGCTGCTGATGATGTCACGCGCCGGCATGACCAACCGGCTGGACCGGCTGGAGGCGGCGGGCCTGGTCGAGCGGGCCCTGGACCCCGCCGACCGGCGCAGCTTCCGGGTCCGGCTCACCGACAAGGGCCGCGCCGTCATCGACGCGGCGGTCACCGAACACGCCCAGCTCGTCAACCGGTTGGACGCGGTGCTCTCCCCCGACCAGCGCGCCAGCCTCGACGAGGCCCTGCGGGCGCTGCTACGCGCCTTCCCGTAGGTTCGGGCGATGGCGGAACGGCTGGACGGCACGGTGGCGCTCGTGACCGGCGCGAGCAGCGGCATCGGCGAGGCGGCGGCGCGCGAGCTCGCCCGCCAGGGCGCGGCCGTGGCGCTCGTGGCCCGCCGCGGGGACCGGCTGGACGCCCTCGCCGCCGAGATCGCCGACGCCGGCGGCAGCGCGCTCGCGCTGGTGACCGACATCACCGACCAGGCACGGGCGATCGCCGCCGTCGAACGGACCGTCTCCGAGCTCGGCCGGCTCGACACGGTGGTCAACAACGCCGGCGTGATGCTGCTCGGCCCCGCCGTCGGCGCGCCCGTCGAGGAGTGGGACCGGATGGTCCGGCTGAACGTGCAGGGCCTGCTCTACGTCGCCCACGCCGCGCTGCCGCACCTGATCGAGGCGGCCGAGAGCGAGCCGCGGCGGGTCGCCGACCTGGTCAACATCAGCTCGGTCGCGGGCCGCCGCGCCACGGCGTTCTCGGGGGTCTACAACCTGACCAAACATGGCGTGAACGCCTTCACCGAGGCACTACGCCAGGAGGTCACCGAACGGCACGTGCGGGTGTCGGTCGTCGAGCCGGGCGCCGTCGGGACCGAGCTCACCGACCATCTCCGCCCGGAGATCCGCGAGACCGCCCGACAGCGGTTCGCGGACGTCGAGATGCTGCACGCCCAGGACATCGCCGACGCGATCGCCTACATCGTCACCAGCCCGCGCCGCGTCGCCGTCAACGAGATCCTCATCCGCCCCACCAACCAGCCCGGCCCCTGACACGCCCCGAGCCCGGCGGTAAAGGCATGGGTAGGTCGACAGATCACGTGGTGGCCCGTGGGATCAGGTGGTCGCCCGGGGAATCGAGTGGTGGCTCGGGGGATCGACCGGTGGGCCGATGTCCCTCGTCGTCTCGGGGTCGAACGGCGCCGGCTCGTCGTCACCGGCCGCGTCGACGTCGCCGTCGGGCCCGAGGCCATCAGAGTCGAGGTCGTCAGGGTCGGAGCCGTCGGACTCGGGGTTGGCGGGGTGGGCGTAGCCTTCCTGGACCAGCCTGAGCGTCAGGTCGTCGACGGCCTCCTGCCCGCCAGCGAGGCGGACGAGGCGGCGACGCAGGTCGTCGACGCTCGGTCGCGCGTCCGGGTCGACGGCGATCATCGCCGCGAGGGCCTTGACCAGCTCCTCCGGGACGCCGGACAGGTTCGGCGGGTTGTAGGGGTCGACGATGGCCGCGAGCAGCGCGGACGCGGCCCGGTCCGGGTAGAGGATGTGCCCGCTGGCCGCGTACACCAGCGTCGCGCCCAGCGCGTAGACGTCAGCCGCCGTCGTGTCGTCCCGGCCGGCCACCTGCTCGGGCGCCCGGTAGGCCGGCCCGAACGGCTCGGCCAGCACGGCGAGCCCGGCGTCGACGGCCTTCGGCCCGTCCGGACCGAGGATGACGTTGCGCGGCTTGAGGTCGCGGTGCAGCGATCCGGCTTCATGGAGCTCGCTCAGCGCGTCCGCCAGCATGACTCCGAGGGCGGCGGTCAGCGGCGCGTCCAGTGGGCCCTCGCGCAGCACGTGCTCACCCAGCGTGCGCCCCGGGACGTACTCAGTCGCGAGCCAGGGCGGGTCGCCGTGCAGGTCCGCGTTGTCGAGCCGGGCGGCACGCGGGCCCGTGACCCGGTAGAGCGCCCGGACCTCGCCGGCCAGCCGCCAGCGGGCGTCGTCGCTCGCCAGCAGGGCCTGGTTGATCACCCTGAGCGCGACACGCTTCCCGGACGCCGACCTGGCGAGATAGACCCGCCCCGTCCCGCCGACGCCAAGCCGCGCGTCGAGCCGATACCGGCCAACCGTCTCCGGGTCGGACGGCAGCAGCGGCTGCGCCACCATCTCCTCCGCCACCGCGGCCCACCGGACCGCCGGACCGCCATGCCAATGATCTGCGCCCCCCACCATGCCACGGACCCCCGGACGAAGCCGCAAAAAGGGTGCCAAAGACGCCCATGATTACCCGACCTCGCCGCCCGCACCACCACCGCCGCCCGCCAACTACCGGCACATCCCAATCCCGGCCAACGCCACACCCACCAATGTCGACCACCCATGATCACCCGTGATCACCGCGAACGTGTCCTGGCGGTTGTGACATCGCCGAATCCACGGCCACGACGACACGTTGGCGACGGTCAACGTGCCGGGACGACACGGCGCGCAACGTGCCAGGACGGCACAGTGTGCCGGGACGGCGCTAGCGGTGCGCCGGCCGGATGTGCGCAAGCCGGTCTGACAGGGCCGCGATCTCCTCGGCGGAGTACGACAGGTGGACCCTGGTCGTGGACGCCGGACGTGTGGCCAGCGACAGGCCTGGGCGCCACTCGCCGACCGGCCGGATCGGGCGCGGCGTGAAACCGCCACCGCAGTTCGGGCACACGTCGCACAGCCTGCCGACGCAGTCCGCGCAGAACGTGCACTCGTAGCTGCAGATCATCGCGTCCTGGGCGCCAGCCGGCAGGTCCTTGTCGCAGTACTCGCAGTTCGGGCGCAGTTCGAGTGCCATCAACCAATTCTCACCGACACCCTGACGGTCGCCAAAGCCGCCAGACCCACTCGACGTGGACGCCCTCCTCGTCCTCGCTCCCACCATCGCCGCCGCCAGCGCCAGCCACCACCGCCAGCACCAGCCCTGACAGCCGGCCGCGCCGCCGCCGGCCAGCCGCGCCCGTGCACACATAAGGGCACGGGACAACGGAAATTCCGCCGGAGACCGTCGCGATCCCGACTGTCACCCCCCGGCCGGGCGACGACGCTGGAGACATGCCGCCCGCAACGCAGCCGACGCCATCAGCGCCATCAGCGCCTTCCAAGCCGCTGCGCGTCGACATCGTCGTGTTCGACGGGGTTGACGAACTGGACGTCGTCGGCCCACTGGAGGTCTTCCGCAACGCCGAGCGCATGGACTGCCGGCTGACCAGTCGGCTCGTTACCCGTAGGCCGGTCGCCGAGGTGGTCGGGAGCTATGGGCTCCGGTTCCGGCCGGACGCCGTCCTCGAGCCTGGCTGCGACGTCCTGGTCGTCCCGGGTGGGAACTGGATCGCCCGGGGCGAGACTGGAGCCTGGGCGGAGGTCCGCGGTGGCGAGCTCCTTGGGCCGCTGCGCGCCGCGGCCGAGCGGGCGTCGGTGACGGCGGGCGTCTGCACGGGCACCCTCATCCTCGCGGCGGCCGGCCTCGTCGGCGGCCGGCCGGCGGCCACGCATCACGCCGCCGTGGCGGACCTGGCCGGCTACGGTGCCGCCGTGACCGACGCCCGGGTCGTCGACGACGGCGATCTCGTGACCGCCGGTGGCGTCACCAGCGGCATCGACCTGGCTCTCTGGCTCGTCGAACGCTTCTTCGGCGCCCACTACGCGGACGCCGCCGCCGAGCGGATGGAGTATCGCCGTACCCGGGCGGTGACGACCCACGGCAAAGGCCCTCGCGATCAGCGCGACCGTCTCGGCTGACCAGCGAAGACCGTGCGAGAGACGGCCCGGCTACCAGCGTCCTCATCTCTCCCACGCCTACTCCGCCAGCCCCACCAGCCAGCGTGAGACCACCGCGGATGCCCGGCCGGACGCCCCCCGGGCGAAGCACGGGTACTGGCCGGCCGGCCGGCCCGGCCAGCAGGTGCGCAGGGCTGCGTGGTGGCCAGGCGGACCATAGAGCGGACCAGCGGAGCAGGAGCGACGCTCACCCTCGACCGAGCGGCTGGGACGCGGGCGGCCGGCTCCGCGAGCCCGCCCAGACTTCCGTGATTGCGTGGAAGAGAAGAACAGCTCAGATCCGGATCTCGTTGCGGTTCTGTCGGGCGACGCCTAGCGTGCTGCGCCGAGCGCCGAGGGATCGACTTGCCCGCGGCGCTGGCTCCGAGCTACGCATTCCCAGGCAGCTGAACGACGCGCGGCGCACCGTGCTCACTCCGGAGGACTCCATGGCCCGCGGCGGCGATCTCCCACCCCACGCCTCGGGTCTCGTGCCGTGACCGGGGAGAAGGAGCGAAACGACGCCGACGACTTCACGGGGGTCAGCCGCGGCGGAGCGGTCCTTGTCCTGACGGTTGTGGCCCTCGCTCACCCGTGGCAGGCGCTCAGGGAGCTGCTCACGGTGGCCCGTCACCTGGTCCGCCAGGCGTTCAGGCTCGCCATGACGCCCATCGCGCTGGTGGGCGCAGTCCTGGCGGGGCGCCGGAGAGACCGACGCCCAACCTTCGAGGACTACCTGCACCGCGCTGGCGACGAAGGGGACCACCCGTGACCGCGTGACTGAGGTCGACGGCCACGGGCGCACGGTCCCGCCAGCCCGGCCGGGCGACTCCCAGCAGGAGTGAACGTCACTCCCGCCAGCCGAGGCTCCCGGCCGGGCGGAAGCCGAACGGCCGGCCGGTTGTCCGCTGGTTACGCGCCCGTCAGGATGCACGTCAGCCGTGTGCGTACCGGGCCGGAGGCACTCACGTCCAGACGGCCCAGTTCGAGAAACCGTCGGGCGTGGTCGAGGCGCTCGCTACTTCGCGGCCGACCGGAGCGCCTCCAGCGCCTCGTCCGCATGCCGGTTCATGGCGAACTCGGACTCGATACGTGCCAGCACCACCCCGTCCGCACCGAGGACGAAGGTGGCGCGCTTGTTCGGGCCCCGCTTACGGCGGACGCCGAACGCGTCGGCGATCATCCGATCCGTGTCGGCGATGAGCGGGAAACCGAGCGAGTGCTTCGCGCTGAAGGCCGCCTGCTTCTCGACGTCGTCGGCGCTGATCCCGACAAGGCCCGCGCCGACGCCGGCGAACTCGTCGGCCAGGTCACGGAAGTGACAGCTCTCCTTGGTGCATCCGTAGGTCATCGCCGCCGGGTAGAAGAAGACCACCAACGGTCCCTTGGCCAACAGGTCGGACAGGCGCAGGGTCGCACCCGTCTCGTCCACCCCGGACAGATCCTCGATGCGGTCGCCGACGTTCATTTCCGGCCGTTCCTCTCCTCATGTGACCGGCGGCGCAGGCCGCGGGACGCGCACTCCGTACCTGTGCGCCAGTCGCCGGGTCCAGGCCGAGCCACCGGTCGATATCCTCCACCGCCAGATGCGGTCCCCGCCACGCGCCGGCGCGGCCCGGCACGGCTCCCAGTGCCCACGAATCAGGCGGCGGGAACGTATCCGTTAGCTCACGGCCTATCAGGTAAGCACCAAGGTGCCGGCGATGTTCCCGAGCCGCCTCAGGCAGGTTCGCCCGCGACGACGACGCCGTTCTCGTAGGCGAGCACCACGGCCTGGACCCGGTCGCGCAGATTGAGCTTGGTGAGGATGGCGCCCACGTGGCTCTTCACCGTCGCCTCGGTCACGACCAGGCGCCCGGCGATCTCGGTGTTCGACAGCCCGCGGGCGACCAGCACCAGGACCTCGCGCTCACGTGGTGTCAGGTCGTCGAGCAGGCCGGGCGGCGTCGGCGGCCGGGTACGCGCGGCGAACGTCTCGACCAGCCGCCGGGTGATGGCGGGCGACAGCAGCGCGTCGCCAGCGTGCAGGACGCGGATCGCCTCGATCAGGCGCTCGCGGGAGGCGTCCTTGAGCAGGAAGCCGGCCGCGCCCGCGCGCAGCGCGCCGAACACGTATTCGTCCAGGTCGAAGGTGGTCAGGATGAGCACGCGCGGCGGTGGGGTGATCCCGCGGGCGGTCAGGTGGGCGGTGGTCTCCACACCGTCCATGCGCGGCATGCGGATGTCGAGCAGGACGACGTCCGGACGCAGCTCCTGCGCGCACCCGCGTCCGGGGCAGCCCGGCCATGGCCGCCAGCGAGCGCAGGTGCGCGCGCGCCGTGCGGCCCGGATGGGCGCCGCAGGGCTCGGTGAGGACCCCCAGCGTGCGCGCGTCCCGCGCCCGCCCCGCGCGGCCGTGCAGCAGCACCCGCCCGGTGCTCGCCGTGGCCAGTCCACTGATCACCTTGAGCGCCGTGGTCTTGCCGGCGCCGTTGGGCCCGAAAAAGCCGGTGATGGCCCCACTGCGCACACCGAAGGACACATCCTCGATCACAGCCCGCCCGCCGTAACGTTTCGTCAGCCCTTCGGCGGCGATCGCGATGCCGGCCGTCGTGGTGCCTGCGGTGCCTGCGGTGGCCGTGGCTCTGGTGCCTCGGGTGGCCGCGGCCACCTCCTCCGTTCGTGAAATTCCCATGGCCGGAAGAATCCGGCCGGCCGATCTCGCGGTCATCGGCATGCGGACCAATCTCTGGACTCGACCGTGGTCGGAGGCCGGGCGGGCGCCCGTCCGCCCAGGGACGGAGACGGCCCGCCGGCGCGGCGCGGCCGGGGCGAACCGTTCTCACCTCACCCGCGCTGTCAAAATCTACACACCTGTGGCAGTTTGCGGGATTGGACGCTCAAGGATAGGAGAAGAGAAGGTAAACGAATTGCCGCGGGACGACGCGGACGACAAAAGGAGCACTGCCCTATGCGGCGACACCTGGACGATGGTCGGGCCCGGCCGGACCTGACACCTCTCGAGGAGCCTCGCCGTGGCCCCGCCGCCGGCGGCCCGGCCCGCCTGGCGCCCATCGCCGGCCGCGTCCCGGCCCGCCCCCAGGTGAGCCCCCGGACTGGTCCCGGGGCCGGCGCGGCCGGAGTCGATGCCGCCGCCACCCTGAGCACCGTCGACACCGTCGACACAGTCGACACAGTCGACACAGTCGACACAGTCGACACAGTCGACACAGTCGACACCGTCGACACCGTCGACACAGTCGACACAGTCGACACAGTCGACACAGTCGACACAGTCGACACAGTCGGCGTCGACGACCGCGCCGTGAACCGGGATTTGGACCGGGACCCGGGCCGAGGCCGAGCGGGCCGCCGGGCCGCTGGCGGGCGCGACGGCGGCCAGCTTCTCGCGATGATCGACGGCGTCCCCGACTACGACTACGTCGCCCACACGGCGACGCTGCGGGGTGTCGTACGGCAACGTCTCGTCACCAGGGCGCTGCGTGAACATCTGCCGCCCGCGCCCGCCCGGATCGTCGACATCGGCGGCGGGACCGGCGTCCAGGCGCTCGCGCTGGCCAGGCTCGGCTACGACGTGACGGTCTGCGAACCGGACGAACGCATGGTGGACGAGGCGACGCAGGCGTTCGCCACCGCACCCGAGGACATCCGGGACCGGATCCGGCTCGTCCAGTGCGGCGCGTTCGACGTGGCCGGCCGGGTGGGCACCGGCTTTGACGCCACCCTCTGCCACGGCGTCATCATGTTCGTCCCCGAGCCGGAGGCGCTCCTTCGCGCCCTCGTGCACCTGACCCGCCCCGGCGGCACCATCTCGGTCGTCGGCAAGAACGGGCCCGCCCTCGCGCTGCGCGCCGGGCTGCAGGGCCGCTGGCGCGACGTGCTGACCCAGCTGGCGGACAGTGGCCGGAGCCGTGCGGACGGAACGCCGCCCGAGCCCGTCGTCCTCGGCCCGGCTCCGGCCAACAGCGCCGACGACCCCTCCCTCGTCAGGGCCGTGCTGGTCGCCCAGGGAGCCGAGCCGCTCGCCTGGTACGGAATCCGGACCTTCACCGACCATCTCGCCGACGAGCCCACCACCGCTGACCTCGACGACATCGTCGAGGCCGAATGGGTCGCGGGCACCCGCGACCCCTACCGGCAGGTCGCGCGCCTGGTCCACCTGGTCCACCGCCGCCGGCCCTGACAGGGAGACCGCGCCGGCGGCCGGCCCGCCCAAGCCGTGGTGCCCGAGGCTGGTGTCCGAGGCTGGTGCCCGAGGCCCCGAACCAGCACATGCCGCCGGCCGGAGCGGCGGCGCGGGGAACGGCATGAAGCCGTCGGTAGCGGTTCCCAGCCGGTCGACACGTCGATATCAGCATGGTGACAATGCGACTCCGGGCAGCGGACAACGCCTTACGGTCGGCGTTGTGGAGCAGCAGAAGGTCATCGTGATCACCGGGGCGAACGGCGGCATCGGTGCAGCGGCGGCGCGCGAGCTGGCGCGGCAAGGGCACCGACTGGCACTGGTCGGACTCGAGCGGGCGGACACCGAGCGGATTGCCGCCGAGCTCGGGGCGACGGCCTATACCGCGGATTTCTCCTCATTCGCGCAGGTGCGCGAGCTGGGCCGGCGGCTGCTGGCCGACCTGCCGCGCATCGACGTCCTGGTGAACAACGCCGGGATGATGAGCGGCACGCGGCACGCGGTCACCGAGGACGGCAACGAGTGGACGCTGCAGGTCAACCACCTCGCGCCGTTCCTCCTGACCCAGCTGCTCGCCCCGCGCCTGGCCGAGTGGGATGGCCGCGTGGTCGTCACGGCGAGCCTGATGAGCAGCAGCAGGCTCGCCCGTTTCGACCCCGAGCGGCTGAGCAACGGCCGCCGTTACCGGGCGCTTGACGCCTATGCCGCCTCAAAGCTGGCGAACATCGCGTTCGCCGCCGAGATGCCCGCCCGAATCGGCGCGGTCAGGGCTGTGTCGTTTCACCCGGGCATCGTGCGCACGAACTTCGGGGCCGAGGGCCCGATGTTCGTGCGGACGTTCATGCGCTCCCCGTTCCGCGCGTTCCTGCGCTCGCCCGAGCAGGCCGCCGACACGCTGGTGTGGCTCGCCACCGTCGACGGCACGCGGCTCATCGACGGCGCCTACTACTTCGACCGCCGCCCGGCCCGACCGAACCCGCTCGTGTACGATGCCCGGTTCCGGCGCACCCTGTGGCGGCGCACATCCGAGCTGGTGAACGCGCCTGGGCTGCACGCGCCGATGGTCGAGGCCGCGCCGGCCAACACCACGCAGCTCAACGCCGTGCCGGTCAACGCCATGCCGGCGGCCGCGTCGCTGACCGATGCGGCCCGGTTGGAGGCCACCCGGTTGGAGGCCACCCGGTTGGAGGCCGTCCGGGTGGACGCCGCCCGGCTGGAGGCCGCTCGGCTGGAGGCCGTATGCGCGGCGCTGGCCGCCGTTCGGCAGCGAGCCGGCGAGCCCGCTTCGCTCACCGCGGGAGCTCTCCGAGGATGACGAAGGGCCCGGGGGCGGCTTCCGCCCGCCCCCGGGCCCCCGTCTCGTCCGCTTCGCTGGCTACGCGGCCGCGGCGTGCTTCTCGGCGTAGCGACGGGCCCACTCGGCGCGGGGGACGACGTCCGTCTCCACGTCCGTGGCGGTGGCGCGCAGGGCGCCGACCGTGGTCTTCTCCCTCGGGATCTGCGCGAACGGGTCCCAGTTGAAGAAACGGGAGGCGTTCTCCCAGGTGATCTTGTTGATGTCCGCGTCGTCGGCGCCGACGTTGTTCAGCTCGTTCAGGACGAACTCGGGAGCGTTCGGCCAGATCGAGTCGGAGTGCGGGTAGTCGCACTCCCAGGCGATGTTGTCGATGCCGATCTCGTGACGCAGCTTCAGCGTCGTCGGGTCGGTGACGTAGCAGGCCAGCGTGTGCTCGCGGAAGACCTCGCTCGGCAGCTTTCCGCCGAAGTCACGGCGCAGCCAGCGCTGGTTCGTGTAGTGGCGGTCGCAGCGGTCCAGGTAGAACGGGATCCAGCCGATCCCGCCCTCGGAGAAGGCGAACTTCAGGTCCGGGTAGGAGCGCATCGCCGGGCCCCACAGGACGTCCTGTGCGGCCAGCGCCGAGATCTGGCAGGCCAGGATGATCAGGTTGTCGATCGGCGCGTCCGGCGCGCCCTTGATGGCGCCGAATCCCTGGCCGATATGCAGGCACCAGACCAGGCCGTTGTCGGACATCGCCTGGAACACCGGGCCCCAGTAGTCGATGTCGTGGTAGCTCGGCAGGCCTTCCAGGTGCGGCTGCTCGGGCATCGTGACGGCCTTGACGCCCCTGGCCGCGACCCGGCGGATCTCGTTCACCATCAGCTGGGGGTCCCAGGTCGGCAGCAGCGCGATCGGGATGAACCGGCCCGGATAGACGCCCGCCCAGCCGTCGATGTGCCAGTCGTTGTACGCCTCGATCATCGCGACGGTGATCTCGTCCTTGTAATGGGTGAGATGACCGGCGGAGAAGCCCGTGAACGTCGGGAAACACATCGAGGCGAGGATGCCGTTGCGGTCCATGTCGCGGACGCGGTCGTGGATGTCGTAGACGCCGGGGCGCATCTCGGCGAAGTTCGCCGGGTCGCGGCCCCACTCCTCGGCGGGCCAGGAGACGACGGCGTTCAGACCGGAGACGCCGGTCGGGCGGCCGCGGTAGATCCACCGCTCGATGCCGTCCTCGCCCTTCATGACGTGCGGCGCGAGGTCCACCCACTTCGCCGGCACGCGGCCGTCGAACATGTCCGGCGGCTCGACCACATGATCATCGATGCTGACCAGGATCATCTCGTCGATGTTCATCTGGCACTTACCTCCTCTGTCGCGGGGCGACGGGGCCTAACGGTCGGGCGCGGCCAACGACTTCGGCCTGCGTCCGGCCCCCTGCTAGTTGTACGCTTCGTCACCATGTCCGTCTCCGCACGTTCGGCCAGGAATCCCACCGAAACGGCCACGGACCAGGCTACGGCACCGACCACCGACGCGAGGTGGGCGGCCGAGGGATCCCCGTCGCGGTCCTCGCCGTCCCCGCCCACCGCCGACCTGGGGCGGATCAACCGCGGCACGGTCGACCTGCGCCAGGGCGGGGCCGCGCTCGGCGGCGGCTACCAGTACGTGGGCGAGCGGCTGGTCACCGGCTGGCACTCGCACGACCTGCACCAGATCGAGTACGGCGTCTCCGGCGTCGTCGAGGTAGAGACCGCCGCCGGCCACTACCTCCTGCCACCACAGCAGGCCGCCTGGATCCCGGCGGGCCTGGAGCACCAGGCGACGATGAACACCGCGGTGCGCACGGTGTCGGTGATGTTCGACCCGCGCATCGTGCCGCACCCCGGCGACCGGGCCCGTATCCTCGCCGTCTCCCCGCTGATCCGGGAGATGATGCTCTACGCCCTGCGCTGGCCGATCGCCCGGCCGGAGTCCAACGAGATCTCCGACGGGTTCTTCCGGACGCTCGCCCACCTGGTCGCCGAGTCGCTCGAGCACGAGGAGCCGCTGAGCCTGCCGACCTCGGCCGACCCGGTGGTCGCGGCGGCGATGGCCTACACCCGTGAGCACCTCGACACGGTCACCGCGGCCGAGGTCAGCCACGCGACCGGGGTGTCCGAGCGGACGCTGCGGCGGCAGTTCGCCGCCGAGCTGGGCATGCCGTGGCGCGGCTACCTGCTGCAGGCCCGGCTGCTGCGCGCGATGGCGCTGCTCGCCGAGCCGGGGCCGTCAGTGCTGGACGTGTCGCTCGCGGTCGGGTTCGACAACGTCAGCGCCTTTGCCCGCGCGTTCGCCCAGCGCTGCGGCGAGACCCCGTCCGCCTATCGCCGCCGCGTGGCGGCCGGCGGGCCGAACGCGGCCACCCGGCCGGCGGCACCCAGCCAGGCCGACTACCCCGACTACTCCGGCTACCCCGGACCCGCCCACGCCGAGGCGAACGCCGATCCGCATACCCGGCTCGCGATCTCCAGCCCGGCCCCCGCTCGACGGACGGCCGGCCGACCAGGCTGATCACGGGCCAGGTACGGACAGATGGACTCCTGGGCTGTCCGCGATCGCCGGCGCGCTGGTGTCGGCGATCCGGCACGCGACCCGCCACCACAGGGCCAGCTGGACAAGCGCGAGCAGGACGGCGAACGGGAACAACGTCCAGGCTCCCGCGACCTGCAGCAGCGTGCCGGCAAGCCACGGCAGCAGGGCACCGCCGACGAGCCCGCCCGCGGTGAGCACCCCGATCGCCGTCGGGACGAGGCGCTCGGACGTCAGGCGCGGCGAGACCGCCATGGTCGTCGGGAAGATCGGGCCGAGGAAGAACCCGAGCAGCACGAACGCGGCGCTCGCCAGGCCCGCCGTGCTCGGCGCCGCCCATGCGAGCACGCCCGCGACCGCCGTCCCGGCCATGCACGCGTACATCAGGCCGGTCTGGGTCAGCCGCAGCCGGGCGGTGACCGGGGTGATGAGGAACCGGCCGGCGGTGAGGCCGAGCCAGTACCCGCTGGTCGTGTAGCCGGCCAGCAGGCCGGAGACGGACCGTTCCTCGACCAGGTAGGTGTAGCCCCAGTTGCCGACGGCGATCTCCAGCCCGACATAAACGCCCAGCATGGCCGCGCAGAGCAGCACCACCGGCTGGCGCAGCACCGCGGGAAGGGCGGAGGCCGGCCGGCCGTCGCCCGCCGCCGGCCCGCCCGCCGCCGGTGGCGCCGCCAGCAGTGGGTCGGCGGTGCGCGCCGGGAAGGTGACGGCACAGGCCGCGACCGTCGGCGCGAGGATGACCCCGAGGACCAGCATCGCCGTCGTCCAGCCGGTGAACGTCAGCAGCCAGGCCGCCAGGAGCGGCCCGAGCAGCGCGCCGACACCGAAGAAGGCGTGCAGCCGGTTGAGCAGCGCGGTCGCCCCAGGCCGGGTGGCGAGGTAGATGTTCAGGACGCAGTCGAGCGCACCCATCCCGAAGCCACTCAGCAGTGAGAGCAGGACGAACGCGGCGAAGGGCGGCCGCGCCGCGGTGCCGAGCCACGCGCCGAAAAGCAGTGTGCCGGCGATGAGTAGCGCGTGGCGGGTGCCGAGCCGGCCGACGAGCGCCCCTGACAGGACGCTGGCGACGACATAGCCCGCGGCACTGGTGAAGAACGTGATGCCGATCGTCGCCTCGTCGACGCCGTAGTCCGTGATCTGAGCCGGCAGCAGCACACCACCTGCGCCGGAGGCGACGCCGATCACCACGAACAGCGCGAACGCGACGGCGACCGACCACCGCCCCACCGCTGCCACCGGCGGCGGCTCGTCATCGGCGGCGGCACTCGCGGCGGCCGGCACGGTCCCCCTCTCTGCCCCAGCCGCGGAAATGACGTCCCCCTCGCGCGTCCGGCGGCCGGATCCGGCTGGCGTCGCCGGCCGCGGGAACCCGCCTGTAACGAGTTCACCATCGCGGCCGGACCACGTCGCCGGATTCGGCCATGGGCATCGTCAGGACCAACGTTGCCCAGCCGGACGTCCCCGTCCAGCCAACTACCGGGGGGTTGCCGTCGCCGGCCAGGGGTCGAGGGCCCGCGGGCGCCGCGGGCCCCGCGGGCGCCTGGAGACGCGGATCGGCATCGTGGCGCCATCAGCGCGAGGCCGCGGAACGAGTAGCACAACCGGGGTGAGCGGAACAAGCATGAAAAACGGAAGTTAGCCGACGCGGGACGGCTTCCGCCCTACCGCTACGCCGAACGCCTGGCCGGCCGCCTCACAACGCCCACCCCCTGACCGTGCTTTCGGAACGCTGCCGGCGGGCGTGCCACGGCAAATACACACTGGATTCGGGGCGAGAATGACCGTTACCTGGTTGAATTCCTTCGTGCCGTCAGCCGGGCCGGCAAGGCCATCGACCAGACGGGCCAGACGCCGCCTGGTCACGCTCGCCGTCGCCGCGCTCGTCGCGCCCGCCGTTGCAGTGGGATGCTCGAAAGAGAAGGCGCACGCGGCTTTTCCCTATCTCGATCCGGCGCTGCCGGTCGACCGGCGCGTTTCCGACCTGCTCGGCCGGATGACACTGGAGGAGAAGGTCGGCCAGATGACGCAGCCCGACCGCGGCGCCGTCGCCAAGGACCCATCTATGATCACGTCGCTCGGGCTTGGCTCGGTGCTGTCCGGTCCGGCCCTGGTGCCCACCCACGACACCCCGTCCGACTGGGCCAACCTGGTCGACGGCCTCCAGTCACGCGCACTCACCACCAGGCTGCGGATCCCGCTGCTGTACGGCACCGACTCGGTGCACGGGGACAACAACCTCATCGGCGCCACGATCTTCCCGCACAACATCGCGATGGGCGCGACCCGAGACCCGGGCCTCGTCCGCGAGGCGGCGCGGGTCACCGCCACCGAGACGAGGGCGACCGGCCCTCAGTGGGTCTTCGCGCCCTGCCTGTGCGTCTCCCGTGACCTGCGCTGGGGCCGCACCTACGAGAGCTTCGGTGAGGACCCGAACCTCGTGATCCAGATGGAGACGATCCTGGAAGGGCTCCAGGGCAAGGGCGCCCAGGATCTCGCCGGCCCGACGCACGTTCTCGCCACCGCCAAACACTTCGCGGGTGACGGCGACACCACCTACGGGACGTCCACCAGTTTCGCCTACACGGTCGACCAGGGCGTCATGGTCACCGACCGCTCCCACTTCGACGAGGTCGACCTCGCACCCTACGTGACGGCCGTCGGGAAGTATCACGTCGGCAGCATCATGCCGTCGTACTCCAGCGTCGACTGGACAGAGGACGGCGTCGGCAACCCGGTGCGGATGAGCGCGAACAAGGAGCTGCTCACCGACGTGCTCAAGAAGAAGCTCGGGTTCGACGGGTTCCTCATCAGCGACCTGAAGGCGATCCAGCAGCTCCCCGGCGACTACGCCGCGCAGGTCCGCGCCGGCGTCAGCGCCGGGATCGACATGTTCATGGAACCCGACAGCGCGCCGCGGTTCGCGCGGACGCTGCTGGACGAGGTGCGGGCGGGGCGGGTCCCGGTGCCGCGCATCGACGACGCGGTCGGCCGGATCCTGAAGGCCAAGTTCGAGCTGGGCCTTTTCGAGCATCCCTTCACCAACCGTGGGAACATCGGCACGGTCGGCTCGCCCGAGCACCGCGCCCTTGCCCGCCGCGCCGTCGCCGAGTCACAGGTTCTCCTGAAGAACGACGGCGACACGCTGCCGCTGCGGTCCTCCCAGCGCCTCTATGTGGCCGGGGTGAACGCGAGCGACCTCGGCAACCAGGCGGGCGGCTGGACCACTACCTGGCAGGGAGCCTCCGGGGACATCATCCCCGGGACCACGATCCTGCAGGGTATTCAGCGCCACGCCGCCGACGTGACCTACAGCGCCGACGCGTCCGCGCCGACCGCGGGCCACGACGTCGGTGTCGTCGTCATCGGCGAGACCCCGTACGCGGAGGGCCTGGGCGACGTCGGCAACGGCCACACGCTGAACCTGTCCGACACTGACCGCGCGAACATCGACAAGGTGTGCGGCGCCATCAGCGCCTGCGTCGTCCTGGACGTCGCCGGCCGGCCGCAGATCGTCACCGACAAGCTCGCGAAGATGGACGCGTTCGTCATGTCCTGGCTGCCCGGCAGCGAGGGCGCCGGCGTCGCCGACACCTTGTTCGGCGACCGCTCCTACACCGGCCGCCTCCCGGTCACCTGGCCCCGCGCCGAATCCCAGGAGCCCATCAACATCGGCGACAAGAACTACGACCCGCTTTTCCCCTACGACTACGGCCTGACGACCTCCCGCCGCTGACCCGGCCGCCCACCCGGGTGGCGCTGGGCCGCCGCCCCACGCGACGCCGACACCCCAGCCAGCTCCCAACCCTTCACGCATACGCAAAGTAGTCAGCCACACACGGCTGATCCGGCCGCTGGCGGGCCAACGGAACTGGGTTGGAGCGTTTTCGCGGGGCAGCATCAGACCCGAGACCCAGCCTGGGATTGCGGTTCCACCGCCAGCCCCGAACCGTGTCATCTGGGCCTGTCCATAGACGGGCCAGTCCAACACACATGCCCGCCACCGGATCGAACTGTGTTGGATCAGCCTGTCCATGAACGTGCCCAAGTGACACGCTCCAGCTCCGGACTCAGTTCGTCGTCGCACCGCCGTTGAGGTTGATGGTCTGGCCGGTCAGCCAGGATGCCTCCGGGGAGGCGAGGAAGACGACGGCGGCGCCCACGTCCTCGGGGGTGCCGAGCCGCTTCGCCGGGACCGACGCGGCCATGTGGGCGGTGACCGAAGCGTCGCCCCGGGCTGAGTTGTTCATCAGGCCGAGCGCGAGGCTGTTCGCCGTCACGCCGTGGGCCGCGACCTCCTGGGAAAGGTGGCGGATGAAACCCTCGATGCCGCTCTTGCCGGCGCCGTAGACCGCGACGCCGATGTTCAGCCCGGTGCGGCCGGCGCCCGAGGAGATCTGCACGATCCGTCCCCAGCCGGCCGCGCACATGTCCTCGAGCACGGCATGAATGCAGTGCAGCGAACCGTAGATGTTCAGGTCGATCGGTCCGCGCCACCGGGCCGGGTCGAGCTGGCGGAACTGGACGGCGCCCATGTCCGGGTGAATGCCGGCGTTGTTCACCAGGATGTCGATGGGCCGGCCCGTCTCGGCCCGGACCCACGCCACCGACGCCCGCACCGCGTCGGCATCCAGGACGTCGAACGCGACGGCGATCGCCGTCCCACCGGCCGCCTCGATCTCCTTGCGCGTGGCTTCGGCCCGCTCGGGAGAGAGATCGTTCACGGCTACCACCGCCCCCTGGGCCGCTAACGCGCGCGCCACGCCCGCGCCCATGTTCTGGCCTGCCCCGGTCACCAGCGCCACGTGCCCCGCCAGTTCGAACATTCCGTACCTCCTCTGGCATGCGGGCCGGGATCCCCCAGCCCGCCGGTTGTCACACCGTCCGCCAGCGATCAGGGCGTCGCCCGCGCTGCGCGGGCGAGCGGCCCCGCGACGCATCCTGCCGAGCCGCGCCGCACCCCGCTGATCCGAACCGACCGGACCCGACCTGGCATGCGGCACGCGACGCACGACGCGGCGCACGACGCGGCGCGCGATGCGGCCAGCCGTGATCGACCGGCCTTCACTAGAACATTGTTCTCACTGCCGGCTTCCGGGAAGAGTACGGTGCCCCGGCGAGCGGGAGCGAGGAACGGCGGGCCGCGCAGGTGCCGCCGATAGAGAACTGGAACCGGCTTCTTGAGGGGCGGGTCGCCGTGGTCACCGGGGGTGGCGACGGGATCGGCGGCGCCATCGCGCGGCTGTTCGCCGAGCATGGCGCTCTCGTCGAGGCCGCCGAGATCGACCCGGAGCGGGCCGAACGGCTGCGTGCCGAGGTGACGGACACCGGCGGGACGGTGCGCGCGCACGTACTCGACGTCCGGGTGGAGCAGGACGTGGCGCGGCTCGCGGATGCGGTGCTAGCCGAGCACGGCCGGGTCGACGTGCTGGTCAACAACGTCGGTGACTACCGGCCGCTCACGCGGTTCCCCCCAGTCGTCGGCCGAGTCGTGGCGACAGATGTACGAGATCAACCTGCTGCACGTCTTCGCCGTCACGCGCGCGTTCATCCCGTCGATGATGGAGCGGCGCCGCGGGAGCATTGTCAACATGCACTCGGTGGAGGGGATGCGCGGATACCCGGGTGACCCGGTGTACGGCGCCATGAAGGCCGGCGCCGCTCATTTCACGACCAGCCTCGCGGTGACCATGGGCCGCCACGGCATTCGGGTCAACGGGATCGGTCCCGACCTGACCCAGACGCCGCAGGTCGACTACCTCACGGGCTACGAGGACCACGACGACCTGTGGGGCTCGTGGGCGCCCGTCGGCCGGCTCGGCTGGCCAGAGGACCAGGCCCGCGTCGCGCTCTTCCTCGCCAGCGACCTCTCGTCGTTCGTCACCGGCCACAACATCCCCGTCGACGGCGGCACGAAGGCCGGCGGCGGCTGGTTCTACTCACCCAGGGAAGGCCGTTTCGTCAACCGCCCCAGGCACCTCTGACCAGGCCGCCAACGTCGTGGCCCGCCAGCGCCGCGAGCCGCGGGCGCCGCTGGCCGCGGCGGGCGCCGGCGGCACCAGCACGGATCCGGATCCAGTCCCGATTCGGATGATCACAGCGGCGGATGCGTCCGCCGCGACGTGGGCCCGCCTACTTCTCCGGGGTGCCGGCGGGGGTGAGGTCGCCGGCGCGGGCGGACTCGCGGGCGCGGGCGGCCTGCATGGTCTGGTCGATGAGGACGGCGATGGTCATGGGGCCGACGCCACCGGGAACCGGGGTGATGTAGGAGGCGCGCTCGGCAGCCGGTTCGTACTCGACATCGCCCTGGTTGTCGGCGTAGCCGGCGTCGACGACCACGGCGCCGGGCTTGATCCAGTCACCCTTGATCAGGGCCGGACGGCCGACGGCGGCGACGACGACGTCGGCGCGGGCGACGTGGCCGGCCAGGTCCGCGGTGCGGGAGTGGCAGTAGGTGACGGTGGCGTTGCGCGCGAGCAGGAGCATGCCGACCGGCTTGCCGAGGATGGGGCTGCGCCCGATTACGACGGCATGCTTACCGGCCAGCGGAATGTCGTAGGCGTCGATCAACGCCATGATCCCGCCCGGCGTGGCCGACCGGAAGCCGCCCTCGTCGAACGCCATCATCGCGAACGACGTCCTCGTGACGCCGTCGACGTCCTTCGACGGGGCGATCGCCTCGAAGGCGGCCCGCTCGTCGATCTGGTCGGGCACCGGGTGCTGCAGCAGGATGCCGTCGACCTCCGGGTCGGTGGACAGCTCCCGGATCGCCTCGATCAGGGTCTCCGTCGAGATCGACGCGTCCAGCTCGAGGCGGCGCGACTGCATGCCGACCTTGGCGCAGCGGTTCGCCTTCATCCGGACATAGGTGCGGGAGGCCGGATCGTCGCCGACGAGCACCGTCGCCAGCACCGGGACGCGGCCGTGGGCGGCGACGAACTCGGCCACCTCCCGCTCGACGCGATCAAGGATCGCCGCCGACTGGGCCCTGCCGTCAAGGATCTGCGCGGTCATACGGTCTCGGTCTCCTGGGAGTCGGTCCTGGCGCTGGACGCGCGCCGATGCGAAAGCCTCGCGCGCCCGACGCCCGATTCGGTGTCACGGCCCGCGGTGTCACGACCTTGGGTGTCACGGTCTTCGATGTCACGGCCTCCGATGTCACGGCCTCCGGTGTCGCGGCACGATGATGTCGCGGCACGACGGTCGAGCCGCCGTCGCGGAGGACGCGGTGGTCGCAGTGCCAGGCTACGGCGCGGGCGGGCGCCAGGCGCTCCGCGTCGGCGCCCCTGCTCCGCGGCGGTCGTCAGGACCAGCCTGGCAGCTACTCAGCCGGCCTCCGCCGTCACCCACCTGCCCACCCGGTACCGCACGCGGTACCTGAGGACAGCGCGCCGGTACTCGTGGCGGAGGTCGCCGGCTGCTCACGCCGGTGACGAGCCAGGTGCGTTGTGTCATCGCGTCCTCCGCGCTGATCCAGGGGTGTGTCACCGCCGCGGGCCGGCGGCAACCTCGTCCAGGGCACGCACCCCGTTGAGGATGCGGGGATAGCCGATGTAGGGGATGAGCTGGGTGAGGACGTCGAGCAGGCGGGCCCGGTCGTTGCCGACGTGCAGGTTCGCCGCGACGTGGCCTTTGACCTGCGGGTCGCAGCCCCCGAGGGCGACGAGCATGGCGAAGGTGAGCAGCTCACGGGTGGGAATGTCGAGGCCGGTGCGGGTGTAGTGGTCACCGAAGCAGTTGGCTGACAAGAACCGCTGGATGGGCTGCTCGTCCGCGGGTGCACCCGCGTACAGAGCGTCCACGGCACCGTTGCCGATGATCTGCTTCTGCACCGCCAGTCCACGCGCGGCGCGGCTTTCCGAGGTCGTGGTGGACTGGCCAGGCAGTGGTAGCCTGACGCCGCGTTCGGTCAGGACGTCGTTGGTGGCGTGCAGGAAGCCGAACACCTTCGCCATCCCGACGTAGGGCACGGCCTGGTAGACGATCTCCTTGACCTGGACGGGGCTCACGCCGGCGGTGAGCGCCGCGCCGAGCATGACCCGGTACTCGGCCAGGGCCTGGCAGGCGATCATCGCCGCGAGCTGGACCATGAGCCGGGTGCGGACATCGAGACGGCTCTCGGCGAGGACCTCGTCGAAGGCGAAGTCGTCGAAGTACTCGATGAGCTCGGGGTCGGTCACCGCCAGCGTGGACACGTGACCGGGAAACAGCGCGTCATGGTTGCGGCGGGCCTGGTCGGTGGGTGCCATCGTCGGCCTCCTTCTCATCCGGGCTGAAGCGATGGGGCGACCTGCGCCGCCGGGTCTGGGACCGCCGGGTCAGGGGCCGCCGGGTCAGGGACGGACGACGACCTTCAGGGCCTGCCGGGAGTCCATGGCCTGGTAGGCGTCGGCGACGTGGTCGAGGTCGACGGTGCGGTCGAAGACCTTGCCGGGCTCGATCCGGCCTTCGAGCACGTCGGGCAGGGCCTGCTCGATGTATGCCCGTACGGGGGCGGGTCCGCCGGTGAGGGTGGCGTTCTTGCCGAACAGCGACCCGAACCCGACCGGTGCCTGCTCGTACTGGGGCACGCCGACCCGGGAGATGGTGCCGCCGGGCCGCACGATGCCGTACGCCTGCTCGTAGGCGGGCATGTGTCCGACGGCTTCGAGCACGATGTGGCTGCCCTCGCCGCCGGTGAGTTCCAGGACCTTCGCGATGCCCTCTTCGCCTCGTTCGGCGACGACGTCGGTGGCTCCGAACTCGCGTCCCAGGTCGGTGCGGTCGGTGTGCCGGCCCATGAGGATGATCCGCTCGGCTCCGAGCCGCTTCGAGGCGAGGACCGCGGACAGGCCGACCGCGCCGTCGCCGATGACGGTGACGGTCCTGCCCGGAGCCACCCTGCCCATGTGCGCGGCGTGGTAACCGGTGAGGTACACGTCCGACAGGGTCAGCAGCGAGGGCCACAGCGCCTCGTCGACGTCGCTCGGGATCTTCACGAGCGTTCCCGCGGCCTGCGGGACCCGCACCGCCTCGGCCTGCGCGCCGCCGATCCCACGGGCGCCGTACCAGCCGCCGTGCACGCAGGCAGTGTGGAACCCCTCGTGGCAGAACGCGCAGGTGTTGTCGGAGAACGCGAACGGGGACACGACGAAGTCACCGGGCGCCAGGCCGGCCACCTCCGAGCCGACCTCCTCCACCACGCCGAGGAACTCATGCCCCATCGGGACGCCCTCGTCGGCGGGAGGCATGGAGTGATACGGATGCAGGTCAGAGCCGCACACGCAGGCCAGTACCACCCGCACGACGGCATCCGTCGACTCGTGCAGCTTCGCGTCGGTGACGTCCTCGACGCGGACGTCACCGGCTCCGTACATGAATGTCGCTCGCACGATGTGTGGTTGTCCTTTGTGATCGAGAGACCAAGAAGCAGTGAACGGGCGTGCCGGGGCCGCGCCGGGTCTTCACCCGCGACCACACGGCTCGCGCGCGGGTGCGTCCGGGCGCGTGCGCTCCGGCCGAGCCACAGCGTGCGTGGGTCAGCGGTCGATCATCCGCATCTGCTCCTCGTTGTGATGATCGCCGGCCGGCGGGGTGAGCCGATCCAGCCTGTCGATCTGCTCAGGGGTGAGCGTGCGGCTCTCGGCGGCGATGTTCTCCTCGACGCGCGAGACCCGCTTGGTGCCGGGGATCGGGGCGATGTCGTCGCCCTTGGTCAGCAGCCAGGCGATCGCCACCTGGGCCGGGGTCGCGCCGGCCTCGGTGGCGACGGCCGCGACCTCGTCGGCGATGCGCAGGTTGCGCTGGAAGTTCCCACCCGTGAACCGCGGGTTGGTCTTGCGCCAGTCGCTGTCGTCGAGCTGGTCGAGCGAGCGGATGTGGCCGGTGAGGAACCCGTGTCCCAGCGGGGAGTAGGGCACGAAGCCGATGCGCAGCTCGCGCAGCAGCGGCAGGACGGCCGGCTCCGGGTCGCGGGTCCACAGGGAGTACTCGGACTGGAGCGCGGTGATCGGGTGGACGGCGTGCGCGCGGCGGATGGTGTTCACCCCGGCCTCGGACAGCCCGAGGTGGCGGATCTTCCCCTCGGACACCAGCCCGGCCAGGGCGCCGATGGTGTCCTCGATCGGGGTGTCCGGGTCGACGCGGTGTTGGTAGTACAGGTCGATGTAGTCGGTGCCCAGGCGCCGCAGCGACCCTTCGACCGCGGTACGGATGTTGGCCGGGCTGCTGTCGAGGCCGCCGCGGCCGGTGTGGGAGATCATGCCGAACTTCGTGGCCAGCACGACCTCGTCCCGGCGTCCCTTGAGCGCCCGCCCCACCAGCTCCTCGTTGGTGAACGGTCCATAGACCTCGGCGGTGTCGATGAAGGTGACACCCAGATCCAGAGCGCGGTGGATGGTCCGTATCGACTCGTCGTCGTCGCTGCTCGCTCCGGTGTACCCGAACGACATCCCCATCGCGCCCAGGCCGATCCGGGAAACATCCAGATCCCGCAACGTGATGTGCTTCATGGTCACTTCTCCCAGTCCTGTGTCGTGCCGCGTGCGGCGCGGTTACCGCGGTCGAGCCCGCTGGTAGTCGTCGTCGGTGACCGGCTCCTCCCAGGTGGTCTCCGCGGCGGCCGATTCCGCGGCGGCATCCCAGATCGCCAGGTGGGTCACGAACCGGTCACGCATCATGCCGTGCCAGTGCCACCCACCGGGCGGGGCATGGACGGTGTCGCCGGTCGCTTCACGATCGCGGTGCCGTCTCGCGGCATCGCAGCGCCGACGCCCTTGGTGACGTGCAGCGTCCGACCGGCCGCGTGGACGTACCCCTTCGCGACCTGGATCTTCGGTACGGCGTGGAAGATGATCGGGCCGTCGAACAGATCATGAAACAGTTGGCAAGGCCTACCGCCAGGATCGACGTCGTGGCAGCGTGACGGGTGGTTGCGGTGGTCGATGCGGTCACCTCACCGACTCTGGCGCGGCCCGACCATCCCGGGGAGTGCCTGGCTTTCCAGGCAACAGCAGTACCCCCTTCCTGCCGCTGGCCGCGCCTACCGTGAGGCATGGACAGCCGCGCGGGCAACCGGGCCCAGGCCCGCGAGTTCCTCGTCTCGCGGCGGGAGCGGATCACCCCCGAGGAGGCCGGGCTGCCCGCCTACGGCGGCGGCAACCGCCGCGTCAAGGGCCTACGTCGCGAGGAGGTCGCGCTGCTGGCAGGGGTGAGCATCGACTACTACGTCCGGATGGAGCGCGGGAACCTCGCCGGCGCCTCCGACGCGGTCCTCGACGGCCTCGCGACCGCGCTCACCCTGCTCGTCTACACCGCGCCGGCCGGCACCCCCACGGCCGACGGCCTCAAGCTCCTCGCCAGCTGGGACGCCACGCCGAAGCCACCGGTGGCTCGGTCCGCCGGTCTGTCAGATCGTCACGCGGCGCAGGGTGGTGAAGCCGCCGGCCATGAGCGCGACCGCCACGGCGGCGAGCACCCCGGTGAGCCCGGCCGCGGACAGCGACAGAGGAAGCACTGCCGTGGAGGTTGAAGCCCTCGCGAAGTAGAGGTGAGGGCTGGGCCAACACCTGCGCCGGCCGCTGTCCTACCGGGTTCCGACTGGGCGCGCGGCGAGTTTGACCCGTTGATCGCGCGGGCCTCGGAATCTATGCAGCAGGTATCGGTGGGCTGGCCGTTCCACGGTGTGGTGCAGGAGCGCGCCAAGCGCGATGGAGAAGAGGAAACCCGCGAGTACGGCAAGAGCCGCCGCGGCTGCGCTGGTCGTGTCGAACCAGCCGAGTTTACTGACGACCGCGAGTGCGCCGGGGTGGACGAGATAGAAGGCGTAGGAGACCACGCCGAAATAGACGAGAGGGCGGGCACTCGCGATGGGTACTCTGTGGCCGTCCGCCTCCCGGGTGCCGACCAGGAAGATGATTGCCGCGAACGACGGCAGGGCGAGGGTGTCGATGAGGCCCGGGTGGTCGCTGTAGCGGTAACCGAGCATGATCGGGACGGCTAGCCAGGCGATCGCGAGGACGGCGAGTGCCCGGCGCTGTCTCGCTGTGCCGCGCACGCCGTCCTGTGCCAGAAGTCCCAGCACGATACCGAGGACGAACTCTCCGACCCGCACCGCCGGGTTGGCGTAGAGGGCGAGGTCGAGGCGGGGGTCCACCGCGCCGGCCAGGCAGGCCACGGCCGCCGTCGGCAGGACGACGAGGAGGGCCGCGCGGATCCGGTCCGCGTTGGTCCGGGCCGCGAGCCGCTGGTAAACAAGCGGGAAGACGAGGTAGAAGAACGCCTCGCACGACAGCGACCACAGCACCGCGCCGCCCCAGCCGAAGTAGATCGACTGGGTGGGAATCCAGGCCTGAATAAGCAGCAAGCTCGGAAGAATGGAGGCGGGTTTCGATCCGAATTCGCCGATCAGCCCAAACGACCAGGCGACGACGAGCCACAACACGATCGCGACAAGGTACAGCGGGTAGATCCTGGCGAACCGACGCCAGTAGAACTGGGCACGGGTTCCCGGACGGGCGGACCAGGTGAGTACGAATCCTGAGAGCATGAAGAAGAACATGACACCGACATATCCGATGTTGCCGAGTGGCACCATGGGAATTGCTTCCTCGACATCCGCGTCGATGTGGCGGATAAACACGAGGGTGGCGGCGACGCCTCGCAGACCGGTCAGTGACGGCAGGTCGCGACGAGCCTGAGATGGCGGGTTGGCTCTGGGTCTGGACGCGGCTCGGTGCCGGCCGGACGATGGCGACATCCTCTCGGTCACCGTGCCCTTCTCAGTTGTCGGGAGACCTGCGGGCGCGGTCGGCGCCGATGCGGAGGATGACCACGCCAATCATGCGGGCGAGCTGGTGCCATTCGCGGCGCGCAGCCGGATGCCACCGTGAACACCGAGGCAGCCACCAGCCGCGGCGCCGTGATCAGGTTCTGGCGGCACAACCCGACGCGATCGCACTCGTCGCCATGGTCATGCGGCGTGGCCGAACGCCGGTCGGACGACGCTGACCCCTGGGCAGTCGGAACCAACCGCGGCGGCCGAGGCAGAGGCCACCAGGAGGTCGCGTCTCCGACTCACCCCAGCCCTTCCCTTCGGCTTACGACCGCCCGATCCGGGACCTTCCTGGCCGACATGGACTAACCCTACTCATACGTTAATGTCAGGTTCGCCTGGACGGTCGCGATGCTACTACAGCCGAGTAGATGATTACTCGACGCGGGAGCCTGCGGCCGCAAGGGACGCGCACCAGCTGGATGTCGCATGCGCCGGGCGGCCCGGGGGTGCGACGTCAGCCCGTGGTTCGGAAGATGGCGGGGGAGCCCGCCAGGGGCGCCCATACGCCGGCGGTCACCATCCATGATCGACTGCTGTTCGGGCTGCCGACGCCTCCTCGCCGAAGGCGGTATAGCCGATGTTGTTGCCATCGGGGACCTTGGGAAGCCGGCAGGCCAGCTTGTCAGCCTCGGGAAGCGCGAAGAACTCGTCGCAGCACGCCACAAAGCGGTCCATCGCGTCGTCCGGGACCCCGTGGCCCTCCAGAAGCAGGAAATCGGTCTCGTGGCAGGCCCGGTCGACGGCGGCGGCGATGGCCTCAGGCGCGGCCGGGTCGCCGGACCACCAGCCGCTCAGGTCCACCGGCGCGTCATGCACGGACGCGGCCCGCCGGCCGCCATCCGGTCCCTGTTCGCGGGTCATCGACGGCCCTCCCCCGCGACCGTGCCGGCGAAGGTCGTGATCCGGTGGGCTCGTCGGAGCCAGAGCGAGGAAACGAAATTACTCGGGTCCGGGACCAGACCGGCGAGGCAGGGTCGATACTGGCAGCCGGCGGCAGATGAGCACCCGCATGGACTCAACGGTCTAGGCCGACCCAGATGATCAGCCGCATGCCGGCTGGCTCCAGCTTCCCCACGGGCTCCGGGGCCGACTCGCGGATCCTGTGCCCTGGCCTGCCGCCGAAGGGGCGTACGGTCCGCGGCCGGGCGCCACTGTTCGTGGCAGAGGCCCCGATGGGGTGGCGAAATCTGATTCTCAGATTAGACTGATGGTCATGAGGGTCATCACGGCGACCGAGGCCTCGCGCAGGTTCTCGGATCTGCTGGACGCCGTCGCGGCCGGTGAGATCATCACCATCACCCGCGGCAACCGGCCGATCGCTCAGATCGGCCCGACGCATCGGCGAACAGGTGCGGATCTTCGGGCCGTCTTGGCTGGGACGGCGCCGCCCGACGACGCGTTCGAGGAGAGCATCGCCGCCGCGGTAGGTGACCTTGAGTCCTATGAAGGTGATCCGTGGGCCGACGCCTGATCCTCGACACCAACCTGCTGATCGCGTACGAGCGCGGCAAGATCGACCGGTCCGCCTTGGATGATGACGAACTCGCCGTCGCGGCGATCACTGTCGCCGAGTATCGCGTGGGAATCGAAATGGCTGACAGCGCGAACCGGGCGGCTGAACGTGCCCGATCGCTGGCCGCCATGATGTCCGTGTTGGATGTGTTGGCATACACGGAGGGCACAGCCGTTCATCACGCCCAGCTGATCGCCTGGGCTCGCCGGAGCGGTCGACCGCGCGGCGCGCATGACCTGATCATCGCCGCGCACGCCGTGGAGACCGGCCGGGTCATCGTCAGCCTCGACGCGAAGGCGCGATTCGCCGATCTTCCCGGTGTACTCGCGACCGAGCTGTAGGCACGGAGGCCTACGGGCGCGGCCGTGCGTCAGCGGCGCCGTGCGATTGGCCATGAGGCCAGCGCTACGGAGGTCATGGTGATGGTCGGCTGCCACACGGTGGCGTCCGTGATCTGGTGGGATCGTCGGGGTCAGGGCGCCGAAAATCCCACCGGATCACCGGCGGCCTCTCGCGCCACCGGCCGCCGGCGGCTTTCCGTCGCCGCAGGTGGCCCGGCCAGGCCGGCCCTGATCACTAACGGCGGACCGCCGGGCTGGCGAGGCGGGTGAGGATCTCGGCCTTGGCGCGCAGCTCGGCGTACTCGGCGGCCGGGTCGGAGCTCCAGGTGATGCCGCCGCCGGCGCCGTAGGTCGCGAGGCCGGCGGCCCGGTCGATGAGGGCGGTACGGATGGGGACGCTGAAGCGCGCCTCGAACGGGGCCGCACCCGGTGGCGCGACCATGCCGATCGCGCCGCAGTAGACGCCGCGGGGGCCGTCCTCCAGGTCGCGGATCAGTTCCATGGTGCGCACCTTGGGCGCGCCGGTTACCGAGCCACAGGGGAACAGCGCGCGGAACACGTCGGTGAGCCCGGCGTCAGGGCGCAGCACCGCGGAGACGCCCGAGGTCAGCTGGTGCACGGTCTCGTAGCGTTCCGCGCGGCACAGCGAGGTGACCCGGACGCTGCCGGTCGTCGCGACCCGGGCGAGGTCGTTGCGAACCAGGTCGACGATCATGATGTTCTCAGCGCGTTCCTTCTCGCTGGCGCGTAACGCGGCCACCATCGCGGCGTCCTGGGCGGGGGTGTCCCCCCGGCGCGCGGTGCCCTTCATCGGCCGCATCCGCACGGCGCGGCCGCTCGTCTCGAAGAACAGCTCCGGGCTGGCGCTCGCGACGGCGAAGCGGCCGAGATCGAGATATGCGTTGTAGGAGCCGCGTTGACCGAGCGCGAGGTCGGCGTACAGGGCGCGGTCGTCGCCCTCGGTCTCGGCGGTCAGCCGAGTGGTCAGGTTGCACTGGTAGGTCTCGCCGGCGGCGATGGCACGGCGCACGGCCGCGACCCGCGCGGTGTGCGCGTCCTCGTCCCACGCGGCGGCCCACTCGCCGACCCGGTAGGAGGCGGGGTCGCTCTCGCGCACCGTGGGGACCAACCGCGGCGGAGGGCAGACGCCGAACCAGGCCAGCGGCAGCCCGGGCAGCGGCGCGTCGACGGCGAGCGTGGCGTCGAGCCCCGCCGCCGCCTCGTAGGCGACGTAGCCGTAGGCCCACCAGCCGCCGGCGGCGGCCGCCTCGACGTCGGCGAGCAGCCCGGCGACGTCGCCGGGGCTCGCCGCCTCCAGGGTGGAGGCTGTCCGGGAGAACTCCCAGGCCACACCGGCGCGCAGATCGTCGAACCTGGCGTAACCGGACGACATCGTCTCTCCTGCGTCCCGCGTCCTGTGCTCTCTGCCCCGCGTTCTGGTCCTCGGTTCTGGTCCTCGGTTCTGGTCCCGCGTGCTCAGAAGGTACGAGGTCCAGGCTAAGGACCCGTCGCGCCACCTGGCGCGGCCGGATGACGCGTTCTCTCTCACCATCGCCACCACGCCCGACCACCGTCGGACGACGCCGCCCCGTTTGGGCCAGTTCGGGCCGTCTGATCACCGGGACGAACCTGACGGGCCTGGTCGTCGACGGCGGCGCCCAGCCGACCGGATGAGCGGAAAAGGACAGCGACCAGGATCATCGGCGGCGTCGCCGCCTCGCACACGCCGACCATCGGTTTCGCCTACGGCGCGTGGGAAGGCCGGCCCGACCCGGCCGCCGAGGCCTACCGGGATCTGTGCCGCGACCTCATCGCCGTCGAGAACACCGAGCTCAACCGGCTGTACGACGCGGGCGAGATCAGCGACGCCGCCCGCCGCGGCGTCAGCGCGACCTCGACCTGGAGGACACCGGCCTCGGCGACGGCTGACCGCGGCCGGGGCGGCCTACGAGGCCCGGCGAGCGGACAGCGCGGCGCGCAGCATCGGGATCTGCAGCGGCATGCGGGCCCAGGCCAGCGCGGCCAGCGCGACGTCACGCGGCTGGCCGCCGCTCCGGCGGACCCGGGCCGTGGCGTCCAGCGCCATCTGCAGGTTGCCCGGCCACACGCCCACGAGCACGGCGGCGCTGGCGGGTCCCGCCCAGGGGGCCTTCGCCAGCAGCCCGGCCGCGCAGACCAGTTCGGCGACGCCGCTGACGTAGACGATCTCGCGAGGACGCGGCAGCGCCCGCGGTATCAGGGGCTCGAAGAAGGAGGGGCGCGCCAGGTGAACCATTCCGCTGACCAGGAACGCCCCGGTCACCACCCGGGGGCTCGGTCGGGTGAACCGCTTGCGATCCATGGGCATATCGAACCATCACGAGCGGCCGCACGCTCCCGACCGCTCCGCCGCCTACGTGGGGACGCCGCTGGCCGTATGCGGCTACTGACACCGGACTCGACGGCTTCCCGGCCCTGCCGACGGCGCCTCACCCGCTTTGGCCCTCAGGTGGGGGCGGGCGCGGGGACGCGGTCGAGGAAGCCGATGACGGAGCGGATGCGGCCGTCGGGGTCGAGGGTGAGCACATCGAAGCCGGCGACGGGCGCCGAGCCGTCCGCGGCGACCAGCTCCCAGCCGAAGCGGGCGACGTCGTGGTGGCCGTCGACGGTGCCGGACAAGCGGAACCGGTGTCCTGGGAACTGCGCCTGGACGGCGCCGATGAGACCGAAGATCTCCTGATGGCCGGTGACGCTCGCGAGTGGGTCGGTGTAACCGCCGTCCTCGGCCCACGCCGCGGCGACGGCCGCCGCGGTTCCCGACGGCTCGGCCGCGTTCCAGGCGGCGAGGTATCGCTCGACGGCTGTCTCGTGCACACTCATGGCGGTCTCCTCGCGGCTTCCAGGAAATGCCACCGGAAATCTCCCGGGTTCCTGGCCGGACGTTCCGGCATGGCAACCATGTCGCGGTTCGGGAAACGGGTCGATTACCGCACGGGTAATGGCCAGGGCCGGAGCCGGGAGCGTGGGCGGTCGGACGGGCCCGCCGCCGGATCACCCTGGCTCGCCAGGGATCGCGCAGTGGGGTCGCCGGGCGTCGTCGTGGGCGGGTGGCGAGGCCGCTGAGCGTCGCGGCGGGCGCGGGCGGATTGGCCGTGATCGGGATCGGGTGTGACGTCACCGACTACAGATGGTCGCCCATCAGGATCGCGCGCATACGGAGCATCACCACCGAGCGGTTGCGCCGCTGCTCGCCGAGAACACGCCGGCGATACCAGACGGTTCCTCGTCTCCCGAAGGTGCCATCAGACGCCCGTAAACCTCGATTGTCCGCCAGGTTGATGCCGATGCCTCCCAATGCACCGGGCGGAGGCGGTACTCTCCCGCTTCACACCTTGCCTTCCAGGGTGTTCGGGGCTACGCACGAAACGAGGGCACCACCGTGTTCCAAATCATCTGGATCGTGATCTCCGGTCTGATCATCGGCGCTCTGGCGCGCGCGGTGCTGCGCGGGCGGCAGCAGCTGCCGCTCTGGCTGACCATCGTCGCCGGCATCATCGGCGCGCTGATCGGCAACGTCATCGCCAGTGCCGCCGGCGTCCGGCACACCGGCGGCGTCGACTGGGTCCGTCACGTCCTCCAGATCGCCGTGGCGGCCGGCGCGATCGTCATCCTGCAGCCCATCTGGAGGTCCCGCTCCAGCCGCAGGTAGCCGACCTGGGAAACCGGTCGAGGAACGGGCATTGATCGGGCGGTGATCGACACCAGGAACCGGCCGGGAACCGTTGGTCGCCCGAGAACCGTTGGCCGCCGTGGCGGCGTCCTCCCCTGAGGAGGACGCCGCTGTCGTGTCTACGGCCGGGGACGCGCGCCGTTCGCATCCGGATTCCGGCGGCGGAACCTCGGCTTACGCGTCCGCCCAGTCGGGGCTGTCGATGCCGTGGACGGGCGACTCGAGACCATGGTCGGGCCAGGCGACGATCCCGTCGCCGGTGACGAACCGGCAGACACAGCCCGCTATCCGCCACCCGTCGGCGGTCCGGACCAGCTCGTCGCGGTAGAAGGTATGGCGCAGCGCGCCGTTGTGCCGATTGACGAACAAGGCGTTGCGCGTGGTGCGTATCCGATCCGGCCCGTCGGCCTCGATGACCGGCGGCCCGGCCATGTGCAGACCGCGCTGGGTCCCCTTGAACAGCCGGCGCAGGTCGTTGTGGCCGCGGTATGTACGCCCGTCCACGTCGTAGACGGCGTCCGGCGTGAACAGGCCCACCCAGCCCTCGACGTCCACGATGTCGAGCAACACGCAGTAACGCGCGAGCAGGCCGGTGATGGCCAGCTGGTCCGCCGCTAACGGCTCCTCAGGAGAGTCCGCCACATTCGCTCCCGTCCACGAGGTGTCGCCGGCGCGCCGACACTCCACCCATCTGTGAGCTGCGTCACGTCAGTGTAGACCGCCTGGTACCCCTCGCCCCGCCTTTCCACGCCGAAACCTCATACGGGTGGCCGGCCTCGGGCTGTCGTGGCCGGCCTACCGCGGGCCGCCGAGCGGGGCGGAGGGAGTGAAGCGGACGGGCATGGACTCGATGCCGGAGACGAAGTTGGCGGCGCGGCGGGGCAGGGGGGCGGGAGCGGCGAGCTCCTGGTCGGGCAGCCGGGCGAGCAGGCGGGTGAACATGGTCGTCAGCTCATGGCGGGCAAGCTGGTTGCCGAGGCAGAAGTGCGTGCCGAAACCGAACGCCAGGTGGTCGTTCGACGCGCGGGTGACGTCGAAACGCTCCGGATCCTCGAAGATCCTGTCGTCGAAGTTGGCCGACTCGTAGAGCAGCAGCATCTGCTGGCCGGCCTTGAGCTCGGCGCCGTACCAGGTCTCGTCGGCGACGACGGTGCGGCACATGTTCTTCACTGGCGAGACCCAGCGCAGCATCTCCTCGACCGCGGCCGGGATCCGCTCCGGTTCGGCGGCGAGCAGGTCCCGCTGGTCGGGATGCAGCAGCAGGGCCTCCATCCCACCGGAGAGCACGTGGCGGGTGGTCTCGTCGCCGCCGATGAGGATCAGCAGCGACTCGCTGTAGACCTCCTGGTCGTCCAGCCGGTCGCCGTCGATCTCGGCGTGCACCAGGACGCTGACCAGGTCGTCCGTCGGCTCGGTCCTGCGCTGGTGGACGACGCGGGTGATGTGCTCGGTCCAGCCGGCGAACGCCTCCCCCGACCGGGTGAGCTGCTCGGCGGACACGTGGGCGTCGAGCGCGCTCAGCATGTCGTCCGACCAGCGCAGCAGTGTCGCCCGGTCCTCGGGAGCGACACCGAGCATGTCGCCGATCACGATCATCGGCAGCGGGGCGGCGAGGTCGCGGACGAAGTCGCACTCCCCCGCCTCGCAGACCTGGTCGATCAGCAGGTCGCAGACCCCGGTGAGATAGTCGTGCCGCGAGCCGACCCGGCGCGGGGTGAAGCCCTTGTTCACCAGCTTGCGGCGCTTGGTGTGCTCCGGGTCGTCCATGTCGATCATGTGCGGGATGGCGCCGGTGCGCGGCCGGGAGCCGCCCGCGCTGGAGAACCGGCGCGGGTTCCTCTCGGCCTCCAGCACGGCCGCGTAGCTGGCCACCCCCCACAGGCCGCTGTGCTCGTCGAAGAAGACCGGCTCGTTGGCCCGTAACCAGGCGTACACGGCATGCGGGTCGCCGTGGTCGCCGGCGTAGAAATGGCCGTCGAGCAGGTTGAGGTCGGGCCGCACGGCCGGAGCTGTCATCGGGCGCCCTTCGGGTTCGGGCCGAATCGGGCGCCGCGCGCCCGACGGCCAGGCAGGTGGGGAGCGGTCAGGCCAGGCAGGTGGGAGTGGTCAGGCCAGGCCGGTGGCGTCGAAGACCCAGGACAGGTCGCCGGCGGCCATGCTCTCCTGCCAGCCGGGCGGTGCCGCCGCCATCAGCGTGTTCAGGTCCCAGTAGTCACGCCAGAGGACGATCAGGCCGTCGACGACCCGCTGGATGGACACGAACGGCAGGGTGACCTTCTCGCCGGTCGGCCAGCCCCAGTGCTCCTCGTGCTCGGTGACGACGAGGTCCCCCTCGGCCACGACCCGGGAGTCGCCATGGCTGTACTCGGACAGCCCGGCCAGTGCCAGCCTGAGCCGGGCCGCGATGCTCTCCGGACCGCGCGCCGCCGCCGCGGGCGTCGTCGGCACGTCGTAGTAGATCGACTCGGGCCCGAAAAAGCTCTGGATACGCGGCCAGTCCCGCGCGTACAACGCATCCCAGAACGCCGCCGCGACCTCCCGAGGAGCCGCCGTCACGACACCCGCCGCCGAGTCGCCCATTCCGTCTCCCTATGGCTCAATGCCGGCCTCCGGCCGCGTGAGGCTCGCCGTCATCACGCCGCCTTTGGCCTCCGGCTCGATGAGGGCTTCCGGCCGCGCGCCGCACAGCCGTCGTCGCACGGCCCTCGACCGGACAACCTGATGTGGGCCTCCGGCCTCGCGACCGGCACGGCCCCAGCTCACGGTCCTGACGCAGGCTGCGCGCGCCGCGACATGGGCGTTCAACGGACGACCCCGACCAGACCTGACGGCCCGTCAGTTTTCAGAAGCTAACATCCCAGCCGACGCGGCGCATGCGGTCGCGGCATGCGGGGCGCGCCGGGCCGGTTTGCGCCCCAGCCGCCTGTCTCGACTTTGTCTATTTTATACATCTTTATACATCGTTGGCCCGGCGATGAACACATCTCGGCGCCTCCGGAGCACCGAAGGTCACCGGCCGGGCAGGTGTGTCGGGCCTCCGCGAGGCCAACGAGGCGGCCGCGCGAAGCCGCCCGAACTTCCTATGCCATCCGGCTTATGCCATCCGGTCCGAGATGGGCGCGTCGGTGGTGTCGGCGGCCACGGGCTCGGCGGCGGTGGACGCGCGGCGGCGCTTGACGTGGCGGGCGGCGAGGACGATCAGGATGACCGCGACTATCCCGGCGATGATGTAGGACGGGCCGTGGAAGGCGTTGGCGATCTTCTCCCAGTGGTCGCCGACGGCGTAGCCGGCGATGCCGAGAACGGCGGTCCACGGGATGCAGCCCAGGGTCGTGTAGACGCCGAAGCGAAGCGGGGGCATCGCCGCGATGCCGGCCGGCAGGGAGATGAAGGTGCGGATGACCGGCAGCAGGCGGCCGACCAGTACCGAGACCGCGCCGCGCCGCTCGAACCACCGCTCGGCCTTGTCCAGGTCGTGCTCACGCAGGAAGACGTAACGGCCGAAGCGGCGGATCACGGCCGGGCCACCGTAGCGGCCGACCCCCCAGGCGACGTAGCTGCCGACGACGTTGCCGACGACGCCCGCGACGATGACCAGCACCAGGCTGGGGTGCGAGCCCTCGATCGCCCCGGCCGCCAGCGCGCCGCCCATCAGCATGATCACCTCGGAGGGGATCGGGATGCAGGCGGACTCGAGGGCCATCAGCAGGAACACCGCGAGGACCCCGTGGCTGGCGATGAAGTGTTGCACCGGCGTTTTGGCCTCTCCGCAGAGCAGTGGTCGAGAACTGGCGTCGCCGCCCGCGGGCCGGGGCAGCACGGGCCGGAGCCCACGGGGCCGAGGCAGGCCTCGCCGACGAGCGGGCAGCGGACCGCGAACGGGGTCAGCGTACGGGTCTCGAAACAACAAACGAGAAACCGGGTGGACAGGGCGGCGGCGGCGAGCCCGGGACGCCGCCGGGCCCCGGGCACCGGGCACCGGGCACCCGCCGGGCCGGCGCCTCGAAGCCGCCGCCGCCGGATCCTAGGATCGCCGCATGGAGCGACGAGTTCTGGGACGGACAGGGCGGCCGGTGTCGGTCGTCGGGCTGGGCACCTGGCAGCTGGGAGCCGACTGGGGCAACGTCGACGAGGCCGCGGCGATCGACGTGCTGGCGGCGGCGACCGAGGCCGGCGTCACCCTGTTCGACACCGCTGACGTCTACGGCGACGGGCGCAGCGAACAGCTCATCGGCCGGTTCCTGCGGGAGCATCCCGGCTCGGGGGTCACGGTGGCCACGAAGATGGGCCGCCGGGTCGCGCAGGTGCCGGAGAACTACGTGCTCGCGAACTTCCGCGAGTGGAACGACCGGTCCCGGCGCAACCTCGGCGTCGACCGGCTCGACCTGGTCCAGCTGCACTGCCCGCCGACCTCGGTGATCATCGGGGCCGAGGTGTACGACGCGCTCGACACGATGGTCGACGAAGGGCGCATCGCGAACTACGGCGTCAGCGTCGAGACGGTCGAGGAGGGGCTCGCCGCGCTGCGCCGGCCGGGTGTGGCCAGCGTCCAGATCATCCTCAACGCCTTCCGGCAGAAGCCGCTGGAGGCGTTCCTGCCCGCGGCGCTCGCCGCGGGCGTCGGCGTGCTCGCCCGCGTCCCGCTCGCCTCCGGCCTGCTGTCCGGGCGTTACGACGAGAACACCGTCTTCGACCCGTCCGACCACCGCGCCTTCAACCGGCACGGCGAGGCGTTCGACGTCGGCGAGACGTTCGCCGGCGTGGACTACAAGGCCGGCGTCGAGGCGGCGCGTGAGTTCGCGGCGCTGTCCGACCACCCGGCCCGCCTGGCGCTGCGCTGGGTGATCGACCAGCCGGGCGTCACCACCGTCATCCCCGGCGCCCGCAACCGGGCGCAGGTCACGGACAACGTCGCGGCCGCCGCCGCCCCGCCGCTCGGCACCGCTACGGCCGCCTCCATCCGTGACCTCTACGACCGCCGCATCCGCGCCCTCGTCCACCACCGCTGGTAGCCCTTGCGCGAATGCCGGTGCCGGTGCCGGCGCGAGACCAGCGGGCGGGCTTCCCGCTCGGATCGGTCGCCAGGGGGCGCCAGGCCGGGCGCCCGGCGCTGGTACGCCAGGTGCCCGGTGCGCCGTTCAGGTGGGGCCGACCGGCCACGGGTCAGTCAGATGACACGCGTCATGGGGCAGGGCGCTTCTCGACCGAGCCGGAACCAACGGAACCCTGAGCGGAGCGCGCACGCGCGGAACCGTGAGCGGAGCGCGCACGCGCGCGCGCCGACGCGTGGCCGCCGCGGCCCGCTGCCCGGCGGCCGCGAGCGTGGCGGCCGCTGGCGCGACGGCTGCGGACGCGAAGGCCGCCGCCGGGGCCGGGTACTGGCCTTTTTGGGCGGAAGCGTCGGGGTCCGGTGCGGCATTATGCAGTGCCATGAGCGCCGAGACCATCGAGCACCGTCCGAACGGATGGGAGCTTCGTCGCGAGCGCGTCGCCCGGCAGCTGGAACGCACCGCGCTGACGCTCTTCGCGAACGAGGCGCCGCAGGACGTGACGGTCGAGCGGATCGCCGCGGCCGCCGGGATCTCGATGCGCACGTTCTTCCGGTACTTCGCGAGCCGCGACGAGGTGCTCGCCTCGCTCCCGCGCAGCCTGATCGAACTGCTGTGCGCCCGGGTCCGCGCCCGCCCGCCGCACGAGTCCCTGGTCGAGGCGTTCTCGGCCGCCGTCCGGGAGACGAACCACGAACACGAGGGGGACCGTGAGCTGCTGCTCTCCTGGGGCCTCGCGGTGCACCGCTCGCCGGAGACCGTGATGCTGGCGCTCGCCCGCGGCGCCGTCAGCACCGCGGCGGCGTTCCAGGCGGCGGTCACCGCGCGCCTCGGCGTCGGGGCCGACGACCCCCGCGCCGGTGCCTACGCCGGCGCCCTGTCTGGCGTCGTCAGCTACGCCTTCGAGCGCTGGGTCGCCCACGGCGGTACCGACTCCCTGTCCGTGACCCTCCTGGACGCCCTCGCCACCCTCCCTGACCTGCACTGACCACCGCCGCCCCGGCGTGGAAGACGCGGCCAAGTTGGGCGGTCGTGGGAACAGAGGATCGGGTCATCCCGCCGGGTACGCAGCGCACGATGGCCGAGCGCGCAGGCGCCACGATCACCGAAGTGGCCGGCTCGCACGTCTCGATGGTGTCGCATCCACAGGTCGCTATCGACGCGATCTTGGCCGCGGTTGCCTCCATCGGAGAGTAACCACCCGCGGACCTGCTCCAGGTCCGACCAGTACATCGCGACTATGTCGCGATGTACTGGTCGGCTGGCAACTCGACGGACCTCTTCTCCGCCAGATCGTTCGGAACGACCGCCCTGAAGCTGCGCTCAGCGGCCTGTTCGGGCGCTTCCGGCGACCTCGGTCCCACTACCATCCGTGACGTTGACCAGGTGCGTCCCTCCGGCGGAACCTGTCAGCCCAACTGTGCCTCGGTCCGGCTGGTAGTTGGTTGTCACGGGCAGGCTGCGAGCAGGGCGTCGCTTACCTGGCTTTGATGGGGTGAGCCTTCGATGCTGGCGGTGAGTTGGTTGGTCAGGTAGGCGAACACGAGGTCGCGGGCGGGGTCGGCCCAGCCGATGCAGCAGTTGGAGCCGTTGTGGCCGAAGGTGTCCGGGTTGCTGCGTGAGCCCATCGGCTGCGGGCGGGCCGCGCCGGGCGCTGGGCCGCCGAGCTGGAGACCCTGCGACCAGCGGATCGGCCTGTGCAGGAACTGGTCGATCTGGCCATCGGAGGAAGGCTGGCGAGCGGTCGCGATAGCGGCGGGGGTGAGCACGCGGACGCCGTCGAGTTCGCCGCCGCGGATGAGCATCTGGTAGAAGCGGGCGAGGTCCCGGGCAGTGCTGGAGATCGTGGCGGCAGGGATGACCGCCTGCCGGACGTGGCGACGGTTGAACAGGAGCTGCCTTCCGCCGGGGCCGGCCGCGCGCACGGGGACGTGCCGCTGCCACAGCGGGGCGGGCAGCCCAAGATGGGTGTCAGCCAACCCGTACGGGTCAAGCAGTTCCGTGCGTAGCACGGAGCGCAACTCTGCTCCGGTGACCCGTTGCACGAGCTCGCCGAGGATGAATCCGTAACTGAGGATGTGGTAGGCGGGAACCTGTCCGGGTGGGAAGGCAGGCCGGGCGCGTTCGACCGCCCGCACCGAGCGGTGCCAGCTGGTGGCCGACAGGGCGTCGGCCACCAGGTTGCGTGCCACCGGTATGCCGGAGCGGTGCTGCAGCACATGCCTTACCGTGATCGCCTGCTTGCCGTTGTGGCCGAATTCCGGCCAGTACTGCGCGACCGGGTCGTCCAGATTGACCAGGCCACGGTCGGCAAGCAGGTGCACCAGCATGGCCGTGAACGGCTTCCCAGCGGAGAACAGCAAGAACAACGCGTCCGGCCGGCAGCCGAACGACTGGTCGAGGATCACCCGCCCGTTCCTGATGACGCACAGCTGCGCCGCCGCGCCACGAGCCCGGACCAGGCTGATGACGTCGTCCAGAGACGCGGGGATGGCGCTGCCGCGTTCGGCTCGAGGTCGCATCGCCCCGCTCGGCGAGGAGCGTCTCGACATCCCGGCAGTATAGAGCGAACCGCCACCACCATGGGCCGTCAGCGCCTTGCCGGGCACATGGTGCGACGGACGCTGACGCCCCTATGTTGTTCTCCCGCCCAACGCCGACGGTAGGAAACCTGAAAATCATCCCCGCGGCGCGGCACACCGAGATGGAAATGTCTACGGACGTCTTCCATCAACCCCTTGATCAACATGTCGGTCAGCGCGGTCGCATCCCAGAGGTCAACGCTGATACCGGGATGCTCGGACCGCTTCTCCGCCCGCCTTGCGTCCCAGCACTGGGACGCGTTGACCGTCAGCTTCACCCCCAGCCCGTCTCTTCGGGCGACTCCCGCCGGAATGCGTCAGATACGGCTGGTAGCTGGAGGAGCCTGGGGCAATGCCGATGTAGGTCCGGCCGACGCGGCTGGCAGCGAGGCGCGTCGTGGAAGTGCCAGCGAGCGGGTCAAGGACCACGCCGCCGGGCGGACGACCCGCCGCGATCGCGCGGGCGTCCTTCCGTGACCGACGATGATCACGTCGTACCCAGGGTGGGCAAGGCGGGCAACGCACCGCCGCGCCATCTCGGAGCGGGCGGTGTAATGGGCACGAACCGGCCATGATGTCCGTCCGTTGCGCTGATCCGGTCGGCGCGCTGCCGTAGGCAGCCCGAGGGAGGTTGAGTGCGGATCGCGAGCTACAACGTCGAGAACCTGTTCAATCGGGCCAGGGTACTGGAGCAGCCATCCTGGTCGGCCGGTCGGCCGGCGTTGGAGGCGTACGAGCAGATCTGCAAGCTGTTGGAGGAGCCGGAGTACACGGCCGAGATCAAGGCCGGCATTTTGCGGTTGCTGCGTCGGCTCGGTCTGTCCGGTAGTGACAGCGCGCGGTTTGCTCGGCTGCGACAGAATCGTGGCCGGCTGCTGAAGCGGTCGCGCGACGGCCGGGTCACGATTGTCGCCGGCGGCCGCGGTGACTGGATCGGCTGGGTCGAGTTGACCACCGACCGGGTCGACGAGCAGGCGATGCTGAACACTTCCCGGGTGATTCACGACGTGGCCGCTGACATCCTCGGCGTGATCGAAGCAGAGAACCGGATCGCGCTCAAACGGTTCACGGACGCGAGCCTGCTTGTTGCCGGCCGGCCCAGGTATCCGCAGGTGATGGTGGTCGACGGCAATGACGAGCGGGGCATCAACGTCGGGATTTTGGCTACCGCGGAGTATCCATTAGTAGGGCAGCACAGTCATGTCGACGACGTTGACCCGGCGGGGCGGATCTTCAGTCGGGACTGTCCGGAGTATCATTTCCGCGCGCCGGCCGGGCAGCGGCTGGCAGTGCTGGTCAACCACCTCAAGAGCAAGGGGTACGGCGGCAAGGTCGCCTCCGACGCCCTCCGCCGCCGGCAGGCCCAGCGGATCGCGGAGATCTACCGCGACCTGGTCGCCGACGGCTTACCCGACGTGGCGGTGGTCGGGGACCTCAACGACACACCGGACAGCGACTCGCTGGCGCCGCTGCTGCGGAACACCGACCTGCGCGACATCTCCTCGCATCCCGCCTTCGACGACGGCGGCAGACCCGGCACCTACGGCTACTGCACCGCCCGGAACAAGATTGACTATGTCCTGCTTTCCCCGACCTTGTACGCGAGGGCGACCGGCGGCGGCATCTTCCGCAAAGGCGTATGGGGCGGTCGGCGGGGCACGCTCTGGCCGATTTACGACACGATGACCAAAGAGGTGCACGCCGGCTCCGACCACGCCGCCGTCTACGCAGACATCGATCTTTCCAGCTGACCCGCCGCCGTGGCCGCCAACCGTGGCCGACGTTCTGAAGCGGTCCACCTTGCAGGCCGTCCCCGGGTCTCGTCGACTCCAGGCGCTCTCACTGCGCGGAGCGACCGACAGCGGGCGGCGTCGACCCGCCACCTTGTGAGTGCCTTCCGAACCCGGCCTACCGCCAGGATCAAGAGCCCTGGCAATGCACACCAAGTTCACTCTCGGTAACCTTACCGCCAGCTACGGTTCGCTCAATATCTGTACGCATTGTAATGATGCCTGGTGAGACTGGGTTCGTGGCTGACTATGATCTCACTCGGCTGGGCGCGGCCGAATTCGAGCACATGGCGCAGGCGCTGGCTGCCCGGTTGCTGCCCGGCATCCGGATCCACGGCGCGGGTCGGGATGGGGGCCGGGAGGCGACGACCGGGCAGCGCCTGACGCTGCCTGACGGGACGCAGTGGTCGGGATACACGGTCGTCCAGGCCAAGTTCCGCGCGCGGCCCCGGCGGCCCGCCGACAACGCGAGCTGGCTGCGCAACCGCGTAGGACGTCGGCGCAAGGGAACCGGCCCTCTCCTCAGTGGTCAGCGCCGTCGGCGCATGCGGCCAGGTGGTCGTCGAGACGTGCAACCAGGACCCGCAGTTGCCGTGCGCCCAGGCGGCGCGCGGTGCGCCGTGCCCGGGCGCGCAGGCGTTCGTCGTCCAACCATCGCCTCACCCAGCGGACAAGGCCCTGGGCGTCGTCGACGGCGCGGGCGATGATGTCCACCGGTTGCTGGACCGCGGCGAGGATTTCGCGCGCCAGCACGTAGGGCGCCAGCAGGACGGCGGTGACCAGACCGTCGTCGACGCGCAGCCACCCGATCCAGAAGAAGAGCAGGACGGCCGCCAGCGCACTGGCGCCGACAATCACGAGTGGGCAGCGGTCAGTCGGGGGTAGCAGGGTCGAGGCCAGCAGCAGCAGGCCGGCGAACAGGAACGTGAGGGCGGCCAAGCCCCACCRGGCCCAGGTCCCCTCCCGATCGCCGGGGGCGCGGTGCTGCCTGCGCCGGGGTGTCCGACGCACGCGGGGTCCGCGCCGCTCGACCGCCACCGGATCCGTCAATCGCAGGAGCCGCTCGGCGAGGTACCAGGACAGGACGGAAAGGCGTGCCGGGTCGAGGCCCCGGACGGCCGCGTCGAATCTGCCTCGGACGAGACGGTCCTCGTCGGGTGACAGCAATGGGGAGTCGTCCACCGTGGCCTCCGCCACGTTCAGTCTGCTGCTGGTCATGCCCGGGACCAGGGACGTGTCTGGCGTGCCGCGCGCCGGCGGGGACGGCCTGGGCACACGTCGCGTGCGCTGTGTACGCCAACCTCCAGGCCGCGCCGATCGATCTCGCGCCAAGTAACGATGTATGCGCTAAAGGTGACTCGGACCCAGGATGGCCCGGGCGGGCAGCGATCGACGCCGAGAGCTGGCCAAAGCCCACATCGACACGACACCGGCCCGACGGCCACACCCCCGGATGCCAGATGCCAGGCCGGGAGGACATCACGGATGTCGCATTACGCGCGATGTGCGAGGCGACGATCTCAGCAACGGCCGCCGCTCCGCTCCAACTCACCTGGCCGCGGCGGCTCCACGCCCCGGGAGCGTCTTCCCGCGAGGGCCAGCCGTCGGCCCCGTCAGTCGGGTTTGTCGGCTGGGAAGTGCCAGCGGGCGGTGGTGTCCTGCCGTTGGAGCGCATTCAGGCGGAGTGCGAGTTCGGGCGCTGTTGGCACCATCGAACAGCGCTACGCGGTCAGGCGGTGCAGCCCTGCTCGATCATGATGAGGGCGTCGGTGCCGGCGGTCATCAGCTCGGCGGTGAACTCCGGGCCTAGCCGGCCGTCGATCGCGGCCTGCTGGACGGCGCGCGACATGGCGCGGCTGACGCCGACCAGCGCGGTCGCGAGCACCCAGGGGCGCAGGTCGAGAGGCCCCACGACGAGTTCGGCCGCGACGAGTTCGGCGAGGGCGGCGGTGGACCGCTCCGCCTCCTGGCGCTCCCGCGCCTGCAGCGCAGGACTCTCGCGGATCACCCGGGCCACGACGGCCAGTTGCTCTCGCGCGCCCGGGTCGGGGGCGACGAGCAGGCCGCGCGGCTGGAGCAGGAACTCCCGGAACGCCGCCGGCACGGAGACCCCCGGGCGGCGGTCGCGGACCGCCCCCAGCAGAGCGGCGTGGAAGGCCGCCATGCCGTCGTAGATCAGGTCTTCCTTGGTCGGGAAGTAGTTGAAGACCGTCGCCGGCGACACCTCGGCCCGCTGCGCGATCTCGGTGACGGGCACCGCCTCGAAGCCCCGCTCGGCGAACAGCGCCACCGCGGCCTCGACGATCCGCTGCCGCCTCGCCAGCTTCTGGCGCTCGCGGAGGCCCACCTCGGTCATGGGATCACCCTACCCCCTTGCTTTGGCGTCGCACAAAATTTAGAGTCACGATAAAGTTAGTTCGACACCAAGGAGACACTGACACCATGCTGACAAAGATCACGTCCCGTCCGGCCGGGCCACGGCCCGCGCACGACGCGACGGCTCCGGCCCCTCCCGACTCGACAACCCCCGCTCCCGCTCCCGCGGCCGCGGCCGCGAACGGGGGAAAGGCCACCGCCGAGCTGACGGCCCCCACCGCGCGGGGCGCGACGACCGACCCGGCCGCCGACCCGGCCATCGACCTGACGACGAAGGCTCGGCGGCGGGAGCGGCCCGCGCCGCTGGACCGAGGCGCGCGCACCGTCGTCGCGCTCGTCGTGCTCGGCGCCATCACCACGGTTCTGGACGCGACGATCGTCAGCGTCGCCCTCGACCGGCTGGCGGGCGACTTCGCCGTCGGGCTGACCACCGTCCAGTGGGTGATGACCGGCTACCTGCTGGCGCTCGCCGCGGTCATCCCGGTCACAGGCTGGGCGGTCGACCGGTTCGGCGCGAAGCCGGTCTGGCTGGTCGCCGTCGGGACGTTCACCGCCGGCTCGCTGGCATGCGGCCTCGCCTGGTCGGCGCCCAGCCTGATCGCGTTCCGGGTGCTGCAGGGCGTCGGCGGCGGGATGGTGTTCCCCGTCGGGATGACGATGGTCGCCAGGGCCGTGGGGCACGAGCGGATGGGCCGGGCGATGGCGGTCGTGGGCATCCCGATGATGCTCGGGCCGATCCTGGGCCCGGTCGTCGGCGGTGTGCTCGTCTCGGCCGCCGACTGGCGGTGGATCTTCTTCCTGAACCTGCCGATCGGCGTCGCCTGCCTGCTGTGGTCCGCCCGCGCGCTTGAGCCGCAGCCGGGCAGCCGCGCCCAGCGCCTGGACGCCGTCGGCCTCGGCCTGCTCTCCCCAGGACTGGTCGCGCTGGTCTACGGTGTCACCTCGATCGCCGGCGACACGGACGGGATCGGCGCCGCCGCGCTGGCCTGGATCGGCGCCGGCGTCGCCCTGCTGGTGGCGTTCGCGGTCCGCGCGCCTCGCGTCGCGGCGCCGCTACTGGACCTGCGCCACTTCACCGCCCGCGGCTTCACTCTCGCCGCCCTGGTCCAGGTCGTCAGCGTCGGCGCGCTGACCGGCGCGATGTTCCTGCTGCCGCTGTACTACCTGCAGGTCCGCGGCGCCTCGGCGCTGGAGACCGGCCTGCTGCTCGCTCCGCAGGGCGTGGGCGCGGCCGTGTCGCAGGCGCTCACCGGCCGCCTGGTCGACCGGGGCCGCGGCCGTCTCGTGGTCCTCGCCGGGACCACGCTGCTGACGCTCGGATTCGTCGGCTACGCCCTGGCCGGGAGCGCGGGGAACGACCTGGTCCTGCTGCCCGCGCAGGTCATACTCGGCCTCGGCGCCGGCTGCCTGTTCGCCCCGACGAGCGCGGCCGCGTACGCCACGCTCGACCGGGCCGCGATCGCCCGCGCGACCACCCTGCTGAGCATCCTCCAGCGGACCGGCGGCGTCGTCGCCACCGCCGTGTTCGCCGTCGTCCTGCAGCACCAGCTGTCGGGAACAGCCGACCGCGCCCATGCGTTCAGCGTCACGTTCTGGTGGCCAGCCGTGCTGGCCGCCGTCGCCCTGGTCCCGGCCCTGGGGCTGAAGGCCCCCGCGGCGAGGCCGAAGGGAGCGCGGAAGTGAGCATCGAACTCAACCACACGATCGTCTGGTCGTCCGACCGGGACGCCACCGCCACCTTCCTCACCGAGATCCTCGGCCTGCCGGACGCGCCGATCTACGGGCCGTTCCGCGTCGTACAGGTCGCCGGCGTCAGCCTGGACGTCGGCCAGGCCACCGGCGAGGTCCACCCGCAGCACTACGCCTTCCTCGTGGGCGACCGGGAGTTCGACGAGATCTTCGGCCGCGTCCGCGACCGCGGCCTGACCTGGTGGGCCGACCCGATGCGCACCCGCCCCGGCGAGATCAACCACCACGACGGCGGCCGCGGCGTCTACTGGGAAAGCCCCGACCGGCACATCCTGGAGATCATCACCGTCCCCTACGGCGGCCCGGCCGCGTGAGCCGAACGGCGAACCGGTCACCCGGACGGGGTCCGCGATCTTCGCGGGCCCCGTCCCTCGTCGTCGGACTGGTTCCAGGCGACCCGTCGTACGTCTCCACCGGTCCCGGTCGACACGGCCAGCGGCTCCAGGAATGGGCCGTCGGCCTGGCCCAGCACCCAACCGGACGCCGAGGCTTCCACGGCGCAGGATGAGATCCCGTGGCCCGGGCCGCGGGGCCGCGAGAACCGGTCAGGAGCCGACCATCGCGACCGAGGCGTCCCAGAGGCGGGCGGCGGCCTCCGGGTCGAGGGCGTGGGGGGCGACGCCGAAGCGGTCGCCGGGACCGGCGACCGTGGCCTCGTCGCAGTCCTCGAAGTACCGGCCGCCGACACCCTCGAGCAGCGGGGAGGAGGCGACCAGGACGGAGGTCGCCGCGCCCTGCGCGACGCTCTTGGGAGCTCCCGGCTTACGCACAGCGTCGCCGCCACCCGCGCCACCGGCACCGGCGGGATCCGCGGCGGTGGAGCCGCCGGACTCCTGAGCTTCCTTGGCGGCCACGGCGGCGGCCGAGCCGATACTGATCCGCTTCAGCTCCTCCCGGGAGAGGTAGCGGCCGAGGTTGGTGGCGATGGTGCCGGGGTGCACGGCGTTGGCGGTGATGCCGTCGTCGGCCCAGCGACGGTTCGCCTCGACGGCGAACAGCACGTTCGCCGTCTTCGACTGGCCGTAGGCGACCCAGGGGTTGTACTCGCTGGCCGTGAAGTGGATGTCGTCGAAGAGCACCGGCGAGCGCAGGTGCGCGGCGGAGCTCACGGCCACGACCCGGGCGCCGCCGGCCGCCGCGAGCGCGCCGCGCAGGCCGGTGGTGAGCGTGAAGTGGCCCAGGTGGTTGGTGGCGAACTGCCGCTCCCAGCCCTCCGCGGTGCGCACGAGCGGCGAGGCCATGATCCCGGCGTTGTTGACCAGGATGTGCAGCGGGCCGTCCCAGGCGGCGACGAACGCGCGCACGGACGCCTGCTCGGTCAGGTCGAGCGGGGCGACGGCGACGTCCTTGTTCCCGGTGGCCGCGACGATGTCGGCGGCGATGCGCTCCCCCGCCGCGGTGTCGCGCACCGCGAGGGTGACGGCGGCGCCCGCGCCGGCGAGCACGCGCGCGGTCTCGGTGCCGATGCCGGAGGAGGCACCCGTGACGACGGCGTGCCGGCCGGCGAGATCGACCCCGGCCGCCACCTCGGCCGCGGTCGACCTCGCGCCGAAGGGGGTCACAATCCTCGTTCCCGTCATCGCCGATCCCATCCGTCTCGTGTGCGCTCCGACGGGCGGGGCCGGCACGGGACAGGCCCGCGGCGGGATCCCCCGCCCGGGCGACGACCCTAGACGCGCCCACCAGCTCGGCGCAACTCGCTCTCATAGCCTGGTAGGCACTATTCATTTAATGAGAGCGATGCTCTCGTGGCCGGAGGCCAGCGGCCCGACGGAGCCGGCGGGAGCCGGCGGGAGCCCGACGGAAGCGGCCAGGCGGGGCGTTTCCGCCCCGGCCTGGAACGGCGTGGAACCTAGGAGATCACGTCCAGGGGACCTGTCGGCGTGGGAACTGGCTCAGAGTCAACCGGTGGCGAGCTCGGCCAGGGTCGCCGCGACCTGCGTCGGGGTGGGCATCTCGGCGATCTGCTCGGCCACGCCCTTCGACTTCTCGGCGTAGCCGGCGTCGTCAAGCAGCTCGCGAGCCTCGGCGAGCACGGACTCGACGCCCAGCCGGTCGGGCATCAGCATCCGGCCGGCGCCGATCCCGGCCAGGGTGAACGAGTTGATGAACTGGTCGGAGCTCTGCGGCAGCGCGAGCTGCGGCACACCGTGGGCCAGCGCGGTCAGCAGCGAACCCGACCCGCCGTGGTGGATGAGCAGGTCGCAGGCGGGCAGCACGAGCGACAGCGGCTGCCAGCCGACGTCGACCACTCCGTCCGGCAGCGTGCCGAGCCGTTCGGCGAACGCGGGTTCCACCCCGACGACGACCTCCGCGCCGAGTGCGGGCAGCCCGGCGGCGAGCTCGCCGAGCACGGCGACGAAGTCGCGGAACCGCATGTGCGGCACCAGGCTGCCGAAGGTGAGCAGGATGCGCGGCCCGCTCCGCTTGGCCAGCGCCCAGTCGGGCAGCACGCCCGGTCCGTTGTACGGCACGTAGCGGGCGGGCAGGCCGTCGGGGTCCTCCTCGCCGGCGATGCTCGCCGGGACGACCTTCACCACCGCGTCCGGTTCCGGCAGGCCGTCGAGGCCGAGCTCGGCGAGCTCGCCGGCCAGCTCCTGCGCGGTGAACGGCAGGCTGCGCGGCAGCGAGGTGATACCCCAGTTGTGGCGCACCCAGGGGATGCCGCGCAGGGCGGCGACCAGCGGGCCGGCGATCTCGCTCGGCTCGGCGACGACCAGGTCGGGACGCCAGCCGTCGATGAGCGCCTCGGTCGCCGGCAGGGTGCGGGCCGCGAGCCGGCCCCACGCCTTGCCGCCGGAGACCATCAGCTCGTCCGGGGTCGCGGGCGGCGGCACGGGGCGGCCCTCGCGGTCCACCATCATGATCTCGGTGAGGCCGAGCGGTGGCCCGGTGACGGCGACGGGGAGACCGGCGGAGGTGACCGCGTCGACGAGGCTCGCCGGCGTGGCGACCAGGACCTCGTGCCCGGCGGAGCGGAAGGCGTGCGCGAGCGGGACCATCGGATAGAAGTGGCCGTGCATCGGAACGGTGGTGAACAGCACCCGCATCGGGTTCCCCTAGTTGATCTCGGTGGTGGTCAGCTGGCCTCCCCCACCGATTGGCCAGTGGACGGCTCGGCGCCCGTCGGCGCCCGTCGGCGCGCTCGGCGCCCGGAGCACGCGGCAGCCAGTCGGCGGGGACCCGTGGACAAGTCAGCGTAGAAGGACGGATCGGACGGAAGAGCGGAAGGACGGAACGGAGAGAACGGTCGGAGGGCCAGCGCTGGCGTCAGGGGGCGGTCTCCTTGAGGGGGCCGGTCTTCTCGTAGAGGGGGCCGGTCTCGCCGTAGGCGGCGACCTCCTCGTAGATCACCGGCCGGCGCTCGGGGTCGTGCAGGGAGCGCAGCGGCGACGTGGTGGGCTTGTGACTCGCGTCCTGCTCCCAGGCGACGAAGTCGGCCATGTTGGTCCACTCGCTGACCACGACGAAACGGCTCGGGTCGTGGATCGAGCGCATCAGGTGGTTGCCCAGCAGGCCCGGGGTGCCGACCAGCGCCTCGCTGATCTGGTGGTAGGTCTCCTCGACGGCATCCGGCCTGCCTTCCGGCGCGGCGGCCCAGATCATCACACGTATCTTCATCCCGCGGCCACCGGGGTGCGCGCCGGCTCAGCCGAGGGAGTCATGATGGCGGCCATCGCCGGGGCGGCGGCCGGGCCGGCGCTCGCGGCGCCGGGCAGGAAGGCCAGCAGGGCACCGGTGGCCATGGAGCCGCGGGCCCGCAGCGGGTGCAGGATCTTCCGGTGCTCCAGGTGGCCCGGGGTGGCCTCGAACTCGCGGAACAGCCGCTCGTTCACCCAGTCGCTCACGATGTAGTAGGTGCTCGGCTCGTCGGCCGAGCGGACGAGCCACTGCCCGAGGTTCGCCGGGTGGCCGGTGACCCCGTCGCCGATGCGCAGCCAGGTCTGCTCGAACTCCTCCTCGCGCCCCGGGTGCACGTGCATGGTGAGCATGACCCGGAAGGGCAGGTCGGCGGCCGGTGTCCCGGCGCCGGTGCCTTCGGTCATCTCGGCGTCGTAGTCGCTACGGGCCATCAGATACCTCCGTCGACTGAGTAGTTGGCGCCGTTGACGTAGCTGGAGACGTCGCTGGCCAGGAACAGCACGACCGCGGCGACCTCCTCGGAGGTGCCGAGGCGGCCGAGCGGGATCCGGTTGGTGTAGGCCGCGCGAACCGCGTCGGGCATGCCGTTCGCGTGGTCGGTCTCGGTCAGGCCGGGGGTGACGAGGTTGACCCGGATGCCCTTGGCGCCGAGTTCCTTGGACAGCGACCGGGTCAGGCCGATCAGTCCCGCCTTGGCGGCGGTGTAGTGCGCACGCAGCGGCACCCCCACGACGCCGGCGCCCGAGCCGACGTTGACGACCGTGCCCGAGCCGCCCAACAGCGGCAGCGCGCCCTGGGTGACGAGGTGGGTGGCGGTCAGGTTGGTGGTGAGGACGGCGTTCCAGTCCTCGAGGGACAGCTGGTCGTAGGGGACATGGCTGATCGTGCCGACGTTGTTCACGACGATGTCCAGCCCGCCCAGGTGGGCGCCGGTGGCGTCGAGCAGCGCGGTGATCGCGGCCGGGTCGGCCGCGTCGGCGATCATCACCAGGTGGTTGCCGCTGGTCTCCTTCAGCTCGCGGCGCAGGCTCTCCGCGGCCTCACTCTCCTGCTGGTGGCTCACGACGACGTGGGCGCCGGCGCGGGCCAAGCCGAGGGCGACCGCGCGGCCTATGCCACGGGTCCCACCGGTCACCAGCGCGCGCTTGCCAGCCAGGTCGGCGAACATCGGGCTCCTTGTCTCGGGGTCTGAAGTCATGGAGAGTGCTCCGGGATCGTGATCTCCAGCTGGCCAAAGGGTGCGCGAAAATGTGCTCCTCGCACACCCGGCGGCCCCTTTCCGCAGGGTCATCAGGTGGGACGGCGCAGGACGAGGACGCTGTTGAAGCCGCCGAAGCCGCGGGCGACGACCATCGCCACCCGGGCCGCGCAGGGCCTCGGCTCGCGGACCAGGTCCAGCCCGTAGGCCGGGTCCGGCTCGTCGAGGTTGCCGACGGCGGGCAGCACCCCGTCGCGCAGCGCGAGCAGCGCCGTCGCCACGGCGAGCGCCGAGCCGCCGGCGCACAGCCGCCCGATCAGCCCCTGCGGGGCGGTCACCGCGACCGCGCCCGCGCCGAACACGTCGCGCAGCGCCGCCGCCTCCAGCGCGTCGAGGTCGCGCGAGCCGGCGCCGTCGGCGAAGACGACGTCGACCTCGCCCGGCTCGACGCCCGCGTCCGCGAGCGCCCGGCGCATCGCCGTCGCGAGCCACGCCGGGCTGTCGGCCGGGCGGCTGTGATGGTGGGCGTCGTGCGTGGCGGCGTAGCCCGCGATCTCGCCGTAGACCTTCGGCGCGCCCCGCTCGGCGGCGGCGGCCGGGTGCTCGACGAGCAGCGTCGCCCCGCCCTCGCCGGGCAGGTAGCCGTTGGCGCGCACGTCGAACGGCTTGTACGCCGCCCGCGGGTCGCGGGCGGCACTGACACGGCCGCTGGAGAGGTGGCAGGTCAGCGCGTACGGCGTCAGGCCCGACTCGGCGGCGCCGGCGAGCACGCTCGCCGTGCCGCGACGGATCGTGCGCCTGGCCTGCGCCAGGCTGTCGATGCCGCCGGTGCCGTCGGCGACGACGACCCCGCTGGGGCCCTTCAGGCCGTGGCGGATCGAGGTCTGGCCGGTGGTCGCCGCGTAGAACCAGGCGATCGACTGGTAGACCGACACCGCGGTGCGGCCCCGGGTGTGCAGGCGGGACAGCTCCTTCTGGCCGAAGTCGTTGCCCCCCGAGCCGGCCCCGAAGATCACCGACGTCTCGTAGGGGTCCCGCGTCGCCGGGTCGTAGCCGGCGTCGGCGAGCGCGAGCCGGCTCGCCGCCATGCCGAACCACGTCCACCGGTCGGTCTGCACGATGAACCGGTTGTCCAGGTGGTCGACCGGGTCGAAGTCCGGCACCTGGCCGGCGAGCCGGGCAGGATAGGCGGACGCGTCGAACCGGGTGATCTGGGTGATCGCCAGCTCGCCGCGCAGGGTCGCCGCCCAGAACTCCTCGACGCCGACGCCGCCCGGGGCGATCACACCGAGCCCGGTGATGACCGGCCGCGCCAGCGGCGCCGTCTCCTCCCCCGCGGCCCGGCCCGTGCCCGGCGTGAGAACCGTGCCCGCGGTCATGCCGCCCGCCCCGGCGCGGTGAGCACGATCGCGGACTGGAAGCCGCCGAAGCCGCTCCCGACCGAGAGCGCCACGTCCACCCGGTGGTCGCGGGCGATGTTGGGCACGTAGTCCAGGTCGCACTCCGGGTCGCGGGTGGCCCAGTTCGCGGTCGGCGGGACGACGTCGTGCTCGATCGCCAGGGCGCACGCGGCGAGCTCGATCGAGCCGATCGCGCCGAGCGAGTGCCCGACCATCGACTTCAGCGAGCTGACCGGCACCTGGTAGGCGTGTGCCCCGAGCGACCGTTTGAAGGCGGCCGTCTCGTGCCGGTCGTTCTGCTTGGTGCCCGACCCGTGCGCGTTGACGTAGTCGACGGCGCTCGGGTCCACCCGGGCCTCGTCGAGGGCGAGACGGATCGCCTCGGCCATCTCCCTGCCGTCCGGGCGCAGGCCCGTCATGTGGAAGGCGTTCGAGCGGGACGCGTATCCGCCGACCTCGGCGTAGATGTGCGCGCCGCGGGCCACGGCCCGCTCGTACTCCTCCAGCACCAGGACGGCGCTGCCCTCGCCCATGACGAACCCGTCCCGGCTCGCGTCGAACGGCCTGGAGGCGTGCTCCGGGTCGTCGTTGCGCGCCGAGGTCGCCCGGATCGCGTCGAAGCAGGCGATCGAGATCGGCGACAGCGGGGCGTCGGAGGCACCGGCGATCATGATGTCCGCCTCGCCGTCGACGATCAGCTGATGGGCGTAGCCGACCGCGTCGATGCCGGAGGTGCAGCCGGTCGACACCACGAACGCGGGGCCGTGCGCGCCGAACCTCGTCGCCACCTCGGTGGCCAGGCAGCTGGGGACCAGCGCGTGGTAGAGGAACTGGCTGCCGTAGCGCGGGTCGACCTCCCAGTACCGGCCGCCGTCGCTGACCGCGACGTACTCGTTCTCCAGCCGGGTGGTCGCGCCGACGGCGCTGCCGAGGCTCACCCCGACGACCGGGCCGGCGCCCGGCTCGGCGCCGTCCACGTCCTGGCCGGAGAACTCCAGGCCGGAGTCCGCGACCGCCTCGGCCGCGGCGACCAGCGCGAACTGGACGAACCGGTCGTTACGAGCCACCTCACGCGGACTCAGGCCCGCGACGAGCGGGTCGAAGTCGCACTCGGCCGCGACCTGGGAGCGAAACGGCGTCGGGTCGAAGAGCGACAGCCGCCGCGTCGCCGTGCGGCCGTCGGTGATCATCGCCCAGAACTCCTTGCGGGTGGTGCCGCCCGGCGCCACCACCCCGACGCCGGTGATGGCCGTGCGTCTGCGTGTCATGCGTTGCCCACATGAGGATGGGGCGCCGCCGCCTGCGCGGCGGACAGCTGCTCGGTGTCGACGTGCCCGAGGTCCGGCCGGGGCGCGAGCGGCCCCGAGCAGAAGACGAAGAACGCCTCCTCGGCGCCGTGGTTGACCAGCCGGTGCCGGGTCCCGACGGGGAGGTGGACGCCGCTCTCGGCGGGCAGCAGGTACTCCTCGCCGTCCAGCTGGATCGTCACCTCGCCGCGCACGCAGAAGAGGAACTCCTCCGAGTACGGGTGCCAGTGCTCGGTGACGATCTCGCCGGGCGCGAGCGTCAGAGTGCCCATGAAGCCGGCCTTCGAGCCGACGGTGGCCGGCGAGAGAATCGTGCGGATGTCACCGCCTCGGCGGCGGTTGGCCGGGACGTCGTGGATCGATCTGATCTTCGGAGCCGCGACCGCGGTGGCGGGGGTCACCGGGCGCTCCCGGCGATGGCGGCGGCGGACGCCTGGCGCGCGGCGTTCTCCACCTTCTCCTTGATGACGGCCTGCTCGCGCGGCGTGTTGGTGTTGATGCGCACCACCATTCCGGCGGTGTCGACGGGCGCGGCCGGCTTCATGCGGAAGTCCTGGACCCAGCGCATCCGGGTACCGGTTCCCTCCGGGAAGTACGTCCACTCGATGTGCATGAACTCGAACGGGCCGGTCTCGACGCGATAGGCGCGCACCCGGTGGTTGACCGGGTCGAGGGTGCGCTCGGACACCCAGCTCCACACCTGGCCGTTCTCGTCGGGGTGCATCGTCAGGCGGAACTTGAAGGTGTTGTCCCTGGACTCGAGAATCTCAACGGACGCGTACTCGGTGAACAGGCGGGGCCAGTTCTCCAGGTCGTTGGTGAGCGCCCAGACGGTTTCGATGTCCGCGTCGATCCAGATCGAGTTGTCGGTGTGCCCGTTCACGGGGGTCTCCTCGGGAGTAGGTACTGCCTCAAGGACTGTTGGGCTGGTTTCGCGGGGGCATGGGAGCGTCGGCTGGCGACGCGCCTTTGCCCGCCCGCGGGCGGGCAAAGGCCTGGTAGCGTGCGGTTTTCGGGCTAGCGGGCCGCGAGCGCGAGGTTCACGGCATCCAGGATGTCGGCCAGGGTGTAGCCAGGCGGGGGGTCGGCGGGCAGTTCCACACCGTGGGAGCCGAACACCTCCGACTGCAGCTGCAGGTAGGCCAGCGAGTCCAGGCCGATGTCCTCGAAGGTGACGTCGAGCGTCGCCGGCAGGTCGGACTCGGGAAGACCGGCCTGGGTCACCAGGAAATCGAGCAGAGCGGCGGAGTCCCACTGCTGGGGCACAGTTATCCCTCCTCTAGAGCGTAACTATCCAAGGATTACCACCGACGATGGGCCATGAGTACCAGAACTAGCGGACAATGTCGCCGCCGTCACTTTCCTGCCAACCGGCCGGCCGCCTGGCGAGAGTCCGTGGCGGGTGTGGGACGATAACGCGCGCGCAAAAGCACCCCGCGTGGCCACCGACCGAAAATGGGCAGCTTGATGCCAAGCACCGAGCCAATGCCGAATTCACGGGGACCAGCCCGTGAGAAGCCGTCACGACCGGTCCGCGCGCCCACTTCTCACGTTTGGCGAGAAGGTGCCCGCGGCGGTCGGCACCGGCCGCGGCGGGGCATGCGTGTACGGCCCCGCCCGCACTCGGGCTCCGGATGGTCAGGCCAGGGCCTGGGGCGGTGACGCGGGTGAGTTCCGACACGCGGGCGGCGCAGTGGGAGGGCGGCTGTCACGGGCGCGAGGTCGCGCGGCACCTGGGGTCACGAGGCCTCGGCGTGTGACATGGCCGCGCCGTCGCCGCGGGGCGCGGCGGGAGAACGGCGCTGGCGCCGCGCGCGGCGCCAGCGGGGCTGGCGTCCGGCGGGTCTGGCGCGGGTCAGGCGCCGCGCGGCGGCGGTGGGCCGGCGGCCGACGGCTGATGGCCGCCGCCGGGCACCCTCAACGGACGGAGTCCGCCCTCCAGGTGTAGAAGCTCTTAGCCATCGCGTCGCGCGGGCCGCGCCACGTCGCGGGGTCGTACGCGGTGATGTACTTCGCGAGCTTGGTGTTGACGTCGACGAACAGCGGGTGGTCCCGCACGTCGGCGAGCGGCGCCTGGATGCTCTCCTCCGCCTCGATGAGGTGGAAGTACAGCCCGTGGAAGGCGAACAGCTCCCGGCGCGACACCCCGACAAGGTGCGGCAGCTCCCCGCCGTCGGACTCGGTAAAGACCTCCGCCACGGATTGTTCATCCGATGGATTCATCCGAGCGACGATCAGCGTCCGGTGGCTCACCGCGCACCTCCCGCTGGGCACTGCGCGGGTGTACGCGGTTGGGTTGTCGACACTTTCTCTCCTCACAGCTCTATCTATCGGTCGAGCAGGCCGAGCCGTGAGAACCGCTCCGGTGGCCGGCGGCGCAGGGGCCGAGGCGGCCGTTGCGGCGCTGACGAGGCCGATGTGCTGTTTGGGCCTGGCGCCGCGTCCGGTCCGGATGCGGTGTCTCGCAGGAAGTCTGTGCCCAGTCACCCCGCTTCGTCCGGCGTTCCCGGACGCCTCCCCATGGCAACTAGTTGCGCTGGCACACTGTTGCCACAACTAGTGCACTTAACCCAGCGGTGTTACAACCATCCTTTCTCCAGCCCGGCACCCGCCGGGTCCTGTCTCACGCCGCTCGCGCCAGCGGCGGCGCCTGTCCAGCCCCGGCGTCACAGCCAGCCCCGGTGCTACAGCCAGCCCCGGTGCTACAGCCAGCCCCGGCGCTTCGCCAGGATGCCAGCCTGGAAGCGGCTGCGGGCCTCCAGGCGACGCATCAGGTCGGCGACCATCCGGCGGACCGTGCGCACCGAGACACCGAGCGAACGGGCCGCGGACTCGTCCTTCGCGCCGTCGGCGAGCAGCTGCAGCAGGAGCAGCTCCGCCGGCGACGGGGGCGCGTTGTCGTCGCCGTCACCCGGCCGCCTGTCCGGTTCCGCCTCGCCCGGCTCGTCCGACCAGTCGGCGTCGTCCTGGCCGCCATGCCCGGCCTGCCCGGGCCCGCCCCGCGGCTCGCCGAGCCGGCCGGACACCGCGCCCGCGGCGGGCCGCGCGCCGGCCAGTGCCAGCTCACCGCTCTCCTGGGTGACGCGGAGGCCACCGGCGCTGCCAGGACCGGTCCCGGCGCCGCCGGGACCGCTGGTGCCGGCCGGGACGCCGAACCGGTCGGCGTTCTCCCACAGCTGCTCGAACAGCGCGGTCACCAGGCTCGCGAGATCCGTGCCACGCACGACCATGGCGGCGACGTCGGCGCCATGCGCCGCGCCCGCCGCGCCGGGCCCGCCGCCGCCAGCCGGACCGACGCCACCCGAGCCGCCGATGAGCCGCACGAGACCGAGCCGGCGGTCGACGATCGTCAGGTCGACCGCGGGGTCGTCGGCCAGCCGGATCTCGGCGCCGGCGGCCACCACCTCGGCGAGGTGCTCGACAGCGGTCGACCACGCCAGCCCGGCCCGCGGCCGGGCGATGACGGCGCGTATCCGCACGCCGCGGCGCAGGGCGTCGAGCTCCAGCGGCAGCAGGTCCGCGGCGAGCTCGGCGAGCGTCGCCCTGGTTCGCACCGAGACCACCTCGCGCTGCGCGGCGCCGACCATCCCGATGAGCTCGGTGCGCACGGCGGCGGAGCTCGCGACCCGGTCCAGCCCTCCCCCGCCCGGCGCCTCCTGGCGGCTCGCGCGGAACTCCGAGACGAGCGCCGCCACCTGCGACTGCGCCCGGACGAGGTGTTCGTGCCGGCGGATCAGCTGCTCGTGCTGGGCCTGGATGAGCTGGTCCAGCGGCCCCTCGGGATGGGCCGCCACCAGCCTGCCCGGCCGGTCCGGCAACGCGACCAGGAGCGACAGCGCCACCAGCCGGTCGCGCGACCGGGTCACCACCGCCATCGGCTGGCGCAGCGCGGCCGCGGCACCCTCGATGCTGAGGTTCTCGTCGCGCAGCCACAGCCGATAGAGCGCCGCCGTGATGTCATCGAGCCCGAGAAGATCCAACAATGCCCCCTCCGCCCGCCAGTACGCCGCTCCTTCGACGTGTCCCCGCGCGCCGCGCGCCCCGCGCTCCCGGTGCCGGCCGGGAGCGACTGGGTGGACGGCCAGGTTCCGCGGGCCGGCTGGCGGGTCGGCAGCCCCACCACCCGGCCGGGACGCCGGGTCGTCCACGCCCGGTCAGGTGCCGGCGAGGTCGCGCTCGCGGTTCTCCGCCGAGACCACGTCCAGCGCGTGCCGGACGAGGGCCACCAGGGTCTGGCGAACCGACTCCCGCCGCCGAGCGTCACACATCACGACCGGCCGGTTCGACTCGAGGTCCAGCGCCTTGCGGACGTCCGCGACCTCGTACCGCTTGGCGCCGTCGAAATGGTTCAGCGCGATCAGGAACGGAATGTCCCGCTCTTCGAAGTAGTCGATGGCGGGGAACGAGTCGGCCAGCCGGCGGGTGTCGACCAGCACCACCGCGCCGATCGCGCCGAGCACCAGCTCGTCCCACATGAACCAGAACCGGTCCTGGCCGGGCGTGCCGAACAGGTAGAGGATCACGCTGTCCAGCAGGCTGATCCGGCCGAAGTCCATCGCCACGGTGGTCGTCGTCTTGCCGTTGACGGCCGACGTGTCGTCGATGCCGATGCTGGCGGCGGTCATCGCCGCCTCGGTCGTCAGCGGGGTGATCTCGCTGACGGAGCCCACAAAGGTCGTCTTGCCGACGCCGAACCCGCCCGCGATAATGATCTTAACTGGACTCGGGGCTGGTGCGGCGTCGGTTCTGGGCGGCCTCGCACTAGAGGGCCTGTAGTCCACTGAGCACCTTCTCGATCAGGGCCTGGTCAGGTCGGTTCGTGGGACGTGCGGGCCGGTGCACCGTGACAAGGCCCGCGTCGAGCATGTCGCCCACGAGGACCCGGACCACTCCGACCGGAATGTTCAACCGGGCAGAGATCTCCACGATGGACTGCAGCCGCAGGCAGAGCGCCGCGATGGCGCGCTGCTCATGGTCGAGCGACGTGGCCGCCGCCCGTCCTTGCGACGTGGTGGTGACCAGCGCGACCAGTTCGAGCGAGCCCTTGCTCGGCCTGGTGCGTCCCCCTGTGACCGCATAGGGACGCACGACCGGACCGGCCTCGTCGTCGAACCACTCCTCTTCTCGCGACACTCCGACTCTCCTCGGGATGTCCGTGCCGATCCTCAGGATGTCCGTGCTGACTTGAAACATTTTCCGTCGTCACCTGGGGCGCCGTGGTGGCCATCTCAAGCCCAGCTGAGCGGGAAAAGGTTCACTTGCGATTCAGATCGGCAGTGCCGCCTGCATCTCGGCGCGTAGCTCTGGGGTAAGGAACTCTCCCACCCGGGCGACCAGGAGAGCCATCTCGTAGGCGATCAGGCCGATATCCGCGCCCGGGCTCGAAAGGATCGCCAGGCAGGCGCCGTCGCCGACGGCGGTGACGAACAGGAAGCCCTGCTCCATCTCCACGATGGTCTGCCGGACGCTCCCCCCACCGAAGAACCGCCCCGCGCCCCGGGCCAGGCTGTTGAAGCCCGACGCAACGGCGGCAAGCTGGTCCGCCGTTGCCCGGTCCATTCCCGCCGACGTGGCGAGCAACAGACCGTCCGAGGAAAGCGCGATCGCGTAGGTGACCTCAGGCACCTTCTTCACGAGGTTGTTGAGCAGCCAGCTCATGTTCTCGGACGGCCCAACCGGGCTCATCAGGTCACCTTCCTCTGATCGTCACCGTCACTGGAACCCTGCGCGTCCGCCAGCCCTCGTCCGAAGTTGGACTGGAAGGACGACATCATCGACCGGATCTCCTCCGGCGAGCGTGGCCCGGCCACCACCTGCGGCGGGCGGTTCTGCGCTGGGTTGTCCCGGCGCAGCTCGGGAGCCAGGTTCGCCCGTCGCATCCGGCGGGGCAGCCCGACCTCGGTGGTCGGCTGTGGAGTCGCCTGGCTTCCCCGCTGCCCGCGGGTCCGGCCGCCCCCGGCGATCCCGCCGCCGGGCGTAGCCTGACCGTGCGGATCCTCGGGAGCCGAGTACGACGGGCCACCGGGCTGCGCGCCGCCGGGCTGGAAGTGCCGCGGCGAGGTCCGGTTCGGCAGGGCACCGAAGCGCGGGTCAGGCGCGTCATCGGCGGGGTGCTGCGTCGGGGTCACGGGCGCCGAGTAGGCAGTGGGGTACGCCGGCCGCGCCGACGGTGCCGTCACGGGCCCGGACGGCACGCCGAGCAGCGGGTCGTCGGGCGGTGGCGGTGCGGCGTTGCGGCGCGGCCGGTCGGCGATGAACCAGCTCGACCGCACGGTGGCGAACACAGGGAGGTCGTCGAGCAGCGGCTCGTCGTCGCCGCGGGCCGGCAGGCCGCCGAACATCGCGCGCGGGCCGGACTCGTCGCCCGGCAGCTCCGGCGGCACCGGTGGCACCGGGCTGGTCAGCGGCGGCGGGGCGGGAAGCTCTCCCGGGTCGAGCGTGCCGGCCGGGGCCGGCAGCGCCAGCGCCCCGGACAACGGTCCGGGCGGCACCGCCAGGTCCGTCGTCATCGACCCCGGCTCGTCGGCCGCCAGCCCCCGGTCGCCCGCGCGGCCGACGGCGGCGGGGCCGCCGTCGGCCGGCGGCAGGGCGAGCATCCCACCGGGGACCCCGGCGCCGCGCCCGTTGGGCGCGCCGAGCTCCAGCGGCTCCGCGTCAGCACCGCCCGCGGGCCGGGCGCCGCCCGCGCCGACGGCCGCGAGCTCACGAGCGTCATCCCGCCCGCCGCCGGCACCGGCGGGCGTGAGCTCGTCCACGACGCCTTCGTTCGGCCGCAGCAGCGTGCCGGGGATCAGGACGATCGCCATCGTGCCGCCGTAGGGCGAGGTGCGCAGGCGGACCTTGATGCCGTGCCGCTCGGCCAGCCGGCCGACGACGAACAGGCCCAGGCGCTCGGAGGTCGTCAGGTCGAACGGCGGCGGGTTCTCCAGCCGGTCGTTCAGGGACTTGAACTCGGCCGGGTTCATGCCCAGGCCGCGGTCCTCGATCTCGATGGCGAAGCCGTTGGAGACCTCGTGGCCGGTGACGTGCACCGGGGTGTGCGGCGGGGAGAACGAGGTGGCGTTCTCGATGAACTCGGCGAGCATGTGGATCACGTCACCGACGGCATGGCCGCTGATCGCGCCGCCGCCGACCGGCAGGACCTTGACCCGGGTGTAGTCCTCGACCTCGGCGACGGCACCGCGGATGACGTCCTTGATCGGGACCGGCCGGCGCCAGCCACGGGCCGGCTTGGAGCCGGAGAGGACGATGAGGTCCTCGGCGTGGCGACGCATACGGGTCGCGAGATGGTCGAGGCGGAACAGCTCCTCGAGCTCGTCCGGGTCGGTCTCCTTACGCTCCAGCGCGTCGATGATCTTCAGCTGGCGGTGGATCAGCGCCTGGCTGCGGCGCGCGAGGTTGAGGAACGTGTCCCCGATGCTCTTGCGCATCGCGGCCTGTTCGACGGCGGTGCGCACGGCGACCTCGTGCACGGTGCCGAACGCGTCGGCCATCTGCCCGATCTCGTCCCGGGTGGTCGCCGGGACGGGGAACGTCTCGGCCGCGAGGTCGACGGGCTCGCCGCGGTGCAACCGCTCGACGACATCGGGCAGGCTGTGGTCGGCGACCTCGAGCGCGCCCTCCCGTAGCCGGCGCAGCTGGCGGATCATGGGGCTCGCGACGAGCAGCGCGATGAGCACCGACAGCGCGAGGACGAGCGCGACAGCCAGGGAGTTGATCGCGGCCTGGCGGGTCGCCTGGGTCGCGATCCGGTCGGCGGTGGCGGCGAGGTCGGTGGCGATCCGGCGCTCGACGTCCTCCATCTTGGAGATCTTCTGCGCCGAGACGGTCAGCCAGGTCTCGCGCTCGGTCGTCTGCCGCCCGCCCATCATCAGCGACTTGAGCACCGCGTCACGCATGGTCGCGACGTTCCTGGCCAGCGGGGTGACGGTCGCCTCGTAGAGCTGGCGCTCCTCCGGGGTCGCGGTGATCCTCAGCTGCGCCTGCCAGCCGTCCTCGGCGCCTGCCTGGCCCTGAATCTGCAGGACCAGGTCCGGGTCGGACTGCTGCAGGAAGAAGATCCGGGCGATGTTGCCGCGCACCTGGGCGGCGGCTTCCTTCTCCCGCGAGATCGCCGTCAGCGTGGCGGCACCCGAGATCAGGTCGGCGTTGCGGCTGCCGGACGCCACCCGGGCGTCCAGCTCCAGGAGGTCGGTGATCAGGCCGTCGTAGTAGAGGATGTCCTGCGGCAGGGTGGCCTGCCTGCGGTCGACCGTCTGGCGGTAGGCCGGCAGCTTGGACAGCCGGTCGTCGATGCTGGCCAGGGTGTCGCCCAGGCTGTTACGCGCGCTCCCCGGCAGGTCCCGCGCGGCGGTGTTGTAGTCACCGGCCGCCCGGTCCACGAGCGGCCGGACATCGGTGAGGATCTGTTTGACGATGACCGCCGGCGCCCCGTAGCCCGTACCGATCACCGTGTGCGAGCCGTTGCGCTCGGTCTGCAGGGCCGCGATCAGGGCGTTCGCCCTGATGGCGAAGCCGGCGAGTGCCTTGGTCCGGTTCGCGGACGACACGCTCTCGACGTTGCCGCGCACCTGTATAGCGCTGAGCACGGCGAGGGCCACCAAGGGGACGATGAGAATTACCACCAGCTTCGAGCGGATGGGCCAGTTCTGGAGCATCCGGTCCTCTCGTCCGACGCCCGGCCAGCAGGGCGCCTTGGGTGCGGGCCACGTGTGGGGCGACTATGTAGGGTGAACGGCGGGCCACGCCGTCCGCGTAACTGCCAACTGCCCCCACCAGACGATGCGAGCGCACTGGCGGACCACCGATTCCCGGGTGGTCCCCCTGGCCGCGTCCCATTGCCTGGAAGGTATGGGCAACTGTACTGACCCCCTGCATCCGCAGGATGACGGGGCATCGGCGAACAGCCACCGCGAGCATCGTGGCGAGCGGAATCGCATCGCCAGAACAACGGGGCACGGCCGCCGTTTTGGCAGCGGTGACCTCCCGTCACACACAGTAGTTCTCATGCGCGGTCAACCCTCTCGCCGCCGAGTCCGTCCGGACCGCCCGCCGACGGCGAGAACGAAACAAACCCGCAGGTCGAACAACGGAGTGGAATGACGCGCGCCGCGGGTTCGCACCTGGTTCGGCCGCCGTGTTCCCCACCCCCTCCGATCCGTACACGGAGTAATGGGTGTGGCCCGCCTGGGGGCGCACTGGCGGCTATCAACGTGACAGCAGTCACCTCCCACTGGCCCGCGGCTTCCCGCTCCGCGCCGGATGCGGGGCCGCCGACCCGTGGCGACAGGCGCCGCCGCACGGGCCCGCGGTAGCAAGGTCGGCGGACCTCTCGTCACGGCCCGCGGCGTCCGGCGGAGACCCTGAGTGGATCACCGTCGCGGAGCGGCCAGGGCACTGCCTCATCCGATGTTGCGGGCCATCCGTCGGTTCGTTGTGGAGCCGGCGGGGGAACAGAATCTTCCCTGTAATGGTTGAAAGAGCACCGCTGGGCGCCGGGAGTCCCGCCGAGTACCGGACGAGTCCTGGGCAGTGGCCAGCGGGCGGGCGACGTGCGACGCCCCTCGGCCTGACCGGCGCCGCTGGTCGCGTCCGGTGCGACACTGGGGGACATGGCCACCACGTCGCCGGGGAGGACCTCCCGTCCCGCCCCGGCCGCCCCCGCCGAGGCCCGCCCGGCCGCCACCCACGCGGCCGCCGCCGGCGCCCGCGGCGCGCAGGCGCGCACCGCGCGGCCGGCGGACGCGACGGCGACGGCGACGGCGAGCGACGGGGCCACGGGCACGGCGCGGGGCGAAGCCGTCGTGGCCGACGGCGCGGGCACGGGCGCGGCCGGGACTGACGGCGGCACGGGGAAGAGCGCCACGGGCACGGCCAGGCACGGCACGGGCACGGCGAAGGACGACGCGGGCGGGCCCGCGGTCCTCAGCCCACGCGAGCTGCGCCGACAGGAGCGGCTGCGCGTCGGCAGGGAGCAGATCCTGGATGCGGCCGAGGAGCTGTTCGGCCGGCAGGGCTACCGCGGCACCAGCCTGCAGCAGGTCGCGAAACGGTGCGAGTTCTCGATCGGCGCCCTGTACCTGTTCATCGACAGCAAAGAAGAACTGCTGCAGGCAGTGCTCAACCGGCGCACCGTCGAGCTGATGGAGCTGATGGCCTCCTGCCTGGCGGCCGAGGGCACCGGCGCCGAGCTGCTGGCGCGGCTGGCCCGCACACAGGTCGATTTCCACCGGCGCTACCCGGAGTTCGGCCGGCTCTCGATCCAGCTCATGTCCGCGCCCGGCGTACCCGGCACACCCGGCTTCCGCGAGGGCTTCGCCCGTGGCTACGACGCGGCAATCGAGCTGGAGGCCGAGCTGTTCGTCAGGGGTCAGCGCGACGGCACGCTGCGCCCCGGCGACCCAGGCTGCCTTGCCCGGCTGTACTCGGCGATGGTCACCGCGTATCACGCAATGGACCCGGAGGTCTCCGCGGACAGCGCGGCACTTCCTGACGACATCTTCCTGTCCACTGTCGCCGCCGCCTTCGCGCCGCCTCCGGACGGCTCGCCGGCCCGTTAGTGATCCTGGGGACAACGGCCGCCGGGTGTGCGAAGGAAGATCATTTTCGCACACCCTTTGACCCTCTAGTGATCCTGGGGACAACGGCCGCCGGGTGTGCGAAGGAAGATCATTTTCGCACACCCTTTGACCCTCTAGCCGGACGGACATTTTTAGGTCGTCCGACCGGGACAGGCAGTCCCGGCCCGCATACCCAAGAAGTGATCTTCACCCGTCGCCATAGCCGTTCCCGGACGGCCACGGACCGGCTATGGCGCAAAGCGGACGAATCTGGGCGCGAAACATCCGCCGCATTCCCACACGTCGGCCGTAGGCCGTCGCTTCGCGACGATCCACGATCCGATTGGCCCACGTTCGAAGAACGCATATCGTCATGAGCCGCGCGCGGGAGTCCAGCCGCGGGCCCACGTCAGCTTCTTCTCGCCACCGCCGAGACAGCCTCGGGCGGCCCACGGGAGGGCACCCGGACAGGGCGGCCCTCGCGCCGGCCACCGAACCATCGAGCCACAGGGAGCGGAGCGCCGGATGACCACCAGAGACAGCGACGACGACTTAGGCGCAAAGCCGGGCGATCATGGCGGGGCCCGCGCGGACGGCGGCCCGGGCGCGGGGGCGTCAGCCGTCGAGGACGTGCCGCCGGCCACGATCCCGGCCGTGCTGGAGCGGGCCGCCCGGCGGTGGCCCGAAGACGAGGCCGTCGTCGACGGCGACGTCCGGCTGACGTTCGCCGGGCTCGCGGCCGCCGCCGACGAGGTGGCGCGGGCCCTGGTCGGCAGCGGTGTCGAGGCCGGCGACAGAGTCTCGATCTGGGCGCCGAACGGCTACCGCTGGATGGTCGCCGCGCTCGGGATCTACCGGGCCGGCGCGGTCCTCGTCCCGGTGAACAGCCGGTTCAAGGCGGGCGAGGCCGCGGATCTCCTGCGCGCGACCCGGGCGAGGATCCTGTTCACCGTCACCGACTTCCTCGAGACGGACTACGCGGCCGCGATCCTCGCCGAGCCGGACCTGCCGGACCTCGGCGAGGTCGTCGTGCTCGACGGACCGGTCAGCCCCGGCACCATCCCCTGGGACGACCTCACCGCCCGCGCCGCCTCGGTTCCCGCCGAGACGACCGCCGCCCGCGCGGCCGCGCTCACCGGCGACAGCCTCAGCGACATCATCTTCACCTCGGGCACCACCGGAAAGCCGAAGGGCGCGATGCTCGCCCACGGCCCGTCAACCCGGCTCTACAAGGCCTGGGCCGACGTCATCGGGCTCGGCCACGGCGACCGCTACCTGCTCGTCTACCCGTTCTTCCACACCGCCGGCCTCAAGGCGGGCCTGCTCGCGACCATCCTGGTCGGCACGACGCTCGTCCCGTACCCGGTCTTCGACGTGCCCGCCGTGATGCGGCTCGTCAGCGAAGAGAAGATCACCATGCTGCCCGGCCCGCCGGCCGTATACCAGACGATCCTCAACAGCGACCTGACCGGCTACGATCTGTCGAGCTGGCGGCTCGCCGTCACCGGCGCCGCGGCGGTGCCGGTCGAGCTGGTCCGCCGGCTGCGCGCCGACCTGGGCCTGCGCACCGTCGTCACTGGCTACGGCCTGACCGAGACCACGGGAACGGTCGCCATGTGCCGGCACACCGACGACCCGGAGCTGGTCGCGCGCACTTCCGGCCGCGCCCTCGAGGGCATCGAGATCCGCGTCGTCGACGACGCGGGCAAGGAGGTGCCGCGCGGCGAGCCCGGCGAGATCCTGGCCCGCGGGTTCAACATCATGAAGGGCTATCTCGACAGCCCCGAGGCGACCGCCGAGACCATCGACGCCGACGGCTGGCTCAGGACCGGTGACATCGGGGTGATGGACGACGGTGGCAACATCGCCATCACCGACCGGAAGAAGGACATGTTCATCGTCGGCGGCTTCAACGCCTACCCGGCGGAGATCGAGGGCATGCTGGCCGAGCACCCGGTGATCGCCCAGGTCGCCGTCGTCGGCGTCCCCGACGAGCGGCTCGGCGAGGTCGGCATGGCGTACGTCGTCCCGCGGGCCGGCCAGCCGGCGCCCGAACCGGCGGAGATCATCGCCTGGGCCCGGCAGCGCATGGCGAACTACAAGGCGCCGCGCTACGTCGAGATCGTCGACGCGCTCCCACTCAACGCCACCGGGAAGGTCGTCCGCTACGAGCTGCGCGACCGCGCCGCCACCCTGGTCCGCCGCTCCTGAGCGGCCCTGCCGAGCACCGGTCGTGCCCCGCCATCCCTCCGGGTGGCGGGCGGTCGGCTCCCGCGCGCACGATGGGGTGGCAACGGTCCGGGGGGTGACGCATGGCGGACCAGGCTCACGCCGACAGCGACGACCACGGCGACGGCACCGATTCCGCCACCCGGCTCGTCTGGCCCGCGGCCGGCCCGGGGCCGTACGGCTCCGGCCTGTCCAGCCCGTACGCTCCCGACCCCTACGCCCAGTTCGGCGCCCGGCGCCGGGACGGGCCTTCCCCCTTGGACAGCGGCGTCGCCGACGAAGACTTTGATGAACGCGGCGAACACGACGTCGATGACCACGACGACCGCCACAACGACGACGCTGGCCACGGCCACGATCCCGACCACGGCGCCGGCGCCGGCGCCGGCCATGACCACGGCCGCAACGGTCACGACGTCGTCGAGCGACACATCTGGAGCGCCGGGGCCGGGGGGCACGCGGAGCATCCGCACCTGGCCGAATGGGCGGAGCGGGCCGACCGCGCCGCCGAGCGCGCCTGGTCCTGGTTCGGCAGGCTCGCCGACCAGGCGGCGGCCCGGCTGCCCGCCCACCCACCGGGCAGCGCCGGCCCGCGGGAGACGCAGGAGCCGGCACCTGAAGTACCGGCAGGTACCGCGCACCAGGCGCCGGTCACGGCGCGGCCCGGCACCACCGTCCCGCCCGCCGCCACCGCCCCGCCCGGCGCTGCTGCCTCACCCGACGCTGCTGCCTCACCCGGCGCTGTCGCCCCGCCCGCCACCGCCCCGCCAGGCACGGCCCCGGGCCTCCGCGCGGGCCAGCACGTCAGCCATGACCAGCCCCAGGAGATCACCGTCCACCGGTTCCCGCCTCCCGTGCCGCCGGTCCTCCCACCGGGCGAGGTCCCAGCGGCCGAGCCGCCGTCCTCGTCCTCAGCCGCGTGGCCGCCAGGCCCGGAGCCATCACCCGCGCGGGCGCCGGCTGGCGCCCCACCGGCCGAGGCGGCGGGCGGGGCGACGTCCCCGTCCACCGGGACACCGTCGGACCGGACCGCAGCGGCGCCATCCACGCGTGCGGCCGCGGCACCGTCGGCGCGGGCCGTCGCTCCGCCGGCCGAGACACCCGCCGGTGCGAGGGCTGTGCGGCCGACGGTCGGCTACGCGCTGCACGGCGGGGAGGCCGACGCGCATCGGCTGGCCAGGCAGTCCAGGGCGCTGGAACCGGGCACGGAGGCGTTCCTGACCGGGCTGGGCCTGGGACCGGGCTGGCGCTGCCTGGACGTCGGGTGCGGGCACGGCCAGGTCAGCGTGCTGCTGGCAAGCCAGGTCCGGCCCGGCGGGCGGATCGTGGGCGTCGACGGCGACCCGGCGTCGCTGCGGGTCGCCCGCCACAACGCGGCCCGGGTGGGCGCGCGGGTCGCGTTCCTGAACGCCGAAGCCGGCTGGCTGCCCGCCGCGCGCGGCCGGTTCGACCTGGCCTACTGCCGGCTGCTGCTTGGGCATCTCGCGGACCCGATGGAGACGCTGCGCGCCATGGCCACCGCGGTCCGTCCCGGCGGCGTGGTAGCCGTCGAGGACGTCTACTTCACCGTCCCGTCGACGACGGCGACGCCGGACGACCCGCTTCCAGGGGCCCTGGCCGAGTTCATCGAGCTTCTGACCATGACGATCCGCGCCCAGGGCGGTGACCCACAGATCGGCCCGCGGCTGCCCGCGCTGTTCACGGCCGCCGGCCTGACCGACATCTCGGCCGGCCTGAGCGCCGCTCCCCTGCCGTTGGACTCGCCGCTCCTGCTGGCCGAGGCTCTGGACGCGACCCGGGACGCGACTCTGGCCGCGGGCCTCGCCTCCGCCACCCACCTCGACGACCTGCGCGCCGCGCTGCTCGCCCTCCCGCGGACGGCCCTCACCGCCACGATCGACACCGCGCGTATCCACCAGGTCGCCGGCCACCGCCCGCGACGCCCCTCGGCCCAGGCCGCCTGAGGCGCTGAGCCTCACCTCCCAGATCGCTGACCTCCCAGATCGCTGCGCCCGCCGATGACCTTCCCGGAGCTGCGGGCCTTCCTGACGAGCCAGCGCCAGCTGCGCCGCGACGAGGAGCAGGTCGACGCGATGCTGCGCCGCCTGGACGACGCGGGTCTGCTCACCGGGCTCGACGGTGCCGGCCCGGTGAGCGTGACCACGCGGGGGGCGGAGCTGCACGCGGCCGTGTTCGCGTCGGTGCAGCGGGTCGGCGGACAGGTCTTCAGCGGCTTCGATCCGGCCGAGCTGGCGGCCGAGCTGGCGGCCGAGCTGGCGGCCGAGCTGGCGGCCGAGCTGGCGGCCGAGCTGGCGGCCGCCAAGCATGTCCTCGCCGAGGTCACCCAGCGGGCACTGCGGCTGCGGACCGAGCTCACGGCGGCCTGACCGCGGCGGCCCGACCCGTGTGCCGGTCCGGTGATCTGGCCCGCCGGACCGGCCCACAGGCTCAGGCGCCGACACTGGCGCTGGCGTCAGGGCCCTGGGGGTCGGCAAGGAAACCCAACCGACGCTCGATGCGTGTGGTCCGCGAGACGGTTGCGGTGACGCGCGGCGGACGTCCCGGGATCGGATGGCGGTCGCAACGGGTGCGGGTGACCGCGGTCCGTGCTGGTATGAGGACGCTCGCGGCGAGGGCCACGGCGCATCACGGAGACGAGGTTCGGCGTGGACACGGGTCTTACGGGGCGGACGGCTGTTGTCACCGGCGGGAACTCCAACATCGGCCGGGGCATCGTGCTGGCGCTGGCGGCCGAGGGCGCGAACGTCGTAATCGCCGCGAGGGACGAGGCCGCGGGTGAAAGGGTGCGTGAGCAGGCGCTCGCCGCGGGCGCGAAGAACGCTGTGTTCCACTCCGTCGACGTCCTCGACCGCGCGCAGGTAGGCAGGATGGTGGCCACGGTCGAGGAGCGTTTCGGCGCGGTCGACCTACTGGTGAACAACGTCGGCGGCAACGTCGCGTTCGCCTACTTCGCCGAGTCCGACCCGGACACCTGGCGCCGCGACGTCGACCTGAACTTCACCAGCACGCTCAACTGTGCGCACGCCGTGCTGCCCGGCATGATCCACCGAGCCTCCGGGCGCATCATCAACATCGGGTCGACGGCGGGACTGATCGGTGACCCGACGCTCGCCGTGTACTCGGCGATGAAGGGCGCGGTGCACACGTTCACCAAGATCCTCGCCAAGGAGGTCGGGCCGCATGGGATCACGGTCAACGCCGTCGCCCCTTACGGCACGCTCCCCGACGACTGGGCGAACGACGTGAGCGCGGGCAGCCGCTGGCATGCCGACGGCGTCATCGCGAAGCGGGCACACGGCGGCGACTCGCCCAGCATCGGGCGCCGCACAGTCCTCGAACGCCAGACCGCGACGCCACGGGAGATCGCCGCCGCGGTCGTCTACCTGGCCTCCGACGCAGCGGCTTTCGTCACCGGCCAGATCCTCGCTGTCGAGGGCGGCACTCTCCTGGCCTGACTACCTACCGACACGGAACCAGCCAGACGGCACCGCCGGCACCGCCGGTCAGGTGCACCTCGACACGTCGCGCGGACCGAGGCGGTTCTGCGCTGCGACGCACATTCTTGCCAGCCAGGGCCTGGTCTATTCGCGGATGACGTCGTCGATGGTGCTGGCAATCATCGCGCGGCGGAACCACGTGTCGAGTTGGTCCAGGTCTGTGCAGGTATGGATCCGCTCGCGGACGTCCTCGGAAACGAGGATTCCGCGTGCCTCAAGCACGGTCAGCAACATCCGCCCCGCGCCGAGGGCCTCACCCTCGGCCTTGCCCTCGGCGTGGGCACGAGCGTCGGTCTCGTTGAGAAGTTCACTGCGGTACCGACGGCCGACGGTGCTGGTCATATACGTCTCCCAACGCTTCCAGAGCGCCTCTGGCAGCCCAGCTAGAACGATCTCATGATACAGGGGTTTCTTCTTCGGGCCGAGCGCCCGCAGCGCCTCCAACAGTGCGGGAAAAGCGGCCTCGATGTCAGCATCCCCGCCATGGCAGAGTACAGAGAACAGGGCCAACGCCGGTTCGGCCTGTGCCCGCTCGACGTCGACGACCAGAGGAACGTCGCCCGGCGTGAAGACGAGCGGGCGCAGGTGCAGGCTCACACCCTCCGACTCGAACATGGCCCGGTATCTGCGGGCGACCGCCGCACCAGGGCAGTAGACCAGCAGCGCGGCATTGACCTCCAGCTCCGCTTCCAGGTGCGCCACGTAGGTCTTCCAGGTCCAGCGCTTGCCCGGATCCCAGGCACGCTGAACCTCCAGCACCACAGACAGCAACGACCTGTCGGTCGCGTCGCACAACAGTGTCATCCCGTCGGCGCGGTAGGTGCTGGGCACCAGCTTCCGGACCTCCGTCGGCTGCGGCCGGGCATGGTGAAAGTCGGAGACCTTGACGTCAAAAAGTTTATCCAACAGCCAGACCAGGACCTCCGGATTCTGCTCGGCCAGCTCCAGCGGCGACTCGTGTTCCCCACTCGGCATGCCGTCAACCATAAAGAACACGGACAGGAAATAGCAAATCCGGAAGACGCTGGTTAAACCCACTCTACCTTTCAAGCCGACTTGCACTCGCGCATTCTTTCCCTGGCCAGAAAACCGCCAGAAGAGCCCCCAACGAGCTTTCACCACGAAGGAGCCAGGTTGGCGGTCTCAGCGACGCCGCATCGTCAGGGGAGCGGAAAGAGGCGGCTTCCGGCCAAACCCGGGATGTCGCCGTCGCAAGCGGCATTGGTCAGGTCACGGATGGACCGCGTCGGCCCGGTCACCCAGCGTCGAGGTGGCCGTGGTCGGGCGATGCAGGCGTGGCGCGGCGAGCTTCGCGGTCAGGTGTTCGCCCGCGACGACCGGCGGGTAGCGCGGCGGGTCGTCCGGCCCGGTGCACGTGGGCAGGCATTCGACGACGGCGTCGTAGTTGCCGTCATGGAAGAACGCGATCGAGCGGCGCCGGGCCTCGCGGCCGGCCACTGGCGCGGGCAGCACCACCCGGTGCACGGTCGAGCGCCAGTGGTCGTTAGTCCACTGGGCGAGCAGGTCCCCCAGGTTCACCAGCAGCCCGCCCGGCCCCGGGACGACCGAGTGCCAGGCGCCGTCAGGACCGACGATCTCCAGGCCGGGCACCCGGTCGCCGTAGAGAACGGTGAGGATGCCGTAGTCGGTGTGCGCGCCCATCCGGGCCGGCTCCCCCGAGTCGCTGGCGTCGGGGCGGGCGGCGGTCACGTAGCTCAGCGCGCGCAGCGTCTCGGTCGAGTGGTCGGTGAACGGGGCGAAGTAGCCCTCCGGCAGCCCGAGCGCGACGGCGAAGATCTCGGCCAGCCGGCGGGCGAGCCCGGCGACGGCGCCGAAGTAGGCGGTCAGCGCCGGCCGCAGCGCCTGGACCTCGCCCGGCCACAGGTTCGCGGCGAAGACGCCGTCGCGCTCGCGCTCGTACACCGGGTCGCCGGCCGGCCAGCCCTCCGGGCCGATGTTGAACGCCTCGAACGTGTCCGGGCCGGCGTCGACGCCGAGGCTGTAGGCCAGCGACTCGGCACGCGGCGGGCTGTAGCCACGGTTGGTCATGAGGTCGGTGGGGACGTGGCGCAGCTTGGCGCTGGCGGGCAACGACCACAGGGTGTCGAGCGCGGCAAGCGCCGCGCCGATCGTGGCCGGCTCGACGCCATGCCCGACGATCTCGAGGAAGCCGACCCGACGGCAGCCGTCGTCGACCGCGGCGGCGATCTCCCGGCGGCGGGCGCCGCCGCCACTCCATCCGGACAGGTCGACCAGCGGGACGAGGCGGGCCATCAGCGTGCGTCCCTCCGTCCGGTCGGCGTCACCTGCCGACAAGGGCGAATATAGGCAGGAGCGATACCGGCCGTCCCGGGGAAGTGGCCGCCGTCGCGGCCGGTGACGGCCGTTCGAGGGCGGGGCGCGGACAGGGCGGCGGATCTACGCTCGGCCGAGGGGACCAGGCGTTCGGAGGAAGCCACGTGACCAGCAGCGCCAGCACAGCCACCGCCGTCGACAAGCCGTTCACCGGCGTCGTCGGCCTTCATCACCTGCAGCTGGCGATCCCCGCCGGCGCGGAGGATGCCTGCCGGGCGTTCTGGGTCGGGCTTCTCGGCCTCACCGAGGTGCCGAAGCCACCGCCGATGGCGGCCCGCGGCGGCGCCTGGTTCCGCGGTGCGGGCTTCGAGCTGCACGTCGGCGTCGACCCGGCTTTCACCCCGGCGACCAAGGGTCACCCGGCGATCCTCGTCGACGACCTCGACGCGCTAGCCGAGCGCCTGGCCGCCGCGGCCGTCGCGGTGACCTGGTCGCACGACTTCCCAGGCCACCGCCACTTCTACAGCCCCGACCCGGTCGGCAACCGGATCGAGTTCATCTCCCCCGAGCCCGCCGCCTAGCACCGCTTCAGCCAGGTTGGCCCGGCCGCGCCACCGCGCCACCAGCCTGATCGGCGGATCTGTACTCGGATCCGAACTGGCGAGGGCCCGGAGTTCGGATTTGGGTGACATCTGCCGCGGACGGTACCGGTCCGGTCTGCCACCTCATTCCAGCCGGCGGCGAACGGCGGCGGTCCCTTGTGGGCCGCGGCCGGGTCGCCGCCGGTCAGCCGTCGGCGGAGCGGGAGGACGGCGGTGCTGGGGGGCCGTAGGGGGAGCCTTCGGGGACGTCACGCAGGTCGATGTCGGCGACCGTGTTCGCGGCGAACAGGGCGTCGATTTCGGCGGGCGGGCAGCCGAGCTCGGCGAGGACCTCGCGGGTGTCGTGGCCGACGAGCACCGAACGCGCCGGGGGCCGGCCCGCGTCGCGGCTCCAGGCGCCGTAGCCGCGGACGATGTGGAACCGGCCGAACCGGGGGTCGTCGACGAGGTGCGTGAAGCCGTTGGCGGCCAGGTGCTCGTCGGTGGCGTGGTTGTCCCCCATGACGGCGCGAACGGCGGGGATCCCCCGGGCGGCCAGCTCGGCCGCCGCGGCACGGACCGTCCGCGCCGCGAACGCCGCCGCGGCGGCATCGACGGCCTCGTCAGGGGCGATGGCCGCGTCAGGGGCGGGGGCGGCCTTCCCAGGTGTCCCGACGCCGAGAACGCCGAGAACGCCGAGCAGGTCGCGGGTCTGCGCCGCCGTGACGGCGGCGACGGCGATCCAGCCGTCGGCGCACCGGTAGTAGCGGTGCCCGGCGGTGGGGCCGGGGAAGTTGGTGGCGCCGCGGGCCGGCTCGGGGCGGCCGGCGAACTCGGTGAACTCGGGCGCCTGCAGGTAGGTCGCCGTGTTCGCCAGGCTCAGGCTGAGCCGCTGGCCGGCGCCGTCGCGGGCGCGGGCATAGAGCGCGGCGAGCACCCCGAGGGCACCGAGCACGCCGGTGCCCGTGTCGTTGAGCGGGATCGGGGTGAGTACCGGGTCGCCGTCGCCGCCCTGTGCGTCGGCGAGGCCGGACAGGCCCTGGAACACCGGGTCGAAGCCGGGCGCGCCGGCGTAGGCGCTGGCTCGGCCGTAGGCGGAGACGCTGCAGCGCACCAGGTTGGGTCGCGCCGCGGCGATCCGCTCGGATGGCAGCCCGAGCTTCTCCAGCCGTCCGGGCCGCATGTTCTCGACGAGGACGTCCGCTCCGGCGAGCAGCCGCAGCAGCAGGTCGGCGCCGCCGGGGCGGGCGATGTCGAGCGCGAGGTCGCGCTTGTGCTGGCTCGCGACGAACACCGACATCGGGAACGCGCGGAACGGGTCGCCGTCCGGTGGCTCGACCTTGACGACGTCCGCGCCCCAGTCGGCCAGGATCTCCCCGATCAGCGGCCCCGCGAGGTAGGAGGACAGGTCGACGATCGTGACACCGCGCAGTGGCAGGCCCCGGTCGACCCCGTCGCCGTCACTGGCACGGGCGGCGGCGGGCGATTCCGCGGCGGGCGCCTCGGTGGCCGGCCAGAGCTCGCCTTCCGGGTCGAGATTCAGGTCGGCGGTCGCGAAGGGGCCGGGGCTCGCGGGGGTGCCGGCCAGGTCGACCGGGAAGCCGGGCATCCTGACGGTGCCCAGGGTGGGGTGCGCACGCTGGACGAAGCTCCGGTTCGCCTCGGCGATGTCGCGGACGGCCCACTCGGCGCGGGTCGCGATCGGCGCGCAGGGCACGTCCGCGGCGGCGAACAGGTCCAGCCACTCCCGCAGCGGCCGCTTGCGGAACTCCTTCTCCAGTTCGTCGGCGACCAGCTGGCCGCCCTCGTCGTATACGACGACCTTGTTCCAGTCGCCGTCAACGCCGGGGAGGACGAGGACGTCCATCCGATCCATCGCGTCCAGGGCACGGAAGAAGATCTCCGGGACGAGCGCGGCAAGGTAGAGCCAGCGGCCGTCGCCGGCCTGGTAGATGCGCCAGAACGGGACGCCGCGGCCGGAGCGGTTCCCCTTCACGACCGGCTGGTCGACGCCGACCTGCGTCATCATGCCGAGCTGGGCGGAGGCGGCGTGCAGCCCGCTCACGGTGACGGCATGCCCGCGCCCACCGTCGCGGCGCCGGCCATGCAGCGCGGCGACGGCCGCGGCGGCGGCGAGCGCCCCGTGCAGCTGGACGATCGTCGTGGCGACGGGCGCGACCGGGCAGTCGAGCGTCGCCGGGTTGCGCGCCGCGGTCCCACCGAGGCCGGCGAGCAGCAGCGGGTCCTCGGCGACCTCGCGCCACTCGCCGTGCTCGCCATAAGGCGGCAGCCGCACCTGGTTGAGCCCTGGGTGACGCTCGGCGAGGGTCACCGCGTCCAGTCCAAGTTCGGCCAGCCGGCCGGGGGTGTGGTCGACGATCAGCACGTCCGCCCCGCCGGCCAGCCGGCCGACGTCCTCGGAGGTCATCCGCACGACGCGCTTGCCCCGGTCCCACAGCAGCCCCGCGGGCGACGCCAGCCTCGCCGCCCCCTCCGCCACCGCCCGCCCGTCCGGCCCAGCCCGCCCGTCCGGCCCAACAGGCGCGTCGAACTCCGCCTGTTCGTCGGCCAGCGTCGAGCCGGCCGTGGCACCGTCGGTGCGAGCCGGGAACCGCGCGCGCACGACGTCCGCGCCCAGGTCGGCGAGCAGCATCCCCGCGACCCGGCCCGCCCGGGTCACCGAGGCCTCGAGAACCCGAACTCCGGCTAACGCGGGAAGCCGGCCGCCCGCCCCCGCCTCGCCGGCCGCCTCAGGTCCCGCCGCCATGCGCCCCACCCGCCCTCGCGCCTCGTCTCCGGCCGGCGCGGCATCCGGCCCCGCCAGGCACCACCACCCGAGTCCCGGCGCCCTCCCTTGTCGTATCAGCGAACCGTCTGACCGGCATCAAAAGCCGGCCTCCGCCCGCCTTCCGGCCGGGCAGGGCGCCGGCACGCAGCCCGGCGGGCCGATGCCGGCCGCGGTCAGGACGGGCCGTCGAGGGTCTCCAGGGCGGCGAACCAGCCGACCCAGCGACGCTGGCCCGGGGTCTCGACGGCGCGGGCGCGGTAGTGACGCCGGGTCCAGGCCACGGCGTCGCCCGCCGGATGACCGGCGAGGATCGCCATGCAGGCCAGCACGGTGCCGGTCCGCCCGGTGCCGCCGCCGCAGGCGACCTCCACCCGCTCCCCCGCGCGCGCCCGCCCGTACGCCTGCTTGATCACCGCGGCCGCGGCCCTGGGGTCACGCGGTGTCCGGAAGTCCGGCCAGTCGAGCCACACCGCCGGCCACGCCGGCTCCTGCTCGGCGGCCCGGCGCGCCGACGCCCGCCGCGGCAGCCCCCGCGACCGTCCGAGATACAGCCCGAACTCCGGGAGTGGCCCGTCCGGCAGCCCCTCCCGGCGCCCGCGGCCTCGGATGTGGGTGCCATCCGGGAGCTGGATCGCTCCGTTGAGTCGCGAGGTCACACCCGTAGTGTGCATGCCCGTCACGCACCGCTCTCGCCGGGTTGTCAGTATGCGGGCTAACCGGGCTACTCGTGCCCCCATCCCCCGCCCTCGCGCCCCCCGCTCCGCCCGCGTAGGCAGGCGTCGTGCCCCTCCAGGCTCCGGGCCGGCGTCGGGACGGAGGTGGCCCGGAGGCCGCTGGGTGAGGTTTTCCCCAGTACGGATTGGTGGGTCTGCGCGGTCGTGCGACCGGGTCACGGCGATCTACGGTCGAGGCGACGCCCCGGCATCGCGGGGCGGGCGGCGGGCGGACAGCGCGCCGGTGGTGACAGACAGCGGGACGCGAAGGACATGACGACGCGACCAGACTCCCGGCGGGCTCACGCCCGCGCGGGCACGGACACACCGCCCTCGGCGGCTCTCAGAGCGAGGCCCGGCGGGTGGGTCCGATGACCGGGCCCGCGGGCGGCGGCCTCGCGGCCAGGCCAGGCCCGCTGGGGAGACCAGCGCACGCCCTCGTCGCGGCGCTGCGCGCTACCTACTCGCGACGCAACTGGCTGGCGACGGCATTCGCCGCGCAGACGCTGCTCTTCGGGACGATCACGTTCGCCGTGACGCTCGCGTTCGGCATCGCCGGCGTGTCCTCGTCGTTCTTCATCGTCATCGGGCTGCCGTTGCTGTGGGTAGCCCTGGCGGCCGCCCACCGGTTCGCGCGGTTCGAGTCGTGGCGCTACGAGGCCTACTTCGGCGAGCGGCTGCGCCTGCGGCCGACGCCGGTGCCCGCCGGGACGCCGTCCGGGAGGATCGGGCGGGCCTGGTCGCGGATGTGGGCCCGGATGTCGGCCGGCGGCAGCTGGCTGGAGCTCCTGTGGGCGCTGATCGTGCTCCCGGTGCTCGGCTGGGCCGGCGGCTGGGTCGTCGCCACAGCGTGGGGCGGTGGGCTCGCGTTCCTGCTGTTCCCGGCCTACGGGCACGTCCTCGGCAACGGCGGCCGGTTGGTCGGGCTCGACCTCGGCTACGGCGGCTCCGTCGCCACGCACGTCGTGGTCGGCGTCATCGCGCTCCTCGCGGCGCCGTGGCTCGCCCGCGGGCTCGTCAGGCTGCAGCTGGCGATCGGACGCAGGATGCTCTCGCCCAGCGAGACCGCCGCGCTGACCCAGCGGGTGGCGGACCTGGAGTCCAGCCGCGCCGGCATCGTCTCGGCCTCGGCCGCCGAGCGCCGCCGGATCGAGCGCGACCTGCACGACGGCGCGCAGCAGCGACTGGTGGGCGTCGCGATGACACTCGGCCGGGCGCAGGAAAGGTTCGCCGAAGACCCCGCGGGGGCGCACGAGCTCGTCACCGAGGCGCACGCCGAGACCAAGCGCGCCCTCGTCGAGCTGCGTGACCTCGCCCGCGGCCTGCACCCGGCGGTGCTCACCGACCGAGGGCTGGACGCCGCGCTCGCCGGTCTCGCCGCCCGCTGCCCGATTCCGGTGACGCTCGACGTCGACGTGACACCGCGGCCCTCGGCCGAGGTGGAGGCGGTCGCCTACTTCTTCGTCGCCGAGGCGCTCACGAACGTCGCCCGCCACGCGGACGCCGCGTCCGCGCGGATCGTGGCGCGCCGCGCCGACGGCCGGCTGGCGGTCGAGGTCAGCGACGACGGCCACGGCGGGGCGAGCGAGCGCGGCGGCACCGGCCTGTCGGGGCTACGCGACCGGGCGGTCGCCGTCGACGGCACCTTCACGGTGCGCAGCGCCCCCGGCGAAGGCACCACCGTGCGGCTGGACCTGCCATGCCAGAACTGAACCAGCCCGAGCCGGCCCCACCGCCACCCGCCCGCCCCGCGTCCGAGGGAGACCGCACGATGGCCGCGACGGCCGACCCGACATCCACGGCCGCATCGACGGCCACGGCCACGACGCCCGCACCCGCCTCCCAGCCCGTCCCCGAGCCCACGCAAACGTCGACGTCTGGCACCGTGACACCAGAGCCAGCTCACACTGCCGCCACGGCGACCACACCGCCCGGTGGAGGCGGGGCCGGCGGACGGTCCCTGGACGACCAGCCGCCAGCGGGCGGGCCGCGCCGCGCCCGCGGCGTGCTGCTCGCCATCGGGGTGCTGCTCGCCGCCGCGCTGGCGGTCGGAGCCGGCACACAGGCCGTCAACCTGACCACCGGTGAGGAACGGCGCGACGAGCACCTCACCCTGCCGGCGTCGGTCGACCGGCTGGAGGTGCGGGCGTCGTCCGGCAGCCTCACGCTCACCGGCACGCCCGACGACGAGGCGGTCGTCGACGCCAAGCTCTCCGGTACCGTGCACCCGCCCGCGCTGAAGGTCGACATCGACGGGCACACGGCGCGGGTGCACGCGGACTGCTCCTGGCAGATGCTGCTCAGCTGCGAGACCACGCTGCGCCTGGCGGTCCCGGCGGGCGTGACGGTCGTGGCGCGTTCCTCGTCGGGCGACATCCGGGCGGCTGGCCTGACCGGGTCGTTCGACCTGCACACGTCGTCGGGCGACGTGTCCTCCGACGGATGCTCGGGCACCGCCAGACTTTCCACGTCGTCGGGCGACGTGCGCGCCACCCGCCTCGGCGCGGCCACGGTGTATGCGCACTCGTCGTCGGGCGACGTCAACGTCGGCCTCACCGTCGCGGCGACGGACGTGGAGGCGACGACGTCGTCCGGCGACGTCCGGGTCACCGTGCCGCTCGGTTCGGAGACCTATGACGCGACCGCGCACACCTCGTCCGGCAGCGACTCGGTCCGGGTCGCCACCGACCCACGGTCCTCCCGCCGGATCGAGGCGAGATCCAGCTCGGGCGACGTCTCGATCCGCTACGCGGACGCCGGCGAGGCGTCGTAGCGGCCGGCACGCCAGCCCGGAGTGTGGTGGATGGGCACGCCTGGAGACACGCCCGTCCACCACACTCGCGGGGCTGGTGGTCGGACTGTGTCACAGGGCCAGGCCTATGGGCTTGCTGGTCCGACACGGACCGGCCTCGAGGTTGCGCAGCGGCGGGAGGGCGGCGAGAGGGCGGCGCCGGGGCGGGCGGACGGGACCTGCGCGTCGCGACGTCCGGGCGCTCCGGAAGATCGCCGATACGCGGATCGGGCCTAACGGCCCGAGGTGTCGTACAGCGGACACAGCGGCGTTGAACCGGCCCGGCGAGCAGGAGCACTACGATCCCGGTATCGCACGGCAGTCGCCGACGCGGAGCCAAAAAATGCAGAACCGCTGCCACAGATCGGTGGAAGCGCGAAAATACTCTCTTCGCACCCTCGACGGCCTAAGGATTGCGTGGGTGGTCGCATGCCTGACGACCGCGGTCCGCATCACCAGGAAGACCCAGACCATATGCACGGCGCGCTCCGCCGGGGCGACGGGGCGCGCCTCATGGCCCGGTCCGTCGTGGGCCGGCGGTTCTTCCTCGCCGACCCGCGGTCGCAGACCGCGCCCGGGCGCACCCGGCTGACCGAGATCGCGGACGAGCTGGCCGACCCGGCCGCCGCCGCCCGCTGGTACCGCAGGCTGAACCTTGGTCCGCTGGTCGAGGTCGCGGCGCCGCACGACCGGATCGCGCAGCTGTTGGCGGGTGACCCGCCGGCCGAGAACGCGGGCACGGCCGGCCGGCGGGTCCGGGCCGAGCTGGAGGCGCGCCGCCTCGGCTGGCTACGCGACAACGACGAGCGGCTCGCGCACGCCCAGCGGGCCTGGGACGGCCTCTACGCCGCGCACCATGGCGTCGCCGAGGCCGTCGCCCAGGTCGAGCCGCTGAGCAACGTGCTGCGGGTGTGCCGGCTGGCCGAGCTCGCCTACTCGGCGTCCGAGCCGGACTGGCGTGAGCTCGCCGACGCGGCGGCCGCCCGGCCGATGGTGCCCGCGGAGATCTACCGTTCCCAGCGGGAGCGCCGGCTGCGCCCGCCCGACCACGTCGTCCAGGCGGTCGCGGTCCCGGGCGACGGCGGCGAGCTGGGCGGGCCCGTGCTCAGCCCGGCCGCCCTCACCTCCTGCGCCGAGGAGACCTGAGGCGCTCCCGTGACCGGACGCTCCGCGCCCCAGACCTCCCTACGCCGCACCTCGCGGCTTGACGCCCAAGCCATGGGATGTGTCTGACGCCGTCTCTCCCACGGACTGGCTAGAACCAGCCGCGGCGGGCGCCGAGCTGCTGGAGCTGCTCGTGGATCTGGTGGGCGAGGCGGCCGCGGTCGAGGTCGCCGTGGCCGACCCGGAAGCGGCTGAGCGCATCGCCGCCGGAGCGCAGCAGCCCGCCGCGGCGGTCGGCCTCCAGGACGACGTCCATGCCGTGGTCGTCGACCAGGAAGGTCACCTCCAGCTCCTTGATCCGGCGGCCGTACTCGCCGGACGGCTTGAGCTCGATCTCCTGGTAGAACGGCAGCGACGAGCCGCCGACGTGCCCCTTCTCCACATCCGCCGAGTGGAAGTGGAACCCGAGGTCGCCGAGCGCGGCGAGCACCGCCTCCTGGACCGGCAGCGGGTGGACGGAGACCGGGTCCAGGTCACCCGGGTCGAGCGCGCCCGGGATGGACAGGGTGGTGCGTACGCCGATCTTCATGCCCTTCAGGTGCCAGCCGCCCACGTCGGTGATCGGGGTCTGCCACGGCACCGGCAGCTCGAAGCGGCCGCCGATCTGCTGGCCCGGCGCGATCACCAGGTTGCCGCCGATCTGCTGGGTGCCGAACGCGACCTGCTCGTAGTAGGTGCTGTCGTCGCGCTCGATCTCGACGGTCGCCTCGAGCGCGACGAGGATCTTCTCGATCCGCTGGTCGACCTTGCCACCCGTGACGGTGGTCGTGCCGGTGACGACCGCTCCCGGCCTCGTCTGGTCGTGGTCCAGCACGGTCTCCACCTCGGCGGCCCCGACGCCCAGCCGAGACATGAACCGCTTCATTCCCATCGCGCAAACCTTCCGACCGGGTGGCATACCCATCAGAGCTTCTATTCGGCACTAGTTTCTTACCGGCCGGCCCGTGACCATCGCCAGCGGGGGTCGGTCAGGCGACAGCGGTCAGGCCAGCCACGACTGGTGACGGCGCAGCGGCGCAGCGCCCGGGGTCCCCGCCGGATCGGCGACAGGGTCCCTCCCAGATCTGCGGAGCAGATCTGGGAGGTAAGCGATCTGGGTGGTCTGGCGACCACCTACCCCACACCCGGCCAGACCAGCCACCGCCATGAAGCCCCACCCCGAAACGGCGCGGGGAGGGCGCCCCAGCGCCCGACACGGGGGGGGAGCGCGTCCAGCGCCTCGCCCCGTCAGGCTGGCAGGACGCCGGCGGCGCCGGCGAGCAGTGCGTGGCCGGCGGCGGGGTCGCCGCCGACGGCGGTCGCGGCCGCGGCGGTCTCCGCCGGGGTGCGCCGACCGGCCGCGAGCAGGCAGAAGTCGACGACGCCGAGCCGAAGCTCGGCGGCGGGCGACGGGTGGCCGGCGGCCGGGTCCGGCGCCGCCAGCGGCGGACGACCCGGGCCGACGAGCCAGCGGCCGACGGCCACCCGGTCGCCACCCACACCGCCCACGCCGCCCGCGCCGGTGTCGCCGCCGGCCGGCCCGGCGCTCGGGCCGCCTCCGTCCAGGTCGCCGGGGATCAGCGTCAGCGCCAGCGGGCCGTCGCCGAGGCCAGCCTCGGGACCCGTCCGCCAGCGGACCCGGTGCAGCGCGAGCTCGGTCACGGCGCTCAGCTCGGCCACGTCGAGCGCGGGGAGCTGGACACCGGCCGCCGCCGCGAGCGCGGCCCCGTCAAGCCAGGTGCCGAGCACGCGGGAGGTCAGGTGGTCCTCGACAGGCGCCGTCCAGCCAAGCGCGTCGATCATGATGTGCGCCGACTCGGGCTCCCGCCCCGCCAGCCAGGCGCACAGGCCGCGTGCGCCCTCGTGCCAGGTCCGCCAGAGGAGCACCGGCGGCCAGAACACCGGAGGCCAGAACACCGCCGGCCAGTAGGAGGTCGCCCGGCCCGGCCCCGGCCGGGCCGTCGCGCCGTCCGCGCGCGGTGCGCCGGCCGCGCCGCCCGCGTCACCCGGCCCGGCTTCGCCGTCAGAGACCGTTCCAGCGTCTGGGACCGTTCCAGCGCCCGGCCCGGTGGCGCCGGCGAGGCCTGCGCTCAGGATGCCCTGCGCCCGGGTGTCAACGGCCGGGGGCGCGAGGGTGCCGGCGACCGGAATGCCGATCGCGCCGGCCAGCGCGGCGTCCAGGCCCGCGAGGCGGGCGACGACCTCGCGGGGCGTGCGGCCGTCGCTGCCCGTCGGACGGTCCCAGTCCCGGGGGGAGAGCTCGGCGAGCACCCGGTCGACGGCCGCGGTCCAGGCCGCGAACGGGGCGGCGAACGGGGGTGCGGCCGCGACGGCGGGCCGGCGCGCGAGCGCCGCGGCCAGCAGCGCCGCCCGCGGGTCGGCCTGGTCGACGCCCGCCGGGCCGGCCGACGGCCGGGCCGGGCGGGAGCGGGGCCCGGACCTACCGGATCGCTGACCTCCCAGATCACGACCTCCCAGATCGCTGACCTCCCAGATCGGCTCCGCCGATCCGGCAGGGACCCCGTCGCCGATCCGGGAGGGACCCCGTCCGCCGATCCGGGAGGAACCCTGTCGCCAATCCGGCAGGAACCCCGGTGACGGCTCGGGCCTGCCCCGGCGCGCCGGCTCGTCGGCGTCTGATGAGCGCTCGGCGGCGAGCCGGCCCGCGGCGGCGGCCAGCGTCTCGGCGAGCGCGGCGTCGTCGGCGGGGAAGCGCAGGGGATGCTCCCAGACCTCGACGAGCACGGCGCGCGCGACCGCCGCGGCCTCCGCCGGAGGCTGCCCGGCCGCGGCGGCGACCGCGAGCAGCCGGTCACCGTGACGGGTGTAGGCGTCGGCGAGCGCGGTCGGGTCGCCGGCGACGAGCCGGTGGCGGGGCGAGGCATGGGCCGCGGCCGGTTCCACGCCGAGATCCGCCGGCGGGTCCACCGGGAGCTCGGGGCGTCGGGAACCGGTCATCGCCACGGGCGCAGTGTCCCATGCAACAGAGCCTGGATCACCAAACGATCGCGATCCGCCCGACCAGAGCAACGCGGGGCCACTGTCCCACGCCGTCAGCACGCTTTCCCAACCCACCGCGGCGTAGAACCGCCGCAACGGCCATCGCCGTGCCGGCCGCCCCGCCGCGCGGTGAAGGCTGGCGTATCCAGGCGCTGACGCAACGGGGACAGTGGAGGCATGGGACGAGCGAGCGCGCGGCGTCGGGTGGTGCGGGTGACGGTGGGCGGCCCGGCGACGGCCCGTGCCGACACCGTCGTCGGCGAGGAGCCGCTGGAGATCCGGATCCACGGCCAGCCGCTCGCGGTGACCATGCGCACTCCAGGCGACGACATGGACCTCGCGGTGGGGTTCCTCATCGGGGAAGGGCTGATCGGCGGCGGCGGCGACGTCCTGTCGATGCGCTACTGCGCTGGTACCGAGCCGGCCGAAGAAGACGCGGCCCCGCCCCTCCTCGCGTCGGCGGAGGCATGGAGCGGGCATCGCGGGCGGCAGACATACAACGTCCTCGACCTCACGCTCGACCCGTCGATTCCCCAGCCCGATCTCACGGCCGCGGCCCGATCGTTCTACATGACGAGCTCGTGCGGGCTGTGCGGCAAGGCGAGCATCGACGCGATCCGGATGCGCGCCCGGCACCGCGTCGCCGACGACCCGCTGCGCATCGAGGCGGCGACGCTCGCGGGCCTGCCGGGGGCGCTGCGGCGGGCGCAGCGGCTGTTCGCGACCACCGGGGGGCTGCACGCCGCGGCGCTCGCCGACGCTGCCGGGCGGATCGAGATCGTGCGCGAGGACGTCGGCCGACACAACGCCGTCGACAAGGTCGTCGGCGCGGCGGCGAAGGCGGGCCCGCTGCCCCTGCGCGGCCGGGTGCTGCTGGTCAGCGGGCGGGCGTCGTTCGAGCTCACGCAGAAGGCCCTGCTGGCCGGGATCCCGATGCTCGCCGCTGTCTCGGCGCCCTCGGCGCTGGCCGTCGACCTCGCCGCCGAGAGCGGGATGACCCTTGTCGGGTTCCTCCGCGGGGACTCGATGAACGTCTACGCCGGCGCCCACCGGGTACTCAGCGCCGAAGCTCCGACCGGCCGGTCGAGTGAGGAAGGACCGTCCGTAGTGGCGCAAAATCCGCAAACATCCCTGGACGTAACCCGATAGAGTCCGCCTTCGTGACCTGCATCGTCGGGGTGGAGCAGAATGGGCGGGTCGTGATCGGCGGCGACAGCGCGGGCATCGCCGGATGGTCGGTCACCGTCCGCGCCGACACCAAGGTCTTCCGCAACGGGTCCTACGTCATGGGGTTCACCGACTCGTTCCGGATGGGTCAGCTGCTGCGCTACAGCCTGGTCCCGCCGGTGCCGCACACCTGGGACCTCGACCGTTTCATGGCGACCGACTTCGTCGCCGCGGTGCGTGACTGCCTGCGCGACGGCGGCTACGCGCGCAACGACTCGGGCAACGAGAGCGGCGGCTGCTTCCTGGTCGGCATCCAGGGCCGGCTCTACCGGATCGACTCGGACTTCCAGATCGGCCGCAGCGTCGACGACTACTTCGCTGTGGGCGCCGGCGAGGACTTCGCCCGCGGCTCGCTGCACAGCAGCGCCGACCTCCCGCCCGACGAGCGGGTCCGCAAGGCACTGGCGGCGGCCGTCCACCACTCCACCGACGTCCGCGGCCCGTTCCACCTGATCTGGGACCCTGAGGAGCCTCCGAACCCAGGCTGACGGCGCGACCGACGCACCCGGCCCGGCTACTGGCGCCCGCCACGGCCGAGGCGTTCGGCGGCCAGGGCGGCCCACGCGGACGGGCCGGCGATCGGGGTGAACCTGGCGGCGGCGTCGGTGAGGGCGGCGTACTGGTCGTCGGTGAGCTCAAGGTCGGCGGCGGCCGCGTTCGCCTCCACCTGGGCGACGCTGGAGGCGCCGGGGATGGCGATCACGCACGGCTGGTGGATCGCCCAGGCCAGCGCGACCTGGGCGCAGGTCGCGTCATGCGCCGCGGCGACCTCGCGCAGCACGTCGAGCAGCGGGGCGAGCCGGGCAAGGTTCTCGGTAAGGAAGAGCGAGTTGGTCGCCCGGATGCCGCCGGACGGGCGGTTGGTGACGTCGTAGCGGCCGGACAGCAGGCCCTGCGCGAGCGGGCTGTAGGCGATGACCAGCCGGCCGGCGCGCTCGGCGTACGGGATCAGCGCGTCGTCGGCCGCCCGGTGGACGAGGCTGTACGGGACCTGGTTGGACAGCACCGGCGAGCCGAGCGCCGCCTCGGCGGCCTGCCAGCGGGCGAGCGAGTAGTTCGAGACGCCGACCTCGCCGACCAGCCCGACGTCGAGCAGGCGGCGCATGCCTCTCATCGTCACGGTGTCGGCGACGATCGGGTTCGGCTGGTGCACCTGGTACAGGTCGATCGTGCGGACGCCCAGGCGGCGGGCGCTCGCGACGCCGCGCTGCTCGACGATCGCGGGCGCCGGCACGAGCGGGAGGAGCTTCGTCGCGACGAAGACGCCCTCGGTGGCCTCCTCGCCGGCCTCCCGCAGCGCCTCGCCGACGATGCGCTCGCTGCGGCCGAACGCGTAGATCTCGGCCGTGTCGATCACGGTGATCCCCAGCTCGAGCGCCCGGCGCAGGATCAGGTGGGCCTCCCGGGCCGCGTAGTCGGTGCCGTAGCCCCATTCCCGCGACCCGAACTGCCAGGTCCCCAGCCCGATCTTCGAGAGCTTCTTCCCGCTCTTGACCGCGTCCCCGAGCCCCGTGACATAGCGCATGCCCCAAGTCAACGCCAAGAACCGGCCGGCCGTCCTCCGACCCCCAAACCATTCCCGGCCCAATCGCCCATACCCGCCCAGGCGCGAACCGCGCTGGCCGGGTATGCGCAGGCACCCCGGCTGGCCGCGGTCCGCTTGTGGGTGGGACGGGGGTCGCATATCGTCCGGGGCGGCTTGGTGGAACGTGTTCTAGTCTGGCCTCGCGGTCCCGTCGCGGCCACCTGGCCGGAGGCCGTCGGTGAGGAGAGCCGAGGCCCTCGGTGACGACAGTCTGGGAGGTCGGTGTGCCCGAGTCCGGAGCGAGACCGCTGGTGCTGGCCGAGGCGGACGGGCCGGTGCTGACGGTGACGCTGAACCGGCCCGAGAAGCGCAACGCGACGAACGCGGAGGTGCTCTGCCGCCTGTACGACGCCTGGCGGCGGCTCGACGAGGACGACACCCTGCGGGTGGCGATCCTGACCGGCCGGGGCGGCACGTTCTGCGCGGGCATGGACCTGGCCGAGATCGGCCGGCTGCGCGCCGGGGTGCGGGACAACGAGTGGATCATCCGGCTGCAGGACGACCCGGGCATCCCCCTCGCGGCCTATTTGAAGAGATACCGGCCCACCAAGCCGATCATCCTGGCCGCCGAGGGGCACGCCCGCGCCGGCGGCACCGAGATCCTGCAGGGAACCGACATCCGCGTCGCCGGCGAGAGCGCCGTGTTCGGGGTGACGGAGGTGCAGCGGGGGCTTTTCCCGATGGCCGGGTCGGCGGTCCGGCTGCGCCGGCAGACGGGCTACGCGGTCGCGGCGGAGATGCTGCTCACCGGCGAGGACCTGCCCGCCCGGCGCGCGTACGAGCTCGGCCTCGTCAACCATGTCGTGCCAGACGGGCAGGCACTGGCGAAGGCGCGCGAGATCGCCGGCCGGATCGCCCGCAACGGCCCGCTCGCGGTGAAGGCGATCCTCGCCACCCTGCGCGAGACCGAATGCCTGCCCGAGGCCGAGGCATTCCCCATCGAGGAGCGCCACGGAAACGCCGTGATGCGTTCCAAGGACGCCGTCGAGGGGCCGGTGGCCTTCCTCGAGAAGCGCGACCCCGTCTTCACCGGCTCCTGACACCAGGACCGCCCGGCCTTGCCCCGGTCGGCGTGGCACCGAAGGCGGCCGAGGCGGTGGCCCACCCGCTCTCCGGCGCCCGGCCGCGATTGGGCGCCGGCCGCGCCGCGCGGGGTCGACATCCACGCGGCGGCGCGCGACGCTGGCGGGACGAAAAGGGGGTCGGAGATGCTCAGCGTGTTCTGTTTCGACCGGCTGGCGGTGACCGTCCGGGACATGTACTTCGTCGACCCGGACCCGGCCCCGGGGCAGGAAGGCCCGGAGCGGGGAGTGCGTGTCGAGCTGCGGCTCGTCGAGCCGCAGCCGTGGCGCGGGTCGATCTACGCGTCGCAGCGGATCGTCGTCGACACGTCGCTGCTGCGCGTGGATCTGCTCGAGTCCGTCGAGCGCGGGCCAGGCAGCCGTGACCGGGTGCACCACCACCCGACGATGACCGACAACGAGCCCGGCGCGCGTGTCTTCGACCGCGGCCTCACCACCGACCCGGTCGCCTGGCTGCGACAGCGCCTCGCCGACCCGATGGCGTTGCTCGCCGCGGCCGGCGTCGAGAACCCGGCCGAGTACGAGGAGTCCGCCGACGAACTGGTCGCCTCCCTGCCCGACGTCGTCGACGCCGTCGCGGCGAGTCTCGAGAAGGTTCGCGCGGGCGAGCTGGCCCTCACCCGGACGCGCGGCACCTGAACGACGCTCCGGCGGCCGGACGTTCCGAGACGGCCCGCCGCGCGGCGCGGGCGTAAGGCGGAATTTCCGCCGCGAAGTGCGGGCACATCAAATAGAACGCGTTCTAAGATTCGGCTGTGGACCAGCTCGGGCACCCGGTGTGGGACGCGGACAACCACTACTACGAGGCCGTCGACGCCTTCACCCGCCATCTCGACCCGCGAGACGGGCCGCGGTGCGTGCAGTGGGCGACCATCAACGGCCGGCAGTACCACGTGCTGGGCGGCCGGGTCAGCCGGGCGGTGTCCAACGCGACGTTCGACCCCGTCTCCAGGCCCGGCTGCCTCAACGAGTACTTCCGAGGCAACCCGAACAAGGCGAACCCGCTGGAACTGATCCGCGACAGCGAGCCGGTCCGCGCGGAGTACCGCGACCCGGCCGCGCGGCTGCGGGTTCTCGACGAGCAGGGCCTGGCGGGCTGTTTCCTCTTCCCGACCCTCGGGATGATCTACGAGGAACCGCTCCGGCACGACCCGGTCGCGGTCACGAAGACCTTCCGCGCGTTCAACCGGTGGTTGGCCGAGGACTGGACCTTCGACTACCAGGGCCGGATCATCGCCGCGCCCTACCTCTCGCTCGCCGACGTCGGCTGGGCCGTCGAGGAACTGGAATGGGCGATCGGCCAGGGCGCCCGGATGGTCGTGATGCGCGCCGCCGCGCCGACGACCGCGACCGGCCAGCACAGCCCGTTCGACGAGACGTTCGCGCCCTTCTGGGCGCGGCTCAACGAGAGCGGGCTGACCCTGGTGGTCCACGCCGGCGACAGCGGCGTCTCGACTGACGGGTATGCCGGCGGCGGGCACAGCTTCAGCTTCTCCGGCAACAGCTACGGGCCGACGATCGCGAGCTTCGCCATCGAGAAGGCGGTGCACGACTACCTGCTCTCGATGCTGCTCGCCAACCATTTCGCGAAGTACCCGAACTTGCGGGTCGCCTCGGTCGAGAACGGCGCCGAGTTCCTCCCCGACCTGTTCCGCAAGGCACGCTCACAGGCGAGGAAGCTGCCAGGCTGGTTCCGGGAGGACCCGGTCGAGATCTTCCGGCGGCACGTCTGGATCAACCCGTTCTGGGAGGACGACCTGGAGTCCGTCGTGCGGTGGATGGGTGCCGACCGCGTCGTCTTCGGCTCCGACTGGCCGCACATCGAGGCGCTCCCGCGCCCCCTCGACTACCTCCCCGAGACCAAGCCCCTCTCCCCCGCCGACCGCCGCCTGGTCCTCCACGGCAACGCCCTCGACCTGGCGACGCCCCGCCCCGCCTGACCGCGAGGCGGGGCGCCCCAGGCGCCCGGTGGGGAAACATCGCGCGGGAACCGCTCACGACCCGGCGCCGATGGTGACCACCGTCGCCCAGGCGGGCGGCGGCTCTGACCCGAAGGACTCCTGCCCCGGCGACGGCCGCCGGTCGAACAGCCCGACGACGGTGCGACACGACGGGCTCCGCTGGGGCCAGGGAGTCTGCCCGTCGGTCAGGACGACGAGAACGTCCGGGCGGGGCCGGGCCCGCAGCGCCGCGTCGAGACCGGCACGCAGATTTGTCCCCCCGCCGCCGAGCAGGGGGATGCCCTCGGCGTCGCACAGCGAGCGGACCGCCTGGGCGGCCGCGTCGCACGGCACGACGGTGACCAGGTCACCGCGGCCGCCGACGGCCCGGCCGATCGCGGTGACCTCGAGCAGGGCGCTTCCCAGCTCGGCGTCGCTCACGGACCCGGATGTGTCGATGACGACGCCGACACGGGGCGGCCTGCGCCGCAGGCTCGGCAGGACGGCGCCGTGAATGGCGACGCCTCTGCGCGCCGGGCGGCCGTAGGTGTAGTCGTCACCGACGCCGGGAGCGGAGACCGCGGACCGCACGGCCGCGCCGAGCAGGTCCCGCCACGGCTGGGGTGGGTGGAACACCTCCTCCGCCCACCGCCGCCAGCCGGCGGGGGCACTGCCAGGGCTGCCGGTGATGCCCCGGGCGACCCGGAAACGAATCGCGTCGCGTTCCTGGGCGGTCAGCGCGTGCGCGCCGAGGGGACCGAGATCCCATCCCCGTTCCAGGCCGTCGGCACCGCTGCCGCAGTCCAGCCAGGCGAGGCCCTGCGTGTACGGGCCCAGCCGGAACATGCCCAGGTAGTCCTCCATGAGCCTCCCCGGGGGCAATCGGAGAAGATCGGGCTCGACGGCACCGTCTGGGCGGGCGAGGCCGTCGCCGTAGATGTCGTCGTTGATCTCGCAGTCGGCGGCGATGTTCATCCGCAGCCGCTCCCCCGGCCCGTCGACGCCGTGTTCACGCGCGTACCGGTCGCCACGGCCGGGATGGTCCCGCAGCAGGTGCGAAACCTCGTGCACCCACACCCCGGCGAGCTCCTCCAACGGTGTCCGATCCACGAACGCCGGCGAGACGTAGCAGCGCCAGTGGCGGTCGACGGCCATCGTCGGCACCCGCCGCGACTCCACCGGGCGCAGCGCGAACAGGGCGGTCGCCAGGTAGGGGCGCACCCGGGCGGCAAGCAGCCGGGCGGCGAACAGCTTCTCCGTGTCCAGGGTGATCCGCGCGCCCGGTGTGACCGGCACGCCCGTCGTCATCGGGCGGCCCCGGCCCCGGCCGCGCGCCGGGCCAGGGACACCGCGCCGGCGAGCCGCTCGATCGCCTCGGGGACCTCCCAGTCGGAGTCGCGCAGCGCGGCGAGGGTGTTCGCCGGGACGACCACCAGGTCCGGCGCGCCGGTTTCCAGGGCCCGGACAAGCAGTGTCCAGGCCGCGTTCCAGCGGTCCTTGCCAGGGCGGCGGCGGACCGCGTCGACGACACCGTCCAGGACGGCCTGCCGAAGGTCGCCCCGCTCGGGCAGGTCGGCCGCCGCCGGATCGGCGAGCAGGGTCTCGGGATCGGGCAAGTCCAGCCGGTCGAGGCTGGCCAGCAGCTCCAGTCCCGGGCCGTCCCCGACCGTGCCCCGGGCCAGCATCGACAGCACCTCCCGCGAGGTGCCGGCGGCCGTCGCGAAGGCGACCAGCCGCAGCGTCATCTCCCAGCTGCGGGGTGACGGCCAGGCGCCGCCCCGGCGGGCGTTCCCGTCCGGCAGCCGGTGCACGAGCCCGGGGCGGGCGGCGAGCAGGCCGCACACGGCGCGGCGGGCGAACACCACCGCCTCGGGCAGCCTGGCCCGGTCGAGCCGCGGCAGCGTCACCGCCGGCCACGTCCCGCCCAGGCCGCGCACGACGACGTCCGGGTCGTGCGTCCAGGGGAGGTGGACGAACCGGTTGGCGAGCGGCGGGCTGAGCTCCCAGCCGTCGGCCGCCGACGACCGGGGGTTGGCTGCGGCGACGATCCGTACTCCGGCCGGCAGCCGCAGAGCGCCGATGCGCCGTTCGAGGACCAGGCGCAGCAGGGCCGCCTGCACGGCCGGCGGCGCCGTCGACAGCTCGTCGAGGAAGAGCAGCCCGCGGCCGGCCCGGACCAGTCGCACCGCCCAGTCCGGCGGTGCCATCGGGATGCCCTGCGCGGCCGGGTCGTCTCCGACGACAGGCAGGCCGGCGAAGTCGGACGGCTCGTGCACGCTCGCGATCACGGTCGTGAGCGGCAGGTCGAGAGAGGCGGCGAGCTGGGTCAACGCCGCCGTCTTGCCGATCCCCGGCTCACCCCACAGCAACACAGGTAGGTCGGCGGCCACCGCGAGCATCAGGGCCTCCAGCTGTGGGTCCTGGCGCGGCTCGCTCACGGTGCTCGTCAGCAGGGCCAGCAGGTCGTCGGCGACGGTGAGCTGGCCGGTCGCATCCCAGGACGAGGCGGCGGCCGGGGTCGGCGCGGGCGATGCGGCCATGGGTGGGGCGGTCATAGGTGGTACGGGCTCGAACGGCATGGACGTGGGCAGCGTGGACGTGCGTGTGGGCATGTGTGATCACCTGTGGGGGCGGGCGCGGGAGTCGCGCGGCGGGAGAGCTCGTCAGGGAACGGCGTCAGAGGACGGCGTCAGGGAACGGCGACCGAGGCCGGCCGTCAGCGGTAGTGCGCCTGCCGAGGGCGGCGGCGGCGGTCATGGTCGCGACGCCGCGAGGCGTGCGGCCCCCTGCGGTCGGCCAGACCCGACCGGAACAGCCCGTGGGCGATCCGGCCGCGTGCCGCCGCCATCAGTTCGTCGCGCAGGGCTCCGTCCCGGAGCACGGCCTCCGGGCCGAGGAGCGCCTCCACGACCGCCAGGGCACCAGCGAAGTCGCCGTGGTCCAGCCGGGCGCGGATGTCGTCGAGGTGTTCCGGATGGCGGTAGGCCTCGTCGATCACGCGTAGGCACGGCAGCGGGGTGCCACTCAGCGCGGTGAGCAGCTCCTCGCGGCGGATCTCGGCCGGGTCGTGGTCCAGCGGGACGAGCACCCCGTCCACCAGGCCGATCCGGTGCCGTACGCCACCGCAGTCGACGAGCCACGGCGAGACGCCGCCGTCGGGCGCCGGGCCGGGCCGCGGGCTGCCGGGCACCAGCGCCTCGGCCACCAGCGGGTGGAGCTGGCCGGGGTCGATCAGCCCGGCGCGCAGCAACAACAGGTCGGGCGGCAGCCATGTCGCGGCGTCCGGCAGTACCGGCAGGGCGGCCAGCCGCGACGCGACGCGCGGGACGCCGGCGAGTTCCGGCCCCGGGCCGGCGAGCCGCAGCGCCAGCAGCCGCCGGGCACCGAGCCGGACCGCCACGGCGTCCTCGGCCCGGCCGTCGGCGCGCAGCAGGATCTCGGCCTCCGCCGCCCAGTGGTCCACGGCGCAGCCCGCTGGGGCTGCCCAGCCCGGTGGTCCGGCGCGGCCGGGTGGCGACGTCCGGTCCTCCGGCACTGCCCAGGCCGGCGACACAGCACAGCCCGGCGACACAGCCCAGCCCGCGGGAACGGCGCGGTCCGGCCGCGGCTCATCCCACGCCCGGTCGAGCGCCCGGTGGACTCCGGCCCTGGTCCGCAGCTCACCGGCATGGCTGGCGTCCCAGAGGTGCCGGTGCAGGTCGAGGCGGAACCGTCGATGCGGGCGAGGACGAGGATGCCGGCCCGCGCTCGCCGAAGACCCGTCCCACACCCCGAGGCTGAACCGTTGACCGCCGGCGGCCGAGGCTGGAGGAGTCCGGGCGACGAGGTGCAGCGGTCTGCCGTCGCCCGTCGCGTACCGGGCCAGGGAGATGGTCAGACCCGGGAGGATCAGCCCCTGGGGTGTGGCCCGCGGGAGGTGCCATCGGAGCAGGTCGGGCGCGAGATGACGTAGGTCGTCCCGGAGCCGGGCCGCGATCTCCCGGCCGTGGGTACGTGCCGTGGATCGCGGATGTAGATCGACATCGACGTGGGCGGCGGCGCAGGCCCCGGCCCAGTCACCGACCGCTCGACGGGCGGCCGCCTGATCGATCATGGGCGGCGGCACCGCGAACGCGCGCACCCGCCGCCAACAGGAAAGACGGGAATCCTCGGTCATTTCCGACGAGTGCATCAGCACTCACCTTCGATGAACCAAGCCCCCATTCCACCAGAGAAGTTACTCATCGGGCATAGCGTACAGCGTCCCGACCAACGCTCCCAGTACCCAGTCGTCCGAACCCTTCGAGCGACATTCGAGTCAGAACGGCCGCGCTCGGCAGGACGGTGCGGCCGTCGATGACGTCCTCGTCGATCTGGGCAGTGCCGCGCCGAGGACCGGGCAGGCGGAATCGACGAGGCCCCGCTCCCCGGCCCTGTTTCGCCGGCGGCTCACAACTGGCGCATCAGGCGGAAGGACTTGATGGCGAAGCCGTGGCGCAGGTAGAGGCGGTGGGCGTCGTAGCGGTGGGTGCCGGCGTCGAGGTGGACCTGGGCGCAGTACTGGTTGCGGGCCTCGCGTTCGAGCCAGGCGAGCAGGCGGGAGGCGTGGCCCTGGCCGCGGGCCGCCGGGATGGTCGACAGGTCGTCGACGACGAGGACGCGGCCATGCGCCAGCATGTGCAGGACGCGGAAGCCCGCGGCGGCGACGACCTTGCCGGACGTCGGCTCCCAGGAGCCGACCAGCCGGTAGCCCTGCGGGCGCTGCACCTCGTTGACGAGCCGGACGAAGCCGGCCGAGGTCAGGTGCGGGCGCAGCTGACGCATGGCGTCGTACGCCTGCTCGGTCCCGTCCGCACCCAGCTCCTCGATCTTCACAGTTGGTATTTTGTCAGTTGCGGGACGTGATACCGGGCATCCGGCCACACGGGACCGTCAACACCTGTTGCCAGACAGTCACCCAGAGGAGAACCTCGCGCGGAATGAAGCCGCAGTGGACACCGTCTCGTCCAGGCGACCAATACGAACAACCCAGCCGCAGCAGGTGACCGCGCATCAGCGCTGGCGCCAACGCATCCACCTCGCCAGCCCGTAACCAGGCCGGCCACGCCATACGCCTGTGGCAGACCCAGGTGGCGAGGGCGCCCAGCGCCCGCGCCCGGCGCCCGGCACCGGGCGCGGAGCGTCTGGCGCGGGACCGCCTTAGATGCCGTGGGTCTGAAGCCACATCTCCAGGAGGGCGGCCTGCCAGAGGGCGTTGGCGCCGAGCCGAGTGCGGTTGTCGTTGGGGGCCGCGAGCATGGTCTTCACCCAGTCGGGGCGGAACAGGCCGCGGCGCTGGGCGGCCGGGTCGGAGAGCGCGGAGGTGACCCGGTCGAGGAACGGGCCGGACAGGTGGCGGATCGCCGGCACCGGGAAGTAGCCCTTCGGACGGTCGATGACCTCGGCGGGCAGCAGCGCGCGGCTGATGTCCTTGAGCACGCCCTTGCCCCCGGCGGCGAGCTTGCGCTCCGGCGGGCAGGCGGCGGCGAGCTCGACCAGCTCGTGGTCGAGGAACGGCGTCCGCGCCTCCAGGCCCGCGGCCATCGTCATGTTGTCGACCCGCTTCACCGGGTCGTCGACGAGCATGATCGTGGAGTCGATCCGCAGTGCCGCGTCGACGACGGTCTCGGCGCCGGGGGCGGCGAAGTGTCCCTGGACGAAACCGCGACTGGCGTCGGTCTCGAGCGCGTAGCCCGGCGCGACGACCGCGGCGATGTCGGCGTGCGAACGGTCGGAGAACACCCCCAGGTAGGCGTCGACGGCCTGGTCGCGCGCAACGCCCGCCAGCGGCGGGTACCAGGAGTAGCCGGCGAACACCTCGTCGGCGCCCTGGCCCGACTGCACCACGGTGACGTGCCGGCTGACCTCCTGGGAGAGCAGGTAGAACGCGACGCAGTCGTGGCTGACCATCGGCTCGCTCATCGCCTCGACCGCCGCGTCGACGGCCGGCAGGAGCGCCTCGCCGGGGACCATGATCTGGTGATGGTCGGTGCCGAAGTGCTTGGCCACGATGTCCGAGTAGTGAAACTCGTCGCCCGACTCGCCGGCAGCCGCCTCGAAGCCGACGCTGAAGGTCGCCAGGTCCGCCTGCCCGGCCTCGGCGAGCAGCGCGACGATCATGCTGGAGTCGAGCCCGCCGGACAGCAGCACGCCGACCGGGACGTCGGCGACCATCCGGCGGCGCACCGCTGTGCGCAGCCGCTCGCCGACGGCGTCGCGCCAGTCGGCCGGCGTCCAGCTGGCCTGCTCGGCCTGGCGGGTGAAGTCGGGCCGCCAGTAGACCTCGTCGGTGCTGGTGCCGTCGGGCTCGATGACCCGGATGGTCGCCTGCGGCAGCTTGCGCACGCCGGTGAGGATCGTGCGCGGCGGGGGCACGACGGCATGGAACGACAGGTAGTGGTGCAGGGCGACGAGGTCGATGTCGGTGTCCACCCCGCCGCCGGCGAGCAGCGCCGGCAGCGTGGAGGCGAACCGGATCCGGTGCGCGTCCGCGGTGACATAGAGCGGCTTGATGCCGAGCCGGTCGCGGGCGAGCACCACCCGGCCGGAGTCACGCTCGTGCACGGCGAAGGCGAACATGCCCGCGAAGCGGTCGACGCAGCGCGTTCCCCAGCGGTGGTAGGCCTTGAGCACGACCTCGGTGTCCGACGTCGAGAAGAACCGGTAGCCGGCGGCCGCCAGCTCGTCGCGCAGCTCGCGGTAGTTGTAGATGCAGCCGTTGAAGACGACGGTGAGGCCCAGTTCGGCGTCGCTCATCGGCTGGGCGCCGCGTTCCGAGAGGTCGATGATCTTCAGCCGCCGGTGGCCGAGAGCGACCGGCCCCGCCGCATGGACCCCGACGCCGTCCGGTCCGCGCCGCTGCATCGCGGCGGTCATCCGTGCGACCGCCGCGACGTCGGCCGGCCGTCCGTCGAGTCGTAGTTCACCGCTCAGCCCGCACATGTCCGCTCCCTGGATCTCCCGAATCGGCCTTCAAGGCGCACGCCGCGCCGCGTTACGTACTCGTGCTCACGCCTGGAAGGGACTGCCCTCGGCCGCCGACCGCCTCCCGTCGTTCATGGCTGATCACCGAACGGCGCCGACGCGGGCGCCGCCGTCAGGCGCGCAGGAGCCAGGTGTCCTTGCAGCCGCCGCCGCGTGAGGAGTTGACGACGAGGCTGCCGGAGGGGGCGACCCGGCTGAGCGCCGCTGGTGCCACCACGGTCTGCTCGCCCTCATAGACGAACGCCCGCAGATCGACCGCGCGCGGCTCGAGCCGGCTCGCGCTCCCGTTGGTCCGGTTGCCGACGTCCGTGGCCGTGGCGCTGACGGGTGCCGCGCCATCGCCGTCCGACGGGTCGATGCCGGGCCAGGTCGGATGAGTGGACAGGGAGACGACCTCCTGCGCGATCCAGTGGCGCGGTTCGGCCAGCAGGCGCTCGCGGGCGGCCGTCAGCTCGTGCGGCTCAGCCGCGGGGCCGATCAGCACGCCGGCGCCGCCGTAGCCGTCGGTCGGCTTGACGACCAGCTCGTCGAGATGGCGCAGCACGTGGTCGAGCTGGTCGGGGTCGCCGCAGAGGTAGGTCTGGACGTCGTCGAGCAGGGGGCGTTCACCGAGGTAGTAGTTGATCATCCGGGGGACGTACGCATAGACGACCTTGTCGTCGGCGACGCCGTTGCCGGGGGCATTTGCGAGGGAAAGCGTGCCGGCGGTGAGCGCGCTGATGAGCGCGGGACCCAGCGGCGCGCCATCCGCGCCGAGGGCGGCGAACAACTCGTCCTCGTCGATCCGGCGGTAGAGCACGTCGACCCGCCGGCGCCTGCCGCCCGGCACCCGATGGCTGACGACGTCGTCCTCCACCATGAGGTCCGCCGGCTGTACCAGCGGAACGCCCATGCGGTCCGCGAGGAAGGCGTGCTCGAAGTAGGCCGAGTCGTGCGGGCCGGAGGTGAGCACCGCGAGCGCCGGCTCGCCCAGCCCGTCCCGGCCGCCGGCGCCGGCGGGGGCGGCGGCCACGAGCGCGGTGCGCAGCAGCGCCGGCACCCCTTCGAGGCCGAGGATGCCCGACGGCGAGGACAGCTCCGGCAGCGTCGCGCGGGTCAGCCGGCGGACCGCGACCGCATAGCCGGCGCCGGACGGGACCCGCAGGTTGTCCTCGAGCACCAGCCACCGGCCGTCCTGGTCGTGGACCAGATCGATGCCGCTGACGGTCGCGCGGATCGTCCCCGCTGGGACGGCGTGGCCCCAGTGGCGCAGGCCGGGCGAGGCGGTGACGATCCAGTCGGGGACGATCCCGTCGGCGACGGCGAACCGGTCGGAGTAGACGTCGCGGAGGAACGCCTCCAGCGCCCGGACGCGCTGGACGAGGCCGGCGCTGATCGTCGCCCAGTCGTCGGCTTCGACGATGCGCGGGACGAGGTCGAACGGCAGCGGGCGGCCCTCGGCCTCGCCTGCGACCCGGAACACCATCCCCCGGGACTCCTGCTCGGCGACCAGGGCGGCGCAGCGCGCGGTGAGGACGTCAGGGCCGAGCCGTTCCAGGGCGCGCAGCACCCCCCGGTACGGCGAGCGGACCGGGCCCCGGGCGTCGACCGCCTCGTCGACGCCGCCGGCGTGGAAACCGGGATGGGCCAGGTAGCCGGCGAGCAGCGTCGGCGCCACCCGCTCGGCGCGCACGAGCCCCGTGGAGCCCTCGGCCGCCGCCGGGGCCTGGTCGGCACCCGCACCGGCGCCGGCGGGAACGCGGGCGGCGACGGGGACGCCGGCGGGCGTGCCCGAGGCGGTGGTGGCGGGTCCGGTCTGACGGGTCCGCGCCAGCACGAGGTCCGCGACGTCGGTGAGCAGGCCGCGCCGATGGAACGCACGCCTGGCCGCGGCCGCCGCGCTGCCCCGGTCGACGGCCTGCTCCGCGAGGCCGCCGACCAGCTCCCAGTCCCCCGCGGCCGCGAGCTGCGGGCGAATCTGCTGCAGCAGCCGGGCCAGCAGGTCCTCGGCCGGCACCGGCCCGGCACCGACGCCGGACAGCTCGATCAGGTCGCCCTCCAGCCCGGAGCGGGCGGCGCGCCACATGGCGGCGCGCAGGAGCTCGGGGCGGGGGGCACCGAACGGCGCGCCGGTCTCGATCGTCTCGATGGCATGGCTGACCAGGCCGCGGAACAGGCCGGCGACGAGCACCACGGTGTCGACGTCCGGGCAGGCGTCGCAGACGCGCATCTCGAGCGTGGGCAGGTGGGCCGACGGGCGGACGTCGAAGTAGACCATGCCCGGGTCGCTGATCACGCCCGACTTCACCAGGTCCGCGACCAGGTGCTCGTACTCGGCGGCCGTCTGGAACGTCCCGGCTACGCCGGCGGTCGGCCAGCGCCCCCAGACCATGGTGCGCATGCTCGCGTAGCCGCTGTCGGCGCCCTGCCAGAACGGTGAGCTGGCCGAGACGGCGAGCAGCAGCGGCAGCCACGGGGCGACGCGGGCGATCACCGCCATCGCGGTCTCCCGGTCGGGGACGTCGACGTGCACGTGGGCGCCGCAGATCACCTGCTCGCGGGCGAGGATCTGGTACTCCTCGGTCATCTGCAGGTAGCGCGGGTCGCTGTTGATCTCCAGGATCGTCGGGTCGACGATCGGGACGGTGCCGGCCGCCGCGGGGCCGAGGCCGAGCGGCTCGGCAGCGGCGGCGAGGCGTTGGCGCAGGTCGACGAGGTCGGCGCGAAGCGCGGCCAGATCCCGCGTGGGTGCGCTGTTCGTCTCGACGACGGAGTTCAGCAGCTCGGGGGCGAAAGGGCCGGCGGGCAACTGTTCCAGGATCTCGCCGGCGCGGGGCACGAGCTGCCGGGTGGCCAGATCGAGGATGTGAAACTCCTCCTCGACGCCGACGGCTGGAATGGGCGCGCCGCTCATGTTCTCCCACGCTACGTCGGGGCCGTTACAACGGCATGTCCACTGATCGGGATCTTCCCGATGTTCCGCTGTGAAACCTACATTCCAGGCGTCACAATCGGTGACAATGCCAACAGTTTACCGTTTTGTCCGGTGGCCCGGCGCCGCGGGCCGGCCCCCGGAGGTGACGAGCGGGCCTCTCCGCGGGCCCGGCAAGGCCCGCGGGACGCCAGGCGCCCCGGTCACGCCGAGCGATAGCCAGCACGAGCGGCGTCGGCTCCAGGGCTCGCGGCGTAGGGTTGCGAGCATGCCCGCGAATACCGGTCCGAATGCAGTGAAAATGGTTTCGGAAACCGAATCGGCGCGCATTTCGACGGGGGTCCGGGAAATCACGGCGCGCACGGCCGGCCGGCGCGTTCTCACGGGGTCCGCGCACCCGTGAGCATCCAGGACGGCGCGGGCGTCGACGGCGCCCGCGGGCTCGCGCCCCAGCCAGGCGGCACTCCGCACGCCGGCCGTCTCCGCAAGGACGATCCGGCCGCGGACCCGGCGGGCAGCCGAGGAGCCGGGGAGCCCCTGGCCGGCGCCCATGCTGGCCATCCGCCCCGCGACGGGCGCCCGGACCGCGACCGGTACGAGCACCAGGACGACCACGGCCACGTGAACGACGAGCATCACGACGGCAGGCACGCCGGCGACGAGCAAGGCCACGACGAAGGGCACGGCGACGGCCGCGGGCACCGGGGCGGGCACGGCGGGCATGTGCATCGGCCGTCGGCGACGGCGGACGCGCGTCTGCTGTGGGCGGCGCTCGCGCTGATCGGCGGCTTCCTGTTGGTGGAGGTCGTCGTCGGCATCATCGCCGGCTCGGTCGCGCTGCTCTCCGACGCGGCGCACATGCTCACCGACGCCGGGGCGCTGGTGCTGGCGCTGGTCGCGATGCGGCTGGCGGCCCGGCCGGCGGGTGGGCGGCTCACCTACGGCTGGCGGCGGGTGGAGATCCTCTCGGCGCAGGCGAACGGCTTCGCGCTGCTGGCGCTCGCCGCGGTGCTCGCCGTCCAGGCCGGCCAGCGCCTGGCCCACCCGAACGACGTGGCTGGCGTCCCGGTGCTCGTCACGGCGCTGGTGGGCGTCGTGGTCAACCTCGCCGCGACGGCGCTGCTGGCCCGCGCCGACCGGCGCAGCCTGAACGTCGAGGGCGCCTTCCAGCACGTGCTCACCGACCTGTTCGCGTTCATCGCGACGGCCGCCGCCGGGCTGGTGATCATAGTCACCGGCTTCACCCGGGCGGACCCGCTGGCGGCGCTGGTCGTCGCCGGCCTGATGGTTCGCGCCGGTGCCGGGCTGATCCGCGACACCGGCCGGGTGTTCATGGAGGCGGCGCCGGTCGGCGTCGACCCGGCCGAGATCGGCCAGGCGCTCGCCTCGATCGACGAGGTGGCGGACGTCCACGACCTGCACGTCTGGGAGGTCACCTCGGGCCTGCCGGCGCTGTCCGCGCACCTGCTGGTGGACGAGGGCGGCGACTGCCACCGGGTCCAGAACACGGCGCGGCTGCTGCTGCGGGAGCGCTGGCACATCGACCACGTGACACTGCAGGTCGACCACGCCGAGCCAGCCGTTCTCACCATCACGCTCGGCCCTCGCTGGCAGTGCTCCGTCACGCCGGTCGCCCCGGCGCCAGCGTCCGTACGGCAGGCGTCGCCGCGGCCGACCTCGCCGGCATCGCCAGCCGCACCGGCGGCGCCAGCCGCACCGGCATCGCCAGCCGCACCGGCGGCGCCGGCGTCAGTCGGCCACGGGGACGAGCGGCAGGGCGGTCCCGGGTAGGGAGCCCCGGATATCGGCGGCGAGCAGGGACCAGTCGCGGGCGCGGGCCGAGGTCTCGCGGTAGGCGAGGCCGATCCGCCGCCGCGGCGGCGGGGTGCGGAAGGTGGCCACGGCGAGCCCCCTGCCCCGGCCCTCGCCGACCTCGACGGTGACAGCGGAGGCGGGCAGCAGGGTGACGCCTAGGTTGCCGGCGACCATCTGCACGACCGTCGACAGGCTCGCCGCCCGCAGCGAGGAGCGCTCGCGCGCGCCGGCCTCGTGGCAGACCTCGAGCGCCTGCGCCCGGAAGCAGTGGCCGTCCTCGAGCAGCAGCAGGTCCTGGCCGCCGAGCGCGGCGACCGGAACCGCGGCGCCGCCGGCCAGCGGGTGGCCGTCGGGGGTGACGAGCACGAAGTCCTCGTCGTAGATGGGGATCTCGGCGATCCCTCGCTCCTCGATCGGCAGGGCCAGCAGCGCGACGTCGGTCGCGCCGGCACGCAGGCTGGCCAGCAGCGGGGCGGTCTGCTCCTCCCGCAGCGCGAACCGGGCCTCCGGCCGGATGTCACGCAGCATCGGCATGAGCCGCGGCAGCAGGTACGGCGCGACCGTCGGGATGACACCGAGCGTGATGTCGCCGGTGAGTGGGGCCTGGGCGCGCAGTGCCACCGTCACGATGTCGTCGACGGCGGTGAGCACGTCGCCGGCGCGGCGGACGACCTCGTCGCCGACGGGGGTCAGCAGCACGCTGCGGGTGGTCCGCTCCACGAGCTGGACGCCCATCGTCTTCTCGAGCGCGGCGACGGCGCTCGAGAGCGTCGGCTGGCTGACGTGCAGCGCGGCGGCGGCCCGGCCGAAGTGGCGGTGCTCGGCCACGGCGACGAGCGCGCGCAGCTGAGCCAGCGTGGGCTGGGGCTTGGCCATAGGGAAACGCTATCAATTCTTCGGAATCTTTCGATTTCTCTTCTGAGTCGGGCCGATCCACAGTGGACACACGGCCCTGACGGACCGGATCCCGACACCCCTTCGATCTGCCCAGCGACCAGGGACAGGACCCTCAAGCGCAGCCAGTCTCAGGTGGGGACGGGCAGACCGGCCGGCCCGCCCGTCCATCAGGGCACCCCGTACCGGTCCTCCGCGCCCGTACCGAGACCAGCACCGCGCACCACGAGACCGCGCACCACGAGCAGGCCAGCCGCCCCACCCGCGCGCCGCCCGGCGGAGGCCGGCGCCCGGCGAGACGGGCGAGCGGCGCCCCGGCACCACCCGGACACCGCCCCACGCGGATCATCCAAGAGAGAGGACACGCGCTACCATGCTTACCGTCGGTGACGCTTTCCCCACATACGACCTGACCGCCGTCGTCTCCAACGACGCCGACACCGCGTTCATCCAGGAGACCTCCGTCAGCCGTCCCGGCCAGTGGCGCGTCGTCTTCTTCTGGCCGAAGGACTTCACCTTCGTCTGTCCGACCGAGATCGCCGCGTTCGGCCGTCTCAAGGAGGAGTTCGCCGACCGGGACGCCCAGGTGCTCGGCGTCTCCACCGACAGCGAGTTCGTCCACCTGGCGTGGCGGCAGAACCACGAGGACCTGCGCGACCTGCCGTTCCCGATGCTCGCCGACATCAAGAAGGAGCTCACGGCGGCCTGCGGTGTCCTCGGTGCGGACGGAGTCGCCCAGCGGGCGACCTTCGTCATCGACCCGGACAGCGTGATCCAGTTCACCATGGTCACCGCCGGCAGCGTCGGCCGTAACCCGAACGAGGTCCTGCGGGTGCTCGACGCCCTGCAGACCGACGAGCTGTGCCCCTGCAACTGGCAGAAGGGCCAGAACACGCTGTCGGTCGGCGGCAAGCTCGTCCCCGAGCAGGGCAAGGTGGAGGTGCCGGCCTGATGGGCGTCGATACCCTGCGCGCCGCGCTGCCCGAGTATGCCAAGGACCTGCGGCTCAACCTGGGCTCGGTCACCAGCCAGACCCAGCTCACCGAGCAGCAGCTGTGGGGCACGGTGCTGACCGCCGCGCTCGCCAGCCGGGGCCGCACCGTCATCGCCGAGCTCGACGCCGAGGTACGCGGGCACCTGTCGCCGGAGGCCTACCGCGCGGCGAGGACGGCCGCGGCGCTGATGGCGATGAACAACGTCTACTACCGGTCGCTACACCTCCTCGAGGACGAGGAGTACGACCGGCTGCGGGCCGGACTGCGGATGAATGCGATCGCCAACCCGGGCGTCGACAAGGTCGACTTCGAGCTGTGGTCGCTCGCGGCCTCCGCGGTCAACGGCTGCGGCCGCTGCCTGCAGGCGCATGAGCACGAGCTGCGCGGCCGGGGCGTGGCCCGCGAGGCCGTCCAGGACGCGCTCCGGATCGCCTCCGTGGTCCATGCCGTCGCCGTGACCCTCGAGGCCGAGGAGTTCACGCCCGTCGCGGCGTGACCCCGCTTCCCCGCCGGTTCCACCTGAGAGACGGAACCGGCGGGGACCGGGCGCCCCTGCTGATTCACACCGACCCACATCGATCCACACAACATGTTCCACGGCCTGTCCGCGCCGAGGCGGGATGACGGGACGGATAATCCCGGCTATTCCGACATAGATGTGAAATAACCACGACATTCGCAATGCGTCATGTTCTATGTAGAAATTCAAACGTGATCCCCGTCACCCGAGCAGGGGCGGTCGTTCTGGAGGCGGCCCGATCCTGCTAGACAGAACCCCGTGATCGGGGACGAGGCGGACATCCTGGCCACCGACGGCGCACCCACGCCGTCGGCGGGCACCAACGTCGCGTCACCGCCGCGGCCCCTGGCAAGGCGTGGCGGTGGGCCGGGCGACCGCCCGCCCCGCGCCGCCCTGGCGGACACCACGCCGGCAGGCGCCGCTGCCCGCCCTGACGCCGGGCCGTCGACCGGCGCCCCGGCGCTCCGCGACAACCTCGCCCAGGCCGACAACCTTGCCCAGGCCGAGGGCGGCCACACCATGGCCGGCGGCGACCTCGCGGTGGTCGGCGGCGCCGCGCGGCTGGAGAGCCTGCGGCGGCTGAGTGCCTGGTCCCGTGCCGTCGCCGGCCCCGCCGCCCCGCTCCCGCCGCCCCGCCCGGCGGTCTCCGGCGCCGACGGCCCCCAGGATCTCCGCCAGGCGCGGCCCATGGGCGCCGAAGCTCCGGTCGCGGGCGCGACGGTCCCCGACGCGGCAGGCGGCGAGCTGGCCGACGACGCGGGCGTATCGCCGGGCGACCCGTTTGGGGATGCGGCCGGCACCCGGGTGCTGACGGCCGCCGAGGGGCTCGCCAGCCTCATGATGACGGTGCCGACCTGGCTGACCGGCCCGGCGCCCGGCCCCCGGCTCAGTACCACCGCCGTCGCGGCCCTCGCCGAGATGGCGGTCGCCTCCGCCGCCGGGACCTGCCTGAGTCCCGGCGATCTGACCGTGACCACCGCGCTGCAGCTGCGCACCCACGGGCCGGCCGCCGGCTGGTCCGACCCGGACGACGCCGACGGGCCACGCCCACCCGCGTCGATGTTCATCCCCGACCCGGCGGCCGACCGCCCGCGTGAACGACCGGTCCGGCTGCGCGCCGAGGCGTCGGTGGCCACCCTCGACGGCGACGAGCCGGATGCCCGGCTACGGCGGGCGACCGCGACGGTCAGCACGCCCGACGGCCGCCCGCTGGCCGAGGCGTCCGCGATCTGCGCGGTGGTCCACCCGGCCGCCTCGTCACCGGTCGTACCGGCGAAGGGCACCGCCGCCGCCGCGGCCCCACGCCTGGACGAGCCCGCGGCGAGCGACCGGCCCCGCCCGGTCGGCCCGGAGCGCGAGGCGGACGAGGCGGGCGTCGCCACCAGGGACGAGACGGCGAGCGGGCCCGTCAGTCACCTACCGCCGCCGCACCCGCTGCTCGGTGCGCTCGGCGCGGACGTCCGCGGCGAGGGCGACCGGCTGCTGCTGCGCCTGCCGCCGGCCGGCTGGCTCGCGAACCGGCTCGGCCGGGTCCACGCCGCCGCCTGCTGCGCGCTCGCCGACGCGGCGGTCAGCACCGTGCTCGCCCGCCGGCTGCCGACCGGGTCGGCCATCCATGTCCTGTCGTTGGACCTGACGGTGATCCGCCCACTGCCGATGGAGGACGACGTGGCGGCCGTGGCCACGGTCCGACATGTCGGGCGGCGACTGGCCGTGGTCGACGTGGAACTCGGCCCCGCGGATGCGCCACCGAGCGTGCTCGCCAGGACCATGGTGGCCCTGAGCGCATATCGCCGTCCGCAACCGTAAAATCGCAGGTCGCCAGCCGTTGATGGGTGCGCCCGACCCGGGGGTCACCGATGGTCAGCACTCCATCTATATATACAGACAGTAATCAACAATCTTCACAGTGTGTTACATTATTCGTATCACACCGTGGTATTACCTTACCCGTAACCGTACGACTACAGCACCCCCTGTAAGACTCGCGGCGACATCGCGACAGCGATCCACGCGGCCTGGCGGCAGGCCGCCGCCACCTACAGGGGGACGACGTCATGGCGTTACTGCAACCGGCCACGAATCTGGACGCGACGCGACGGTCCGTGCACCCGGTCCGCGTGACCCGGGTTGCCGGCGGCCTCGGCTCGGCCGGCGTCGCGCGCCCGACCCCGACCACCGTGCTCGACGACGGGCGCGTCGGACGGCACGTGCGGGTACCCAAAACCGCCGAACTCGTGGCGGCGCACCTGCGCCGCCAGATCGTGCGCAGCGAGCTGGTCGAAGGCGACGCTCTGCCGCCCGAAGCCGTACTGATGGAGCAGTTCGGCGTCTCCCGGCCGACGCTGCGCGAGGCCTTCCGGGTGCTGGAGTCCGAGGCGCTCATCTCGGTTCGCAGGGGCGCTCACGGCGGCGCCCGGGTCCACCGGCCGGACGGCCACGTGGCCGCGCGCTACGCGGGCCTGGTCCTCGAGCACCGCCGCACCACCGTCTCCGACGTCCAGCACGCGCGCGCGTCGCTGGAGACACCGGCGGTGCGGATGCTCGCCGAGGCACCGGCGCAGCCGGCGCTGGGCCGGCTGCGCGCGGCGCTGTCCGAGTCCGCGGCGGCGATCGACGGCGGCCGACGGGACGGCCAGGGGAGCCACGGCGCTCCCGGCGGGCACGGCGCGGGCCAGCTCGGCGCCGCCGGCGCGGGCCTGGACACCGTCACTCCCGACCCATGGGTGTCCCTGAACAGGTTCCATCACCTGCTCGTCGAGCTGGCGGGGAACCAGACACTCACGGTGATCGACAACATGCTCCGGCACATCCTGCACGCGGCGACCAGCCACCAGCCGGGCGACCACTCGGATGTCGCCGGATCCACCGTCACCGCGGACACGCATGGCTCGCTGGCCGAGCACCAGGAGGTCCACAACCGCCTCGTCGAACTGATCGAGCGAGGCGAATCGGACGCCGCCGAGGCGCTCTGGCGCCGCCACCTGGCCGAGGCGGCCGACGAGCTCCCCTCGTCGGCCGTCCTCGACCTCCTGGGCGGCTGACCGGCGCCCAGGCCACCCGGCCCCGCGCCGGTCCTGGGTGACGCCGAAGGTGTCCGAGCCACCGGCCCCGCCACAGCGGGAGGGCTCCGACCCGCGGGGTCTCGCCGCGCTGCCACGGACAGGGCCCTCGGTGACCCGCTGACGCGGGTCACCGAGGGCCCTTGTGGCATGGCACGCACCGGATCCGCCCCGGGCGGCCACCCGGGGCCCCGGCGCCCGGCGCCGGGTGGGTCATGGTTCGTCACGCGCAGTGGGAAAACCGGCATCGGCGCACCGAATCATGTGGCCATTTGGTGGAGCGGGGGCGACGGGGGCTAGCGTGTCGGCATGGCGCCAGCGGGTCTTGCCTGGCAGACGCTTCCTGAGCCAGGCGCGTTGGCACTCGTGGACACCGTCTCCCGACGGGCCGCGGCTCTTGCCCGTCCGCATCCCGCCGACCTGCCCATCGCGGAGATCGTCGCCGTCGAGCGCGAGGTCCTGCGCTGGCTCGACCCGGCGAGCCGGGCCGACGCCGAGGGCGCCCTCGCCGACAGGCTCACCGGCGACCCGATGCCCACGCTGCGCGCGGTCTGCTGGCTGACCGCCTCCTGGGCGGTGGTGCTGCACCTGCGCACCGGCTACGCCCCGACGGAGGTGCTGCGCCAGCTCACGTTCGGCGGCGTCTGGCGGGGTCCCCAGGCCCCGGAGACGGAACAGGTCTGGGAGTTCCTCACCGCCCAGGTACGCGCGGGCGCGCTCGCGGCCCTGACCGACGACGCCTCGGCCGCGCAGGCATTCCACTCCGCCGCGGCCACCCGCGTCGCCGGCTATCCCGAGTGCCTGCTGCACCACGGCCTCGTGCTCATGTCCGGCCTCTGGCTCACCCTCGCCGCCCACGGCGTGGAGCCCCTCGACCTCGCCGCGACGCTTGCCGTCTACACCCACGACGCCTTCGACCGCCCCACCGGCTCCTTCCGCCCGCTCACCTGACGTCGGCGGGATCGCCGGCCGTGATCCCGAGGGCCGAGCCGGCTGTGGTCCCGGACTGGCCGGCGGGTCGTGCTGACCTGCGGGTGGTCGATGGCGGTCAGGAATAGTAGTGGCCGTAAGACGGAAAGGGATGACCTGGGCGGGCTCCAACCGCTACCGTGTGCCGACCGGTCTGGGACTGGCCAGTGCCCGGTCGTCGGTCCGGCCTCGAGGTCGGTACCGTGCCAGTTCTACAGTCACTGCGGCCGGTCGGGCGGCGCGGGGACGCTGGTGCTCCACGAGGAGGTCATCCCAGGCGATGTCCGCGCGACAGGTGCGCAGGTTCCAGCTCGAGCGGGACGTGGACGTGTCCGGGGTGTCCGGGACTGGCGCCGTCGCGTTTGGCGCCCAGGCGCCGGACGGTACCTGTGTGCTCTGGTGGGCCTCCGGACTGGAGTCGACCACCATCTACCCGAACATGGAGACCCTGCTCGCCATCCACGGTCATGGCGGGATGACCCGGGCTATCTACATCGACCCGGAGATCTGGGACGGCGCCACCGGGTCGAACGGCGACGGGGGCGGCGGCGAGGCCAGCCACCGGTTGGACGCCCTCAGCACGAACGGCGACCATCCCAACGGCAGTCACCCGGGCGGCCACCCCAACGGTTCCCACGGTCAGGTGGCCGGCGGCGAAGCGCCCGAGGCCGAGGACGCCGACGAGGCCGCCGCCGATCCGGACGAGGAACCGGCGCGCTCGACGACCCGCGCCACCGCCCGCGGCGCCCCGCGCGCCGCCGCCCACCAGCCCGCCGTCCGCTCCGTGAGCCACGTCCTTCGCCCGCCGACCCGCTCGCCCTGACGGCCCGTTCGCCTGGATCTCCCCTCAGGGCGCCGCGCGGAGCGTTACCGGGAGCGGCTGCGCGGTCGCGGCGGCGGGGGTGAGGTACCGGTCGTAGCGGGTGTCGCCGCGCAGGTGGCGCTCCAGGTAGGCGACGGTGTACCAGCGGGCCATCTGCTGGGCGAGCGCCGCGTCGGCCAGCGGCGGCAGGCAGGTGAGCAGCGCCCCCAGCTGCATGCGCAGCCGGATCCCGGCGGGCACCCGCCCGTCCGCCGTCAGGTACACCTGGTCACACAGGTCGCCGAACGAGTTGTGCGTGGCACCGGTGACAACCACCTCCGCCCGGCCGGGTGACCCGGTGAGCTCACGGAACGTCCGGTCGGCGCCCGGCCCGGGAGGTGTGACGCCGTCGGCGGTGCCGGCGATCAGCAGGGTCGGGATCCGCACCCGCGCCAGCAGGCTCGCGGGCAGTGCGGCGCTCGCCGGCGAGATCCCCACCGACACCCGGACCCGGGGGTCGGCGGGCGCACGCAGCAGCCCCACGGACGAGGCGATCGCCGTCAGGCCGCCGAAGGAGAAGCCGACGACCGCGACCTTGTCCGCCGACAGGATCGACGCGAAGGGACGCCCGGGGCCGAGCATCCAGTCGAGGACCGCGCTGACGTCCATGGGGCGGTCACTCGCCAGGTCGATCAGCGACTCGCTGGGCCCCGCGGCGACGTCGGCCATCGTGTCGCCCGGGTGGTCGGGCGCGGCGACGACGTACCCGCGGCTGGCCAGGGCCTCGGCGAGCGAGGCGAACTGCACCCGGCTGCCCGCGCTGCCGTGCGAGAACACCACCAGGGGAAATGGCCCCCGCTCGGGTGGCGCGTCCACGACCGCCATCCGCGACGGATAGCTCACCTCCGGCGCTATCTCGTACCGCGCCGGGACAGCCCCGCCGGCCGCCGGTGGGCCGTCGACGGTGCCGGAGCGGCCGGCGGCACCGGCGGCGGCGTTCGCGGGACCGGTGGTGCCGGCGGCCCTCGGAGCGGGCAGCCGCGACCGCGTCGGGTACCAGACGGAGGTGATCAGGGTGCGGTGGCGGCCGGCGTCGACGATGGTCACCGCGCGGAAGCCGACGCCATGGCTGCCGGGCTTGTCCGGCGCGGTCAGGGGGTCCGCCGCGGTGGGCGGCGCCGTCGCCAGGCCCGCCGCCGCGTCCGCCGCCGCGTCCGCCGCCCGGGGCGTCGGCACGGCCGCCGGCTGACCTCCGGCTGTCACCATCAGCGCGGCGATCAGCAGGCCGGCCGGCCGCGCGGCACGCCGATGAAGCGGTGCGACGCGAATCCCCCGAGCACCCACGCCGCGACGACCCGACGACGCACCCATGCTACGGACGGTAACCGAGTGGAACGGTTCACGTAGCCACGCCGATGTGGTCCGACGCCCGCGCGGAGCCGCGCGGGGGCACCCGGCTGTGGAGTCAGCGGAAGCTGGGCGCCACCGCCCGCTGGCGGAGGCGCCCAGCTTCCGCCTCAAACCGCGAGAAGGCGGACCAGGTCGGCGTCGTGGAGGTCGGCGGCGGTGCCGGCATGGGCAACGAGGCCGGCGTCGAGGACGATGAAGCTGTCGGCGAGCTTGATCGCGGTGTCGACATACTGCTCGACGAGCAGGACCGCGAGACCGACCTCGGTGTGCAGGCGCTCGATGACCTCCTCGATCTCGGCGACGATGGACGGCTGGATGCCCTCCGTCGGCTCGTCGAGGATCAGCATCTTCGGCCCGGTCACCATTGCCCTGGCCATGGCGAGCATCTGCTGCTGGCCGCCGGAGAGGAAGCCGGCGCGGCGCTTCAGGAACGGCCGCAGGCGTGGGAACACGTCCAGCGCCTCGTCGATCGCGCCCTTCTTGCCCTTGGCCGCCTCCCAGGTGACCTGGAGGTTCTCGAAGACGGTCAGCTGCGGGAAGGTCTCATGGCCCTGCGGGCAGTAGCCCATCCCCCGCCTTACCCGGTCGTAGGTCGCGATCCGGGTGATGTTCTGGCCCTGGAACTCGATGGTGCCTGCGGAGGGGGGCAGGATGCCCATGATGGCGTTGAGCAGGGTTGTCTTGCCGACGCCGTTGCGGCCCATGACGCAGACCAGAGACCCGGCGGGCACCTCCAGGTTCACGCCGAAGAGGACCTGCGCCCGGCCGTAGCCGACGTCCAGCGAGGTGACCTTCAGCATCAGCTCGTCGCTCATGGTGCCTCGAGTTCGCTCCGTCGCCGCACTCATCGCCCCCCCGTTCGTCGCATCCGCGCCGAACGGGGACCCCTGCTCGGCCTCGTCCTCCTTCGTCGGACGAGACCTCCGCTCGCTTGCTCCTGCGCTCACGGGGCGGCCTCCAGCCCAAGCGCGGCCGCGGCCGCCCCACCAGACTCGTCGTCTTCCTTCTTGCGGCCCAGGTAGACCTCCTGGACGCGCGGGTCCGCCTGGACCTCGGCGACCGTGCCCTCCGTGAGGACCTTGCCCTCGTGCAGGACGGTGACGACGCTGGCGAACCGGCGCAGGAACTCCATGTCGTGCTCGATGACGACGACCGTGCGTTCCTCGGCGATCTGCTGGAGCAGGACGCCGGTACGCTCCCGCTCGTCCTTCGTCATGCCGGCGACGGGCTCGTCGAGGAGCAGCAGCTGGGGGTCCTGGGCGAGCAGCATGCCGATCTCCAGCCACTGCCGCTGGCCGTGCGAGAGGATCCCCGCCTTCCGGTCGGCCAGCTCGGCGAGCTGCGTCGTCTCCAGGACCTGCGCGACCGGGTCGCTGACGCCCCTGCGCCGCAGGAACAGCTTCGGGACGGGCATGCGGAAGCTCGCCGCCAGGTCGAGGTTCTCCAGGACCGTGAGGTCCTCGAACACCGTCGCGGTCTGGAATGTCCGGCCGATCCCGAGCTTCACGATCCGGTACTCGCGCCGGCCGACCAGCTCCGTCCCGGCGAACCGCACCGAGCCGGCGGCGGGCTTCGTCATCCCGGTGATGACGTCGACGAGGGTGGTCTTGCCGGCACCGTTGGGGCCGATGAGGAAGCGCAGCTCGCCGCGGCTCACGGTGAAGTCGATGCCGCCGATGGCGACGAACCCGTCGAACACGACCCGCAGCCCACGCACCTCCAGCAGCGTCTCGCCGGTCTCGGCGGTGCGCTGGGCCGGGATGGTGGTGGTCTCCGTGCTGGTCTCGTCGGACGTCGGCATCACACCGCCTCCTGCCTGGACGCGCCCTGCCCGGGCACGACCACGGTCTGGTCGCCGGCCAGCGCGACGGCCGGTGGCGCGGTGGGTGGGGCGGGCCGGGACGGGGGCTTGATTCCCAGCTTCTTCATCAGCGCCGGCCCGCCGTCACGCAGCTGCTTGAGGAGCCCGGCGAGGCCCCTGGGCAGGAAGGCGATGACGCCGATGAACAGGGCGCCCTGGAAGTAGGTCCAGGCCGACGGGTAGTCCTCGGAGAACGTCGACCGCGCCCAGTTCACGACGACCGCGCCGATGACGGCGCCGGCGAGCGAGTAACGGCCGCCGACGGCAACGGCGATCACCAGCTCGATCGACGGGACGATGTCGAGCATGCCGGGGTTGACGATGCCGACCACCGGCACGATCAGCGCGCCGCCGACCGACGCGGTCACCGCCGAGATCGCGAACGCGATCGTCTTGATGACGGTCGGGTCGTAGCCGAGGAAACGTACCCTGTCCTCCCCGTCCCGGATCGCCAGCAGCAGCCGGCCGAACCGGCTCGCGACCACCAGGCGCAGCAGCAGGAAGATGACCAGCAGCACGCCGGCGGTGATGAAGTACAGCGTCCGGTGGCCCTGGTCGGCATAGGTGTCGATGCCGAAGAACCCGCTGAAGTTCGTCAGGCCGTTCGTGCCGCCCGTGTAGCCCTGCTGGCCGATCAGCAGGATCACGAAGGCGGCGGCGAGCGCCTGCGTGAGGATCGCGAAGTAGGCGCCGCGCACCCGCTGGCGGAACACCAGCAGACCGAGCAGCGTCGCCACCACGATCGGCAGGATGATCACTGCGGCGATCGCGACGACCGGGCTTCGGAAAGGCTCCCAGAACGCGGGCAGCTTCTCGACGCCGCTCCAGTCCATGAAGTCGGGGACGTGGCCGGGGCCGGCGTCGTGCAGTTTGAGGTACATGCCCATCGAGTAGCCGCCGAGGCCGACGAACAGGCCCTGCCCGAGGGTGAGCATGCCGCCGTGGCCCCAGGCGAGGCCGATGCCGATCCCGACGATGGCGTAGCACAGGTACTTCGTGAACAGCGGCAGGCGGAACGCCGGGTCCAGCACGTACGGAGCGATCACGCCGACCGCGATGACCACGACGAAGACGATCCGCCACGGTAGCTGGGGCGTCACCAGCCGGGCGCGCCACCCGCTCCTCGCCGCGGCCGTCCCGCTCTCCGGCGCCGCGGTCGGCTCCTCGGTGGCCGTCACCGGGGCGCTCTGCATCTCCGGTTCACTCCGTCGCTCGCTCCCTGCGGCCTCGTCCTCCGGGGTCCCTGCCGGATCGGCGGAGCCTGCGGAGCCGATCCGGGAGGTCCGGCTCACGTGAGCGCCCGGCTGCGAAGGACGAACATGCCCTGGGGCCGGGCCTGCAGGAAGGCCACGATCGCGACGAACACGATCACCTTCGCGAGGCTCGCGTTCGACCAGAACTCGACGTAGCTGTTGAGCAGGCCGAGCGCGAACGCCGCGATCAGCGCGCCGCGCAGCTGGCCGAGACCGCCGACGACGACCACGAGGAACGCGTCGACGATGTACTTGGTGCCGAGGGTGGGGCTGACCGTGCCGACCAGGGTCAGCGCGACCCCGGCGACGCCGGCGAGCCCCGAGCCGATGAAGAACGTGATCTGGTCGACCCGGTCGGTGCGGACCGCGCTGCAGGCCGCGAGCTCGCGGTTCTGCATCACGGCCCGCATCCGCCGGCCGGCCGGGGTCCTGCTCATGTAGAACCAGATCCCCACCAGGCACACCGCCGCGAGGCAGAAGATGTAGACCCGGTTGTAGGGAATCCGGATACCGCCCAGATCCGCGCCCCCGATGAGCCAGTCGGGGGCGACGACCTGGACGCCGCGGTTGTCGATCAGGTCCCGAACCAGCTGCTGCAGGATGAGGCTGACGCCCCAGGTGAGCAACAGCGTGTCCAGTGGCCGCCCGTAGAATCTGCGGATCAGCGTCCGTTCGAGAATCACCCCGAACAGACCCGCCACGACGAACGCCACCGGCAGGGCCGCGATAACCGCCTCGTGCCCGGCCCAGCTCTGCAGCATGTACGTCGTGTAGGCGCCCACCATGATGAACTCGCCGTGCGCCATGTTGATGACGCCCATCTGGCCGAACGTGAATGTCAGGCCCAGCGCCGCCAGCAGCAGCACCGCCCCGATACTCAGCCCGATCGGCAACTGGTTCAGGAACCCGTTCACTTCAACCGTTCTCCGTTATCTTCTCGACGCGCCCAGAGCCAAAGGGCGCGCGAAAGAAGATCATTTTCGCGCGCCCTTGGCCGCTACCTCCAGATGGTTACGAGGACAGCCCCTTGGCCCATGGGTACTCCGCGCCCTTCAGGTAGGGATCGGGCTTGATCGGCTCCCCCGAGTCCCAGATCGACTTGATCTGGCCGTCGGCGCCGATAAGGCCAATCCGGGCGGTCTTGTAGACGTGCTGGGTCGGGCCGTCGATCGTGACCTTGCCCTCGGGCAGGTCGAGCGAGATTCCGCCGGCCGCCTTCTTGACCGCCTCGACGTCGGTGGTGCCGGCCTTCTCGACCGCCGCCGCCCACAGGTTGACCGCGTTGTAGCCGGCCTCCATCGGGTCGGAGGTCACCTTGTCGGAGCCGTACTTGGCCTTGAATGCCTTGACGAACTCGGTGTTCGCCGGGGTGTCCGTCGTCTGGTAGTAGTTCCAGGCGACGTACTGGCCCGCCAGGTACTCGGTGCCGATCGCCTTGACCTCCTCCTCGGCGATGGACACGGACATGGTCGGGATCTGGTCCGGACCGATGCCGGCGGACTTCAGCTGCTTGAAGAACGCCACGTTGGAGTCGCCGTTGAGGGTGTTGAACACGAAGTCGGGCTTGGCCTGCTGGACCTTGTTGACGATCGTCGAGACCTCGGTGGAGCCCAGCGGGAGGTACTCCTCACCGAGGATGTCCATCCCGTTCGCCGCGGCGTAGGCCTTGATGATCTTGTTGGCGGTACGCGGGAAGACGTAGTCGCTACCGACCAGGAAGATCTTCTTCTTGCCCTGCTCCTTCAGGTAGTCCAGACCGGGGACGATCTGCTGGTTGGTGGTGGCGCCCGTGTAGAAGATGTACGGGCTCTGCTCCAGGCCCTCGTACTGCACCGGGTACCACAACAGCGCCTTGTTGCGCTCGAAGACCGGCAGCATCGCCTTGCGGCTCGCGGACGTCCAACCACCGAAGACGGTGGCGACCTTGTCCTGCGAGATGAGCTTCTGGGCCTTCTCGGCGAAGGTCGGCCAGTCGGAGGCACCGTCCTCGACCACCGGCACGAGCTTCTTTCCGAGCACGCCGCCCTTGGCGTTGATCTGCTCGATAGCGAGCAGCTCGGAGTCCCGGACCGTCACTTCCGAGATGGCCATGGTCCCGCTGAGCGAATGCAGCAGACCGACCTTGATCGTGTCCGACGAGCCGCCGTCAGACGATGAATCCCCCGACCCCCCACAGGCCGCGAGCAGGAGAGCGGGCAGCACCGCGAGCGGTGCGAGCCTACGCCAGGACTTTCCGAACAATTCCTTGCCCTCCCTAGGACGCTGATATCGATCAGTGTAGGGAAAGCGGTTACCGGCATGGGACTCCGGAGTTACCCGGACGTTAATCCGCGCGACCCGTCATTTTTGCGGCCAGTGGAGCCGCGAAAACGTACGGGCCAAAAACCTCCTGACGTTAGGGCAATTATCATCCAGGCGCCACCGCCGCGGGCCACCGTCACCAGATCGTTACGTCAGGACACACGTGTTTCCAGGTCGTTTCGCGAATTGCGACCCCACTATCGGGTGAACTCCGGACAACCGTTCACCGACGTGCGCGCTTACTGTTCACCGGCCCATCGGCGCACGCCCGTGTTACGCCTGTCACGACGTCGTGAACCGGTTACGGGCTCGCCGGAACCCCAGAGAGCCCGTCTTCGCGGCAGAATGCCGCCGCCGCGAAGGGCGGGCTTACCCCGGCGGGCCACGGCGCGGCCGCGGTCGGAACACGTCGGAGGTCGGCAAACACCGAGGTCAGGACACGGGCGCGGTTGGGACGCGGCCGCGGGACAGCGGAGGAATGCCGCGCTGCCTGCCGCGGCGGGCGCTAGCCGCGGCAGGCGCCAGACGACACCCCGCCGCGAACGCGGGTCACAGCCTCCATGCGGAACCGGCGGTCGCGGCGATGGAGAGTCAGCGACCCATAAGGGCTACGGCCAGCGGTACAGGCCGTTGACGGTGCCACCGGGGTGCTGGCCGAGCTTGTTGATCGTCACGACCTGGGTGTCGGCCGAGTCCTGGGCTGGCGGCGGCGCGTCGTCGTCCGTGTCCGGTCCCCCGACCTGCGGCCGCGCCCCGCCCGGGTCGGTCACGCCTTCGCCCGTCGAGGCCTCATCCTGCCGCGGCGGGCTGTCGGCACCGGCGGCGCCATCAGCCACCGAGCGCGGGTCGGGGGTGTGCCGCCGGACCCATTGCAGGCCTCCGGCCCGCCGCCGCCCGGCGGCCCCGTCCTCGCCGGCCGGCCGGCGGCGCGCGGACCGGCCGCTCGGCGGGCGGCCCGGGTCATCACCGGCCGGCTCGTCGGCGACGGCGCCCGGACCGGCCTTCCCGGCGTCCTCGTTGCTCTGGAAGCCCACGGGACCGTGGTCGGGACGTTCCCTGGCCACCGGGCCGGCGTCACCGGCATTGCCGGCATGGCCGGCATTGCCGGCATGGCCGGCATTGCCGGCATGGCCGGCATTGCCGGCATGGCCGGCATGGCCGGCATGGCCGGCATGGCCGGCGGGCCACGCCGGCCCGTCGACGCCATCGCCCGCGGCGCCAGGGCCCCCGTCACTCGCGGCGCCCGAGCCAGCGTCGGCGGCGGTGCCGCGCATGTCCCGACCGCCGGCGCCGAGCGGGCCACCAGCCCCTCCGCCGATGTCCAGCCCGGTTCGGGAACCGCCGGTGTCCTTCTCGGCGTCGGGGCCAGGCCCGGCCGCGACGACTCCGCTCACTGACACGATGTCCCACGGCGCCGGTCCGACGCCGCCGGGCGTGCCCCAGGCGCCAGCCGCGTCCCAGCCGCCAGGTGGGCCGTCCTGGCGGCCGGACGCCGGGCCGCCGCCTGGTCGGTCGCCGTCCGGGTCGGGCGGGGAGACCCGGGCGCCGAACAGCGGGTCACGCCCGAGGTAGCCGACGCGGTCGAGCCCGAGCGGGTCAGGCCGGGACGCGTCGTAGCCGCCGTACCCGCCGCCCTGGTAGCCCTCGCCCGACAGGTCGCCGGGGCGGAAGGCACCCCGGGAGAACCCGCCGCCCGTGCGGCCCGGGTCGGGGAAGCCGGGTCCGGCGAGGCCGCCGATGGGCAACGGCGCGCTCGGCGGCCCACCGAGCGGGAACCCGTCCGTCGGCGGATAGTCGGGCACCTGGTCACCGGACGGCGGCGCCACGGACGGATATGGCGGCGGGTACGCCGGCGTCGCCGGCCCATAGGACCAGGTGGGTGCTCCCCCGGCACCGTCCGGCGGCGGCACCGTCTCCGGGAACGCCGGGTACGTCAGGGACGTCGGCCCCGTCGGAGGCGGTGCACCGGGCGGGAGGTCGCCGAGCCCAGGCCGCTCCCACGACACCGAGCCGCGGTTCTCCGCGCGCCGGCGCTCCGCCTCGAGCCGTTCCCGACGGATCCGCTCCCGCTCGCGCTCGGCCCGGTCCCGCTCCGCGCGCTCCCGTTCCAGCCGCAGGGCCCGCTCGCGCTCGGCCCGCTCGAATTCGGCCCGCTCACGCCGGGCGCGCTCCAGCTCAGCCCGCTCGCGCTCCACGTGCTCCAGTTCGGCTCGCTCGAACTCGGCCCGCTCACGCTCCGCGCGTTCCCGCTCCATACGCTCCAGTTCGGCTCGCTCGAACTCGGCCCGCTCACGCTCCGCACGTTCCCGCTCGGCCCGCTCCAGCTCGGCCCGCTCGAACTCCACCCGCTCCAGCTCGGCCCGCTCGAACTCCACCCGCTCGAACTCCACCCGCTCGAGCTCCACCCGCTCCAGCTCGGCCCGCTCGCGCGCCGCGTGCTCGGACTCGGCCCGTCCCGCATCCGCGTGCGCGAACTCGGCCCGCTCGACGTCGGCGTGGTCGGGCTCCACGGGGTCGCCCGCGGTGGACCGCTCCGCGAGGAGCTCGGCGAGCGGGCGCGGCGGCCCGACGTGGAAACCCTGCGCGTAGTCGACGCCGATGTCGCCCAGGGCACTGGCCAGCGACTCCCGGTCGACGTTCTCCGCGATCGTGTACATCCCGAGCGTGCGGGCGATCCGCACGACCGCGTCGACGAGGGCGATGTCCTGCGCGTTGACGTCCGCCTGCTGGACGAACTCCCCATCGATCTTGATACCGCTGAACGGCAGCGTGCGTAGGTGGACGACGGAGCCCATGCCGACGCCGAAGTCGTCGAGGATGAACCGGCAGCCGGCCGCGGTGAGCTTCGCCGCCAGCCGGCGGGCCGGCTCGATGGTCACCAGCGTGGACCGCTCCGCGATCTCCAGCCCCAGCCTGGCGGGGTTCACCTCGCCGATGCGCAGCGCGTCCAGGACGAAGTCGCCGAAGCCCCGGTCCTCGACAGACCGGGCCGAGATGTTGACGTGGAGGTAGAGCGACCCGTCCGGGCCGTCGGCGATCAGCGCGGCGACGGCCTGGCTGACCACCCACCGGTCCAGCCGAAGCACCAGCTCGGTCCGCTCGACCGGCTCGAGGAACTCCCGCGGCGACAGCTCCGGTGTGAGCCCGTCGCGCAGCCGCACCAGCAGCTCGTAGCCGATGACCCGGCGGGCGGCGAGGTCGACCAGCGGCAGCGCGTCGACGGCGAGCGTGCCGGCCTCCAGCGCGGCGCGCACCCGCTGGGTGACGGACACCCGCCGCGCCGCCTGCTCGTACTGCTCGTCGCTGAACAGCCGGGCGCGGTCGCGCCCGGCGCCCTTGGAGTCGTAGAGCGCGAGGTCGGCCTGGGCGAGCGCGGCCGTGTCGTCCTCGACGGCGGCCAGCGGAACCACACCGATGCTGACCGTCACCCGCAGCGCGAGGTCGTCGACCGGGATCGGCGAGCGCGCGACGGCCTGGCACAGCTGGTCGGCGATGGCCAGGCCGTCGGCGCCGTCGCCGTCCGGCAGCACCACGGCGAACTCGTCGCCGCCGAGCCGGCCGAGCACCGCCTCCGGCAGCTCGTCGCGCAGGATCTGCGTCAGGCCGCGCATGACCGTGTCGCCCACAGCGTGGCCGCGCAGGTCGTTGATGTCCTTGAAATGGTCGACATCGATGATCAGCAGCGTGCCGGCGCGGCCGGCGGGGGACGCGGCGAGGTGCTCGCGCAGCGCCCTGGTGATGGCCCGCCGGTTGAACAGGCCGGTCAGCGCGTCCCGCTCCGCCAGGTGTGCCAGCTCCTGCTGGACGCGGTGCAGGTCAGTGATGTCATGCGCGGTACCGAGGATGCGCGCCGCGCGCCCGGACTCGTCGGGGACGGCCTCGCCGTGGCAGTCGAAGACCCGTTCGCCCTGGCCGCCGCGACCGAGGAGCCGGTGGACGAAAGTGAACGTGCCGGGGTTCTTGATCGCGTCGCCGATCTTGCGGCGGATCGCGCGCCTGTCGACGGCTGGCAGCTGGGACTGGATCTGGTGGAAGTCGACCTTCTCGGCCAGGTCGAAACCAAGCAGAGCGAGCAGGTTGCGGGACAGGGCCACCTGGCCCGTCTCCAGGTCCCACTCCCAGGTTCCGGTGCGGGTGAGCACCTCGATGCGGTCGAGCCGTTCCGACGTCGCGACCGCCGGCGGAGCCGGGGAGGAGCGCTGGTCCGGGAGGACGGGCCACACGGCGCCGGCGCCGGCGGACGAGGACGAGGACGAGGACGAGGACGAGGACAGGCTGCCCGCGGGGCGGACCATCGCGACGGTCGCCGCGTCGGCGGTCGGGCCCCAGGCAGCCCTGTCCCACTCGGAGGTGCCCCGCCAGGTGTCGTCGCCACCCACGAGGGTGTCCGACTGGTAGCCGGCGGTGACGTCGAAGAGCTCATAGAGCGTGAGGCCGTCCGCCCAGCCGACGCCGGGCAGCGTGAGCAGCTGGCAGCGCAGCCGCAGCCAGCGGGCGGACCCGTCCGGCGCGGTCCAGCGGACGTCGACCGGAGCGGCGCCGGGCACGAGGCCCGACAGGGGCAGCCGCGCCTCCGCGACCGCGTGACGCGCCTGAGCGCGCCCGAGCGGCCGGTCCCCAGGCCCGGTTTCCCCGCCGGGCCGGCGAAGCCGGTCCACCAGGTCCGCGGGGTCTGCTGGGAGGTCTGTCGGCAGATCCACCATGAGCCGCTCGTCGGAGCGGCCGTCGGCGTCGTCACCGCCGACCTCACCGGCCACGTCCGCGGCCCCGGCGCTGGAGCCGCCGCCCGCGTCCCGGCCCCCTGGCGCGACGCCTACGACCGCCGCCAGTGCGGCGTTGACCCAGACAACCCGGCCCTCGGTGTTCACCACCAGCAGCCCAGCCGAGACCGCGTCGGCCACCAGCCCAGTCACCGCGGCGACCAACGCACCTCCCGCGCAGCGTCTACCTGGCCGCGCGACCATCTGCGCTGGCCAGGCCCTCCGCTGGGCAGTCTAGCGGCAGTCGTCCGAGTACATTCCGTTAGGTCCGCTTGGCGGCGCGAAACGGCGACGCAGCGTAGCCGCTTCAGGCCTCCTCACGCACCGCCCGGTATCCGTTCCCCGCCAGCCGGAGACCTGGCGCGCACAAACGCATCACCCAGCGCAGCAAGGACCCTTCCCCCGCCGACCGACAGACGAAGGCTAGACGCACCTCCGTGCGTCCAGCCCACTCGATCTCTCGCCGATCGCGGAGCGTCAGTCCGAGCTGTGCTTGTGGATCTGCTCGGAGAGGTACTCGGGCGCGCCGATCTGGCGGATCAGCTCGAGCTGAGCCTCCAGCCAGTCGATGTGCTCCTCCTCCTCGTGGATGAGATCCTCGAAAAGGACGGCGGTGCCGAAGTCGGACTTGCCGCGAGACAGCGTCACACCCTTACGTAGCGTCTCGACGTTCTCCAGCTCGCGGGCGTGGTCGAGCTCAAGCATCTCGGGCACCGTCTCGCCAGTGCGCAAGGTGTGCAGCCGTTGCAGGTTGGGGTGGCCGTCGAGGTAGAGCACGCGATGGATGACCTTGTCGGCGTGCTTCATCTCGTCGATGGACTCGTCACGGTAGTGGTGCGCTAGCCCGTGGTAGCCCCAGTGTTCCTGGATCCGGTAGTGCAGCCAGTACTGGTTGATCGCGGTGAGCTCGTTAGTAAGCACCGCGTTCAGGATCTCGATCACCTCGTCGTCGCCACTGACCACGCAAGGCCTCCACTCGTCACCGCGCCGTTGGACCGCGGCCGCCGCGACAACACCGCGAGGGCGTTGTCGTCGAACGGCCCAGCCGGCGCGGGCGTCAGGCGGCCCGCGCCGTGCCAGCGACCGGCTCGCCGCCGCGATGACACAGCAGGAGTTCCGAGATCTCTTCGAGGCAGCCGCCGCAGCCGGTGCCGGCGTCACAGCGCTCGCCGATCTCGTCGGCATCGCGGGCACCCGCGGCGATTACGCTGCGTAGCGTCCGGTCGGACACAGCAAAGCACGAGCAGACCAGCACCGCACCTCACCACGCGGGACGGGCCGGCGTGTTCCACCGCCGACCAGGCACTTCGGGTTCGTTGTCCGGGTTCCTCGCATTAGCATCAACGCTTAGCTAAGGCTTCCCTAACGAATACAGAGTGCCAGTTAGGCTCACCTAACGCAAGGCCACCTAACCATCAATCTCCCGCTGCGCACCTCGTCACATCCCACCCCCTTTGCGCCCGGCGACCCCCTCCCAACCCCCCGGCCACCATCCGGCGCCACCCTCGCGACAGAAAGTGACTACTCCGGCACGCAAAGGGCGGACAACCCGAAGATCGTCCGCCCATTCCCGCCTCGTCCCACCACGCCGGCCCCGACAGCCCTCAGCCCCGGAACCAGGCCGGGAGGGCGCTCAGCGCCCGACAGGCGCCGCGGCGAGCGGTCGCGCAAGCGACCTTCGAGCCAGCAGCGCCTCAGGCCGGGCTCAACGCCACGGCTGCGTCGGGCTCGTTCACCCGGAAACTCAGGCTCTGCTCCAGGTAGAGCTCGACGTTGTCTCCGGTGTGCCCGGCGTAGCCGGCCGAGAGGTCCATGCCGGACTCGACGACGAAGTCCCCGCCGCGCTGGCTGAGCACCACCGCGCCGCGGATGCCCGGCGCGCGCACCACCGGCCCGTCCAGGATGTGGCGCAGGTGGTCGAGCAGCAGGTAGCCGCCGTGCTCGGCGGTCTCGACGATGGCAGTGAAACCGTCCGGCTCGATCGCGAGACCGTAGGAGCCGCCGATCCCGGCGTGGCGCAGCATCGCGACCGCCTTGGCGACGGTGCGCGGGTAGCCGTTGGTGTCGTCCGGCAGGGACAGCGGCGGGTGCGAGCTCGCCTCGACGATGCCGACGATCCCGGTCTCCTGGTAGCCGTGGAAGATGATCGAGTTCTCGGTCGTCGCCATCGCCCGGGCGGCGTCCTCGAGCGCCGACAGGTCCACGTCGTCGGCGCCCCGGTCGACGTCCTCGAGCTCGCGGCGGTCCAGGGTGAACGGGACGCGCAGCTCCACCAGCGGCTGCACCCGGCGCAGCCGGGCCCGCACCCCGTCCGACGGGGGCGCCCCGACCGGGGTGGCGCGCCCGAGCGACGTCGCCGAGTAGTCCCAGCCGTGTGGGCCTGAGAAGTCGACCAGTTTGCGGCCGGCGAGGTTGACGGTGAGCCTGGTCCGGGCCTCGTCGTCGACGACCTTCCAGGCCGCGTCGGTCAGCGGCGCGTGCCCGCGGAGCAGGTGGTTCATTCGGACTTTCCCTTCAGACCGCCGATGCCAAGTGAGTGGTCGGCCCCCGCCGGCGACGCCACGCCCGGCTCCGCCGGCGCCTCGGCGGCGCCGTCCCCGTTCATGGCGCGCGCCTCGGCCTCCAGCACCGGGCCCTCCGAGAAGAGGTAGGTGCGCAGCTGCTGGTCGAGCGCCGCGTCCTGGCGGCGCAGCCACTCGAGCGTCATCGCCGCGTGTTCCTTCTCCTCGTCCCTGTTGTGGGCGAGGATGTCGGCGAGCTCGGGATCGGTCGCCGCCGAGACCCGCTGGTCGTACCAGTCGACCGCCTCCAGTTCCTCCATCAACGACACGATCGCCCGGTGCCGGTCAACAAGTTCCGGTGTGAGCTTGTCGGGCTGTTCGTGCAGCCCCATGCTCGAGTCCGCCATGGACCTCTGCCTACCATGCGCACGCCCGGTCCAATGACCACGGGCGGCAGCATTCGCCCAATGCAAGAACTACGACAGAACCACCATCAGGCAATCGTCCAGCTCAGGGCGGGAGCGGTGCGGTCGAGGCCGTCAGGAGCTCGGGTCGGGCATGATCTCGACGCGGCGGTTGGCGGCGCGCCCGGCCGGGGTGGCATTGTCGGCGACCGGGCGGGTCTCACCGAGGCCGACGACGCGCAGCCGGGCCGCCGGCACGCCGGTGCCGACCAGGTAGGCGACGGCGGCCTCGGCGCGGCGGGCCGACAGTGCCTGGTTGTACGGCTCTGGGCCGGTGCTGTCGGCATGCCCGGCGACCACCACCGGCAGCGTGCCGACGCGCAGGGCCGCGGCGACCCCGTCGAGCGCCGCCAGGTCCGCGGCCGACAACGCGGCGCTGTCCCGCGCGAACGTGACCGGATGCCCGCTGGCCGCGGCCGCCAGCGCGGCCCTGGTCGCCTCGTCCGCTTCACGGGCGTCGCCGGACCCGGACACATCGGCATCCGCGTCCCCGCTCGGCCCGCTGACGGGCGCGGTGGCGACGCGGGCGTCCGTGCCCAGCTGGGCCGAGCTGACGCCGTCGACGCGGGCGGCCCGCAGCGCCGCCTGGGCGGCGGCGGGGCTCGGGAAGTCGCCGTGCAGGGTGACCGACGTCCCGGCGACCGTCACCGCGACCTGCGTCACGCCGACCCGGTGAACCGCCTCGCTCGCCCGCCGCGCCAGGTCCTTCTCGATCGGTCCGCGGCGCGCCGCGATCGCCAGCAGCGCGAGCAGCAGCGAGACGAGCAGCAGCGAGACGGCGAACGCGACCGGCCGAGGACGGCGCGGGCGCGTCACGGCGGGCAGGAACATGAACGGACTCCGAGCTGGGGACGCAGGCGGACGCGGTTGCCAGGCACGCGTCGACGCGACCCCTGTCCGGCATCACCGGGATGCCGGATATCAACCACGACAGCGCCAACTGTGGCACATCGGCCCCAAGGCCCGGCACACGCCACTCCGGCGCATCGCCACAACCGCCACCTGTGGGCAGGAATCCGGTCTTCGGGGCGCGGCTGCCGAACCGCGGCCGCTCAGGCCGCTGTCGCAACGCAGCCACCACACCGAGCCGCACAAGCGCCAGCCCCGGGTCGACACGCCGACCCACGGCCTTGGGGGTTCAGGTCGGCGCCGGCGTCCCTGCCGGATCGGCGACAGGGTTCCTGCCGGATCGCGAAGCCGGGGTTCCTGCCGGATCGCGAAGCGATCTGGGAGGTCTGCTGGGAGGTAAGCGATCCGGCAGGTCTGCGTCCAGGCCAGCGCGGCCTCAGATGAGGGTCGCGAGGCCGCCGCCGGCCGGGCGCGCCTGGCCGGCGGGAACGCCCTCGGCGGGCTCACCGCCCGGACGCTGGCCGGGAGCGGCCGTGGCGGCTGACACGCCCGGCGCCGGGTCGACGGCGACCTCCGCATCACCGGCGGGCGACGGCTCCACGATCGTCGGGCTCGGGGTGGCTTCGGCGGGCGGCGCCGCCGGGCGCCGCGCGGCGAACCGGCGCGTCGAGCGGCGGGTGAGCGCTGTGGCGGCGAGGGCGCCGATGCCCAGCACGGCCCAGCCGGCGAAGGCGTCGAGGATGTAGTGGTTCGCGGTCGCCATGACGACGAAGGCGGTGGCCGCCGGGTAGAGCGCGCCGAGCACTCGCAGCCACTTCCAGCGGGCGTTGCGGGCGATCAGGACCCCGCACCACAACGCCCAGGCGCAGTGCAGCGACGGCATCGCCGCGTACAGGTTGGCGACCTTGTCGAGGCCGTGCGGGGCCGCGCTCGCGGAGGCGCTCCACCAGCCCCAGTTGCTGTAGTAGGCCATGGTGTCGATGTAGCCGGCGCCTGGCAGCAGTCGGGGCGGGGCCGTCGGGAACAGGAAGAACCCGATCAGGCAGAGGATGGTGGTAAAGGCCAGGGTCCAGCGAGCACGCGAGTAGCTGCGAGGATGCCGCCGGTGCATCCAGAGGATGACGGTCGGCGTGACGATGAAATGGAACGTCGCGTAGTAGAAGCAGCAGGCGATCGCGATGGGCGGCACGGTCTGCAGCCAGTGGTTCAGCCCCAGCTCGATGTCCAGCCCGATGGCGGCCTGCCAGCGCACCAGCATCTCGCCGGTCCTCGTCGCCTGGTCGACGGAGCCCTCGGCGAAGCCGCGGGTCCCGGTGTAGCAGTAGTACAGCGCGACCAGGATCACGATCTCGACCCACCACACCGGCCGGCCGGTCTCGGGGTCACGCAGCCGCCGCCGCCATGTGTCCGCGCGGGCCTGGGCGCGGCCCTCCACGGTCCCGCCGGTCGGCTCGCCCCGACCGGCGGGCGCCGTCTCGGGCAGCGCGGAAGCCGGCGCGATGGCCGGCCTGGTGGGTGCCCGGTCGCTGTCCGCCCGCGCGGCGCTGGGCGGCGCCTCCTCCGCCCGTCCCGCCGGGACACCTGCCCCGTCTTGGCCCGTTGACATCTCTCTACTCAACCCGACGCCTCCGACACATGTGCCACCGGGCCCGCCCTCGCGACCCAGACGGGCCGAACCTCACACGCCGGGCGGGGCGGGACGTGGCAGGGGGCCGGGCCCGCCGGCCCGGAAGGGGTCGGCGGGCCCGGCCCCCGTATGGCCTGTACCCGAGTGTGGCTGACTGGATGCTCCTGGTCAGGCTCCGGGGTGGCCCGTGCCGACGCCCGCGGGCGCGGCGACCGCGCCGGCGTCGCCCGCCGGCAGCGCGCTGCCGGCCGCCCACGTCGCCCACGGGATCGACCAGTCGTTGCCCAGCTGGTCGGCCTCCGGTGCCCGGCCGCTGTTGACGACGTCGACGATGTCACCGACCTGGCTGAAGTCGTAGAACCACTGAGCGTCCTCGGGGGCGGCGTTCACGCAGCCGTGCGAGACGTTGACCCGCCCCTGATCACCGACCGACCAGGGCGCCGAGTGGACGTACTGGCCGCCGCTGGTGATCTGGACGTTCCACTGGACCTCCTCGCGGTAGTAGTCGGGGTCGCCAAGGGGAATCCCGACCGTGGCCGAGTCCATGATCAGGTTCTGGGTCTTGCCGAGGACGTTGTGCGGGCCGTCCATCGTCAGCAGCGTCCGCTTGCCGCCCTTGCCGCCGCTGATCGGCATCGTGCGCACCAGCTGACCGTCCTTGTAGACCTTCATGGTGTGCGCGGCGATGTCGACGTGACTGATCTGCTGGGCTCCGATGGTGAAGTCCATCACCCGGTCCTTCACGCCGACCAGCCCGTTGCCGGCCTCGAACCCGGCGAGGTTCGCCTCGACATGCACCTTGGTCCCGGACGGGTAGTACTCCTTCGGCCGCCAGCGGACCACCCGGTCGGAGGCCCAGCTCCACGAGCCCTCCAGCGGGGGACTGGTGACGACGGACAGGTGCCGTTGCACCGCGGCCCGGTCGGCGGTCGGCCCGCTGAACGTCAGCACGATCGGCGTGCCGACGCCGACGGTCTGGCCGTCGACCGGCTCCCAGGACACCTTGAACGGCTTGGCCGGGATGCCGGTGGTGAAGGCGGCGTGGCTGGTCACGGTACCGGTGACGCCGCTGGTGGCCGTGGTCGACGCGGTCACCTGGTACTGGCTGTCGGCGTACAGGCCCGAGGCGGAGGTCCAGGTACGCCGGTCCGGCGAGTACTCGCCGGGCAGGGTGCCAGCGTCCGTCTTCTGCGAATCGCTCGCGGCACGCGCGATGGTGACGTCGCCGAGGGGCGCGTTCGCGGTCACGACGACCTTGTCGGTGACCGCGATGCCGGACGCGCCGTCCGCTGGAGTGATCTTGATGCTCGCGGCCGGCGGCGTCCGCGACGCCGCCGCCGCGGGGGGCTCGCCCCCGCCCCCGGACCCGGAGCAGGCCGCCAGCACGACGGCGAGCAGGGCGGCGACCAGCCCGAACAACACCGGGCGGATCCGCCAGCCCCGCGGCCGGGTGGATTGGCCCGCCTGCCCGCCGCGTTCGCCCGCGGAGAAGACCATTACCCGCCTTCTTCCGATCTTCAGGACGGCCACTAGCGCGTCCGCGCGAAAACTCTCGGTCGGACGGTACCCAGCGGCGTGGCATCCGTCGCCCCGAGCAAGCGAAATACCGTTGTCACTCAGGCGACCATCACTATTTGTCGATGGAGCTAATACAGAGAGTCGCCCTCTCCCGGCAATGCTCACGAAGCCCTCCCATGCCGCGTGGCCATCTCTGTCGGCCGTCTCCGGGCGCGCGCGCATTCGCCATGAGCGCGCCCTTCGGCCGGCCCCCAGCCGCACCCCCGGAGGTCCGCGAGCCCACCCGCCGGCGTCCCCACGCCACCGGGCGGGACCAAACACCCGTCGCCGCACCATGATCGCCGTCCCCACGGCCGACCACCGGACACGCCCGCCAGGCCGTCCCCGCTCGCGGCGGCAGAACCTCGGCCGGAGGAATGCCACTTCCGTGAACGTTTCCCGACCCGGATCAATGCCAGCCACGATGTGCGCCCGAACGACTCCCCCACGGTGCCGCCCGGCTACTCGGACGGATGCCCGAACCGCCACCAGACTGCCTCACGAGAACCACCGGGGGCATAGCCGAATTCCCACCGTCCACCGGGCGAGAGAACAACATCCGCCTGCCATCGGCGGCGCGCGTCACGGTCCGCGCGCCGACGGCCCGCCATTGTCACGGAATTGGCCCCAAATAAATGCGCGGCGTAGTCCCGCCCGCTCTCCGCGCATACATGCCGGGGCGAGGCGCTGGGCGCGCTCGCCCCGTGTCGGGCGCTGAGCGCCCTCCCCGCGTGGCGCCGGGCCCTGGCACATGGCGGTGGTAGGGCTGGGACCGGGCTGACGAGGTGGCCGGGTTGGCACTGCGCCTGAGGCGCCGTCACCAGCTGTGACTGGACATCCGAGCCCATGGGATGTCTGTCGGCCTCCGGCCTCGGACGGGCCGGGAAGATCGGSGAAACATCCGCCGAACGTCGCCGTCACCAGGGCCTGCACCTGACGGGGCGAGGATGGCGACCGGCCCCCAGGCGGCCACACCCCCGGCCGGGCCACCGACCCGACCCGGCCAACCACCCGACGAACCGGCTAACCGACCGACTGACCAACCGGCCATCGACGGAACAACCACCCGGGCAGCCAGCTCAGGCGTCGCACCAGGCCCGCCAAGCCGGGCCGGCCGCCCGGACCAGACCGACCTCAGGAGGAGCCATGGCGATCGTGCTCGGACCGAACCAGTTCGGGAAGGCCGAGGTCCGGCTGGTGCACGTGGACCGGTCCACCCCGGTCCACAGGATCACCGACCTCAACGTGTCGTCGGCGCTGCGCGGGGACTTCGCCGACGCGCACCTGACCGGCGACAACGCGCACATCCTGACCACGGACGCGCAGAAGAACACGGCCTACGCGTTCGCCCGAGAGGGGGTCGGCGAGATCGAGGAGTTCGCGCTGCGCCTCGGCCGGCACTTCACCGGCTCGTTCGACTGGGTGACAGGCGCCCGGGTCGAGATCGAGCAGTACGGCTGGGACCGCATTCAGGTCGACGGCGCCGGCCACGACCACGCGTTCAGCCGCGCCGGCTCCGAACGGCGCACGACGGTCGTCACCGTCGACGGCGACGACGCCTACGTCGTGTCGGGCCTCGCCGGGCTCGTGGTGCTGAAGTCGACCGGCTCGGAGTTCTGGGGCTTCGCCCAGGACCGCTACACGACGCTCGCCGAGACCGACGACCGGATCCTCGCCACCGAGGTCACCGCCCACTGGCGCCTCATCGGAGTCGAGCACGACTACGGGAAGCTGTTCGCCAGCATCCGGACGATCCTGCTCGAGACGTTCGCGTCCGTGCACAGCCTGGCGCTGCAGCAGACGCTGTACAAAATGGGCGAGGAGGTGCTGACCGCCTATCCGGAGGTCGCCGAGATCCGGATGTCGATGCCGAACAAGCACCATTTCCTCGTCGACCTGGCGCCCTACGGCCTCGACAACCCGAACACGGTCTTCTACGCCGCCGACCGGCCATACGGGAAGATCGAAGGCACCGTCCTGCGCGACGACGCCCCCGACGCCGGCCCCGCCTGGCAGACCGTCCCGGGCTTCCGCTGACCGGACGGCACCCCGCACGCGACTACGCGGCGCGGTCATCCCGACGCGCTCGCGCCCTCCCGCGTGCCGGAACTGTGGCCGACGGCCGTGTCCACACACGCCGCCATAGACCACGGTCTCCTCCCGCGAGAAGCACCGCGGTTGATGACCGCGTCTATACGGTCGCGCGGTCCGGCCGAGCCCGGCGAGGACACAGGGTGACCACGTCGCCGGGGGCGAGGCCCAGGCGGGAGGCCGCGTCGCCGTCACGGACCGCGAACGCGGCCATCCCCGCCGAGTCGACGTAAAGCACCAGCTCGCCCGGCTCCACCGAGCCGAACGTGACCCCGACCGGCAGCACGAGCGGCGCCCCCTCCTGCGCCGTCACGCCGCGGACCTCGGCCCGCTGGCCGGGCACCAGGCCGACGTCGGCCAGCAGGTCGCCGGTCGCGGCGAGCTGCACGTTGCCGAACCGGTCGACGAGGACGACCTCGGCCGCTAGCTCCGCCTCGGCCCGGTCCGCCCGCGTCTCGGTCTGGCTCACTCGCGCCAGCACCGGCGGCAGCCGGACGATCGCCGCCGGGTCGACCGGCCGTCCCAGCGCCGCCGGGGGTGTGCCGATGGCGAGCTCGGCCGCCGCCGGCGCGAACACGTCCCGCCCGTGGAAGGTCGCCGGCACACCCGGCCGGGCCGCCAGCGCCACCGACTCGGTGACGCCGCCGAGCACCGCCGCGGCCGGCGTCAGCAGCCCGTTGTCGGGGCCGACGAGCATCCCCCCGGGCGTGACCAGCACGACCCCTCTCCTGCTGGTGCCGACGCCTGGGTCGACGACCGCCAGGTGGACGCTGACCGGCAGGTAGCGCACCGTCTGCGCGAGCACGGCCGCGCCCCGCCGAACGTCGCCGGGGTCGATCAGATGGGTGATGTCGAGCGCGCTCACGCCGCGGCGCAGCAGCACGCCGTGGCAGGCGGCGACGAACCCGTCGGCGAGCCCGTAGTCGGTCAGGAAGCTCACATGCGGCACAGGACCTATGCTCCCTCCCCGCCGGCAGCCACCCGCCGCGACCGCCCACTTCCGGCGACCGCTGTCACCATCACAGTGCGACACTGGCCCGCACGCTGCCTCGACGGGGTCTCCACACTCGCGGAACCTTGATCACAAGTGTATGTATAAATCCGACAAAACGGGTTACGCGCCCGTGACGAACGAGGGCCGGGGCCGCCACCGGCGCGGCCTCGACGCGGGGCGGCCCCGGAGCTCACCGGGCCATTTCTCTCTGACCATCGCCGACCGGGCGCCGAGGCCCGGTCCGCGTTCCCAGCCGGCGATCTTCGACGCTCCCAGGACTGGCGAGCCACGTAGATCGCGGACCGGGCATGCGCACATCAGACAGAACGGGTCGCATGGCGCCGGCCGGCATACCCGCTCGACGATCATGATCCGAGCCTCGCCAGCCGAGTGCCGGGTGATCGCCAGCTGAGTAGGTGAACTGCACCCGGCTACCGCTTGACCGCCAACCTGGCGAGATCCACGGCAAAGGCTCAGATGGCGCCGTCGGCGCGCAGGACGGCTAGCTGATCAGGGGTGTAGCCGAGCTCGGTGAGGATCTTCTCGGTGTGCTCGCCGAGCGCGGGGACCGGCTCTATCCGGGGCGGGGTGTCCGGGAACTCGACGACCGGGCGCAGCTGGCGCACCGGGCCGACGGGCGAGTCGACCTCGATCCACCGGTCGCGGGCGGCCAGCTGCGGGTGGGCGAGCACGTCGGCCATCTCGTTGACCCGGCCGTAGGCGATCCCGGCCGCGTCGAGGCCCGCCGTCACCGCCGTGGTGGGCAGAGCGTCGACGACCTCGGCGACGATCGCGTCGGTTCGCGTCCGGTTGCGCACCCGCGCGCGGTTGGTCGCGAACTCGGGGTCGGTCGCGAGGTCGGGGCGGCCGAGCAGGCCGGCGGCCAGCCGAGCCCATTCCCGGTCGTTCTGCACCCCGATCAGGACGCTGTCACCGTCGGCGGTGGTGAACGCCTCGTAAGGTGCGATCGACGCGTGACCGACGCCGGCCCTGGCCGGCGGGCGGCCGGTGTGCTCGGCGAACTGGACCGCGTAGCCGTTCCACTCCGTGATCGCGTCCAGCATGGTGAGCGCGAGCGCCGCACCCTCGCCGGTCCGTTCCCGGCGCAGCAGCGCCGCCAGAATCGCCTGGGCGGCGTAGGTCCCGGCGGCGACGTCGGCGGCGGCGAACCCCGCCTTCGCCATGTGTTCCGGCGTACCGGTCACCGAGACCAGGCCCGACTCGGCCTGGATCAGCATGTCGTAGGCCCGCCGGCCGGCGTAGGGGCCGGTGGGGCCGTAGCCAGAGAGGTCGACGGCGACCATCCGCGGGTAGCGGGCGGTCAGAGTGGCGGCGTCGAGGCCGAGCCGGGCGGCGGCGCCGGGCGAGAGGTTCTGCGCGACGACATCCGCGCCCGCGACCAGCCGCTCCAGCGCCGCCAGGCCGGATGGGACCTTGACGTCGAGGGCGAACGACTCCTTCGACCGGTTCAGCCAGGAGAAGTGCGCGGACATCTCCCCTCGGACCGCGTCGTCGTAGGCACGGGCGAAGTCGCCCGATCCCAGCCGTTCGATCTTGATGACACGGGCGCCGTACTCGGCGAGGTGACGGGTCGCGAACGGCAGCGCGACCGCGTGTTCGAGGCTGACAACGGTCATTCCCTGCAGCGGCAGCACGCCGGCCACCCTATGGCGCCGCCATGCCCCGCGGCGGCCGTTCACGTCCGGAACCGACCCGCTGACCTGCCAACCATCCGAACCGCCGATCCACGCCCGCGGCGCCACCCGCGCCACCTGGCTCACGATCTCCGACCCGGATGGCGGTGGAGGTTGGTGGATCGGGGCGAACAGGCGGAGACTGGGAGTTGCCGGGATGAGGGTCGGGCCGCCCATGTCGCCGGGCTGGCGCCCGCGGCCAGCGCCCCTGGCCGACTGTTTGTCCCGGGACGACCCGGCTGGGCAGGATGGGGGCGCCGACCGGGTCCCGCTGTACGACGGGGCGAACCGAACCGGACAACCCAGGGAGTGGACGTGCGGATGAGGCTGCGTCGCCAGCAGCCGGTGCTCATCACCTCGGCCGCTGACCCACGTCACGTCGACATCCGCCGCCGGCAGAGTCAGTACCTGTTCTGGATGGGCTTCCGCGTGCTCTGCTTCGTGCTCGCGGTGGTCCTCTTCCACGGGTGGATCCGATTCCTGGCCATCGTGGCCGCGCTGATCATCCCCTGGGTGGCGGTCGTGGTCGCCAATGGCGGGCCGGCGCCGTCACGCGGGCGCCCGGCCGGTTTCCGGCCAGCCAGCCACTCTGTCGGCGGGGGGCCGGCGACCCTGGAGTCCGCCGAGCACCCCGTCGTCGAGGGCGACGGCCAAGACCGCGAGAACCGCCACGGACCCGGGGGTGCTGGCCCGGGCCCGGCTCCCGCGGGCCCGCGTTCCGGCCCGGCACCGTCGACCGGGCCCGAGCCCGGTTCGGGACCGTACCCGGCACGCGGGGCCAGCCCCGCCGGATCAACGCCGTCCTCGCCGGACCAGCCCACCGTCGACGCCTGTTACAAACCGCGCCACGGCGCCCCGGCGGCACCGCCGCCCCGGCCGGCCGAACGGGCCGACGTCGGCTTCTTCGGCCCACGCCGCCCACCACGGCACTAAGCCACCACGGCACTGAGCCCACCACGGCGCGCGGCAGCCAGCCGGACGAACAAGCGCGGCCCACAGGACGATCACTCCTGATCTGTGGGGCAACGTTCATGTTGTAGCCGACTGGTGGTATACGTCCGCGTTCCCAGCCCTGTCACCGTGGCCCTGTGCGCGTTGCGGTGGTCACCGAGTCCTTCCTCCCCCACGTGGACGGGGTCACGAACACGGTCTGCCGCGTGCTGGAGCACCTGGAGGCCGAAGGGCACCAGGCGCTCGTCGTGGCACCGTCCCCCGGTGCGCGCGCGGCCGGCAATGCGCCCCGGGTCTACGCGGGCGCCCCTGTGCTGTGGGCGCCGTCCGCGCCGCTGCCCGGCTACCCGCAGTTCCGGTTCGCGACGCCATGGCCGAGCCTCACCCCGGCGCTGCGCCGGTTCGCCCCCGACGTCGTCCATCTGGCGGCACCGGCCGGCCTCGGCGCGCAGGCGGCCTACGCGGCCCATCGGCTCGGGGTGCCCAGCGTCGCCGTCTACCAGACCGACCTCGCCGGCTTCGCCCGCCGTTACGGCCTCGCATCCCTGGACCGCACGATCTGGCGGTGGCTCGCGACCGTACACCGGCTTGCCGCCCGCACCCTCGCGCCGTCGTGGGACGCCGTCGACGCGCTGGTCGGCGCCGGCGTGCAGCGGGTCGCCCGCTGGCGCCGGGGCGTCGACCTGGACCGGTTCAACCCGGACCATCGCGACGACGAGCTGCGCACCCTGCTCGCGCCCGACGGCGAGGTCCTCGTCGGCTACGTCGGCCGGCTCGCCAGGGAGAAGGGCGTCGAGCTGCTCGGCGCGGTGAGCGGCCTGCCCGGCACCCGGCTGGTGGTCGTCGGCGACGGGCCGGAGCGGACCCGCCTGGAGCGGCTGCTGCCCGGTGCCGCGTTCCTGGGCTTCCAGTCCGGCCATGGGCTGTCGTCGGCGCTCGCGAGCCTCGATGTGTTCGTCCACACCGGCCAGTACGAGACGTTCTGCCAGGCGGCGCAGGAGGCGAAGGCCAGCGGCGTGCCGGTGGTCGGGCCCGCGGCAGGCGGACTGCTCGACGTCGTCGAGCACGGCAGGACGGGGCTGCACTACCGGCCGGGTGACCCCGCGGCGCTGCGCGCCCAGGTCGCCACGCTGGTGATCGACAGCCCCGGCCGGGCAGCGATGGGACACGAAGCCCGCGCCTCGGTGGCCGACTGCGGCTGGCGGGCGATCGGGGACGAGCTGCTCGGCCACTACCACGACGTGCTCGGCGCCAACATCAGCGCGAACCGGGACGACGCCTGGCGCTGAGCACCCCGCTACCGCCCCGGCCAGGCACCGCCGCCGGCCGGGCATGCACCACGCCCTGACCGCTCCGACCGCCCTGGCCGTCCTGACCCCGCGAGCCGCCCGTCCCGACACCAAGACCCGCCGCCGGGCGCGCGAGGACTCGCTCTCCGCGCACCCTTCGGCCCGACGACTGACCCGGCCTCCGGGCGCGCGGGGCTTCGCCTCGGCGCGTGCCCTTCGGCCACCGACGGCCGGCCGGACCGTCGGACCGCCACGGACGCCGTGGCCGGTGGACCGGCCGCACCAACCCTGAGCACCAGCCCGCGCGCAGCCGGGAGAGCCGCCGCCGCGAGCCGATCGAGAGTGGGCAGCATGAGGATCGCGCAGGTCGCCAACTTCGTGGCGCCGACGTCCGGGGGTATCCGCACGACGCTGCGCCACCTGGCCGCGGGCTATGTCGCCGCCGGCCACGAGGTGGTCCGGGTGCTGCCCGCGCGCCGCGACGGCGTACGCCACGCCGACGGCGTCACCACGCTGATGGTGCGCTCGCCGCTGGTCTTGGGCACCAGCTACCGCATGATCACCGAGCCGTGGCGGGTGGCCGCGCTGCTCGACGAGGCGGAGCCGACCCATCTCGAGGTGCACGACCGCACCACGCTGCGCCGGCTCGGCCGGTGGGCCCGCAAGCGCGGAGTGCACTCGCTGGTCGTCTCCCACGAGCGCGTCGACCGGCTGCTCGGCGCGAAGACGCCGTGCTCGCTGCGTGGGGTGCTGCCGGTGCGCGCCGCCGCCGACCTCACCAACCGCGGGCTGGCCGCCAGCTACGACACGGTGGTCACGACGACGTACTGGGCGGCGGCCGAGTTCCGGCGTATCGGGGCCGACAACCTGCGACAGGTGCCGCTCGGCGTCGACCTGGACCGGTTCGGCGCCCAGACGGCCGACTGGTCGCTGCGCCGGGCGTTCGCCCGCGACTCGGACGTCCTGCTCGTCGCGATCAGCCGGATGGACCCGGAGAAGCGGGTCGACATCGCCATCGACGCGCTCGCCGAGCTGGTCCGCCGCAAGATCCCGGCGCGGCTGGTGCTGGCCGGCGACGGCAACGGCCGCAAGGAGCTGGAACGCCGGGCCGCCGGCCTGCCGGTGGTGTTCCTCGGCTTCGTCGCCGACCGGGCGCGCCTGTCGGGCCTGCTCGCCAGCGCCGACGTCGCTCTCGCGCCCGGGCCGGTCGAGACGTTCGGCCTCGCGGCGCTGGAGGCGATGGCGAGCGCGACGCCGGTGGTCGTCCACCACGGCAGCGCGCTCGCCGAGCTGGTCGACCCGCGCTGCGGCCGGATCGCCGCCGGCTGCGGCTATGGCTTCGCCGACGCCGTCGAGGAGGTCCTCTCGCTCGATCCGGCGGACCGGCGGCTGGCCGCCCGCGCCCGCGCGGAGATGTTCCCCTGGTCGGCCACCGTCGACGGCTTCCTGTCCGTCCACGGCCTGCCGGCCGTACCACGCCCGGCCCCCCCACTCCCCCTGCCCACCGACCCCGCCGCCACCGCCGGGTCAGGTGGCGGAACCGACCTGCCGCGGGCGGCCTAGTAGGAGACCGCCGAAAAAGCAGCTCCGGTGGCCCGACTCGCCCGAGTCCATCGCATATGTCGATCGGGGCAAACTGGGGCGAGTTCGACGCAGTCCTGAGTTGTTCAGCAGTCTTCCAGACATCCCACAGGTTGCGACGTCGAGTCACACGGCGGGTGCCGGGTCCTTCTGGCGAGTCGAAAGCGCAACCTGTCCACGTCTGGTGACCGCGCCTCAGCGCTGACGCCAACTCACCCACCTCACCAGCCCGCAACCAGCCCCGCCACTGTCACAAACCCTGACCCGGAACCAGGCAGGGAGGGCGCTCAGCGCCCGACAGGCCGCGCCCGGCCGGGGTCCCTGCCAGATCGCTCCGCGATCTGGCAGGGACCCCGGCGGGACGGCCCTACCTGCAAGAACCACGGCCTGGCGGGGCAGTTCTGCTCCCGTCGGGGTCACATGTCGGCGAGGAAGTGCCTACCGTAGGCCCGTGTGCCCTGCTCTTCTGCCCGCGCCGCGGTCCGGCGTGCTCGCCGGCTGGGCGAATGCCTGGCTCGCCGGGCTCGTCGGCGCCGACGACGTCCTGACGCACGTCCAACGGGTGCTCGGCTCCTGCCGGCACACGCTCGGCGGCGAGCCGCTGCTGCTCGGCCTGGGCGCGCTGCGCGCGGCACGCGCCGAGCGGTTCCGGCTGATCCTGCCGGTCCCCGGTGACATCTCGGGCCTGCCGGGGCCGCCAGCGGTGAACGCCGACGCGCTGGCCGCCAGCGAGGCGGTGCTGGTCATCGGCCCGGCCCCGCCGCTGCTGCTGGTCCCGACGGTGGAGGTGCACGGCCCGGCGGTGGAGGGGGCGCTGGAGTCGGTCCACTGGAAGGCGCTGCCCGCCGCCCGGGTCCCTCCGCCGCCGACCCCGGTGCGTGCCGCGGAACGTGAGCTGGCTCAGGCGATCGCGGCGACCACGTCGGCGCTGCTGGACCTGGACGTCGCCAGCGCCCGCCCGGAGGTGCTCGCCCTGCTGCGCGACCGCGCGGAGGAGGACCCCGGTCCCGGCCTCGGCCCCGGCTACCCTTCCGTCGCGCATGCCCTGCTCGCGCGCGCCGAGCGGCTGCGCGCCCTGCTCGACCTCGCCGCCCTCGACGACGGCGCCGCCGTCACCGCCGGCGAGATCACCCGCCGCTCCGAGGCGCTGCGCGGCCTGTCCGCCGCCGTCCGCCGCGCCTACGAAGCGGCCTACGACGCCTTCGACCCCGCCCACGCCACCTCTCCGCCCTCTCGCTGACGAGCCTCTCGAGACACCCGGCCGAGGCCGTCCGCGGGCACACGGGCACGCGGGCACGCGGCGAATCTGGGCGCACCAGTATCGACCGCCTCGGCGGCGACGTCCTCGGGAATCCGACGGCAGTGTGCCCTTCATTCTGCAGCGGAAGAGAGAAAGGACGGCCATACTTTCCGGATTCTCGTACCGGATGACAGTTTCTTCACCAAACGGGCCGCTGTACTGGTAGTCCGGGACCAAGAAGCCGAACCCTCGCCGTGTGGCTTCTTCCTGGAACCGCCGCACGTACAGGTCTGCCCGCGTCATCAAGGCCTCCTCTCCCGGCGGGCGGTCACCGGATGCCGCTGGCGACGGCCTGTATCCCGTCGTCTCGTCACAGGCCGGCCCGCCTCGCCGACCGGCTCGGCCCACGCGGGCGCCCGGTCTGGGCATGGCAGGCGGTCACTCGGCCGTGGCGCGCGCTCGCGTGAGGCCGCACAGGATCCGCGACGGCCGGCTGACAAGGCGAACACCCACCTGTGGGCGGTTGCCAACGGCGGCCGGGCCAACGTTCTGACACCGTTCGGGTAATGGGGCGTGGGTGCTTATGGATTGCCGGTACTGTGACAGAACGAGTAGTCGGTGTGCACGGCGCGTCGTTCGTCCTGGGAAGGAACCCGCTCAGAGGTGAGCCGGCAGAGCAGCCCAGATCCAGCGGGTCCCGAGAGCGCCGGGACCGGGCAGAACGGTGCCGCGGCCGACCCGGGCTCGCCAGTCCCGCCGCCCGCCGAGTCCATATCGTCGGCGGCGGCCACATCGGCGGGTCCGCGGCGCAAGGCCCGGCATCGGCGAGTCGGGAAACGCGGCAGGACATTCGGCCTGACGCAACTGCTCGCCGTCCCGGCCATCGGGCTACTACTTCTCCTCGGCGGCGGACACGACGGCTCGGGAGACGACGACGCCTCCACGGGAATCCCCGGCGGCCAGCGGAGCGGCACAAATGGCATTGTCACGCTGACGGCGAGCCCATGGAACGGGGACACCGACCCCATCCCCTTCACCGTCGCGGGCACCACTCCATCCTTCGCCCCGCCGTCCGGGATCACCACGAGCCCGGCACGCTCCTCCCGAGCCGGTACCACGCCCGCCAGGACAACACCGGCTACCAGCCGACCACCGTCGACCAGCCGTCCTCCGTCCACGAGCCCGACGGCCAGCCGCGCCCCGACGCTCACGGCCAGCGCGCCGGCGCCGACGGCGAGCGCGACTTCGACCGTGACGATCAGCGCCAGCCCCGGCGTCCTGCCGACCGTCACCGTCAGTCCTTCGGGCAGTTCGTCCGCCAGCCCGACCACGAGCGCCAGCCCATCGACCAGCGCCAGCCCGTCGACCAGCCCGAGCCCGAGTGGGACCGGCACGCCGTTCCCGATCGTGACCCTCACGGCCAACCCGAACTGCCCGGCCATCGCGCTGGTGACGTCCAGCTTCACCGCGACGATCACCAGGACCACGAGCGGGGCGAGCCTCGACATCACCGGCGCCTATACCGCGCCCGGCGCCTCCGCGACCGGCCAGACCACGATCCACACCGTCGCCAGCACCTCGGCGACCAATGGCACCGTGCTCACCCAGTCGGACGTCACCGTCCCGACCCAGCCGGCCACGGCCCCGGCGACGCTGGCCAGCATCGACATCGGCCGGCTCCCCACACCGACGCCGAGCACCCTCGCGCTGACCCTGACGACCACCCCCGCCGGATGCTCGCCGGTCACCCTGGTCACCATCGTCGTCGTCGGCATCGCCGTCCCCGTCGCCCCAGCCCCACCCACCCCGTCGCCCACCCCGACGCCGCCGTCCACCTGACCGGCGACCGCTGCTCGGCGGATCTTCGCGTTCCGCGGAAGGCGGCATGGGACGGTGCCTGGTGGGACGGCCCTGGGCTGCGCACGAGCGGGCGACCACTGTCGGGGATCTTCGCGTTCCGCCGAACGCGGCACGGGAGCCTGGCGGGACGGCTCCGAGCGACACACGAGCGCGACCGCGACCGGCTCGCGGCCGTAGATCAGCTGTGGTCAGCCGTGGGTCAGTTGAGGCGAGGGCAGAAGTGGCCGCCGGGACCGTCGGGGCGGCCGCACAGGACGCAAGACGGACGGCCCGCGGCGATGATGCTGCGGGCACGTTCGATGAAGGCCCTGGTCTGCGGGATCGACAGGCCGACCCGGAGCGAGTCGAGATCCTCCTCGCTGATGGGCGTCCCGAGCTGACCGGGCGAGAGCCCCGCGGCCTCGACGAACACCCGGCGGCCGTCCCAGGAGACGGTCAGCTGACCGAGGTGGAAGTCCTCCTCGAACGGCGCCTCCAGCGGCGCGAGGTCCACCTCGATGTCGGCGGCGGCCGGCACGGCGACGCCCTGCTGCTGGCCAACCTGTCCGAGCAGTGCCGACAGGCCCTCGGTCAGCGCGGTGACCTCGGCCTTCTCCAGCCCGATGGTGATCAGCTGCCCGGCGGACGCGGCCTGGAGGTAAAACGCGCGTTCGCCAGGCTGCCCTACGGTTCCGACCACGAACCGCTCCGGCGGGTCGAACACGTGTCGCTGCATGCCTTGCGCACTCTCCGTCAGAAGATCTGGGTCAGACGATCTGGAACACCCGACCCGGGATACCCGCCCAAAGCCGGACGAAGCTGGACCAGCGATCCGGGGCAGAGGATCCGGTCAGGTGGCGTGCCGGTCCGGCCGCGCGGGGCGGATGGCCGGCGGGTCTTCATCCAGTATCCCCGCGCGCCGGGCACCCCGGCCATCGTCGAGGTGCCGACGGCCACCGTCCGTGCCGGGCCCGCGAGCCCGACCGGGCCGGCCAGCACCGCCGATCGCGCCAAGCCCGGCCGGCACGGCCGTTCCGCCAGGGACGGCGGTCTTGCCGGCGCCGCGCCGGAACCGGCCCCTGCCGAGGGCGTCCTCGGACGTCCCGGCCACCGCCGGCCGACGGTCCTCGGCGGCCGGGGAGGAGCAGCAGTCCGTCGGGCAGACGTCGGGGAACGGCCCGAAGGCGCTCAGCGCCCGCCGGGGTGCGCCCGGGTCACGCCGTTCCTCGACCAGCTCGGCGATCATCCGGACGAACCGCGGGTCCGCCCCGACAGTACCGGCCCGCACGGCGGTGAGCCCGAGCTTCTCGGCGCGGGCCAGCGCCTCGCGGTCGAGGTCCTGGATGACCTCCATGTGGTCGCTGACGAAGCCGACCGGCACGATCACGACCGTTCCCACACCGTCGGCCGCGAGAGCCGCCAACCGGGCACCGACGTCCGGCTCCAGCCAGGGCACCCGAGGGGAGCCGCTACGGCTGCAGTAGGCGATGCTCCAGGGGTGCTCCTGGCCGCACCGCTCGGCGAGGCCACGAACGACGAGCTCGCTCGCCGCGGTCAGCTGGCGCTCATAGGCACCACCGGCCGGCCCGCTCTCGACCGCCTGCCAGCGCGGCACGGAGTGCGCGACGAACACGAGGTGAGCGCCGCCGCGGCGGCCGGCCGGCAGCGCGTCGACGGCGGCCGCGACCCGGTCGACCATCGGGCCGACAAAGCCGGGGTGGTCGAAGAACACCCGAAGCTTGACCAGCTCGAGGCCGCGGTCCGGCTCGAGGCTCGCCAGGCCCGCATCGCCGCCATCGCTGTCACCGTCACCGTCACCGTCACCGTCGCTGACGCTGACGCTGACGCTGACGCGGTGGCCGCCGGCGGGCGGCTCGGCGAGCGCGCCGGCGAGATCCTCCCGGTACTGGCGGCAACCGGAGTAGGTCGCGAAGACCGACGGGACGAAGCAGGCGGCCCGCCGCACCCCGTCCGCGCGCATCTCGGCGAGCGCGTCGCGCAGGTACGGGCGCCAGTTGCGGTTGCCCCAGTACACGGGCAGCGGCGCGAGCTCGGCGCGCAGCGCCGCCAGCAGCTCGCGGCTCTGGTCGTTGATCGGGCTGCGTCCGCCGAGACGCTGGTAGTGCTCGGCGACCTCGGCGATCCGCTCCTCGGGCACCTCCCGCCCGCGGGTCACGTTGCGCAGGAACGGGACGACGTCCTCCGGCCCCTCCGGCCCGCCGAAGGTGACCAGCAGCAGCGCGTCCACATCCACGCCGACGGCCGCCGTCCCCGGCGCTGACGACTCGTCCGGCGTCCCGGCCACGGCCGGCGCCTGGCCGGCCGGACTCACCGGAAAGGTGGACGGCCGGCGCCCCGGCCACCCGGCCGTGGCCCGGCTTCCGGCTGAAGTCTGGCGCATCGGCCTATTCTCCCCCTCCCGGCACGAGAGAAACGGGGGGCCGTGGGCCCTCATCAGCCGGGAGGCGCGGGAGGCGTCCCCTGGAAGGCCACCCCGGCCGGCCACCGGCGAAGCCGCCCGACGTGCGGCGAGCGAGGCCCGCCCCGCGTCAGCCGGTCAGTGGCCCATGCCGACGCCGCCGTCGACCGGCAGGACGGCGCCGGTGATGTAGCCGGCGCGCTCCGAGGCGAGGAAGGCCACCGCGGCCGCGACCTCCTCCGGCTCACCCATCCGCTTGCCGGGGACGCTGGCGACGAGCAGCTCGCGCTGGGCGTCGGTGAGGGAGTCGGTCATGTCGGTGCGGATCGGGCCGGGGGCGACGATGTTGGCAGTGATGTTGCGGGGCGCGAGCTCGCGGGCAAGCGAGCGCGCGAAGCCGACGAGGCCCGCCTTCGAGGCGGCGTAGTTCGACTGGCCCGGCTGGCCGGACAGGCCCACGACCGAGGAGATGAACACCAGCCGGCCATAGCGGCGCCGTAGCATGCCACGGGCGGCGCGCTTGGCCACCCGGTACGCGCCGAGCAGGTTCGTGTCGACGACGTCGCGGAACGCGTCCTCGGACATCGTGAGCAGCAGCGTGTCCTTCACGATGCCGGCGTTGGACACGACGATGTCGACGGGCCCGAGCTCCGCCTCAACCTCGGCGAACGCCTTCTCGACCGACTCCACGCTGGTGACGTCGAGCCGGACGCCGAACATGCCTTCCGGCGCCTCCCCGCCGCGGCTGGCGACCGCGACCCGCTGCCCGTCCGCCACCAGGGCCGCCGCGCAGGCGGCGCCGATCCCCCGGTTACCGCCGGTGACCAGCGCGACCCGGCCCTGACCCTCGTTCTCGACCATGGGGCGGATCGTAACCGCCCACCGGCCTGGCCGGCGCCAGCGGCGTCCGGCGCCTCGGGGTTCCTGCCGGATCGACGGAGCTTGCGGAGTCGATCTGGGAGGTCCGGGGCGCGGAGCCCGACCTGCCAGCAGACCTTCCAGCAGACCTCCCAGATCGCTCCGCGATCCGGCAGGGACCCCGGCTCCGCGATCCGGCAGGACCCCGGCTTCGCGATCCGGCAGGGACCCTGCTCCTGTGTGGTTCCGGGTTCCGGGTTCTGGCGTATGCCTGGGGCAGGACTGGGTCCGGGCTGACCAGGTGGTTGAGGTGATGCTGCGCTGATGCGCCGTCACTAGTTGTGGCTGGGTTGCGCGGATGTCCCCAAGAAGGGACGTCACATCTCAACTCGCCGCTCCCGCGGGGCAGCCCTGTGCGGGCGGCGGTGGGGACGGGTGGGGACGATGGGGGCGTGCGGGTGACGATCAGGGTGCGGCCGGGGGCAGGGCGGACGGCGGTGGGCGGGGAGGTCGCCGCACCGGACGGGGAGGCGAACCTGGTGGTGCGGGTCGCGGCCAGGGCCGTCGACGGGAAGGCCACGGAGGCGGCGCTGCGGGCGCTCGCGGACGCGCTCGGGCTGCGCCGCCGCGACCTCGCCCTCGTCCACGGCGTGACCAGCCGGACCAAGGTCGTCGAGATCGACGCCCCACCAGCCGACGAGCCGGCGCTGCGCGCCCGCCTCACCGCCCTGCGCCAGTCCCGTTGACCCGTGACGGCGGTTCGGGGCCGGCCGGTGAGGTGGCGCGGGTGGCCCGCCGACCAGCGGATACCGTCATCCTGGTGCCCAAAGCGGGCGGCGCGCGCCGAACCGGCACGCGGTGGTGAGATGGACGGTGGGCGCGGGCCGCATCCGGCGGGAACGGCCCACCGGGACAACGCGGCACCGGCGTCGCGCGTCCGGACTGGGTGGGCGGGGTCCCGGAATCCCGGGGTCTCCGCGGATCGGCGAATTCCGAGGCTCGCGGCGGAAGATCCATGGTCCGCTCGCCCGACCGCCGTTCCGACAGCACTCCGACGACCAGTTGTAGATCGCGAATCGGTTGGGGGCCGGTGGTGCACAGGCCGGGGATACGTCACGCGGAGTACCGGCCGCGAGAGCGTTCCTATGAGCCGCCCGGGCGGCCGAGCGGCTCAGCCGGCCCGGCTCAGGGGCCGGCGGCCACCAGACTGCCGGCGGACGAGGCCGCTGTCGCGGGCCAGCCGGGCGACGAGCCGATGGCCTGGGGCGCATCCTCGGCGGACGGCGGGGTTGCGGAGGCATACCCGCCGGCCCAGGTGCCGATGCCAGCCCGGCCGCGACGCCCGCCACCACGGCCACCCCGGCCGCACGAGACGCGTGCCGCCGACGCCCAGGACAGCCCGGCGGCTGCCATGCGCCGCCCAGTCCGACCGGAGTGGCCGCCCACCGG
>NZ_MBLO01000237.1 GCF_001854805.1 Pseudofrankia coriaricola
CGCGGACCGCGAGCGCGTCGCCCGGCGCGGGTCGGCGCCGCCCCGCCCGGTCCACGGTCACGCCGACCGGGCCAAGCACCGCGGCCCCCGGGTCGAGCGCCGCGCAGGCGAGCAGGCGGTCGAGCGCGTCGGGCTCGGGTCGGGTGGACCCGTCGAGCAGCCAGACGAACCCGCCGTCTGGTGGTGCCGCACCGCCCTGGCGCAGCGCTCGATCGATCGCGCCGGCGGGCGAGGGACCGGCGACCGGGACAGGGACGACCCGGTCCACCGGGCGGACCTGGCCGGCGACCGCCGCGAGCGCGGCGGCCGGGACGGGTTCCTGGGACGGCCCGCCCTGCGCGGGAATGGCGACGCCGCGTCCTCTGGAGGAGGCGGGCAACGTCACGACCGCCACGACGACCGGCGATGTGCCCGGGCCTCCGGAAAGCTCCCCCAAGCCCTCCGAGCCGGCCCGGACACCTGCGCTTGTCATATCGCCCAAACCGGTCGACGGTTCCAAGCCACCCGTACGTGCGGTTCGGTGCGATGGCGACGAATCGCCCTCGCTGGCCGCGCCCGGCGGAGGTTCGGTTGAGCCCGTCTGGCCCACCGCGGTCTCCACCGGGCGCCCGCGGCCGCGCTATACGGCCCGGCGGCGCTGCTTGCGCCGTTCGCGCTCGGACATGCCGCCCCAGATGCCGAACCGCTCATCTTTGGCGAGTGCGTACTCCAGGCACTCGGCGCGGACCTCGCAGCCGGAGCAGATGCGCTTGGCCTCCCTCGTCGAGCCGCCCTTCTCCGGGAAGAACGCCTCCGGGTCGGTCTGGGCGCACAGCGCGCGTTCCTGCCACTCCATGACCTCACCGAGCAGGTCACCCAGCCCGATGTCGATCACCTCGGCGAGCGGTGGACGGCCGGCGTCGCCGGCGAACGGGTGATGGCCCTGGCCATCAACCGGCACCCCCGCCGCGACCAGCTCGTCGCCGCCGTCCTCGTCGTCCTCGATGTCGGCGTCGTCGTCCACGTCGTCCCCGTCGTCCACGTTCTCGTCGTCCGCGTCGAGGGCGTCGGCCGCCCCGGACGCGGCTCTGGGCACGGCGGCCTCGTCCGCGCGCTGGGGGGCGGCATGGGCGAGGCCAGCCGCGGCGGCGGGCTGAGGTACGCCGCCCGGCGCACGCGGGATGTCCAGGGGCTCGGGCGCGACCCGGCCGGTGCAGGCCGCCAGAGTAGCGGGCACGCGCAGCTCAGCGCGGGCGTGCGAGTCCGCGGGTGCCCTGGGCACCGGCGGGCGCGGCATGCCGGGGACGCTGGGCCGCTGCGCGAGCGGCGGCGTGGGCGGCCCGACCGCGACGTCGTGGCTACCCGCCAGGTGGTCGACGGGACGTGTGACATCGGCGAAGACCCGGCCGGGCGCGTGCTCGTCGGCGCGCGTCCGCAGGCCCACAGGCGGCGTCGCGCGGACACCCGCGTCGGTGTGTTCCATCAGGGACCCCTCCAGACCCGTCGCGGTGCGGTCGGTCACCCCCCGGGCGCCGGCGCGCAGGTAACTGGTGTCCACACCGACAGAATCGCCATTACCAAAACGGCCCCGTCGGCGGGGGGAATGACACGCCGGTAATTACACGTGCCGGAGTCGACTTGCGTCAACCCTACCGGCGCAACATCTTCTACAACCAGCGACCTGACCATAGCTCACAGTCACTGGGCGCCGTGACGGAGGGTCCCCTCATTGAGGCACCCCGTTACGCGCAGCAGTAGCGACCCACTCAGGATCGCCCGGCTATCGTCGAGCCGTAGTCCCCCACATACGCTGCGGAACCGGACCCCGCACACCAGGGGACAACAGGCGCGTACCCTCCCGGACCACCTTGCAACCACACGGCGCAGCCAGCAGCCAGTTACGGGATGTAGTGACTCCAGTGGGTCGCCGATGGGCGGGCGCGAAGCGCCCGCCCATCGGCGACCGTCGGGCGCCGCGTGGGGGGTGGTCTCGGGACCTCGGCCTCAGAAGACGAGGGGGAGGGCGGTGCGGTGGGGCTCCGCCCTGGCCGTGTCCAAACGCTCCCGCGGGACCTCCCCATAGGTGGTGGTCCGCTGCCGCGCCGGGCGGCCGGCCAACGCCGCGACCTCCTCGAGCTCCTCGATGGAGCGCCGGGAGCCGTGCTGGGAGCCGGCCATCCGGCTGATCGTCTCCTCCATCAACGTGCCGCCGATGTCGTTGACGCCGCCGGCGAGCACGGCCCGGCAGCCCTCGGTGCCAAGCTTCACCCACGAGCACTGGATGTTGGAGATCGCGCCGTGCAGCAGGATCCTGGCCATCGCGTGCACGGCCCGGTTCTCCTGCGCGGTCGGCCCCGGCCGGGCGACACCGGCCAGGTAGATGGGCGCGCTGTGGTGGACGAACGGCAGCGCGACGAACTCGGTGAACCCGCCGGTGTCCTCCTGGATCGAGCGCAGCAGCCGCAGGTGCGCCACCCAGTGCGCCGGAGAGTCGACGTGGCCGTACATCATCGTCGCCGACGAGCGCAGCCCGACCCGGTGCGCCGTCGTCACCACCTCCACCCAGGCGGAGGTGGGCAGCTTGCCCTTGGTCAGCACCCAGCGGACCTCGTCGTCGAGGATCTCGGCCGCCGTACCGGGAATAGTGTCGAGGCCGGCCTCCTTGGCCGCGGTCAGCCAGTCGGCCACCGACAGGCCGGTCCTGCTGACGCCGTTCATCACCTCCATCGGCGAGAACGCGTGTAGGTGCATCCCCGGCGCGGCCCGCTTGATCTCGCGCGCGAGGTCGAAGTAGGCCGTCCCCGGCAGGTCGGGGTGGATGCCGCCCTGCACGCACACCTCGGTGGCGCCGATCTCCCAGGCCTCGGTGGCGCGCGTGCCGACCTCGGCGAACGACAGCGTGTAGGCGTCGGCGTCGTCGCGGCGCTGGGCGAACGCGCAGAACCGGCAGCCTGTGTAGCAGACGTTGGTGAAGTTGATGTTGCGGTTGATGACGTAGGTGACGTCGTCGCCGACGGTGTCGCGGCGCAGGTCGTCGGCGAGCGCGCACAGCGCGTCCAGCTCCGGCCCGGCCGCGCCGAACAGCGCCAGCGCCTCCGTGTCCGAGATCCCGGCCGGGTCGGCGGCGGCGTGCCGCAGCGCCGCGAGCACCTCCCGGTCACCGCGCCGGGGTGTCGGAAGGGCCGGCCTTCCCAGACCGGCGGGAGCCCCCGCCTCGGCGGGCACCTCCGGCGACGCCGCGCCCCCGCCGTTCGCCGCGGCGGCGCGCGAGCCGGTGCCGATGACCCCGTCCGCGCCCGTGCCGGCGGCGCTGACCTGGGCGCGAAGCGTGGCCCAGTCGCCATAGACGCTGTCGAAGTCCGCCCGCCGGTCGGCTTCCCGGCCGGTGGTGTCGATCGTCGCGTGCAGGTCGGCCCGCCCGCTGCTGTCGGCGAAGCCGCCGTCCGGCTCCTGCCAGGGCAGGCCGACGGGCGCGGCTCCCGGCGCGAGCAGCCCGTCCGGCCCCGCGAGCGCCCCGACATGCGCGGTCAGCCGCGGGTCGAGCCAGGGCTCGGACTGGTACGGCGGGTACACGGTCAGCCTGGGGCGCAACTCGAAGCCGGCCGCCCCGGTGGCCGCACGCAGGACGTCGAGCGCCGGCCACGGGCGCTCGGGGTTGACGTGATCCGGGGTGACCGGCGAGACCCCGCCCCAGTCGTCGATGCCGGCGGAGATCAGCAGCGCGCACTCGTCCGCGTCGACCAGGTTCGGCGGGGCCTGCACCCGTGCGCCGGGGCCGAGCACCAGCCGGGTGACGGCCACCGCGGCGGCGAGCTCCTCGGCGCCCACGTCCGGGTCGCCGCGCATCGCGGTGTCGTCCTTGGCCCGGAAGTTCTGGACGATCACCTCCTGGATCGAGCCGTAGGCCCGGGAGACGCGGCGCAGCGCGAAGATCGTCTCGGCCCGCTCGGTCCTGTTCTCGCCGATGCCGAGCAGCAGGCCGGTGGTGAACGGGACGCCAAGGCGCCCGGCGTCCTCCAGCACGCGCAGCCGGACGTCCGGATCCTTGTCCGGCGAGCCGAAGTGCGGCCCACCCTGCTCGGTGAACAGCCGGCGGGCGGTCGTCTCGAGCATCATCCCCATCGACGGGGCGACCGGCTTGAGCCGGGCGAGCTCGGCCCAGCTGAGCACCCCCGGGTTCAGGTGCGGCAGCAGGCCGGTCTCCTCCAGCACCGCGACCGCGGCGGCCCGCAGGTAGGCCAGGGTGGAGTCGTAGCCCCGCTCGTCGAGCCACTCCTTGGCCGCCGGCCAGCGGTCCTCAGGCCGGTCGCCCAGCGTGAACAACGCCTCGGCGCAGCCGGCCGCCGCGCCGGCGCGCGCGATCTCGAGAACCTCCTCGATTTCCAGGTAGGCGGCGGGAAGCCGGTGCGGGACCGTCGCGAACGTGCAGTAGTGGCATCGGTCCCGGCAGAGCCGGGTGAGCGGGATGAACACCTTCGGTGAGTACGTGACCACTCCCGGGCGGCCGGCCGACGCGAGCCCGGCGTCGCGGACCCGGGCCGCGGAGGCGGCCAGATCACGCAGGTCGTCCCCCCGGGCCGCCAGCAGCACCGCCGCCTCCGTGACGTCCAGCGTCGCCCCGTCCCGCGCCCGGCGCAGCGCCCGGCGCAGCGCGGACGCGGACGGCGGTGGCTCCGGCGGGCCGGCGTGGAGGGCCGGCTGGCCGTCGGTACGGAGTGAGGAACCGGTGCTGGTCAATGCGTCCACCTGGTGATCGAACGGCCCGCCCGGGTCGGCCGCGCCCGGCACCGGCAGGTGGCCGGCGGGCGCCGCCGGGGCGACGGGTGCGGTCAGGACTGTGCAACACATACCGTCGCCCGCGCCAGAGAACAGGACCGGACCACCCGGTACGCGAGCAACCCATGCTCACGCCCTTCAACCACCCCCTGCGCCCCGGCCATCCCCGGATCCAGGGCGGCGAAGCTGATCCGGGAAGATCCACGACCGGCGGCGCGGCGACGAGGAGCCGAGCCAGTCGAGCTAGCCGGGCGCGCGGCCGGCGCCGCGGGCTCTCGCGCCCGCGCCCGCGCCGCGGCGCAGGCCGTCGAGGGTGCCGAGCAGGAAGTTGGTCCGCCGTCTCGCGGCCACGGCGGCGCTGCGGGCCGCGGCGCGCCGGCCACTGGCGTCGGACAGGTCGCGGTGGATCTGTTCCTGGCGCTCCGCGGCCACCTGGGGGGCGCGGGCACCGGCCAGGGCGCGGTTCATGGATGCTGACAGGGAGTCGAGGCTCTTCGCGCCGCTGTTGGCGGCGCTGGAGGTGCTGGAGCTACTGGTCCTGGCGTGACGGCTCTCGGACATGGCAATCCCTTCAGCGAACCCGGCGTCGGCCCCACTGCCGCGAAGAGCCGTGATGCTGTTGCTCACCCACCGAGCCCGTGCCGGGCACCCGTCGGCCCGCCGCGGCGGATCGACGGAGCAGCCTGGATCGGTGGGGTCCCTGGCGGGCACTGGCCTGGATAGTTCCAGTGGAGATCGGTGGAGCCGCGCCGACATGACTGTTGGATTCAGCTCCACTCTCACAGGTCTCTCGGAGAAGAATCAAGAGGTTGTGACGGCAATGGCAAAGCTCTCCAACCGGCCCAATCCGGCCGAGCCGCCAGCCATCGCCCACGGCCAACCCCCAGCGTCCACGTTTGTTCAGGCAGGCCCGGACGGACAGGCACGCGGCACTCCTCCATATACGGCCTCTGCCCAGGCCGCATGTCGTTACCCTGATCGGGTGCCACGAAACCGCCAGGAGGTCCCGCGCGAGGAACGGATAGATGCGCTCCTCGCCGTCGCTGAGGAACAGTTCCTCGCCCGTGGCTTCGCCGGAACATCCGTGGCGGAGATCGCGCGTGCCGCCGGCATCGAGCCGGGCTCCGTGTACTGGTACTTCCGCACGAAGGACCACGCGTTCGCGGCGGTGCTCAACCGGCTGCTCGACGGGGAGATCGACCGCGTCGGCGAGCTTCCGGGCGAGCCGGCCGACCGGCTGTTCGCCGCGCTGGACTCGGTCGAGCGCCGCCGCACCCTGCACCCGTGCGTCGCCGAGCGGGCACCGCACGCGCCGCCGGTGATGGAGTACCACGAGCGGCTGCACGAATGGCTGCACGGACTGGCGCTGGCCGCCGTCACCCATCTGGTGCCGGCGCCGGACCGGGAGACCGCCGCCGACGCCGTCGTCGCGACGATCGAGGGCGGCCTCGCCAACCCCGCGCCCACCCGCCCGACCAGCTCCCTCGTCCGCTACCTGCTCGCCGCACTCGCCGCCTAAGGCGGTCGGGCCGGGGTTCCTGCCGGATCGGCGGAGCTTGCGGACGGGGTCCCTGCCGGATCGGCGAAGCCGATCCGGCAGGTCGTGATCTGGGAGGTCCGGGACGCGCCGCCCCGCCATCGGACGCTGAGCGGCGTGCGGCGCTGGACGCGCGCCCTGCCTGTCGGACGCTGAGCGGCGTGCGGCGCTGGACGCGCGCCCTGCCTGTCGGACGCTGAGCGGCGTGCGGCGCTGGACGCGCGCCCTGCCTGTCGGACGCTGAGCGTCCTCCCCACGTGGTTCCGGGCCCTGGCATATGGCGGTGGCCCGGCTGATCTCGCTCGACGAGGTGGCCGGGTTGGCACTGCGCTGAGGCGCCGTCGCCATCTGTGGTCGGGTAACGCGCGTTACTCGCCAGGACGTGGCCGGGTTGGCACTGCGCTGAGGCGCCGTCGCCATCTGTGGTTGGGTAACGCGCGTTACTCGCCAGGACGTGGCCGGGTTGGCACTGCGCTGAGGCGCCGTCGCCATCTGTGGTCGGGTAACGCGCGTTGCTCGCCAGAACGACAGCGCCCGCGACCTTGGGTCGCGGGGCGCTGCTGGTGGTGATCAACGATGCAATCTAGGTCACGGACAGGTGCCGCCCATCGCCGGCGACGCCTACGGGGTGGTGGTGTCGCCACCGTTCATGACGAGCGGGCCGTTCTCGGTGACGTCGAGCGTGCCGCCGGAGGCGCCGGACTCGGGCGCGGTCGGCGAGTCCCAGGTGGCACCCTCCAGATCCGGGTTGGAGTACTTCTTCACGAACTCGAAGACGGCGTCCGAGGAGACCGTGCCGCAGCGCTGGGTGCGGTCCCAGGCGGTGAGCACGAAGTGCCGGTTGTCGGCGAAGTCCGACCGGGTCCACGGGACCGCGATGAACCGGCTGCCAGCGGCGGCCGCGACGTTCTTCAGCTGGGTGATCTGGTCGCTCGGCAGCTTGGAGTCGTACCAGCCGATCACGAAGCCGTGCTCCAGGTTGTGTACCGCCCGCTCGATGCGGATGCCCGAGTCCGGGTTGTAGAAGCGGATCGCGTCCGGCAACGGGTCGCCGTCGTGGTTGCCCGATGACGGCGGGGTCTGCTTGTAGTCGACGGTCTGGTCGGCGGTCACATGGGTCTGGCCCTGCTGGGCCTGGTTGAGCACGCCCGTGCAGTTGGCGGCCGTCGCCGCCGCTGTGGGCGCGGCGACGTAGCCAACCTTGTGGGTGGACGCCGCCTTGTGGTTGCTCGAGATCGTGAGGATGAGGACCACGGCAAGCAGCACCACCGCGAGGGTGCCGGCCGTGCCGTAGATGAGGATGGCGCGCCGGCGTTCCTTGCGCTTCTGCTCGCGGCGCAGCGCCTCAAGGCGGGCGTTGCGCTCGGCGGTCTTCTTAGCCACGGTCGAATCCTACGAACTGTCAAATGTCAGCGGTGGAGGAGGAAGGTTCCAGCGTCGCGCGGCGGGCGGGGAGCCGCCCGCACGGCCGGGTGGCCGACGGCCACGGCGCCGAGCGGCGACCACCCCGCGGGCAGGTCCAGCACGCGGCGGACCACGTCGGGGCAGAACAGGGTGCTCGACACCCACGCCGAGCCGAGCCCCTCCGTGGCCAGCGCCACGAGGAAGTTCTGCACCCCGGCGCCACCGGCGACGGCGAACATCCGTTCCTCCGCCCCGGCCCGGCGAGCGTCCGGGTAGACGTGCGCGCCGTCGTCGGTGACCAGGGGCACCACCAGCACCGGGGCGGCGGCGAGCACGTCCCCGCGCCGCAGCCGCCGGGTGACGGCCCCCTCGTCGAAGCCGTCCCGCCGCAGGTCGTCGGCCCAGGCGGCCCGCATCTCGGCGAGCAGCTCGGCCCGCCGCTCGGTCACGACGACGAACCGCCACGGCGTGGTGTGGTGCGGCGCCGGGGCCGTCACGGCCGCCGCCACGGCCCGCTCGATCGCCGCCGGGTCGACCGGGGCATCCGTGAACGCCCGCACGGTGCGCCGCTCGGCCAGCGCCGCCCGCCGGGCCTCGAGGGTGCCAAGCCGGAACAGGTCCTCGGCCGGCGGGCGGACGACCGACCGCACGCCCCGCCCGTCGTCCGGCACGGCCGCGAAGCCGCGCACCAGCGCGACCGGGGTGCCGGTGAGCTTGCCCTTCACCAGCTCCGCCGCCGCGGCGAGCTGGTCGGCCTCGGCGACCTCGGTCATCCCGAGCTCGTTGCCGTAGCCGTCGACGTCGCCGATGTGGCTGCGCAGCGCCGCCATCCCGGCCAGCCCGATCGCCTGGTCGACCACGCCACGCCGCCAGGGCCGGCCGGCGGTGTCACTCACGACGACGGCCACCTCGGCGCCGAGGCGAGCGGCGAGGCCGGCGCGCAGCCGCCGCGCGCTCTCGTCGGCGTCGAGCGGCAGCAGGGCAAGGCTGTCCTTGGCGATGTTGGATGCGTCCACACCGGCCGCGGCCAGCACGAAGCCGTGGCTGGTCTCGACGATCCTGGTCGGCCCGCGGCTGGCGACGTCGCGGACAGTCTCGGCCTCGACGGCCGCGAGCCGGGCGGCCTCGCGGTCACCCGTCACCCGGACGATCCGCCCCTCCGCCTTGGACACGATCTTCGAGGTGACGACGAGCACGTCACCGTCGACGAGGACGATCCCGGCGGCGGCCGCGGCGGTGGCGATCGCCGCCGCGAGGTCGTCACCCGGGCGGATCTCGCCGATACCCGGCACCGGGATGATCCGCAGCTCGCCGCGCTCCGGGTTCACAGCGCCCGCGCGCGCGCTCCTGTGCTCAGACACCGGCCAGCTCCAGCGCGGCGCGCACGATCGCGACCGTCGCGTCCAGGTCGCTCATCAACAGCGGGTGCGCCGTCACCCGCACCCCCGGCACGGTCACGCCCGCGTCGACGGTGTCGACCAGCCAGCCGTCGAGCAGGCCGTCGGCCCGGGCGGGTGGGGCGCCCTCGCCGGCCCGGCGGGCTCCGTAGTGCCGGCCGACGGCCTCGGCGGACGTCTCGACGCCGATCGCGCGCAGGCAGGCGTCCGCCATCCCGCGCACGGGGCTTCCGCCGATGATGGGCGACACCCCGACGACCGGAGCCGCCGTCTCCCTCAACGCGTCCCGGATGCCGGGCACCGACAGGATCGAGCCGATCGAGACCACGGGGTTCGACGGCGGCAGCAGCACGACGTCCGCCTCGGCCAGCGCGTCGAGCACGCCGGGTGCCGGCTTCGCGTCCGCCGCCCCCACCGAGACGATCGCCTCGGCCGGCACCTCGGCGCGCAGCCGCAGCCACCACTCCTGGAAGTGGATGGCCCGCCGGCCCGCCTCGTCGGAGATGACGACGTGCGTCTCCACCCGGTCGTCGCTCATGGGAATCAGCCGGATGCCGGGCCGCCAGCGCTGGCAGAGCGCCGCGGTGACGTCGGAGAGCGAGAAGCCGGCGGCGAGCATCTGGGTGCGGACCAGGTGGGTGGCGAGGTCCCGGTCGCCGAGGCCGAACCAGGCGGGGCCGACGCCGTACTCGGCGAGCTCGGCCCGCACGGTGAAGGTCTCGTCCTCGCGCCCCCAGCCCCGTTCGGCGGAGATACCCCCGCCCAGGGTGTACATCACCGTGTCGAGATCGGGGCTGATGTTCAGTCGATGCAGGATGATGTCGTCGCCGGTGTTGCCGACGACGGTCACATCCGCGTCCGCGAGCGCCGCCTGTACCCCGCGCAGGAACCGCGCGCCGCCGATGCCCCCAGCCAGAGCCGTCACCTTCACGTCTCGAAAGGCTAGTACCGGCCGACAACGGGAGCCGCCGCTGTACGCCGAGCCGTGTCGTCTCCAAGCGGACGATCATCGAATCGCGACCTGCCAGCACGAGCGGCGACGAGCCCGACCCCGCATGTGGTGCCTGTCCCGAGGCCGACTGGCGGGGCGGACCGCTGGCCGGTCGCCAGACGGACCCGACTCGTTACTATTCGCGCTATGAAGATCGGGCCCGAAACCCGGGCAGGGCGGCTTGCGCAGCGTTTCTCACTGCATCCGATGTTTCAGCGGTTCGGGCCGTCGATCGTGCCGCCGATCGACCGGGCGCTGCACAAGGTCAGCGGTGGACGGCTGATGATCGGGCAGATGATGCTGCCCATGGTGATGCTGGAGCACACCGGTGCCCGCACCGGCCAGCCGCGGCGCACGCCGCTGGCGACGATGCCCGACGGTGACGGCTACTGGCTGGTCGGCAGCAACTACGGCCGGTCGGGCCACCCGGCCTGGACGGCGAACCTGCAGGCCCATCCGGACGTCGCCGTGGTGCACAAGGCAAAGCGGCGCGAGCTGCGGGCCCGTCTTGTCGACGGTGCCGAGCGGGACGAGATCTGGCCCAGGCTGACGACCTTCTGGCCCGGCTACGCGGCCTACGCGAAGATCAACGACCCCGCGCTCGACGGCGGCCGCGTCCTGCGCGTCTTCCGCCTCGACCCCCGCTAGAGACGCCACACTGGCGAGCGCCAAGCGCGACCCCGCGCACACCGGTGACAGCGCCTCAGCGCGGCCGCGTCCTGCGCATCTTCCGGCTCGACCCCCGCTAGGGAGGTCTTCCGCCCGACCCTATTAGGGACGTCCCGCTGGCGACTTCCAAGCGCGGCCTTGCGCACACCAGTGACAGCGCATTAAGCGCAGTGCCAACCTAGCCACGTCCTCAGCCCGGCACCACGTCAGCCACGGCCATACGCCTGTACCCGGCACCACGCAGTCCGACAGGCAGGGCGCGCGTCCAGCGCCGCCCGCCGCATGCCCTTAGCTCTGGTCGGAGCTGAAGCGGACGCAGCCGGACGGCAGGATGCTGCCGGGAAAGACCCGCACGCCGGCGCGCAACTCGTTGCCCGCCTCGATGCGGGCGCCGTCGCCGACGACGACATCATCCAGCACGACGCCGTCGCAGATCACCGCGTCCCGGCCAACCACCGAGTCGCGGACCACCGCGCCGCAGCCGACGGCCGCGCCGTCGAAGAGCACAGCGCCGTCCACGGTCGCCCCGCCGCCCACCGCGGCGCCCGCGCCGATAGTGGCGCCGCCGCACAGCTTCGCGTCGGCGGCGACGGTCGCCCCGTCCAGCACCAGCGCCTCGCCGACCGGCCCGGGCAGGGCAGAGGACGCGATCCGGCCCTGTACCAGGTCGCGGGAGCCGCGGACGAAGGCGGCCGGGGTACCCAGGTCCAGCCAGTAGGTGCTGTCCGGGTAGGCCACGATCGGCACGCCGGCCGCCAGCAGGCCGGGGAAGGTCTCCCGTTCGACCGACACTGGCCGTCCAGCCGGGATGTCGTCGATCACCGAGCGGCGGAACACGTAGCAGCCGGCGTTGATCAGATTGGTCGGCGGCTCGAGGGTCTTCTCCAGGAACTCCGTCACCCGGCCGTGCTCGTCGGTCGGCACGACGCCGAACGCGCGCGGGTCCTCGACCTCGGTGAGGTGCAGGGTGACCGCGGCGCCGCTGTCGGTGTGCCGGGCGATGAGCGCCTGGATGTCGAGCCCGGACAGGATGTCACCGTTGAAGATGACCACCGGGTCGTCCGGGCCGCAGCGCAGGAAGCCGGCGACGTTGCGGATCGCGCCCCCGGTGCCCAGCGGCTCGGTCTCGGTCACATATGCCAACTCGAGGCCGAGGGCCGACCCGTCGCCGAAGTACTCCTCGAAGACCTCGGCCTTGTACGACGTGGCGAGCACGACACGGTCGATCCCGGCGTCGCGCGCGCGGGCAAGCATGTGCGCGGTGACGGGCACCCCGGCGACCGGAAGCATCGGCTTGGGGGCAGACATCGTCAACGGCCGAAGCCGGGTGCCCTTGCCCCCCACCAGCATCACTGCGTCCATGGCCGCCAGTTTTCCAGACTCCGAGCAGGGAGATGAGGCCACCCGTCCAAGTGGACCCGATCGCCCTGAAAACGAAACCCCACAGCCGTACGCGGTTTACCACCCACAGTGCGAACCCGCGCTCCGGAACATCATCACCTGAAGACTCTCCCTGACCACGCTCGGACCACCAGACGGAGATCACCTGAACCCGGGCCCGCCCTGGAGAAGACCCGGTCAAGAGGAACTGACCAATCCATCAAGAAACCACGAAGGGCCCTCCACGCCACCCCACGGAGCGGGGCCCGACCCGGGTGTCAGCGCGGGCGGGTACCGGTAGCCAGCATTTCGGCGGACCGGGTGGCCCGGGCGCCGGCGCTGTCCTTGGCGAACGCCAGCGCGAGCGCGAGCCGAGCGCCCAGCCCCAGCGTGACCAGCACCCGCAGCGGCAGGTACGCCGGCCCTGAGTACTGGCGGCACAGGTAGCGCACCATGCTGCGGTGGTGGGCGACGACCATCCGGCGCGACGTGCGCGTCGTGGAGTGCCCGCCCAGGTGCTCGACGACCGCGCTGGGCACGTAGACGCTGCTCCAGTCGGCGAGCCCGAGCCGGCGGCCGAGGTCGACGTCCTCCATGAACATGAAGTACGACTCGTCGAAACCGGCGACCGCCTCGAACGCCTCCCGGCGCAGCAGCTGGACCGAGCCGGACAGCCAGCCGGTGGTCATCTCCTTCGGCGCGCCGCGTTCCCGCCGGTAGGAGGCCGTCCACGGGTTCGTCGGCCAGAACCAGCCGAACAGCGCGTGCCCGGCGCCGCGGCCGAGCGAGGGCAGGTCACGGGCGGAGGGATAGAGCGCGCCGTCCGGGTTGACGATGCCCGGGCCGAACGCGCCACCGCGCGGCCAGCGGGCGGCGGCGTCGACCAGCTCGTCCAACGAGCCTGGGATGAACGAGATGTCCGCGTTGGCGACGACGATCCAGTCCCCGCGGGCGCCGGCCGCGCCACGGTTGGCGGCGGCGCCGTAGCCGAGGTTGCAACCCGGCCGGACCAGCCGCGCCTCGGGCCGCCGGGCGGCCGCGGCGGTGGCCTCGTCCAGCTCGGGCGAGTTGTCGACGATGACGACCTCGTAGCTACGCGCCGTCGCCTTGGCCAACGTGTCCAGGAAGGCGCCAATGACCTCACCGGACCGGTAGGTCACGACGACGACCCGGATCTCCGGCTCAGCACTCACCAACAGGCCCTCTTTTCTGGTTCGCTCCGTGCGGGCACGGCGCTACGGCCCCTTACTCGCTTCGCTCCCAAGGGACCTCCGCGCCGTGTCCTCCTCCGCTCACGTGCGCTCCGGCGACCTCCGCTGCGGCCCAACC
>NZ_MBLO01000238.1 GCF_001854805.1 Pseudofrankia coriaricola
TCAAGCAGATCCAGGACTACATCGCCTACTGGAACGCCGACGCGGAGCCGTTCGTCTGGACCGCGACCGCCGACGAGATCCTCGCCAAGGTCAAAATGGTCCAGACCAACATCAAGAAATTGGTCGACAACAATGATAAATAAAGGAAGCGGAATCACGAGGCACTAGGCGGGCAGCGCCACGACAGTCTGAACCGCCCCGGCGTGTCCGGAGACCTGATCTCGTGAGGAGATGACGTCGATCAGCGTCTATCCGATTCGCTCACGTTTTCGTCTGGCACGCAAGCACCAACTACCGTCTGTAAACGCCCCGTGTGACGGAGCGTCACGGAAACTAGCACCGTCCGACCGTAAACGATCATGCGGTTTGGCACGGTCGTGCGAAATGAGCACACAATGAGCTCACATCGACGATCATCGATACCTGAAGGCTAGATCAAAATCGCAACTCCGCAGGTCAGCGGGATGTTGATCGAGCCGACGAGGGGACTCGAACCCCTAACCGCCCGATTACAAGTCGGGTGCGCTACCAATTGCGCCACGCCGGCGTGGATCTCTACGATACCCGACCGGCCGTGCCCGGTCGTCTGGCCGGGAGCGGCGGCAGGCCATGACGAGTGGCGGGAGGCCGCTGGCTGACACCGCGCAGGGGCGGCTGGCTCCGCCCGGTGCGCTCGGCCCGAGTGGCTCGCTCGAGTTTCCGCGGCCCGTCCCTCAGCTCAGGTCGAGTCTGGGCCTAGCCGGCGCCGAGCCGAGGGACGGCAGCTGGTCGACGCACAGTCTTCAGCCGGCGCTGTCGGGGACGTCAGCGGGCGAGTCAGCCGCGCCGACGAAGAAGCGTTGGATGTCGGTCGCCTCGGCGTGTAGGGCGGACTCGATGTCCGGGGTGAGGGGGGCGAAGGGGGACAAGGCGACCTTGCCGGCCGGCATCGTCCAGGTGGCGGCGGCGCGGCCGGCGACCAGGGCGATCGGGCGGAATATCCCGTTGACGGTCACGATGCCGCGGTAGGGGCCCGTTACCCAGTCCCGGGAGGCCCAGCCGTGGAGGACCGGGTCGAAAGGGCCGAGCAGCCGGGACCGCAGTGTTTCCAGGCCCATCTCGTCCGGGCTGCCTCCGCCACCGCCGCCGGTGGCGCCGCGACCAGCTCGGTCCGCGGTGCCGCGTGCATCCGGGTCGTCCGGCTCGTCGGCGCCGAAACCGGCCGGATGGTTTCGCGTGATCGCGCGCCCGTCGTCCGACGTCTCGATCCTGCCCGCCTCGGCCGCCAGGGCGAAGCCGCGCCGGATATCGCGCAGCGGCAGGCCCGACCAGGTGGCCAGGTCCCTGTCATCGGCGGGGCCGTGGCCGGCGAGGTAGCGCACTGTCAGCTCCGAGAGGGCCGCGTCGCGATCGACGCCCGGGTCAGACCCGGGCCCCGGGTCAAGCGCGGGCCCCGGGTCAGACGCGGGCCCCGGGTCAGGCGCGGACGGCGAGGAAGGCGCTGGCGGAGCCGCCAGTTCGCCGAGCCAGTCGCTAGCCAGTGCGTAGGCCTGCTCCGTGCCTGCCATCGGGCCACGGACCACCATGCCCCGCAGACTCGCATGGACAAGGATCATGATGAGTGCCTGCCCCGCGACCGGCACTCCGGCCGCGCCGAGCAGGTCACGCAGCCGCCCACGGGTCAGTGGGCCTTCGTCGGCCAGCGCGCGCTCGACAAGACTGACCGCGCGATCAGCCTCGGTTGGCGAGACGCCCTCCTCGGCGAGCCGTCGGCGGACGAAGGCGTGTTGCCGAGGCGCGGTGAGCGCGTGCAACCACTGGTAGTCCTCGGCGCGGACTAGGTGCAGTGTTCCCCGGTTCAGCCAGGTCACCACTATCTTCCGCTCGGCGAAGGCCCGGTCGACGTCCGCGACCGTCAGGCCAGTGGTACGCGAACGCACCGCGAGCCGCAGGCCGCGTAGGTCCTGCGCCTGCACCGCGAGCACCCGCCCGACCGCCCCGACGACGGCCGAGACCCGCGCGTCGGCGCTCGGCCCGGCCAGCAGCGGATCGGCTAGCAGCTGCGACGTAAGCCGCCGCACCGCCACCACCGGCGCGACATCCGCGGACCCGGCCTGGGCGGCAGCCGAAGCAGGAGCGGAATCAGAACGCGCCATGCTTCCAGCATCCCTCCCGAATACGACAGAAATCCCAGGCAGTGTGCCTGGGATATGCGCCTGAGGCCAAGCTGGTGGAACCGTGTGACCGCGATCCGCGCCGCCACCCCTCCCGCCCCGGACCCCGCCGGTCCGGTCCTGAGACTGAGACCGGGACCGGACCGGCACCGAGACCGGCAGTCAGTACGGCCCGCGATACGGCTTGGCGCGCCAGCCCCCCCGAGGGCCGGCGCGCCAAGCCGAGTACCGGGACGATCAGTAGCGGTGGTAGCGCTGGGTGGGCAGGTCACGACCGCCGCCGTTGGCGTAGGTCTCGTGGCCGTCGGTCGTGATCGGGCCGCCGTTCCTCCCCGGGAGGATGCGGACCTTCTCCGTGAGGCCGTCGAAGTAGTAGGTCGCGGTGACCGAGATACCCATGTAGCCCCAGCTCACGTTCTTCGCGGTGCCCCAGTCGGCGTAGTTGCTGGACAGGCCCATCCAGCCGTGGGAAACGATGCGGATCCGCCCAGTGTTGAGCTTGTTGCAGTCGGTGAAGGAGAGGGTGACGCTGGCGAGAAAGGCCTTCGAGTCGTTTGCCACCCAGACGCCGGCATATGCGGAGCCGGGGGAGTTGGTGGGGCAGCTCGTCTTCGCGCCACCCCCGGCGAACGCCGCTCCCCCTGCCGATGCGGTGGGGACAGACTGGTCGGCCGGCTTCGGCGTCGTCGCAGCGGTCACGTCCGCCGACGTGGCGGCGGAGGCCGGGGCGGTCGAGTTGGCTGCCGCCGCCGCCGCGTCGGTGCTCGTCGATTCCGCCGTGCACGCCGCCGTGGCCAGGCCCAGGGCCAGGGCGCTCACGGCCAGCGCCGTGCCGGCCCGCCGGGACAGCGGAGCAAGAATTCGGTTCATGATTACTTCTCCTGTCAGATACGCGACGCTTTTCAGTGCCGCGACGCGGAAGGAGGCCAGTACCCCCGGTTCACGACCGATGTATCCGGCCGGCGACGTCTCGATATTGGCGGCCGCCACGTTCCCGGTGGAAGGGAACGCGTTCCCGGGCGGCTCGGGATTATGTGGGAGCAGGCCCCTACGGCCGCCACGGCTGGACCGGGAAAACCCCTGGTCAGATGCGCTCGGGAACATCGTCCGAAGACTTCGTCCGGGTACCTGTCAGGCGGGCGACATATTCAGCCCGCACAACGCGGAGAAACCACTCCCCCGGCCAGTCAATTTCGGCTCGTCCTCACGCCGGTGCCGGTTGACGGCCGGCCGCCGCGCACAGGCGCATGCCCGCCGGAAATGTTCACGGGCCGGCATGGGCGCCCGGAGAGCCGACTTCTCGGCCGCACGCCGGCCCGCAGTGCGCCGGCGCCCCCTGCCCGAGAGCCGCCGGGTGCCTCCTGTGACCTTCGCCGGCCAATAGCGACGGCGTAACGGGACGGTCGTAGATTCGCGCCGACGCACCTGAGCAGCCGACGTACCTGAGCAGGTGTAGGTGGGTCACGGCATCGGAGGGTCCGACCGCGGCCGACGCGGCGCGAAGGTGCGTCGTGGGAGCGACCTCGCGGGAACGGCACATCGTGGACGGCGTCCCGAAACGGCGCCAGGGAACGAGGAGGCGGCGCGGGTGGAGGTTGTCGAGTTCCGGCCGGAACCCGAGCAGTTCGCGTGGACGTTCGGTGGCGTGTCACCGATCCGGCGGGTGCGGCCGGGTACCGTCCTGCGGCTGTGGACGGAGGACGCGTTCTGCGGACGGCTGCGGACGACGTCCGACCTGCCGAGCAGCGCGCTGATGATGCCGTTCGTCAACCCGCAGACCGGTCCGTTCTACGTCGAAGGCGCCGAACCTGGCGACACGCTGGTTCTGCACCTCGTCGATCTCACTCCGGCGCGCGGTTGGGGCGCGTCGACGACGATCCCGTTCTTCGGTGGCCTGACCGGTACGGACCGGACGGCGACCCTTCAGCCGCCGCTGCCCGAGCGGACCTGGATCTACGAGGTCGACCGCTCGCGCGGCACCGTCACCTTCAGCGCCCTGACAAGTGAATTCCAGCTCGACCTGCCGATGTCGCCCATGCTCGGCACGGTCGGCGTCGCGCCCGCCGCCTTCGAGGCCCGATCGGCGCTGGTCCCCGACCGGTTCGGCGGGAACATGGACACTCCGGAGATGCGGGCCGGGGTGACCTGCTACCTCGGAGTCAACGTCGAAGGCGCGCTGTTCTCCATCGGTGACGGCCATTATCGGCAGGGCGAGGGCGAAGCCTGCGGGACAGCCGTCGAGGGCGCGATGGACGTGACATTGATCGTCGAGCTGGTCAAGGGACGGGCCCCGCTGTGGCCACGGCTGGAGAGCGACACCCATCTGATCACGGTCGGATCGAGCCGGCCGTTGGAGGACGCCTGGCGGATCAGCCAGGTGGAGATGGTCAACTGGCTGTCCGAGCTGTACCGACTGGAGACGCTCGACAGCTACCAGCTACTCAGCCAGCTCAGCGAGGCTCCGCTGGCCAACGTCGTCGACGTGAACTACAGCGCCCTGGCCAAGGTCGCGAAGACATACCTCCCGCCGGCCACCGCCTACGACGGCCTGCACCGCCATCTGCGCGAGCTGGCCGCCCAGATCCCAACATCCTGATCTGTCCGCTGTACCGCGGTACTACCGCCGTACGCGGTACTACCCGCCGCACCGCCGAGCTGCCGTGCCTTCAGCGGCGCGCGTCAGCAGGTCGGCACGTCCGAGAAGCCGAGCACGACAGCCGTGAAGAAGTTGGCGCGGTAGCAGGTCGGCGACGCGGACGGTGCCGGCGCGGCGCTCGGCCCGGCGGATGGCTGGGTGCCACCGCCCGAGCCGCTCGTACCGTCCGAACCATCGTCAGACCCGGGCCCGGCGACCGCGACGGGCTGACCGGATGCCGGCGCGGGGACCAGGGCTGCCTGCTCCTCGGCGGTCGCAGCGGACGGCCCCGCGGTGCCACCGGGCGCGGCGGCCGCTCCTCCGGCCCCGCCACCGCCGTCGGCCGGTCCCGCACCCGCGCCGGGTACCGATCCGTCGGCCATGGCTGCGCCGTCGAGGTCGCCCGGGTCGGAAGCACCTCCGTCGTCGGCCGAGCCAGCGACGCCGGGTGCCGCGACCCCGCCCGGTCCAGCCCCCGGCCCGCGCCCGCCGCCACCATCGGTGTCGGCGTCACGGCCGGCGGCCACGATGGAGAGCCCGCCGATCAGCAGGGCGAGCACCACGGCGCCGGCCACCACCACGAGCGGGAGCGGCCCCATCCGCCGGCGAAACAGCCTGTCGACCCAGCCCCACGCCATTTGGCGGCCGCCCGACCGCCGCCTCCGCGCCCCCGCCGACACCACCCGGCCGGCCGCCGCCGATCCGGAGGGGACGGGCGACGGACCACTCGCGGGATCCGCGCCCGCCAACGCGCTGCCCAGCGGGTCAGCCAGCCCGGCGGATCGGCCTGGTTCCACCGAACCCGCCGCCGTCGGCGGGGTCTTCACACCCATCAGACCGGTCGACCCGGTCGGACCCCCCAGGCCGGTTCCCAGACCTGGGAGGCTGGCCGCAGCAGTGGGCTCCGCGGTGGCGCCGGCCGACCCGCGGCCGACGATCGCCTCGAGGGCGTCCGGATCCACGATCTCCACGTCGTCGGCCGTGTATGCGTAGGCGGGGTCCCACGGCTCATCGACGAGCTCCGCTTCCCAGACCTCACCGTCCAGGTCCACGCCGCCGGGCCCCCACCGGGTTCCCACGCCAGACCCGGAGCGCGCGGCCCTCGCGGAGAAGCCACCCGCGTTGTCACCCGCGGCGGAGTCTCGCGCGCCGTCGCGCCACGATGGCTGGTCGTACCCGTTGCCCATGTGTCCCCCGCCTAGGGCGACGTTGCGCGGCGGGCCGCCGCACCACGGCGCCGGGCCAGGTGTGCGACCAGAGGGACGGCTCCCGCGACGCCCGACGCCCTGTGATCTGGTGGCGATACCGCACGGGACAATACGTTAGAGGTTCCCGAGTGCCACAAGACGGAGACAATTCGCCACTGTAGGTGGTGAACCCGTCACGTTGATGGATCGGCCGCCTGGACGCACCGTCACGGCGTCCATGCCTCAGGCCAGCCAGCCTCAGGCCCGGTAGACCCGCTGTCGGACCGCCCGGCGGCAGCCGTGGCACTGGTCTCAGCGGAGGCGGCGCGCCCCGTCGCCATCGGATTGAGATCAAGTTCCACGGCGCCTTCCCTGACATCACCGACGCCCATGTCGAGGCGGGCCGCGACGAGACCGCCGTTGCCTCGGCCGCTGTCGCGGCACGACGTCGCAACGTTGCGGCGTCGCAACGTCGCAATGTTGCGGCGTCGCGGCGTCGCGGCGTCGCGGCGTAACCCTGCGCAATGTCGCAATGTCGCGGCAACCAGGCTGGGTCGTGCTCGGACAGCCCACGGGTCAGCCCCACGGCTGGCGCCGCCCGCGACGCGGGGTGGTGATCCGTCGACCAGCGGACGTAGGTCAGGATGAGACGATGGGACCTGGGCTTCCGGCCGCTGGTGGAGGCCGATGGGTGAACGTCGCCCCCGAGCGGCTGGCCGGCTGGTTCGACCGGTTCGTCGAGCGGCATGGGCCCGTCGCCTGGACGGTGTCGCCGCGGGCCGTCACCGTGACGGCGGCCGACGGCGCCGTGGCCGACTGCCAGGTGCCCTTTCCACCGTTGCCGTCCGCGCCCACCGCCACCGAGACAGCCCCCACCACCGAGACCGCCACAGCCACAGCCACAGCGGATGGCTCCCCCGGGCACCAGCTCGCCGCGCATGCGCTGGCCGACCGGCGGGTCGGCGTGCTGCTGGTCCGGCTGGGCGGCCATGCGGCGGGGGTGTTCGACGGGCCCCGCCTGATCGCGTCGAAGGTGGGGACACGGCAGGTGCACGGGCGCAGCGCGGCCGGCGGCTGGTCGCAGCAGCGGTTCGCCCGGCGCCGCGACGGCCAGGTCAGGGTGGCCCTCGCCGCCGCGGCCGACGTGGCGGTAGCCGTCCTGCTGCCCGTGGCCGCCGAGCTGAACGCCGTCGTCCTCGGTGGTGAGCGGCGCGCGGCGGCACAGGTTCTCGACGATCCGCGGCTCATGCCGCTGCGTGGGCTGGTCGTGCCGCCGTTCCTGACCGTCCCGGATCCACGCCGTCGAGTTCTCGACGAGTCGGCCGCCCAGTTCCGCGCCGTGCGCATCCGCGTCGTCGAGCCCGGGGCGCCCGAATTGTGACGAGCGGCCGCCCGGCCCAGTCCAGCCCGGGCGGCTCGGTAACGCGATGCGTCAGTGATCCGGGCTTCGGCATTCGGCCGGAGCCGGGCCGGGCCGGGACCGAACGTCCCGCCAGGTGACCGACCGGCCGCTTCACGACCGCTCCCGCACTCGCCTGATAATTGCCGATTTCTACTGCATTGATGTTTTCGAGCCATCCAGGAATGGCGTTTGTCACGCCGACGACTATGCGCGGCCATTCGGCCACCCAATGGCCAATGCAACACCGGCCCGGCCACGCGCCGTGCCCGTCGCCGCGAAGGAAAGGCGTGCCGCCACTGTCCGTATCATCCACAGGCGCGCCTAAGCCGCCCATCGATCGCGTACATGCCCCGAGTGGGACGTGATTTGCGTCACCCGCGGTTTCAGATTTTACGTGCGGCCCGGCCCCGGGGCATGGTGTTTGCCGTGCCCGGCGATGGGTTGGGCACCTACCGGGCGGCACGTCGCGTGCCTGCCCCGTCCGGTTGAACGAACATGCGGCAGGCCCGAGGAATGACGGCGCGGCTAAGCGCCGAAACGGCTCGCGGACCGGCATATACCGGCAGCGCGACGCCGAGCGGCCCACAGGGCCGAGCGCCGGTCGGCGGCCGATGGCCGGCGACGGGTGGCCGTCCGGCGGTCACGAAACAGTCACGAGCGGGTCAGTAAGCCTCAACCCGCGGCTGGGCCGGACGAATTCCTTGGCGACGTGGGGAGGGAAACTCTGGTGTCCACTGCGCGCAACCACGTCAGTTCGCGTTGGCTGAGGCGCCTCCTGCCGCGCCAGGCTTCGCCATCGTCACGCCGCCTCCGGGCGGCTGTCCTCGCCCCGGTCCTGGCGGCCAGCATCGGTGCCGGGCTCGCCGCGGCTCAGCCGGCGGACGCCGCCGTATCCGCGCCCCGGTTCCTCTCGGTCGTCGTCCCCTGTAAGTCGGCGGCCGACCCGGACATCCTGCGCTCCGTCACACCGGCGCACCACGCCGCATCCCAGAACGGCTCTTCGGCGTTCGCCCGGCCCTGCTGGACCCGTACCGGCTGAGCGACGGCCCATCACGTCACCACGGCAGCGGCCGAGTGGCATTGGCCTGACAGGCCGGCCTCACGGCGCCGCGACGCGGCCCCGTGCCCTCCGGGGCGCGGGGCCGCACCCGTTGGGTTCATCCGCGTCCCGTGCCGGACTTCCCGGTGGCACCGTTACGTACGCCGGCCCTTCTACGGGCTCCTCGGAGCGCCGGATCGGCGGGAACCGATCTCGGAAGGTCGGATCACCCGCCGGACATACGGGGCCGGACGCGCGCGCCGGCAGGGCCGTGGCTCCCGGTCAGCCGGTCGGAGAGGAGACGCGCCGGCGCCGAGCGATCTCGGCCAGGGCGACGCCTGCGGCCACGCCGGCGTTCAGCGATTCGACCTCGCCAGCCATCGGGATCCTGACCAGCAGGTCACAGGTCTCGCCCACCAGCCGGGACAGGCCCCGCCCTTCGGAACCGATGACGAGGACGAGCGGGTCGGTAGCGGCCTCCAGGTCGTCGAGGCTGACGTCCGCGTCGGCGGCGAGCCCCACGACCACCAGCCCACCGTCCGCGAACGAACGCAGCGTCCTGGTCATGTTGGTGGCGCGCGCGACCGGCAGCCGAGCCGCCGCGCCGGCCGATGTCTTCCAGGCCGCGGCCGTCATCCCGGCGGCGCGCCGCTCCGGCACGACGACCCCCTGGGCGCCGAAGGCCGCCGCCGAACGGGCCACCGCGCCGAGATTGCGCGGGTCGGTCACCCCGTCAAGGGCGACGAGCAATCCGGGGCTCGCGGCCCGCGCCCGCTTCAGCAGGTCGTCGGGGTGCGCGTAACGGTAGGGAGGGATGACCAGCGCGAGGCCCTGGTGCGGCGCCACGCCGCACAGCCGGTCAAGCTCGGCCCGGCCGACGTCGACGACGGACATCCCGGCCCGGCCGGCGAGCTTGCGTGCCTCCGCCAGCCGCTCATCGAAATCCAGACCGCCGGCGACGTAGAGAGTCGTCGCCGGGACGGCGGCCCGCAGCGCCTCGACGACGGCGTTGCGGCCAACGACGAACTCGTCGGCCTCACCAGCTCGCCGCCCGCTCATGCCGCGCGCGGCGGCACCGGCCGCGGACGCGCCGCCCGCCGCTCCTCGCGAGGCCGCGCCGTCCCGGCCCGTCCTGGCACCGGCCGTACCCGTCCGCGTGCCGGCGTCGTCGGCCCTGGCGGCCGCGTTGGCACGGCGCTGCGCCGGGTGCCCCTTGCGCATCTCCGCCGGTGGGGTCGCCCCCTTGCCGCTCAACGCCCGGCGGCCCAGGCCGCCGGAGCCGGCCGCGGCACCCTTGCGGTGCGACCCGGCCTTCGCCGCCCGGCCACCCTGACCGCCGCGGGCCACTCCGCCGCCTCCGCCGCCGCGCCGTCCCGTCGCCATCGCTGGGTCACCCCTCGTCATCAGCTTCGCCCGGACCGCTGTCCCTGACCGGGCGCCGCCACCTGCGGTTGCCCAAGCACCTCAGGGTAGCTGATCTCGTCAGGGCTGGTCGCGACGTGGCGAGACCGGACGGTCGCCAGAGTGGACGAACGCGCACCCCATACCAGGGAAATTGCCTATGCCCACCACGATCAGTAATCATTGGCGGCATGTCAGCGCGCCCTCCGGGCCACCCATACCTACGCGTGGTCGGGACGATCACTCCTCGAAGCCAGGCGAGGCGATGATCGCATACGCGACGCCTTACCTCGTGATCGCGGGCATCGACGGATCGGGCCCTATGCTGCGAAGATTCTCCCCTAGCCGGCCCTGGGTATCCGAGCCGGTCGGGGAGACGCCGCAAGCACCGCGGCGGGCGGGAGGCACGACAATGGCTGCGCGCACACCGTCTGGACGCGGCGGGGGTCGGGCAGCCATGCCGTCGACACCTGCCTCGCCCCGGCCCGGAGTGACCAACGCGACGGGACTCCCCGACGCGGTATGCCGACACAGCCGATGCATGGGACGCCGGAGAACGGGATGACCGTGGAGCACGACGCCGCTGGAGGCTACGACGTCGGCGAGTCCGGCTATGCCAGGGGGTCCGGCTATGGAGGCGGGTCCGGGTATGACCCGCGTGAGCGCGGCATGCCGGAGAGAGGACGGTCCCTGATCGACGAGCGCACCGGCCGCTGCCCACGCTGCGCCGCTGCCATCTACGACGACGACCGGTACTGCGAGGCCTGCGGGCTCTCGCTGGTCGGCCCGCCGGTGACCAGCGGCGACTCCGACCACCGGGAGAAGGACCTCGGCGCGATCGCCGGTGTCAGCGACCGGGGTGTGCGGCACACGAGCAACGAGGACGCCATGGGCGTCGCCGAGGTGTACGGGACGCTGATCGCCGTCGTCTGCGACGGGGTGTCGACGACACCCGGCTCCGCGCAGGCGTCGTCGGCCGCCGCCGCGACCGCGACCGCGATCCTCGCCGACGCGATCCGTGCGCACGGCCCGGGGCGCCCCGTGCCGGTGAGCCGCGGTGGCGGGCGTAGCCCTGGCGACGAGATGCTCGACGTCCTTGGGCCGTCCGACGACGAGTACGGCGACGAGGCGGTCACCGTCCCGAGCGCCCTGGTCGGCGGGTTCGGTCCCGAGGAGGCCGAGCTCGCGCTGCACCACGCCGTGCACGCCGCGCAGGAGGTGATCGCGGAGCTCAGTGCCGCCGAGGGTCGGATGGCACCCTCATGCACGATCGCCGCCGCGATCATCTCACCGCCGACCGTCGACGGACCGAGCACGGTCACCGTCGGCTGGGTGGGTGACAGCCGGGTCTATCTGCTGGGCCCGCGCTGGTCGGAGCGGCTCACCGCGGACGACACCTGGGCCGCGGAGGCCGCCAGGGCCGGCCTCATCCCGGCCTCGGAGGCCGAGACGCACCGGCGAGCCCATACCCTTACCCGGTGGCTCGGGGGCGACGCGGAGGACGTGGCACCGCACACGGCGGTGTTCCCGATCGAGGCGCCCGCGACGGTACTGGTCTGCAGCGATGGGCTGTGGAACTACGCATCCCGGCCGGACGTCATGGCGGCGATCATCAACCAGCTGCCGCCGGAGGCCGAGGCGGTCGAGGTGGGCCGCCACCTCGTGGACTTCGCGATCGACCAGGGTGGGCACGACAACATCACCGTGGTCGCGGTCCGCGTGGACCGTTGAGCGCGCCGCTACCCGGCGGTCACCTGACCGTCCGCGCGAGTAAGCACGGACGGGTCAGTGCGGGCCGTCCGGAAGCCGCTGCGACACTGGAGGCGTTGCCGTCGGCCAGCCAGCCGGAGGCCACGGCGACCAGTCAGGCAACAACGCAACCCGGCGGCTCCTACAAAAGCCGGAGCAGATCCATAATCCAACAACGGGTACGGTTCGTCAGAGGAAGCGAGGTCGGCCAGCGTGACGGGGGCTCTCTCGGCGCCCGGCCGGCCAGGACCGTCCGGGTGAAGGTGATCAGGTGAGCGCACGCTGCCCGGAGGGGCACCTGTCCCAGGATCCCGACTACTGCGATCAGTGCGGTCTCCGCATCACGAGTGGTCAGGACAGCTACAGCTATCGGTCGGACGACCGTGGCGCGCAAGTCGGCTCCTACGGGGGCGGATCGAGCCACGGCGGCGGCGGAGCGGGCGGTTACGACCCCCTCGGCATCCGCCGCGACACCGACCCCGACGGTCGCGGCCCAGCCCGCGGCGCCGACCCATATGCCGGGGACCAGTACGGCGGTGGATATGGGCCCGGCGCCGCGAGCGGCTACGACGAACGCCCTGCGCGCTCGGCGTACAGCCCGGACGCCTACGACCCGGACAGCGGCTACGCGCCGCGTGGCCGCGTCGAGGGCCGCGACGGCCTGGAGGGCCGGGACCCCGGCGGCTACGCGCCGCGTGGTCGCGACGGCCGGGACGACCCGGACGCCGGCTACCCAGCGCGCGGCCGCGACGGTGCGGACGGCCGGGATCGCGACGCGTACGCCCGCGGCCGTGACAGCGGCTCCGGCGGGTATGCGCCGCGCGTCGGCGAGCGGGATGACTACGGCCGCGACCAGTACGGTCGTGACGCCGGCGCCGGCGCTGGTACTGGTACTGGTACTGGTACTGGCGCCGGTGGCTATGCGCGCGGCGGCCGGGACGATGCCGTCGTGGACCGGGACGGGTACGGAGGCCGCGGCGGCCGGGACAGCGCCGGCGTGCCAGGCGAGCGTGGTTACGGCTACGAGGCGGACCCGCTCGGCGTCGACGACCGGGGTGAGCGCGCCGCGCGCCCCGACCGGGCCGCGCCTGGCGCCGGCGGCCGCTACCCGCAGTGCCCGAACTGCCGGGCGTTCCACGAGCCGGGCGCCCGGTTCTGCGAGAACTGCGGCCTGGACTTCACCACCGGCCATGTGCCCGGCAGCGCCCCCGGCGCGACCGGGCGGCGCCAGACCGGCCCGCCGAGGGAGGACGCCGACTACGGCCAGCCGGTCATCACCGGCTCCGCCGCCAACTGGAACGGCGGCGGTGGCGGGGCGGTGGCGACGACCTGGGAGGCCGTCGTCGAGGCGGAACGGGAGTACTACGACAGCGGCGACGACCACCGTGTGCCGTTCCCGTCGTTCTACCCGCGCCGGGTGTTCCCGTTGAGCGGCCCTCGGCTGCTCGTCGGGCGGCGCAGCGAGTCCCGCGGCATCCACCCGGAGATCGACCTGTCGGGTGCTCCCGAGGACCCGGGCATCTCGCGGGCACATGCGATCTTCGAGCGGCAGCCGGACGGCAGCTACGCCCTGCTCGACCCCGGCTCCACGAACGGCACCCGGCTGAACGACGAGCCGGACCCGGTGGAGCCGAACGGCCGGATTCCGCTCCAGGACGGTGACCGCGTCTACCTGGGTGCCTGGACCCGCGTCACCATCCGCGCTCGCTGAGTTTCTGGTTCGCTCCGTCCGGGCGGCGCGCTACGGCCCCTTCCCTTGCTTCGCGGCGGGAAGGGACCTCCGCGCGCCGTCCTCCTCCGCTCACGTGCGCTCCGGCGACCTCCGCTGCGGCCCCCCTACGTCGCTTCGCTCGTAGGAGGGCCTCCGCGGAGGCACGCCTCCGCGCCCAGCTCGGTCGCCTTGCGCTGGACCGTGCAGGACCCGGGTCAGGGCTGGTGCCGCCGGGGGGCACTTCGCTTCGCTCGTAGGGAGGCCTCCGCGGAGGCACGCCTCCGCGCCCAGCGCGGTTGCTTGCCGCTGTGACGTCACCAAGCCGAAGACGACACCGTTCGTGGGCACTTCGCTTCGCTTGTGGTGTGCCTCCGGGGGGCGCTTTCACGCCCGGCTCGGTTGCTTGCCGCTGTACGTCACCAATCCGAAGCTGGGTGGGGTTGGTGACGTTCCAGCGGCACGCACCCACGCTGGCGCGGAGGCCCAGCCACGAGCGAAGCGAAGTGCCCGGGGGATCAGACTCGTCGTGGATGGGTGACATTCAGCGGTAGGTGACCGTGCGGCGCGGAGGCGCGCCTCCGCGGAAAGCCACCCGGCCACGAGCGAAGGGACGTGACCCCACCGAGACGGCAGCCTCGGGCTCGCGACGTACAGCGGGACGCAACCGAGCTGGGCGCGGAGGCGCACCTCGCGGAGGCCCGCCTACGAGCGAAGCGACGTAGGCGGGCCGCAGCGAGGTCGCCGGAGCGCCCGTGAGCGCAGGAGGACACGGCGCGGAGGTCCCTTGGGAGCGAAGCGAGTAAGGGGCCGTAGCGCCGTGCCCGCACGGAGCGAACCAGCAACAACCTTCCACCCCGACCCCGGCCGACCCCGACCCACCTCCGCCAACCATCTTGCTGGGAGCGAAGCGAGTAAG
>NZ_MBLO01000239.1 GCF_001854805.1 Pseudofrankia coriaricola
GCTGGGAGCGAAGCGAGTAAGGGGCCGTAGCGCCGTGCCCGCACGGAGCGAACCAGAGACAGAGCGAACCATCAACGCAGATGCCAGCGCTGTCCCTCGGGTGTGTCGTCGACGATGATGTCGGCGGCGGCGAGGCGGGCGCGGATCGAGTCGGCCTCGGCGAAGTCACGCCGGGCCCGCGCGGACGAGCGCAGGTCCAGGACGATCTCCATGACGCCGTCGAGTGCCGGGCGAAGCTCCGCGCCAGCGGCCGGCCACTGCTCGACCGGGTCCAGCCCGAGGACGGCGAGCATGCGCCGCGCGACCACCGCCCATCCGGCGAGCTCGCGGCTGTGAGCCTTGGCCAGCACCTGGTTGCCCTGGCCCACCGCGCCGAAGATCGCCGCGAGCGCCCGGGCGATACCGAGATCGTCGTCGAGCGACTCGGCGAAGGCGGCCCACGTCGCCGCCGGCGACGCCACCCCCGCGCCCGCGCCCGCGCCCGCGCCCGCCGGAGCCTCGGCGCTCGGACCGCCCCTGGCGCCCTTGCCCCGGGTTCTGGGCGCTGTGCGCACGGGCGGCGCGGCGGGTGCCTCGGCCGCCAGCGCGGCCGCGGTTTCCGGCCCGCCAAGGATGTCCAGGGCGTTGCGGACGAACGTCTCCACCCGGTCGTACGCCGCCGCCGACTCGGCGAGCGTCGCGGCGCTGAACTCCAGCGTCGAGCGGTAGTGCGCGGAGAGCAGGTGGTAACGCAGCACCTGCGGGCGCACCTGCGCGAGCACGTCGGTGACGAAGTACGAGTTACCCAGCGACTTCGACATCTTGGTGCCGCCGGTCGTCAACAGCCCGGTGTGCATCCAGTACCTGGCCATCTCCGGCTCGGCGGGCAGGCCACCGTGGCCGGCGGTCACGCACACCGTCTGTGCCCGCTCGTTCTCGTGGTGCGGGAACACCAGGTCCAGGCCGCCGCCATGGATGTCGAACACCTGGCCCAGGTACTTGCCGGCCATCGCGGAGCATTCGAGGTGCCAGCCGGGCCGACCAGGGCCCCAGGGCGAGTCCCAGGCAGGCTCGCCGGGGCGCGAGGCCTTCCACAGGGCGAAGTCACGCGGGTCGGCCTTGCCGGGCTCGGCCTCGGGGGAGGCCTGCATGGCGTCGGGCCGCTGGTTGGACAGGGCGCCGTAGTCGGCATAACGCCCGACGCGGAACCACACCGAGCCGTCGCCCTCATAAGCGAAGCCGCCCGCCATCAGGCGGGCGATCATGGCGTGCATCTCGGGTATGTGTGCCGTCGCCCGTGGCTCGATCGTCGGTGGCAGGATGCCGACCGACCGGTAGGCGTCGTCGAACGCCCGGGTCTCGCGGGTCGCCAGCTCCCAGACGGAGACAGCCTCCCGGCCCGCGTTTACGATGATCTTATCGTCGATGTCTGTGACGTTCTGCACATACGTGACGGCGTATCCGGACGCGAGCAGCCAGCGTCGCAGCAGGTCGAAGGCGACCGCCGAGCGAAGGTGGCCGACGTGCGGGCCGGACTGGACGGTCGGCCCACACACGTAGACGCCCACGTGGCCGGGGCGCAGCGGCTCGAACAGCCGCACACGCCGCGTACGCGTGTCGTATAGGTGCAGGCTCACCTGTCAAGAATACCGGCGGGCGCCAGGGCGCCCGCCGATCGGGCGCTGAGCGCCCTGCAACGTGGTTCCGGATCCAGGCATATGGCGGTGGCCGGCCTGGTCCTGGGTCGACGAGGTGGCTAAGTTGGCGCCAGCGCTGATGCGCTGTCACCATCGCGGGTTGGCTACCGCTTACTGGCGCCGCGGGCGCTCACTGGCGTGTCGGGCGATGGGCGCCCACCGCCCAACCGCCGGACTATCGGTCGGATTTCTTGGCCGGTGCCGCTATCCGCGTGGACGCGGGCTAACCGGTCGTGAGGATCCGGGTGGGGGTCACCCGGATAACGACGCGGACGGCGTCTGGCTCGTCCCATTTGTAGGGCTCGCCGGTGTACTTCACGGCGAGACGGTCGATCAGCTCACGCCCACCGTCCTCGGACAGGGTCGCCGTGCCGCGTACCTCGACATAGGAGTACGGGTCTCTCTGGTCAAGGAACATCAGCGCGACGCGCCCGTCGCGCGCGAGATCACGCTCCTTGGCCCGGCCGCGGACCGTCGAGAGCAGCAGGTCGTCACCGTCACGCTCGATCCACAGCACGGTCAACCGTGGCGAGCCATCCGGCCGAAGCGTCGCCAGGGTGACGTACGTCGGCGCGTCCGCCAGCACCTTGACCGTCTCCGGTAGGCGTACATCCATCAGTGCGCTCCAAGAGGAACCACCCGGCAGCAGCGGCGCCCAGCGAAGACCCGCCTCGGCCACTTGCATCCAGCAAGGGTTGACCTTTTCGGTCAACCTTCCCCATTACGGGCCTGACGCCGGACAAAGAATGCCAAGTTGGCATCTCCATGCCGTCCCAGGCCCCGGCCCGGCGACGCCGACGGGCCGCGCGTTCGGCCTACAGCCGCGCCACCAAGGCCGTGGCGATGGCGGCGAGGCCCTCGCCTCGGCCGGTCAGCCCCAGACCGTCGGTGGTCGTCGCGGACACGCTGACGGGCACGCCACCGAGTGCCGCAGACATCACCGCCGCGGCCTCGTCGCGCCGCTTCGCCATCCGCGGGCGGTTCCCGACGACCTGGACGGCGACGTTGCCCACCGTCCAGCCATCGACGGCCAGCAGCCGGGCGGTCTCGCCGAGGAGCGCCGCGCCGGTCGCGCCAGCCCACTCCGGGCGGTCGGTGCCGAACACCTTGCCGAGGTCGCCCAGCCCCGAGGCGATCAGCAGCGCGTCACAGGCCGCGTGCGCGGCGACGTCGCCGTCGGAGTGGCCGGCGAGGCCGGTCTCGCCCTCCCAGAGCAGGCAGGCGACCCAGCAGGGCCGGCCCTGCTCGAACGGGTGCACGTCGACACCGACGCCGACGCGCGGCAGCGCGACCGGGACGGGGGGCGCCGCCGGGCCTGGCGCCGAGGCGGGCGCGGTCACGACGACCGCCCCGATTCGGCCAGCGGGCGCCGAGCCAGCAGCGCCTCGGCGAACAGGAGGTCCGCGGCCCGGGTCACCTTGAACGCCTCGTCAGCGCCCGGGATGGTCGCCACCGGCACCCCCAGACGCTCCACGAGGCCGGCGTCGTCGGTCACCGCCGGCAGGTCGCCGTCCTGGCTCGCGTACGCCGCCTCCAGCACCTCCCGGCGGAAGCCCTGCGGGGTCTGGACCGCGCGCAGGCCGCCACGCGGCGGGGTGCGCAGCACCCGCCCGTCCGCGTCGACCTCCTTGACCGTGTCCGCGAGCGGCAGCACCGGGATGACGGCCGGATGCCCGCCGAGCACGGCACGCGCGACCGCGTCGACGAGCGACGGCGGGGTGAGCGGGCGGGCCGCGTCGTGTACCAGTACCACCCGGATGTCGTCGTCCAGGGCGCGCAGCGCACCACGCACGGAGTCGACCCGCTCGGCGCCGCCCGGCAGCACCCGCACATCTGGACCCAGCAGCCGGCTCACCACCTCCACCAGGGTCGGCGGGGCGGCCACGACGATCTGCGACACCAGCTCGGCCGCCGACAGCGCCTGCACCGCGTGCACCAGCATGGGACGGCCGCCGAGCGGCCGAAGCGCCTTCGGCACCCCGCCGCCGAGCCGCTCTCCTCGGCCGGCCGCCGGCACGACGACGGCAACCCGCGCGCCAGCCTCGTTCACCGCGGTCACCGCTGACCTCGCTTGATCTCAGACCTCACCAGAATCCAGACCGATCAGGACCCCGCCGACGACCGGCAATCCCCACCAGGCCAGTCAGCCACGTCCCGAGACAAGAGGAACCATCCCGCCGGGCCACCCCAGGGCCCTCCGGGCCGAGGCAGCTCGCCCCGAACCTACCGGCCACCCCGGCCCACCACAAACGCGCACCGCCCCAGCACTCCCCGCACCTGGTCTCCGGCGGCCAGGAGTGCCCCCAGGTCGAGGCAACACGCAACCACAGCAGGTGACAGCGCTTAAGCGCAGCGCCAACCCAGCCACGTCCTCGCCCCGGCACCACAGCAACCACGGCCATACACATGTATCGGGCACCACGTGGGGAGGACGCTCAGCGTCCGATGGCTGGCGGCGCACTCAGCGTCCGCCAGCCTTATGCGTAGCGCTCGAGGATGGAGGACTCGGCGAGGCGGGAGAGGCCTTCGCGGACGGCCCTGGCCCGGGTCTCGCCGACGCCGTCGACGGCCTGCAGATCGTCGACGCCGGCGGCGAGGAGCTTCTGCAGGGTGGCGAAGTGGTCCACCAGCCGGTCGACGATCAGGCGCGGCACGCGGGGGATCTTCGCGAGCATGCGGTAGCCGCGCGGGCTGATCTGGCGGTCCAGCACCTCGGCGCCGCCGCCGAGACCGAGGGCGCGGGCGAGCGCGGTCAGGTCGAGCAGATCGGTCGCCGACATCGCGGCCAGGTCGGTGAGCACCTCGGCCGGGCCGCCGACCTTGGTGCTGGCGGGCAGGTAGTCGCGCACGGTCAGCTCGCGCTCGGTCTCGACGCCGGCCATCAGCTCCTCGAGCTGCAGCGAGAGCAGCCGGCCGTCGGTGCCGAGCTCGACGACGTAGCTCTCGATCTCGTCGGCGATCCGGCGGACCATCTCCAGCCGTTGCAGGACGGAGATCGCGTCGCGCACGGTGACGAGATCCTCGATCTCCAGGGCCGACAGCGTGCCGGCGACCTCATCGAGGCGCATCTTGTAGCGCTCCAGGGTCGCCAGCGCCTGGTTCGCGCGGGAGAGGATCGCGGCCGAGCCATCGAGGACGTAGCGACGGCCGACGACGTACAGCGCGATGATGTGCATCGACTGGCTCACCGAGATCACCGGCAGGCTGGTCTGCCTGGCCACCCTCTCGGCGGTGCGGTGGCGCGTCCCGGACTCCTCCGTCGGAATCATCGGGTCGGGCACCAGGTGGACCGCGGCGCGCACGATCCGGGTGAGGTCGGACGACAGCACTATCGCGCCGTCCATCTTGGCGAGCTCGCGCAGCCGGGTCGCCGAGAACTCGACGTCCAGCTCGAAACCACCGGTGCAGATCCCCTCCACGACCTTGTCGCGACCGAGGACGATCAGCGCGCCGGTGTGGCCGCGGAGGATGCGCTCGAGGCCGTCACGAAAGGGGGTTCCGGGCGCCACGGCGGCCAGCGTGGCCCGGAAGACGTCATCCCCGGGTGGTCCTGCCATCGGGCTCCTCTACTCCTCCTGCCGAGACCCTCCGGACGAGCGACTATGCCACCGCTTATGCGCCGGCACCGCGACCGAGGTCTCTTACCACGGTGGTAATGCTATCGAGCCCGCGGGTACCACCATGGAGAGCCTCCGCCCGGTGGTCAGAAAAACATTTGACCTGGTGAGCAGGTCGCCCTAACCGCGCCTTGTTGGTCGAGCGGGCATCTCCCCGTCGAAACCCGACGGATCCGCCTGGCCACTCCGGACAGCCGGCGCCGGGCAACCCGCCGGGTGAGCATCTTCGTGAACCCGGCCGCACGCGGCCGTTCCAGCACCGCTATCCGGCATACATCTTGCTGATCGCGGTGGGTAGATCGGTCACCTCCGTCACCGTCATCCCCTCTGGAGTCATCCCGGACAGCCGAGGCACGAGCGCCCGCCGGAAGCCGAGCCGCGACGCCGCGGCCAGCCGACGCTCGACGCCGCTGACCGAGCGGATCTCACCGGTGAGCCCGACCTCACCGAGCGCGATCAGGTCGGGCGGGATCGCCCGCTCCTGCGCCGAGCTCACCATCGCCAGCGCCACGGCCAGGTCCGAGGCGGGCTCGTAGAGCCGCACGCCGCCGACCGAGGCGGTGAAGATGTCGCTGGCCCCCAGGCTGGAGAATCCGGACCGCTTCTGCAGCACGGCAGTGATCATCGCGACTCGGGCGCCGTCGAGCCCGGACACCGCCCGCCGTGGCGGCAGCGGCGCCGGCGAGGCGCCGCCCGGCCCGCCGCCCCCGCCGGTCCTGGCGACGACGCTCTGCGGCGCGACGAGCGCCTGCACCTCGGCGACGAGTGGCCGGCGGCCCTCGACCATCACGGTGACGCACACGCCCGGTACAGCGCTCGCGGCCGCGCCGCGAGACAGGAACAGGCCGCTCGGGTCGGCGATGCCCCAGATGCCGTTCTCGTTCATCTCGAAGCAGCCGACCTCGTCCGTCGGCCCGTGGCGGTTCTTGATCGCGCGGACCATCCGCAGCGCGGTCTGCTGGTCGCCCTCGAAGTGCAGCACCACGTCGACGAGATGCTCGAGCAGCCGCGGGCCGGCGACCGCGCCGTCCTTGGTGACGTGCCCGACCAACACGGTCGCGAGGCCCAGCGCCCTGGCGGTGCGGATCAGCGCCGCGGCGACCTCGCGGACCTGGGTCACGCCACCCGCCACGCCCTCGACGCCGGCAGCGGAGATCGTCTGCACCGAGTCGACCACCAGCAGTGTCGGCTGGACCTCCTCGACGTGGCCCAGCAGCGCCCCGAGGTCGGTCTCGGCCGCGAGCCACAGGTCGTGGTGCAGCGTGCCGGTGCGCCCGGCACGCAGCCTGACCTGGGCGGCCGACTCCTCCCCGGTGACGATGAGCGCCCGGTGACCGGCCTCGGCGCTGCGCGCGGCGACCTCCAGCAACAGCGTCGACTTGCCCACCCCCGGCTCGCCGGCGAGCAGGATCACGGCGCCGGGCACGACCCCGCCCCCGAGCACCCGGTCGAGCTCGTCGACGCCGGTGGCGCGGCGGGTCGCCGGTGTCGGGTCGACCTCCGTCATGGGCTTGGCCGGAATGGTCACCGTGGCGGCGGCGGTGGCGCCGGAGCCGCCCACGGCCGCCTTCCGCGGCGCGGCCCGTTGCGCCTCCAGCGTCCCCCACGCCTGGCAGCGCGAGCAGCGCCCGGCCCACCGGATCGACTCGGCGCCGCACTCACCGCACCGGAACCCGCCGCCGGCCCGCGTCCGGCTTCCCCCGCCGCCGGCCGACTCGTTCCCACTGGACCGCGAAACCGCCATGGCCCGAAAGTAGCCACCGGGTGCGACAGTATTTCTGGTTCGCTCCGGAACAAGCCCCGGGGTTGGGCGGGAAGGTTGTTGCGCCGAGTCAGTGATGTGACTCGGACAGGACCGGTGGACGACGGTGCGGCGTCAGCCGGCGGTGGAAGTGGCGCTGGTCCCCACGGTCGGCGTGGCGGTGGAGCCGGCCGTCGGCGAGGCGGTCGAGCCCGCGGTCGGCGACTCGGTCGTCACCGTCGTCGGGGTCGCGGTGGGCGTCGCGGACGCGGACGGTGTGGCCGTGGGCGTGCCGGACGCGCCGGGCAGCGGCTCCTCGACGGGCACGTCCAGGGTGACGGAGCCGGCCTTGGCGAACGTGAAGGTCACCTTCGTCGCGGAGCCCACCGGCAGGTCCTTCTTCAGGCCGGTGAGGCTCGGCGCGGAGCCGTTGGCGATGTAGATCTGCCCTCCGGCCGGGGGCAGCGTCGCCGGGCTGCCGGGGCTGCCCCCGGCGGCGTCGGGCGACGAGACGCCGACCAGTTCGTCAGCCTCGCCGCCGCCGTTGAACAGGGCCGAGATGACCTGAGCGTCCTCACCGGACTTGGCCGGGCCGGCGACGTAGACGTTGCGCAGGTCGATGGTGCCGACGGCGCCGTTGGCGGTGTTCGTCGTCGTGCGCGCCAGGCCCGTCATCGCATCCGTGCCACTGGCGCAGGCCGCCAGCGCCGGCGTGCACAGCAGCGCGGCGGCGGCCAGCGCCGCCGCTCCGCGGCGCAGCGAGCGGGCCGGGGCGACGCCCGCGGCGCGCGAGGTGGGCTGGGCGGACGAGACGGCGGGACGGCGCGAGATGGCTGCGCTGCGCGCCCCCGGACGGCGGCTCACGGCTCGGTGACTCCTGTCGTGCGGGCGCGGCACCCCGAACAGGGCGCCCGCGCTGGTCCAGTAGCGCAGCCGGACGACGATACGGGCACGGGGACGGCCGCGAGGGGGCGCCTTTGGCTGCTCGGCGCTAAGACTAGCCACCTGGTATGCGCACGTGCCTCGCGCGGGCCGCGAGCCCCGGCGCGGTGTGACCGCTGCCTCCCCGGCGTGGCCGTGTCCCGGACCGCGGCCGAGTGCGCGCGCCCACCGGTCCCGCGCCGCCTCGGTGGATCGAGGCGGGTGTCGGCGGATCAGGGCGGGTGTCGACGCCAGTCGGAATCTCGCGATTGCCAACCAGTCCGCTACACCGCGCCACCGTTTTGTCGGCGCCAGGCAGGCACGCCCGCCTCCACGCGAGGCGACGGAATATGACGCGCCGAGCACCGGTGCGGTTCGCGGTGGCGGAACTGAGCTGCCCATGCCGCGGCCTTCGACTCGAGGCGACGCGGTGTGTTCGTGAGTCAGCCGCCCCCCGACCTTCGGATCTGGACTTGACCGGCTCATGGACGCGCGAGTGTGGCGAGCGTTTCAGCAGGTCGGACGCCAGGTCGGACAGTTCGGTCAGACCAGCTGGACGGCTTGACCGAAGCGGCGCAAGCCGGCGACGGGCGGTGTTCGTGGTGGGCGGAGCGTGGCCAGAACGCTCCGCTGCGCCCGACCACGGCGCCCCTGCCAGCCGCACGGGACCCAGCATGCGTCTGACCTGCAGCGATGCGTGCGTGTTACGCTAGTAGAGGCGGAAGGGGCACGTGACACATGGCTTTCCAAGTCGGCGAGACCGTCGTTTACCCGCATCACGGGGCTGCTCTCATCGATGCGATTGAAACGCGCGTCATCAAAGGTGAAGAGAAACTCTATCTCGTGCTCAAGGTGGCTCAGGGTGACCTGACCGTACGCGTACCGGCCGACAACATCGGCATGGTTGGCGTACGCGATGTAGTCGGCCAGGACGGCCTCGAGCGCGTCTTCGAGGTGCTGCGCGCACCGCACACCGAGGAGCCGACCAACTGGTCGCGCCGGTACAAGGCCAACCTCGAGAAGTTGGCCTCGGGCGACGTCAACAAGGTCGCCGAGGTCGTCCGCGACCTGTGGCGCCGTGACCGCGAGCGCGGCCTGTCGGCCGGCGAAAAGCGGATGCTCAGCAAGGCTCGGCAGATCCTCGTCAGTGAGCTCGCCCTTGCGGAGGGCACCAACGAGGACAAGGCCGAGGCCATGCTCGACGAGGTCCTCGCCGGTTGATCACGCCCGACCCAGCTCGCTGACCCTCCGGGTCAGACGAAGCGGGCCGTCTCGACTGCTGACAGTTGTTGAGGCGGCCCGCTTCGCCATGCCCGGATCCGGTCCAGTGGACCGGTCCAGCGACGAGAGGCGGGTGCCTGCCCGGTTGGACGGGCCTGGCCCGGCGGCTGGCACGATGGCGGTGATGGACGGAAACCAGGATACGGCGGGCGCGGTAGCTAGCTGGGCAGTCGATGAGCGGCCGTTCGCGGACGATGTGCTCGAGTGGTACGGGCTGGTGGCGCGGGATCTGCCGTGGCGGCGGCCGGAGGCGGGGCCCTGGGGGGTACTCGTCAGCGAGGTGATGCTGCAACAGACGCCCGTGAACCGGGTGCTGCCCGTCTGGGAGGCGTGGCTGGCGCGCTGGCCCGGCCCGGCCGCGCTCGCGGCGGAGCCGGCCGGTGAGGCGGTCCGGATGTGGGGCCGCCTCGGCTACCCGCGCCGGGCGCTGCGCCTGCACCAGGCGGCGGCCGCCATCGTCGAGCGGCACGGCGGCGCCATCCCGGACCGCCTCGACGATCTGCTAGCGCTTCCCGGTATCGGCACCTACACCGCCCGCGCGGTCGCCGCGTTCGCATTCCGGCAACGCCACGCCGTCGTCGATGTCAATGTCCGGCGCCTCGTCGCCCGCGCGGTCGAGGGCGCGGCGGAGGGTCCCGCGGCGGTCAGCCGCCGTGACCTGGCCACGGTCGAGAACCTGCTGCCGGCCGACCCGGAGACCGCGGCCCGGGCCAGCGCCGCGTTCATGGAGCTCGGCGCGCTGGTCTGCGTGGCCCGGGCGCCGCGCTGCGCCGGCTGCCCGGTCCGGGAGCGATGCGCGTGGCTACTGGCCGGCAGCCCGCCGTCCGACGGCCCGGCCCGTCGCCCGCAGGGCTACGCCGGCACCGACCGCCAGGTGCGCGGCCGGCTGCTCGCCGTGCTGCGCGACGCGGACGGCCCGGTCGACGCGGCCCTGCTCGACGCCGTCTGGGACGAGCCGGTCCAGCGAGACCGCGCCCTACGGGGCCTCCTCGACGACGGCCTCGCCGTCGCCGTCGGGCCCGGCAGGTACGCGCTTCCCGGCGACGTCACCGCAAGTCTGTCGGTCTGACCAGTGGCGCGCTGACCGGCGGCGCGATCAGGTTGTGGACCGCGTCGGCGGTCGCCGGGTGGTCCGCGAGCAGCCGTACGACCCCGGAACCGCGCGAATCAGACCAGTTCGGCCACTGACCGGACTCCGCTGATCCGGCAGGAACCAGGTCGCCGGTCCGGGAAGTCCGCGGTCCGGCCCACTCCTCGGCGAACCCGAGCAGCGCCGCCACGGCCTGTGTGCCGGCCGGATAGCCGGCAAGCAGCGCCGCCACCGCGTCCTTCGCCGCGGAGTCGGCCGTGCTCGTCGAGCCGGCCATTCCCACCCGCGCTCCGCCCGGACCGGTACGCCCGGCCGCGGCTGGGCCCACCGGAGGCGCGGCTGGGTCCACCGGAGGCATGGTGGAGGCCGGTCGGCCTGACCAGGGCGCGACCCATATGTCCAGGTCCGCCAGGCTCCCGGGAAAGGTGCGGCCCGCCTCGCGCACGAGCGTCGGCACCAGCTCGCCGGCCTGGTCGCGCAGCGTCGTGACCAGTGTCGGCAGCCACGGAAGCAGGACTGGGTCGGGCAGCCGCGCGAACGCCTTGGAGATCATCTCGACGGCGAACGGGGTGAGCGTCGGCACCGGCTCCAGAGCCTGCACAAGACCCGCCAGGTAGCGCGGGAACGCCGGGACGGTGAGCGGGTTGGCGAGCAGGTCGTCGCACCGCGTTCGCAGCTCGGCCATGGACAGCTGACCGAGCCGGGTCTGGGCGGACCACAGCAGCGCGACCCGGCCGGGCTCCTCGGGATGGGACTGGCGCACGGCCAGCTCCAGCTGCGCACGATCACAGCCGAGGGCGAGCGCGAGGTTTTCCAAGGTCAGCAGGAAGCCGAGCATGGAGGCCACCTGGCGGACACCGACGTCCTCGGCGGTGAATGCGGTCGGCAGCAGCGTGCAGTAGTGCGCGTACCCGCCCTTGACGAACTGCTCACTCCAGGCCGGCAGGCTCGGCTCGTTGACCCGGTAGTGGTCCAGCAGCCGGCGGATGCGGCGTAGCACCTCCGGTGCGTCGTCGACCGTCCGTTCGGCGGTCAGCAGCTCGACGGCGCGGGCCCCCAGCTCCTCGGCGAGGCGGCGGCTGTCGAGATAGACGATCGCGTCCTCGACGGCGGCGAGCGCGACCGCCGCGGTGGCCGTCGGCGCCCAGGCGGCGCGCCGCAGCCGCTGCTCCACCGCCTGCTCGATGGTGACCGCCTCGTAGCCCAGCTCGATCAGCGCCCGCTGGTGCCGGCCGATCACCAGGTCCCAGCTCTCCTGGGGGGAACGCTCGCCAAGCCGCCACACACCGAGAATGGGGCGGATCGCCCCGTCGGGCAGCAGATAACGCAACATCCATAGCAGGTGCGAGCACTCGGCCAGCTCGGGGGCGGCCGCGAGGTCGAGCAGCGCCCGTTGCACGGTGCGCTTGTCCAGGTCGAGCCCCAGCGGGGCAAGCCGGTTGTAGACGTCCTGGGCGAGCGGCGGGAGCGCGTCATAGCCGACCTGGCCGATCCGGTCCCCGCCGAGCAGGATCTCGCACAGCCGGCGCACGTCACGGCGGCCGGGAACGCCGTCCTTCTCGATGCAGGTGATCGCCGCGTCCTGGAAGTCGTACGGCGTGGGGCGAGCTCGGTTGCGCAGGCCGGCGAGCAGGATCGAGGTCTCGAACACCGCGATCGCGTCGGCGGTGCTGGCGAGGTAACCGTTCCGGCGGGCCAGCCTGACGATGTCCACGGACCAGCCGAGCAGTTCGGCCTCGTCCAGCCCGTCGAGCGCCGGCGGCCGTTCGAGGAAGCCCGCCAAGGGCTCGGCCGCGGCGCCCGGCCCGTGTCGGCCTTCAGCGCCGGCCTGGCCGCCCAGCCCGGTCCTACCCGTCCTGCCCGCCTTCGCGGGCCGTGCTGGGCGGCCCGCGCCACGCCCGCCGGTGAGGTGGAACGGGGCGATGCCCGAGCGGGTCAACGCCTTCGCCCAGGTGGCCCGCGCGATCGACACCGATCCGCCGGCAAGCCCGAACTGGGCCTCGATGGCCGAGTGGCTGGACGGGATGAGCCCGTACATCCAACGGGTCGCCGTCACCGGGCCGATCTCGTAGATCTCGTGGCCAGACGGCTCGCCGGCCGGCTCCGACCGGGGCGGATCCGCGAGCGTGCCGAACTCGGGGACGCGGCTGACGGCGTGAAATGCGCCGCAGACGTAGAGACACTCCGACCGGTCGGCGCCGGACCGGGCCAGGTGCTCCCGGATCCGGGTCCACATGTGGCGCTCGCGTTCCTCGTCCCGCGCCAGCCGGCGGCCGTCGTCCGCGGGCGTCATCCGGCGGAACAGGCTGCCGATGAGCGTCATCGCCTGCCGGTAGGTGTCGTGGTCGGCGGCCGCCAGGGGCTGCTCGACGTACTGGTCCCACCATTCCGACCAGTGCCGGACCCGGCCGTGCCGCAGCAGGAACTCCTCCAGCTCGGCGAACCGAGGGCGCAGGTCGCCGATCTCGATGCCGACCGCGTCGCCGTGCAGGGCCGCCTCGTCGCCATGATCGGGGTCGGGGTCGCCGGCGCCCCCGCCCGGCGCGTCCCGCGGCGCCGGGCTCGAGCTGGCCGGTGCCTCGGCCGACACGCGTTCCTCCCACTGGAAGAGGTGGTCGGCCGACCAGTCGACGAGCACCAGCTCGACGTCCGGCGTCTCGAGCGCATAGGCGATGGCCTGGTACTCGGCGGAGGCCTCGGTGATCGGCGCGACGATGCTCAGCGGGCCCGAGCCGGCGGGGAAGCCGGCCAGGTCATGGGCGAACGCCTGCAGCGCCACCGGCAGCCGGCAGTTGCGCAGCTCAGCCAACAGGGGCCGCAAATCCTCGCACAGCTCCAGGTAGATGACCTTCGGCCGCTTCTCCCGCAACCGGCCGGCCATCGCCAGCGCCGACGCCGGCGAATGGTGGCAGACGGGGAAGATCTCGAGCGGTTCGCGCAGCGCCCAGCCGACGTCATCCACCAGGCCGGCCATGATCTCGGCGAGGGCTGTGGAATCCGCCGCGAACGCCGCCGCCGCGTCGATGAGCCTTTCCCGAAGGACGCCGAACGGGCCGTCGGTTCCGGTGGAGCCGGTGGAGCCGTTGGAGCCGGTCGTGACCTTGGTAGGCCCATGGGCGCGATCCGCGTCGAGGCCGCTCGCCGGTCCGTCGTTCACGCGCGCCGGGCTCACGACAGAGTCGCGATCGCCTGACGGCCGCCCTCGAGGAAGTCCGGCCACAGCCCGCCGTCCTTCTTGCTGCGCGGCTCGACGACACCGTGCCAGTACTTGTTGAGGATGGCGAGATCCTCGGGGCTGCGGCGGGCGAGCGAGCCGACCAGCGAGCCCGCGAGGGCGCCGGCGCCCAGCACCCTCTCCCCGAAGAACTGGCTGTGCAGGATCGCGTCCTCGAGCACACCGATCTGCTCGGCGGTGGAGAGGGCCGATTCGAGCTTCTCGTCGTCGCTGGTCGCCGAGGCCGCGGTCGCCCGCAGGTCGGCGAAGCTCTGCAGCAGGATGTCGAGCAGCGTGGGCGGGACGTCCAGCTCGATCTGGTGGCGGCGCAGCAGCTCGGCGGTGCGGAACCGGACGATGTCGGCCTCGCTGCGCTTGTTCGTCACCACCGGGATCCGGACGAAGTTGAACCGGCGTTTGAGCGCCGAGGAGAGGTCGTTGACACCCCGGTCGCGGCTGTTCGCCGTCGCGATGATCGAGAATCCGGGCTGGGCGAACACGGTGTTGTCGCTGTCGAGCTCGGGAATCGAGACGTACTTCTCCGACAGGATCGAGATCAGGGCGTCCTGGACGTCACTGGTCGACCGCGTGAGCTCCTCGAACCGACCGATCATGCCGCGCTCCATGGCGGTCATGATCGGCGAGGGGATCATCGACTTCCTGGACTGCCCCTGCGCGATCACCATCGAGACGTTCCACGAGTACTTGATGTGGTCCTCGGTGGTGCCGGCGGTGCCCTGCACGACCAGCGTCGAGTCACGGCTGATCGCCGCGGCGAGCAGCTCGGCGAGCCAGCTCTTGCCGGTCCCCGGATCCCCGATCAGCAGCAGGCCACGGTCGGACGCGAGCGTCACGATGGCGCGCTCGACCAGGCTCGCCTCGCCGAACCACTTCTGGTCGACGCCGCGGTCCAGGCCAAAGGAGGTGCGAAGATGCTTCTCCCTCGCACCTCCGGAGGCCCTGAAAGAGGCAGAGCCGTCGGAGCGCTGGGAGCCGAGGATGAACAGCCGGACCATCCGCGGGCTGAGCCGCCAGGAGAACGGCTTCGGCCCGTCGTCGACGGACTCCAGCCAGTCCAGCTCGTCGGCGTACTTGACCTCGGCGGGGGCGCGCAGCATCTCGGCGGTCATTCGCGGATCTCCACAGGTGTCGGCCTTCGGATACAGGATGATGTGAATGTGACGTTGAGCTGGTGAGCCATTCGCGCGACCCGGCCACCGGTGGTGACGGCGCATCAGCGCCATGCCGACGCAACCACCTCGCCGACCTGGGGCCGGTCGGGCCACCGTCATCTGCGTCGGGCCGGAACAGGCGGGAGGGCGCTCCGCGCCCGACGGCTGGCGCGGTGGCGGGCGCGGAGCGTCCGTCACGCGCCAGTCTCAGGCGAGGAAGCTCTTCAGCTCGACGACGAGCTTGCGGACATGACCCGAGATCACCGGCGTGCCCAGGTCCTTGAACCGGTCGCGGAACCAGGGGTTCACGCTCTGGCGGCCGGAACTGTTCACCGAACCGACCGGGATGAACCGCACGCCCGACCGGTGGACCGCCTCGATGCCGTCGAACAACGGCTGGGACCGGTCGAACTCGTAGAAGTCCGAGATCCACACCATGACCGTGTTCCGCGGATCGGCGATCTTGGGGCGGGCCATGGCCATCGCGACCGGACCGTCGTTGCCACCCCCGAGGCTGGTGCGCAGCAGGACCTCGAACGGGTCGTGCACCCAGGGCGTGAGGTCGAGCGCGCGGGTGTCGTACGCGATCAGGTGGACGTCGACCTTGGGCAGGCCGGCGAAAATCGATGCCAGGATGGTGCAGTTCACCATCGCGTCGACCATCGACCCGGACTGGTCGACCACGACGATCATCCGCGCGGGCGTCGTGCGCCGGGCGGTCTGCCGGTAGTACAGCCGGTCGACGTAGAGGCGCTGGTCCTCGGGGTTCCAGTTGGTCAGGTTCCGCCAGATCGTGCGGTTCAGGTCCAGGTTGCGGTACACCCGCTTCGGCGGCACCGAACGGTCGATCGTCCCGACGCTGGCCTTCTCCACCTGGGTGCGCAGCACCTCGGCGACCTCGTCGACGAACCGGCGGATCAGGGACTTCGCGTTGGCCAGCGCGACACCCGACAGGTTGCTCTTGTCACGCAGCAGCTGCTCGATCAGGGACATGCTCGGCGTGAGCTGGCTGGCGAGGGCGTTGTTCGCCAGCACCTCGCGCAGGTGCATCCGGCGCACGAGGTCGGCCTCGATGTCGCCGAGCACGCCGCCCAGCCCGGCCGCCGCGTCGCCGGCGCCCGGTCCGCCGAGCGCCTGCCTGAGCCAGCCGGCATCGCTCTGCCAGCCGGCAAGCCGGGCGGCCGTGACGCCGCCCGACCCGGTCGCGAACACGCCCAGCAGCAGCTTCGACATCACCGCGGCGCTGCGCACCTCCGCCTCGCCGACGATCGCTCCGGTCTCGACGGTGGCCCCACCGACGGCACCACGTCCGGGCGCCGCGTCGGCACCAGGCGGCTCGGCACTGGGGCCGGCGTCAGCGTCGGCGTCGGCGTCGGCCGCGTGTGGCTCACCGCTGCCCGGCGGTCCCTGCTCATCGCCAGTCGTGCCCTGGCGTTCTAGCAGGCCCTGGATCTGTCCGGCGAGCGCGGGGAAACGCTGGACGATGGTGTCGACGGACACGGTCGGGTCGAGCAGCGCCGCCGGCAGACCGAGATCCTCGACGACGGCCAGGCTGGCCGACTCCAACGCCGGCTGCTCGTCCGGGGCGAAGATCCGGGCCAGCAACCGCCAGTACAGGACCTGGCGACGGTTCTCGCGCGCCGCGGCGGCCGCTTCCTCGGCCTCGGCCTGGGCTGTCATGTTCGGGACGGGGTTCATCGGCGCAGCAACCGTCCGGCCCGCTCGCGCAGCACGGCGACGGCGTCACCGTTCTTGGCCCGTGCCTTCGCGATCTTCGGATCGGTGGCGCCGAGCGCCCAGTCGCCGGCGTGCGCCGTCACCGGCTTCCTCTTGACGACGGCCTGAGCCGCCAGCGGCCGAAGCCACCACCGGCCGTCGTCCCAGCGCAGCAGCCCCAGGCAGGCCGACGAGGCGGCCAGCAGGGCCGGCGTCAGCGGGCCGAGGCTCGACGCCGGGTCCACGGTCGGGTCGGCCTCGACGACCAGCGCCGTCCCGGCCAGGTCGAACGTCAGCGTCTGGGTGGCCTCGTCCGACGCGGTCGTGTACCCCTCGACCAGAACCGGCTCGGCGATCCGGACCGGATGCCGGTCGAGCGGCGCGGGCGCCGGCGCGACCGCCTCCGCCAGCCGCACCCGGGCGGTGACGAACGGGTCGGCGGCGTCACCGAGACGGGCGGCGTCCTCCCGCCAGACCAGGTCGCCGCTGCCCAGCGACACCATGTCCGCGATCTCCAGCGCCCGATGCTCGGCGAGTGCGCCCAGCAGCACCGGGTAGTCCGCGAACAGCCGCCACAGCGCCGGCCCTACCAGGGTGTCGACCTTCGCGACGGTCACACCGGTGCGCACGAGCCGGGGCCGCCCGTCCACGCCGCCTTCCGCGGCAGGTTCCAGGACGGCGTGCACCTGGACCCGCGCGGCGGTGTCATGCTCGGCCACCTCCACGCCCAGCGGCAGGAGCCGCCCGGACACCAGGCCCGCGCCCTGGCCGCCGGCTGGCCCGGCCGGCGGTGACCAGTCGCCACGCCACGCCAGCAGCTGCGCGCGCGCCCACAGATCGGCCCAGCGCCGGACCGGCGGGCCGGAGGCCGTCCCGGCCTGGCCGGACGCGCGCAGCTCCGCGGCCAGCCCGTCGAGCAGCACCGCCAGCCGGCGCAGCCCCGGCTCGGCCAGCACGGCCTGGCGCGCCTGGGCCGACGACGAGACAACGTCCTCGTCGACACCACGCCAGCCGGTGACAGCCAGCTCGCGCAGCCAGGAGCGGCATCCGGCGAGCGCCGGTTCGCGGCCCGGCGGCCGGGGCGCCACGGCGGGTTCCCCCGCCGGATCCCAGTCCAGCCTGGCCCGGCCCAGAGCTCCGTCGAAGCCGGCGAGCACGGCGTCGTGCGCGGCGCCCAGCACCGCGGCCCGCGCGCCGGCGAGCGTGACCAGCGCCTCATCGGTGACCGAGCCCGCCAGGACCTTCTCGGCGGCGTCGCGGACGGCCGGACCCATCGGCGTCGCCGCCACCGCGCCCGCCAGGGCGGTGAGCGCGTCACCGCGGACCGCGTCGAGCCGCCCGAGGCCTTCCACCAGGGCGTCGTCGAAACCGTCGACCAGGGCGAACGCCTCCGCGACCCCGGCGGAGGCCGCGCCGGCGAGCGCGTCGAGCTGCGTGGCGAGCATCTACAGGACCGCCCGTCCGGCCGGGAACCAGTCCAGCTCAGGGACGGGCAGGGCGACGTCCGGCAGCTCCAGGTAGCCGAGGTGGCGCAGGAAGCCGCTGAACACGGAGGCCGCCTCGAGCCGCGCGCGCTGGCCCCGCATGCGCGACACGACGTCGTCGGCGGACATGGCGTCCTCGGCTCCGTCGACGCGCAGGTACCGCGCCACCCGCCCGCCGCCGTACTGGAGCACCGCGGCGTCGACCAGCGCGCGCAGGTGGTTGCACAGCCCGGTGCCGGTCAGCCCACCGCAGGGACGGTTGTTGTTCGTGCCGCAGCTGTACTCGTGCGTCCCCGCGACGATCGACGAGACGTACACCCGCTCGATGTCCGAGCCGCTCGACACGACTCCCCGCAGCCGGCCGTCGGCCAGCTCCACGAAAGGCACCTTCGCCAGCGCCCGTGGCCCGACGGGCGGCACCACCCGCCCCACACCGCGCCGGCGCGTGTCGCGCCCCTTCGCACTGTCAGCACCCACCGCGCATCGACCTCCGCCGGCCCGACGACTCGTCCCGTCTGCCCGCTACTTCTATCGCGGCGGTCTGACAGTTCTCGGCGGACGTTCCTGGGCAGACGAGGACGGATCGTCAGGGCAGGCGGTAGCGGTAGCCGACGCCGCGGACGCTCTCGATCGACCAGGGGGTCTCGGCGGTGTCGCCGAGGCGACGGCGCAGGCGGCGGACGTGGACGGCGAGGGTGTTCGAGTCCATCTGGGAGGTACCCCAGACGAGCTCCAGCAGGCTCTCACGCGGCACCACGCGGCCGGCGCGCTCAAGCAGCACCCGCAGGAGCCGGAACTCCCGAGGCGGCACCGCCACCGGCACACCGTCGACCCGCACCTGGTGCGCGCCGATGTCGAGGGTCACCGTGCCGACCCGGAACACCTCCGGGTCGACCTCGCCAGCATGGCCGGCTCCCGCGCGGCCGCCGACCCAGCTGGCGACGCCCAGGCCGGCGGCGTGCATGCCGTCGGCCAGGACCGTGCCGGCGGCCGGCGTGATCGCGTCCGCCGGCGGGCCGGCCAGCGCCAGAACCTCGCTTACCAGGTACGGCTTGGCCACGCAGGCGCTCGCGCCGGCTTCCAGCCCGGCCGCGGCCTGCGCGCGGTCGTCCGGACCGAGCCCGAGCAGGATCGTCATCTCGCCCCGGCCGCGCATCGCCCGCAGTGCGCGGACCACGCCGATGCCGTCGAGAACCGGCAGCGTGGCGCTCACCAGTACCGTGTCCGGGCCAAGCCGGCCCGCCTCGAGGAGGGCTAGCGCCCCGTCGCTGACCACCCGGACCTTGAGGCCCCTGGCATCGAAGGCGGCGACAAGCTCGTCGTCCGGGTCGGCGTCGGCGATGAGCACCAGCCCAGCGGCCTGGCCGGGCGACGCGGCCGTCCCGGCCGGGGTCACATGACCCGCGCCGGTAAACCGCACCGATTGGCCCGGCGCGGTGACGGGGGCGAGTGCCCCCGCCACCGCGGGGGCACTCGCCGCCGTGGCCGCCGGCCGGCGCGTGTCGGCCGGCTCCGGCGCGGCGGGCATGCTCAGCCGAACCGCCCGGAGATGTAGTCCTCGGTCCGCTTCTCGGTCGGGCTGGTGAAGATCTTGGTGGTCTTGTCATACTCGATGAGCTTGCCGGGCTGGCCGGTCGCCTCGAGCGAGAAGAACGCGGTCGCGTCGCTCACCCGGGAGGCCTGCTGCATGTTGTGGGTGACGATCACGATCGTGTAGCTGCTCTTCAGCTTCGCGATGAGGTCCTCGATCGCCAGCGTCGAGATCGGGTCGAGCGCGGAGCACGGCTCGTCCATGAGCAGCACCTGCGGCTCGACCGCGATCGCGCGGGCGATGCAGAGCCGCTGCTGCTGGCCACCGGAAAGGCCGGCACCCGGCCGGCCGAGACGGTCCTTGACCTCTTCCCACAGGTTGGCGCCGCGCAGCGACTCCTCGACCCGCGTGTCGAGCAGCGACTTCTTGCGGGTGCCGTTGAGCTTCAGCCCGGCGACGACGTTCTCGTAGATGGACATCGTCGGGAACGGGTTCGGGCGCTGGAAGACCATGCCGACCTGGCGGCGCACGTTCACCGGGTCGACCCCGGCCCCGTACAGGTCCTCGCCGTCCAGCAGGACCTTGCCCTCGACGCTCGCGCCCGGGATGACCTCGTGCATCCGGTTCAGCGTGCGCAGCACGGTGGACTTGCCGCAGCCGGAGGGGCCGATGAACGCGGTGACGTTCTTCGGCTCGATGGCGAGGTTCACGCCCGCTACGGCCTTGAACTTGCCGTAGAAGACGTTCAGCCCCTGGATGTCGATTCGGGTGGCCATTGCTACCTCTGCTACCTGAGCCGTCGAGGCTCGGTCGACGCGAACGGGGTCCCTCCCAGGTCGGCTTGGCCGACCTCGGAGCTCGTGATTCGGTTTGCGGAGACGTTGCTCATCGAGCCGGTCAGACCTTGGTCCGGCGCGCGATGAAGCGCGCGATCAGGTTCAGCAGCATGACAATGATGATCAGAGTGAGCGCGGCCGACCAGGCGCGGTCAACGGCCCAGCTCTGCGGCTTCTGGGCCTCGGTGAAGATGTACAGCGGAAGCGCTGACTGGTGACCCGAGAAGGGGTCGTTGTTGATGGAGTCGTTTCCGAAGATCGTAAGCAGCAGCGGCGCAGTCTCACCCGCCACTCGGGCGATGGCCAACATGACGCCCGTCACAATGCCTGGCAGCGCCGTCGGGATGACAACCTTCAGGATCGTGCGCCACCGCTCGACCCCGAGCGCGAAGCTGGCCTCGCGCAGCTCGTTCGGGACCAGCTTGAGCATCTCCTCGGAGGAGCGGACCACCGTCGGGATCATCAGAATGATCAACGCCAGCGAGCCGGCGAACCCGGTCTGCGGAGCACCCAGGACGATCAGGTAGAAGGCGTAGATGAACAGACCGGCGATGATCGACGGCAGGCCGGTCAGCACGTCGACGAAGAAGCTGATCGTCCGGCTGATCCGGCCGCGGCCGTACTCGACCAGGTAGATGGAGACCAGCACGCCGAACGGCACCGCGATGAGGCTCGCGAGGGCGATCTGCTCCAGGGTGCCGATGATCGCGGCGTAGGCGCCACCGCCGTGGTCACGGGCGCTGACGCCCCGCATCGAGTGGGTGAAGAAGTCGTAGTCGAAGCGAGCGGCACCCTTGCTGATCACGGTGACCAGTACGGCGACGAGCGGGACCATCGCGAGCAGGAAGGCCCCGATGAGCAGCGTCGTCGCGAACCGGTCCCTGGCCCGCCGGCCACCCTCGATCAGGCTGGAGGCGATCGTCTGGCCGGCCGCGAAGAGCAGCAGCGAGAGCAGAAGGATCTGGATCTCGCTGTCCATCGGGGTGGCGAAGTACAGCAGCAGGGAGACGCCGACGGACACGACGGCGATCACCGGCAGCGCGAAGGCGGGCAACTTGTTGCCGTGCAGGCGCAGCTTGTCGGTGACGGGGGCGCCCTCGGGCGCCGCTGTCAGGGTGCTCATGACGCGGCCCCAGAGAACTCGGCCCGGCGGGCGATGATGGCCCGCGCGGCGATGTTGACCAGCATGGTCACGATGAACAGCACGAGACCGGACGCGATCAGCGCGCCGCGGCCGGTGTCGTTGGAGTCGCCGAAGCCGTTCGCGATGTTGGCGGCGATCGTGTTTCCGGCCGGCTCGAGGAAGTGCACCGAGATACCGAACGACGCGGGCAGGACCAGCGCGACCGCGATGGTCTCGCCCATCGCCCGGCCGAGGCCCAGCATCGAGGCGCTGATCACGCCCGGCTTGCCGTAGGGCAGCACGGCGGTGCGGATCATCTCCCAGCGGGTCGCCCCAAGCGCGAACGCCGCTTCCTTGTGCGCGATCGGGACCTGCTTGAAGACCTCTCGCGAGATGGCCGCGACGATCGGCAGGACCATGATGGCGAGAACGATGCCCGCCACGAAGATCGACCGGCCGACCTGCCCGCTCGGGGTGCTGAAGATGCCGATGTCATCGGGCGCGTCGGCGATTCCGGCGATCAGGGACACGACGACGCCAAGCACCACGCCCAGAGTGATGGGCGTACCCACGGAGCTGCTGCCCGTGGGCGCGGCGCGGCGGATCAGACCGAAGGCCAGACCCAGGATGGCCCCACCGAGCGGAGTCCACGGGAACCAGGGAAGGTACTGGCTCAGCCAGAGCTGGGTGCCGTTCATGTGCGGGGCCAGGATCGCCAAGCCCCACAGGCCGTAGATGACGCTGGGCACGGCCGCCAGCAGGTCGACGATGTAGCCCAGCGCGTCACCGACCCGGCGGGGCGCGTAGTTCGTGATGTACAGGGCAATCCCGACGGCCACCGGCACCGCGATGATCATCGCGACCGCGGCCGTGACGACCGTGCCGAACAGCAGCGCGGCGATGCCGAACCGCGGGTTGCCGCTCTCGTTCGGGAACCACGTCTCGGTGGTGAAGAAGTTCGCCTTGTTGTCGCCCAGCGCGTCCGTCGCCTTGAGGACGAGGAAGAGCGCGATCGCCGCCATGAGCGCCAGCAGCAGGAAGCCGCAGAGGCGCGTCACGTTCTTGAAGGTCGCGTCGGCGAAGCTGACCTTCGCCTTGGAGCGTGGACCGGTACTGGTACTTGTACTGGGAGGGGACTCACCGCCGCCAGTCCCCCCTGGCTCGGACGGCGCCGAGCCGGCCGTCTGGGCAGCCGGTTCCGTGGTCATCGTCCCCTCCTGATCATCTGGTTCCGAGACTTGTCATCTGGTTCCGACTCTCGGTGTCACGCCCGAAACACGGGCCTCGTCCACCACGGGTTCAGACTCACCGGCCTGTTCCGGCCGAGTCGCCGGGACCGTGGAGGCGTCCAAGACGTCGACTGGGACCGACAAACGTGGCGAGCCGCGGCCGGGGCGATCACCCCGGCCGCGGCCGCATCAACACACGCGCGGGCCGAACCGGCCCGGTTCTCCCGCCGGATGCCCGTTCACCGACCGACCATCGGCGCGGTCGTGGGCATCCGGACGGAGGTCACCTCAAGGCCGAAGATCAGCCGAGGGTGGCGACGACGCCCTGGACCTTGGTGGCCACCGTGCTCGGCAGCGGCGCATAGCCCAGGTCGGCGATCGAGGCTTGGCCCGCTTCGGACGAGGTGTAGGTCAGGAAGGACTTCACCAGGGCGGCCTTGGTGGCGTCGAGGCCCTTGGTGCAGACGATCTCGTACGAGACCAGGTACGCCGGGTAGGCACCCGGGGTCGCGGTCGTGTAGTCGAACTTCAGGACCAGGTCGTTGCCCGCGGCGGTGGTGGCGGTGGAGATGCCCTTCGAGGCGCCGTCCGTGCTCACCTCGACGAACTCGCCGGCCGCGTTCTTCAGCTGGGCGGTCGACAGGCCCGAGTTCTCGGCGTACGACAGCTCGACGTAGCCGATCGCGCCCGGGGTCGACTTCACCGTGGAGGCGATGCCGTCGCTGCCCTTGGAGCCCTGGCCGCCCGGAGCCTTCCAGTCAGAGCCGTTGCTGAAGGTCCAGTCCGAACCGCCGGCACCGGCCAGGAACTTGGTGAAGTTGTCCGTGGTGCCCGAGCTGTCCGAGCGGTGCACCGACGCGATGGTCGTGTCCGGCAGAGAGGCGCTGCCGTTGTCAGCCTTGATGGCCGGGTCGTTCCACTTGGTGATCGCGCCCGAGAAGATCTTGGCGACGGTCCCCGGCGACAGCTTGAGGTCGCTCACGCCAGACACGTTGTAGACGACCGCGATCGGGCCGACCACCATCGGGATGTCAACGACCTCGCCGCCGGTGCAACGGGCCGCGGCGGCGGTCTTCTGGTCATCCTTGATCGCGGAGTCGGAGCCCGCGAAGTCGACCTGCTTGTCGATGAACGACTGGCGGCCGGTACCCGAGCTGGACGACGCGTAGGCGACGGTCGTGCCGCTGCAGGCGTCCTGGTACGCCTTGATCCACTCGTCCATCGCGTTCTTCTGCGCGGACGAGCCGCCACCGCTGATGGACCCGGTGGCGCAGTCGATCGCCGACGCGGCCCCCGCGGACGCCGACCCGCTGGCCGGAGTGGTCGGCTCGTCGCTGTTGTCGTCCGAACCACACGCCGCGACGCTGAGCAGTGCCGCGACGGCCATGCCGGCGGCGGCGGACTGACGCTTGCCTACCTTCACGAGTAGCCCTTCTCTGTGGCGCCCAGAGGCGCCTGCCCCCAGCGGTCCCGTCCGGACCACCGGTGGAACATCGAAGCGGCCCACAGTGAACCGGAAATGAACAAACCCGAACACAAACCGGACACACACCGGAACAGCTACCCGTTTGAGTTGATCCAGGGCCGAGCCACCCAAGATCGCCAGTAATCGCTACGAACCGTGACAGTTTTCTACCAGTTGGTGTGCAGGCGGACTACGTGACGACCACACTCACGCCGGCCGTCCGCGCTCGCGCCTTCCACGTCCCCATCTGTTCACTCCCGGTCGAGAGCGACAGCCACCACCATCTGGTAGTTCTCGCCTCCGACCCACAGGGCCAACATGAAGATCGCCGTTCAACTACGGAAAGAAACCAAGCATGAGTCAAGCGCTACTCGACGCCCCATCTGTCCGGACATCACCCATCACCCCTCGTCCGTCCCGTCCGATTGCTGTTCAGCAAGGCTGCGGTTGCTGACAGCATTCGTCCTGTAGCCATGGGTGATGGGTGACGGCTGGCCCGGCCACGCTCGCGCCCCGGCACAGGAGCCGGGGCCAGAACGAACGTTCGCCTGGCCTCGACGACGCGGATCGCGGCCATCGGCTGGCGCCAGCCGGGCAGCGGGCAGGCAGAGGAACAGAAGGAGGAAGTGCATGGAGGACACCGCCATCGACGTCGGTGACTTTGACGCGACCAACCCGGGCAACCCGGGCGGATCTGGCGACAAGGGTGGTTCCGACGCCGTGGACCCCGCACCGGAGCCAGGCCATCTCGCCGAGCTGCCCCGCTCGCTCGCAGAGGTGACCAGCACCGACAACGGAAACGTGGTCGAGCACCGGCTGCTGCTCTCCCCCGGAGCGACCGCCGCCGAAGTCACCGCGGCGATGGTCCTCATGCCGCCCGCGACCGCCCTGATGAGCCACCACGCCGGCATGGAGATCCTGCTCGTCTTCCGCGAGCCCACCCGCCCGTCCGCCAGCGCCACCGTCTGGCCGCACGGCGCCGATCCCACGGCCGCGGAGGCCCGAGCGGGGGACGACGACCGGAACCGGCACCCCCCGACAGCCAGACGGCCCAGCTAGACAACCCGGGCAGACCACCCGGCCAGACGACCCGGCCGGCGGCGGCGGGACCGTGCCGGCTCCCCGCCGCCTGCGCGGCTGACGAGGGCAGCCGCCGGAATGGCTACCCAGGGCAATATCGTGGGGGCGTGGCCGTGCTGACGCCTCGTTCTGAGGACTTCCCCCGCTGGTATCAAGACGTGATCGCCAAGGCCGAGCTAGCCGACAACGGCCCGGTCCGGGGGTCCATGGTGATTCGACCGTACGGCTACGCGATCTGGGAGCGGATGCAGGCCGACGTCGACGCCCGGATCAAGGCCGCCGGCGCGGTGAACGCCTACTTCCCGTTGTTCATCCCGGAGAGCTACCTGCGTCGGGAGGCCCAGCACGTCGAGGGGTTCAGCCCCGAGCTCGCCGTCGTGACCCACGGCGGCGGCAAGGAGCTGGAGGAACCGGTCGTCGTCCGGCCGACCAGCGAGACGGTCATCGGCGAGTACATGGCCAAGTGGACGCAGAGCTACCGCGACCTGCCGCTGCTGCTCAACCAGTGGGCGAACGTCGTCCGCTGGGAGCTGCGCCCGCGCCTCTTCCTGCGCACGAGCGAGTTCCTCTGGCAGGAAGGCCACACCGCGCACGCCGACCAGGCCGACGCCGCCGCCTACGCCCGCCGGATCGCGCTCGAGGTCTACCAGGACTTCATGGTGTCGACCCTGGCGCTGCCGGTCTTCGTCGGACGCAAGACCCGCAAGGAGCGGTTCGCCGGCGCGATCAACACCCTCACCTGCGAGGGCATGATGGGCGACGGCAAGGCGCTGCAGATGGCCACCAGCCACGAGCTCGGGCAGAACTTCGCGCGCGCCTTCGACATCGACTACCTCGGAGCCGACGGCGCCCGCCACCTGGCCTGGACGACGTCCTGGGGCTCGTCCACCCGGATGGTCGGCGGCCTGATCATGGCCCATGGCGATGACGCGGGACTGCGCATCCCGCCGCGGCTCGCGGCGACCCAGGTGGTCGTGCTGCCCGTCCGCGACGACGAGAAGGTCGTCGCCGCGGCCGCCCAGATCACGGCCGAGCTCAAGGCGGCCGGGGTGCGGGCGTCGCTGGACGCCCGGCCGGGGCTGTCCTTCGGCCGGCGGGTCACCGACTGGGAGCTCAAGGGCGTGCCGGTCCGGGTCGAGATCGGCCCGCGCGACCTGGCCGCCGGAAATACCACCCTGGCTCGCCGCGACACCGGCGAGAAGTCGACCGTGCCGCTGTCGGAGGCGGCCGGCCGGGTGCAGGCGCTGCTCGACGACGTCCAGGACAGCCTCTACCAGCAGGCGCTGGCGCTGCGCGACTCGCGCACCACGGACGTCACCTCCCTGGACGAGGCCGTCGAGGCGGCCGCCACCGGCTTCGCTCGCCTGCCGTGGCGCCTGGTCGGCGAGGACGGCGAGGCGCGCCTGGCCGCCGAGGCCCTCACCGTCCGCTGCATCCAGAACCCGGACGGCACCCTCCCGGACGGCACGGACGACGCCGACGACCTCGTCTGTCTGGTGGCCCGCTCCTACTGAATTTTCTGGTTCGCTCCGTCCGGGCACGGCGCTCCGGCCCCTCACTCGCTTCGCTCCCGAGGGACCTCCGCGCCGTGTCCTCCTCCGCGAACGGGCGCTCCGGCGACCTCGCTGCGGCCCGGCCCCGGTCGCTTCGCTCCGGGGCCGGGCCTCCGCGAGGCGCGCCTCCGCGCCCGCACGGTCACCCGCCGCTGAACGTCATGAGCTCGCCACCAGGTAGAACATCGTTTCTATCAGAAGCGACAACGCTAGCAACAGGGAAGCGGCGCTTCGGCCCCGAACACCTTGACTCTCGTGAAACCGAATTTCAGACTGAGCGTCGAGATCTGATCGAGAGCAGGGTGGAGGACGCGCGATGGCCTTTCCGACCGGAGTCCCGATCATCGACACGATGATCGGTTTCCTGCAGCCGGGCAGCTCGCAGTACGACTTCATCCGCCGCCAGCTCAAGGACGCCGAGTCCAAGGCGTTCGAGTTCCCGGCGCAGTACATGTTCAAGAACGTCCCGCACGACCTGCCCACGGACGACCCGGTCAGCGTGACGCTGCGCGAGATGGACCGGTTCGGGATCGAGAAGGGCATGATCGGCTGCGCCGGCGAGTCCGCGCGGTTGGCGCTGAAGCAGTTCCCGGACCGGTTCGTGCCGAGCGGCAACCTCAACGACCCGAACGACGTGATGGGCACCGTCCGCTCGATCGTGCGGGACTACGAGGAGTTCGGCATCCGCGCGGTGGGCGCGTTCCCGTCCGGCGTGTTCCCGCAGGTCGCGATCAACGACGAGAAGATGTACCCGGCCTACGCCAAGTGCGTGGAGCTGGGGATCGCGGTGTTCTGCTGCGCCGGCGTCCCCGGCCCGCGGCTGAAGTTCGAGCCGCAGCGGGTCGAGCTGATCGACCAGGTGATGTTCGACTTCCCCGACCTGGTCTTCGTCACCCGGCATGGCTGCGAGCCGTGGACCGACCTCGCGGTGAAGCTGCTGCTCAAGTGGCCGAACCTGTACTACTCGACGTCCGCGTTCGCGCCCAAGCACTACCCGAAGGCGATCATCGACTTCGCCAACACCCGCGGCGCCGGCAAGATCCTCTACGCCGGCTACTTCCCGATGGGTCTCTCGCTCGAACGGATCATGACGGACATGCCGAACGTGCCGTTCCGCGATGACGTCTGGCCGAAGTTCCTGCACGAGAACGCCCGCAAGGTCCTCAGGCTCGACGCCTGACCGCGCGGCTGCCGGCCGCGCCGCACGTGGGGCCTGGTGGCCGCCATGGTCGGTGCCACGCCCGTGCCCGCGCCGCCGGACCTGATACCCACGCCAGGGCGCAGCGCGCCGGGCGGACCAGCTTGAGACTGCGAGGAGAGTCGTCGTGTCGATCGGCCTGACCGAGGACCATGAGGCGCTCGCCTCGTCCATACGGGGCTTCGTCGCCCGCCACGCCCCGTCCACCGCGATCCGCGCCGATCTCGACGCCTACGCAGCCGGCGCCCCGTTCCCCGGCTGGGACGGGCTGGTCGAGCTCGGCCTGACGTCACTGCACCTGCCCGAGGAGCACGGCGGCGCCGGCGCCGGGTACCTGGAGCTCGCCGTCGCGCTGGAGGAGACCGCCCGCGGCCTGCTGCCCGGGCACCTGCTGCCGTCGGTCCTGACCAGCGGGCTGCTGGCGGCGAACGCGAGCGACGAGGTGCGCAAGCGGACGTTGCCCGCGCTGGCCGCCGGTACTCGGGCGGCCAGCGCGCTCACCGCCGACGGCCCCCGCGCCACCCCGAGATCCGACGGCGGCCATACCGTGTCCGGCGCGACGGTCCCGGTACTGGGCGCGGCCGGCGCCGAGCTGCTCCTGCTAGGGGCGCGCGTTACCGAGGACGGCGCGGGCGCCGCGGGCGCCGCCCGCGGCACCGCCGCCGGCAGCGAGGTGTGGTTCGTCGTCGACGCCGCCACGCCCGGCGTCCGCGTCGAGGCCGCCGACGCGGTGGACCTGACCCGCGGGGTCGCGCGGGTGCACCTCGACGCCGTCGGCGTCGGCGCCGAGCAGGTCGTCGCCCTCAGCACGGAACGGGTACGCACCCTGGCCGCCGTGCTGTTCGCCGCCGAGGCCGTCGGCATCGCCCGGTGGCTGCTGACCACCGGCGTCGAGTACGTCAAGGTACGCGAGCAGTTCGGCCGTCCGGTCGGCTCGTTCCAGGCCGTCAAGCACCGCGCCGCCCGGATGCTGGTGAGAACCGAGACGATGACCGCCGCCGCCTGGGACGCGGCCCGCGCCGTCGAGCAGGGCGACGAGCAGCTCGCGCTCGCCGCGGCCGAGGCGGCGATCCTGTGCCTCGCGGGCGCGACCGAGCTCGGGCTGGAGACCGTCACGCTGCTCGGCGGCATCGGCTACACGTGGGAGCACGACACCCACCTGTACTGGCGGCGCGCCATGACGCTGGAGAGCCTGCTCGGCCCGGTCGCCGCGTTCGAGCACCGCCTCGGCGAACTGGTCGCCTCCTCCGGCTCTGCCTCCCTTGAGGCCTCCGAAGACGCGACGGAGGAGCATTCTCGCGCCTCCTCCGGCCTGACCCGCGACTTCGACCTCGAGCTCCCTGAGGAGGACCCGGCGTTCCGCGCGCGGATCGCCGGGATCCTCAACGAGGTGGCGGCGCTGCCCGACGGCGAACGCCAGAGCCGGCTGGCCGACGAAGGGCTGGTGCTGCCGCACTACCCACGCCCCTACGGCCTCGCGGCCAGCCCCGTCGAGCAGATCGTCATCCAGCAGGAGTACGAGCGGTCCGGCGTGGCCCAGCCGAAGACCGTCATCGGTGAATGGGCGATGCCGACGGTCCTCGCGCACGGCACGGAGGAGCAGAAGCGGACGCTCATCCCCGCCACTCTGCGCGGCGAGATCACCTGGTGCCAGCTGTTCAGCGAGCCGGGCGCCGGCTCCGACCTCGCGGCACTGTCGACCCGGGCGGAGAAGGTCGAGGGTGGCTGGCGGATCAACGGCCAGAAGGTCTGGAACTCCATGGCCGACCGGGCCCACTACGGAGTCCTGCTCGCCCGGACCAACCAGGACGCACCCAAGCACAGGGGCATCTCGTACTTCCTGCTCGACATGCGGACGCCCGGCATCGAGGTACGCCCGCTGCGCGAGGCCAACGGTCACTACCTGTTCAACGAGGTGTTCTTGGGCGACGTCCTCGTGCCCGACGACCGGCTGGTGGGCGAGGTCGACAAGGGCTGGGCGCTGGCGCGCACCACGCTCGGCAACGAGCGGGTCGCCATGGGCGGGATGCGCGAGCTGCGGCTGGACATGCCCGCGATGGCCGCCTCGGGCGAGCTCGCCGCGCGGGCCGACGACGTCCGCCGGGATATCGGCGCGCTGTACGCCCATGCGTACGCGCTGTCCGCGATGAGCCTGCGCGGGACGTTGCGCACACTGTCCGGGCTGCGTCCCGGCGCCGAGGCGAGTGTCGCGAAGGTCGCGGCAAGTTTCCTGAACACCGACGTCGCGACGCGCACGATCCGGTGGTTCGGCCCGGCCGCGGCCAGCGCCGACGGCCCGGGCGCCGCGGCGGTGCACCAGTACCTGAGCGTTCCGCCGCACCTGATCGGCGGCGGGACCATCGAGATCCAGCTCAACGTCATCGCCGAGCGCGTCCTCGGTCTCCCCCGCGGCTGACCGCGACAGCCGGCCGGCGACGTCCCACGGCGCCGCCGGACGGCGTCATTCACCGCCGGGCCGGCGTCACCGGCCATTCCGATAGAACGATGTTTCAGCCACAACCCTGGTCTTGCCCGCATCGGGCACGACTGGGTGCATAGGACAAGATCAAAAATGGTATACGAAATGGAACCCGCTTCCAGGTAGCCTGGGAAGGTGGCAAAAGAGGAGACGCTGCCGCAACCGGTCAGCACGATGACGCCGGCTCAGCTGGCCCGCCGGCGCCGGCTCACGGACGCGGTCATCGAGATGATCGACCAGGTGCCGCCGGACCAGTTGCAGATGCGGGACGTCGCCGAGCGCTCCGGGGTCGCGCTCGGCACGGCCTACCGCTACTTCTCCTCGAAGGACCACCTTCTCGCCGCTGCCTGGGCCGACTGGCAGCGCCGGCTCACCGACCGGGTACGCACCGAGGTCTCCCGCGACCAGTCCCGTGGCGGCGGCAACAGTGGCATCCCGCCGGCCGGCGTCTGCACCCGCGTCACCGCGTTCCTGCACCGCGAGCTGCGGGCCTTCCAGCGGCACCCGAACTTCGCGCGCCTTGTCACCCATGTGGAAGGCTCCAGCGACCCGTTCGCGAGCGAGGAACTCGCCGGCGTCGGCGACAACAACCGCGCCGTCCTCACGGCGCTCATGGAGGACGTGCCACCCGACGTCGCCCGACCCGCCATGATCGCCCTCAACGCCACTCTCGCCTCCGGCCTCGGCGCCTGGACCGCCGGCCGCCTCACCTTCCCCGACCTCGTCCGCCAGCTGGAGGACGTCACCAGGCTGGTCCTCGGCCCCTACGAAAACCCCCGGCCAGCCTGATCCCTCCCGCCCCGGCGGCCGTCCGGTCACGACGCGGGTGGCAGGAACCAGGCAGCCGGCCTCCCCGCCGCCGGGTCAGCTGGCGGGGAGATAGGCGTTGGTGACGACGTCGGCGGCCTTCACGGGCTTGTCGATGAGGTGTTCGGCGGACATCCAGTCGGCGAACGACTGCCAGGCCGCGGTGTCCTGGCGGCCGAAGCCGGCGGCGTTTCGCAGTAGCGGCACGGTCGCGTCGACCATCTTCGGCAGGATCGCCGGGTCGTAGCCGTCGGCCACCGTGGCGATCGTCTTCGCGGCGGCGGCCGGGTCGGCCAGCACGGCGGCGTTGCCACGTGACAGCGCGCCGAGGAAGTCGCGCACCAGTCGCTGATAGGCGGGGTCACTCTTCAGCCGGCTGGCCTGGGCGATGACGACGAGCTCGGCATAGTCCGGCACGCCGGCCTCGGTCACCGGGATGACCGTCGGGTCCAGGCCCTCGGCCGCCAGCTGGACGGCCTCGACGTTGCGGAACCCGCCGAGGGTCGCGTCGACGTTGCCGGTCACCATCGCGGCGAGCAGGTCCTGGCCGACGTCGACCTTCGTCACGGAGCCGCCGTCGACATGGTTGCTGGCGAGAATCGTCGTCAGGAACGCGTCCTGGGTGGCCAGGCCCGCGGTGGCGACCTTCGCGCCGGCGAGGTCCGCGATGGCGCGCACCCGGGACTTGCCCGTGGCCATGACCGAGGTCAGGGCGGTGGGCACCAGGGCGCCGACGGCGACCACGTCCAGGCCCTGTGAGCCGGCGATGACGGTCTCCGGCTCGTAGGAGATACCCAGATCGATCTTGCCGGTGCTGACCAGCTTCGTGGGGTCCGACGGGTCGGACGGCGGCTGGAGGGTGACGTCGAGGCCGGCCGCCTGGAAGTAGCCGGCGTCGCGGGCCGTGTAGAGCGCGACGTGGTCCGGGTTGGGATCCCAGTCCAGCAGGACGGTCGTCTTCCGGGACTTCTCGCCGCCGGGTGCGCCGCTCGTGCCCTGGTCGCCACCACCGCACGCGGACAGGACGAGTACTCCCGCCATCAGCGCGGAGCCGATGCCGATGCCGAATGTCGATCGGTCAGCTCTCATCTGTTGGTGCTCTTCCCTTCGTGAGCCCAGCCGACCAGCACCGTCTCCAAGGCGGTGACCAGAACGAACAAGGCGACGGACATGGCGGACAGCAGGAGGATCGCGGCGAAGACCAGCGCGCTCTGCAACTGTGGGACGGCCTGGCGCATCACGTGCCCGAGACCGTCGGACGAGCCCGAGTACTCGCCGAACACCGCGGCCGTCGACGCATACGCGGCGGACAGCCGCAGCCCGGTGAACAGCGACGGAAGCGCCGTCGGGAGTTCGACCCGCCAGAAGATCGACCAGCGGGTGCCGTAGAGGGTGCGCATCATCCGCCTGAGGTCGTCATCGACGGCCGACAGGCCGTCAAGGGTGGCCACGACGATCGGGAAGAAGCAGAGCAGCGCGACCAGGATGAGCTTCGGCGTCAGCGAATAGCCGAAGATGATCGCCAGAACCGGCGCGATCACGACAACGGGCACGGTCTGCGAGCCGATCAGCCAGGGGTAGAGCGCCGACCGGGCTGTCCGCGAGAAATGCAGCGCACAGGCGATCAGCAGCCCGGCGCCGACCGCGATGGCGAACCCCGTGACCACCTCCGTCAGCGTCACCCAGGTGGCGCTCGCCAGCGTCGAGTCCCAGCGGTCCACCAGCGCATGGGCCACGGCGCTCGGCGCCGGCAGGATGTAGTCCTCAACGCCCAGGACGGCCGTCGCCAGCTCCCACGCGACGGCGATCGCGACGAGCACCACCGCGGGCGGGCCCCAGCGACGAAGGCCCCAGGCGCCGCGCCGGCGGGCCGGACGAGGTGTCACAGGTGCCCCGGCTCGACCGACGCCGATGACCCCTGTTCCAGCGCGGCGAGGACCTCGTCGCGCAGCCCGACGAACTCGGCGGTGGCGAGCAGCTCACGGCGGGAGCCAACCGCGGGGAGGTCTACGGCGACGCGGGCCGCCACCCGGCCGGGACGGGCCGCCAGGACGACGACCTCATGGCCGAGCAGCAGCGCCTCCTCCACGTCGTGGGTCACCAGCACGACCGTGCGCGGCTCGGCCTCCAGGGTGGCGCGCAGCCACTCCTGCGCCTCCGCCCGGGTGATCGCGTCCAGCGCGCCGAACGGCTCGTCGAGCAGCAGGACCTCCTTGCCCGCGACAAACGTGCGCAGAAACGCCACGCGTTGGCGCATGCCGCCGGAAAGCTGCCGGGGGAGGAAGTCCTCGGCCCCTGCCAGGCCGAAGCGGGCGAACAGCGGCCGAACCGCCGCCCGCGCCGCACGGCGCGACATTCCCCGGTTCTCCAGCGACACGGCCGCGTTGGCGAGCGCCGAGCGCCAGGGCAGCAGCAGGTCCCGCTGCGGCATCAGGGCGCACCGGGCCAGCCGGGCCGCGGGACCGATGGCGCCGAGCACGTCGATCACGCCCTCGTCCGGCTCGTCCAGCCCGCTGATCAGCCCGAGCAGCGTGGACTTTCCGCAGCCGCTCGGCCCAACGACCGCGAGCCGCCGCCCGGGCGGAACGGCCAGGTCCACCCGCTCGACCGCGGCGACGTCGCCGTAGCGGCGAGTAACCCCGACCAGCCGGATTCCCTGGTCCTCGCCCGGGCCGGCGCCGTCTGCGGCCGGGTCGGCGCGTGCGCGAACACGGTCCGATCTGGACCTTGGCGCGGGCGAAACCGGAGTATCGCGCCTGCGCCCTGCCATGGTGGCCCGATACAACCCACCAGCGGCATTCTGGGTCAAGCCATGCCGGTGAACGTCACGTTGCGGCCACTCCGCCTCGCCGCATGAGGCGCCTGCCCACGACGAGGACGGTGGCTTCGTGTTCCTCGGAACGTTCGACGCATGCCGTCAGGCCATACCGGCCGGCGACGTCCGCCACGACGGGTGCCTGGTCGACGCTGGTCTCGACGAGCAGGTGGCCGCCCGGCGCGAGCCAGGCACCCGCGCCGGCGAGCACCCGCCGCAGGACATCGAGTCCGTCCGGGCCGCCATCCAGCGCGACGAGCGGCTCGTGCACCCGTGCCTCCGGCGGCATCAGCCCGATCTCGTCGGTAGGCACATAGGGCGCGTTGGCGATCAGGACGTCGACGCGTCCGCGCAGTTCGGCGGGCAACGCGTCGTACAGATCGCCTTCATGGACCTGGCCGCCGACGGGTACGACGTTGCGCCGGGCGCAGCGCACCGCCGCCCCGTCGATGTCGGCGGCGTGCAGCTCGACCTGGCGAGCGGGCGGCGGTGTGGCCGCGCTCTCTGGATCGAGCGGCACCGGACGCGGCGGCGGCACCGGATGCGGCAGCGGCACCGGATGCGGCAGCGAAGCGTCCTCGCGTTCGATCCCGGCGCTGGCCACGCCGAGGCCAGCCGCGACGACGGCGCCGAGGGCGCCCGAGCCGCAGCACAGGTCCACGACCACCGCGCGAGCGGCGCGCGCGGCGCGGCCGGTGACAGCCTGCCTGGCGAGGCCGGTCGCCAGCTCGACGAGGAACTCGGTGCGGCGGCGAGGGACGAAGACGCCGTCCTCGACGACGATCCGGTGGCCGCCGAACTCGGCCCACCCGAGAACGTGCTCGAGCGGGATGCCGGCGGACCGCCGGGCGACCATGTCGGCGAGACCGGCCGGGCCGTCGGCGGACGCGACGAGCAGCGCCGCCTCATCCTCCGCGAAGACACAACCGGCGGCCCGCAGCGTCGCGACGATGCCGGACGCCGCGCCGGCCTCGTCGAAGGACGTGTGGTTGCCGAGGGATGACCCGTCACTCGACGGGCTCAGCCCGCGGGAGGGAGAAAGCGACATCAGAAGCCTTTCGGAGCACCGAAGGGCGCTCGCGCGGCCACCGTTACCTACGAACGGCGTGGCCGTGAGGCGAACGCACCAAGCCTTTTCTGGCGTTGACGGGTCTCACCTCCTCCGGCTGTCGCTGCTGGTCCACAACACTATCCCGGACCGCGGCCGCCCGACTGATTGGCGTCAGGCCGGCTCATGCCCGGAGCGGCCGCCTTTCGGCGCCCGAGTTTCCTTCGGCTCGTCGACGCGAGCCGCGAGCCTGTCCGCGTACCTCTCAAGGCGTATGCCTACGCCTTCAGCCGTATGGCGCGGCGGGCAAAGATCGGCCGCACGGGCGTCGGCGGCGAGCCCAAAGATCCCTAACGTTCTGAGGTGTCCAGCCGGCAGCCGACCATCCGGAACGCGACCGGCGCGGAAAACGACGACAGACGTGAGGTAGACGATGATCGAGGCGCGCGGGCTCACCAAGCGCTACGGCGGGAAGGTCGCCGTCGACAACCTTTCTTTCACGGTCAGGCCCGGTGTCGTCACCGGGTTCCTCGGGCCGAACGGCGCCGGCAAGTCGACGACGATGCGGATGATTCTCGGCCTGGACCGGCCGACCCGCGGCACGGTGCTCGTCGACGGCCGCCGCTACCGCGACCTGGCGTCGCCGGCGCGTCACGTCGGCGCGCTCCTGGAATCCAGGGCGATCCACACGGGACGCTCGGCCCAGGACCACCTGCTCGCCCTCGCGCACACACACGGCATCCCGCGCCGCCGCGTCGACGAGGTCATCGATCTGGTCGGGCTACGGGACGTGGCTCGCAAGCGGGCCGGCGGCTTCTCGCTCGGCATGGGCCAGCGGCTGGGGATCGCCTCCGCGATGCTGGGCGACCCCGGGACGCTCGTCCTCGACGAGCCGGTCAACGGGCTCGACCCGGAGGGTGTCCGCTGGATCCGCGACCTGCTGCGCGGGCTTGCCGCCGAGGGCCGCACCATCCTGCTCTCCTCGCACCTGATGAGCGAGATGGCGATGACCGCGACCAACCTGATCGTGGTCGGCCGCGGCCGACTCATCCAGGAGACGTCGGTCGAGGAGTTCGTCCGCGGCGCCTCCGGCAACCGGGTGCACGTCCGGTCCCCGCAGGCCGGCGAGCTCGCCGAGCTGGCCGCCCGCGAGGGCGCGACGGTCACCTACTCGGCCGCCCTCGCCGGCGCGAGCTCCGCCGCGGCCGCCAGCACTTTCGAGGGCGCACCCGGCTCGGAGGCGGACGCCATCGAGGTGGCGGGCCTGCCGTCGGAACGGATCGGCGAGCTGGCCCGTGCGTACGGGATCGCGCTGTACGAGCTCACGCCACGCCTGGCCTCCCTGGAGGAGGCGTTCATGGACATCACCCGCGACGCGGTCGAGTTCAACACCGCGGCGCCCGCGACCAGCGAGGGAACCCGATGAACGAGACGCACGACCGCCAGTCCCGTGACCGCGCCCCCGCCGCGTCCGCCCTGCCGACCCCGGCCGCGGCGGCATCCAGCCGACAGCCGGGAACGGCCACGCTGGAGCGCGGGGCGTCGGCCCGGTCCAGACGAGGGTCCGCCGCGGCGAGGGCGGGCGACGCCCCGAGCGGCGCCATCGCGGGTGACGTGACGCAGGCGCGGGTGATGCGGTCCGAATGGACGAAGCTCCGGTCGCTCCGCTCCACCCAGTGGACGATGGGGCTGGCTGTCCTGCTGCTCATCGGGCTCGCCCTCCCGCTATGCGTCTCCGCGTCGGAGAACTGGACCGTCGCGGACGTCCAGGCTGGCAGCCAGGACCCGGTGTACCAGTCCCTTGCCGGCCTCCTGCTGGCCCAGGTGGCGGTCGGCGTCCTCGGGGTGCTGACCATGACCGGCGAGTACGCGACCGGCATGATCCGCGCGACGCTCGGCCTGGTGCCGCGGCGGCTGCCGGTGCTGTGGGCGAAGGCCGCCGTCCTCGCCGGTGTCACGTTCGTGGCGATGCTCGTCGCGTCGCTGGTGTCCTTCCTCATCGGCCAGGCCATCCTCGGATCGCACGACGTCGGCGTCTCCCTCAGCAGCGACGGCGCGGCGCGCGCGATCCTGGGCGCCGCGTTCTACCTGACCGCCATCGCGCTGCTCGGGCTCACCCTCGGCGCGCTGATCCGCCACACGGCCGGCGCGGTGACGGCGCTGCTCGGCGCGGTGCTCGGTCTCCCGCTCATCTTCTCGATGTTCGGCGAGCGGTTGGAGTCGGCGCAGCGGTACCTGCCCGCGCTCCTCGGCAACGCGATCTCGTCGACGAGCCCCGCCCGCCTCACCGACCTGGTCTCCCCGGGCAGGGCGTTCGTGATGCTGTGCCTCTACATCGCCGTCCTGGGCGCGGCCTCGGCCTACGTCCTCACCCGGCGCGACGTCTGATCCGCCCGCTTCTCCACGGCGCCCTCGGGGCGTGCGAGGCGACGCCCGCCAGGTCGTCATCGCACGCCCCGGGGGCTTCGTGGGGTCCTGTCTCGGCATCCCCCAATCGGCCCGGAGGGGGCACTATGAGGCTCATGGCGACGTCGAGCCGCGGGACGAGCCGGCCCAGCCCGCCGAATGTGCCCGACGTGCCCGGCGTTGTGTTCGGCCGGATGCGGTACGGCCGGATCGGCCGCACCCTGCGCGCCCATCCCGTTCTCGTCGACACCGCTCTCGCGCTGACGGTCTGCCTCTTTGCGCTGGTACCGCTCACGCTGTCAAGCGGCCCGTCGGCCAGAATGGTGTTGCTCACCTGCGCGGCGGCGGCACCGCTCTGCCTGCGGCGTCGGTACCCGGTCAGTGCGCTCATCGTCTGCGCGGCGGCGTCCTATGCACAGATCCTGCTGTGGGTGCCGTCCTTCGGCACGTTCTCGTCGATGCTGATCGCGTTCTACACCGTGGCGAAATGGTCCCAGCGGCGCGCGATGGCCGGGGCCGCGCTGATCATCACGGTCTGGATCGTCTGGTTCAGTCTCCGGCTTCCCCACGTCCGTGACGTCGACCGGATCGGCGTCATGCTGCTCTTCCTGCCGGCCGCCATCGCGGCGGGAGTTCTCGGCGTCAACGCCAACACCCGGCGCGCGTACGTCGCCTCCATCGCCGACCGCGCCGAACGGGCCGAACGCGAGCGTGACCAGCAGGCCCTGCTCGCGGCGGCGGGCGAACGTGCCCGCATCGCGCGGGAGATGCATGACATCGTCGCGCACAACCTGTCCGTCATGATCGCGCTTGCGGACGGCGCGAGCTACACCCTGCGCGACCTGGTCGCGTCCCACGCGGCCGGCTCGGACCCGACGGCGTCGGGATCCGACTCTCCGACCTCCGCATCGGGCGGTCCGGCGATGCCGGGTCCGCGCGCGTCGGAGCTCGCCGGCGGCGACCGGACCGACGCGGGTCCGACGGCGGGCACCGGCACTGGCACATCCATGGCGGACCCCGCCAGGGTGGATCGAGCGTCTAACGATGATCGGGCGCTGCGGGCGGCGCGGGCGGTCGAGTCCGTGTCGTCGACTGGGCGGGAGGCGCTCGCACAGATGCGCAGTCTTCTCGGCGTTCTGCGGGACAACAGCGGACTCGCCAAACTACCGCCCGTCCACACGAGCGCGCCGGGCCATGGCGTCGCTCCCGTCGGCGCCGCCCGCCCCGCCGCGGTGTACGAGCCGTTCGACGTCGGCGACGTCGGCGACGTCGGCAACGGGTGGGCTGGCGGCGACGCCGCGGTCTCCGGCCGGCTCCCCGACGAGTCGGCGACGGCCCCGCAACCGCGTATCGCCGACCTCGACCGGCTCGTCAACCAGGTTCGCCACGCCGGGCGCACGGTCGGGTTTCTCATCGCCGGCGAGCGGCACGACCTGCCCGCGGATGCGGAACTCACGGTCTTCCGGATCGTCCAGGAAGCGCTGACCAACGTCCTCAAGCACGCGGCGCCGCGGTCTCGCGCGCTCGTGCGGCTAAGTTTCGACCCCGGCGGGGTCGACATAGAGATCACCGACAGCGTTCCCGACCTGGCCGCCGGCACCGCGGACCCGGCGCGAGACCGCCGCTCTCCGGGCCCATCGGACGTGCCGGAACCGGCGAACCCCTATGGCCGCGGCATCCAGGGCATGCGGGAACGTGCCGCGCTGCACGACGGCCACCTGGTCGCCGGGCCGATCGCCGGGAAAGGCGACGGATGGCGCGTCGCCGCTCGGATCAACGCCCCGGCGGCGCACCAACCGGCGAGCGCCGCGCCTTGGGCCGCGAGCAACGAATCCACTCTCGGCGCGGCCCGCGTCGCGTCGGAGCCCTCCGCGCCCTGAACACCACTTCGCCCACCCAGAATCTCTCGAATGCAAGGATGGCGATGATGCCCGCTACCCGCCAGGTCCCCGGCGCCCAGCCGAAGCCCGCGCGACCATGGCGAAGCCCCGCGTGGGCGGAGGCCCCCCGGCAGAAGCAGCCGCGATGACGATCCGAGTCCTGCTGGCCGACGACCAGCCGCTGCTGCGGATGGGTTTCCGGATGGTGCTCGATTCGCAGCCGGACATCACCGTGGTCGGCGAGGCTGGCGACGGCGCCGCGGCCGCGCAGCTCGCCGCGCAGTTGGCGCCCGACGTCGTATTGATGGACGTGCGGATGCCCCGCGTCGACGGCATCGAGGCGACCAAGCGCATCGTGGCCACCGACGGTGCGTCGCGCGTGCTCATTCTGACGACGTTCGACCTGGACCAGTACGTGCTGGCGGGCCTACGGGCGGGGGCGAGCGGTTTCCTGCTCAAGGACGTGCCGCCGGGGGACCTGCTCGCCGCGATCCGCACGGTCGCCGCCGGCGATGCCGTCGTCGCGCCGAACGTCACCCGACGGCTGCTCGACGCGTTCGCGCACCGCCTGCCGGAACCGGAGGCCGACGGCGGCGGAAACACCGGCGCAGGCGGAAACCGGTCGGCATCCGGCGCCCGCGCCGCTGGCGCCGACCGGGTAGCCCGCCTCACCGACCGGGAGCGCGACGTTCTCGGCGAGGTCGCCGCCGGCCTGTCGAACGCGGAAATCGCCGCTCGCCTCGTGCTCTCCGAGGCGACAGTCAAGACCCACGTCGGCCGCATTCTCGCCAAGCTGGAACTGCGCGACCGCGTCCAGGCCGTCGTCTTCGCCTACGAGACCGGCCTCGTCCGCCCTTCGGCCAACCCGCCCCGCCACCCGGACTGACCGCCGCCGACGGTCGACTGCCCGGCACACGACCTGCACACGACCTGCACACGACCTGCACACGACCTGCATCGGGAGCTTGCGCCGGGCGGGGCGCGGCCGCTGACCTGGCAGGGACGGGAGGCCTCGTAGTCGTCCATGCCCGCCGGGTCCCGACGCCGCGCCGACCCGGCCTACGCGGCGAGGCGGGACTTGACCAGGGCGGCGACCTTGCCGCCGTCGGCGCGGCCGGCGACCACGGCCTGGACGGCCTTCATCGCGGGGCCAATCGCCTTCGGCCCCGCGAAACCGCCCTCGGCCAGCGCCTTCTCGACGATCGCGGCGAGCTCGTCGTCGCCGAGAGGCTTGGGCAGGTAGTCGGCGAGCACGTCGCCCTCCGAGCCCTCCCTGGCGGCCTGCTCGGCGCGGCCGGCCGCGGCGTAGGCATCGGACGCCTCGCGGCGCTTGCGCACCTCCCGGGTCAGGACCTTCTCGACCTCGGCCTCGGAGAGCTCGTGCGCCGCCTTGCCCGAGACCTCCGCCTCCTTGACCGCCGAGAGCGCAAGCCGCAGCGTGGACGTCCGCAGCTCGTCCCGGGCCTTCATCGCCGTGGTCAGGTCGGCGCGCAGTCGCTCTTTCAGAGTGCTCATGGTCATCGCAGCCTAGGTCTTGTCAAGTGGTTCGGTCATCTGCATTCTCGCCGCGGCCGGCCAGAAGGTGGGCGCGGCGGGGCCTTGTCCCCATGCCAGATGTCGCCTTGGCTCTCCTGTCGGTCGCGAGGGGTCAGACTGGACCAATGCGAGGGGACATGCCAGGAGGGCGAGCCTTGGCGCTCCGGGCCGTGGCCGCGCTTGGAACGGCTGGCGCTGCCACGGTCGGGTACGGGCTGTACGAGCGCGGCTCCTACACGTTGACCCGGCGGGAGGTACCGGTGCTCGCGCCGGACTCCACGCCGCTGCGAATCCTGCACCTGTCCGACCTGCACGTACTACCGCGCCAGACCGGCAAACTGCACTGGCTCGGCGAACTGGCCCGCGTAGTGCCCGACCTGGTCGCGCTGACCGGCGACGTGCTCTCCCATGCCGACGCGTCCGGACCGCTGCGCCAGGCCCTCGCACCGCTGTACGGGTTCCCGGGCGTCTTCGTCCCCGGCAACAACGACTACCACGTCCCGCGCCCGCGCAGCCCACACCACTACATCCTCGGCCCCGACGAGGCTGCGCCCAAAGGACCTGCTCTGGACTGGCCTGGGTTCGCGAAGGACCTCACCCTGGACTCAGGCTGGCGCGACATGACACATGTTCACGAGGTCCTCGCGGTCGGCGGCCTGCGGCTGGACGTACGCGGCGTCGACGACGCCCGGCTGCGCCGCGACCGGGCCGACCTCGTCTCCGCACCACCCGAGAACGGCGTCGACCTGGCTCTCGGCCTCTCGCACACCCCCGAGCCCCGAGTACTCGACGCGTTCACCGCCGACGGTGTCCAACTGACGCTGTCGGGCCACACCCACGGCGGCCAGATCCGCCTGCCGTTCGTCGGCGCCCTGGTCACCAACTGCGGCCTGGACCGCGGACGCGCCCGCGGCCTGTCCCGCTGGCACGTCGCACCCGAAACCGGCACCGTCCGCTCCTCCTGGCTGCACGTCTCGGCCGGTCTCGGCACCTCCCCGTTCGCACCGATCCGCCTCGGCTGCCGCCCGGAAGCGACCCTGCTCACTCTGGTCCCCGCCAGCTAGCGCGTCACCGATCCACCGGTGGCGACCCCACAGATCACGTCGGACGGATTCTCCGCGACCGGATCGCCGCAGCCCCGCGCCTGTCGGGTATGCTGACCATCGTTGAGCGCCGGGGTGTGGCGCAGCTTGGTAGCGCGCTTCGTTCGGGACGAAGAGGCCGTGGGTTCGAATCCCGCCACCCCGACCGTGGCGGGTCCTCCTGGTCGCTGACCGTTGGTCAGCTTCCCGGGGGGCCCGCAATGTCTGCCCAGGGGGATGACCCCCTGGAACCCCCACAGTCAGGGGGCTCCGCCCCGACACCCCCCGCTCGCGCTGCGCGCATCGTTTTCGGGCTTCCGTTCTGGGTGCTGGCCGGGCTCGCGCTGCGCGCATCGTTTTCGGGCTTCCCGTTCTGGGCGCTGACCGGTGGGCAGCTTTCCAGAGAGACAACTGCCCGGGCTCGCGCTGCGCGCATCGTTTGCGGACGTGGTGTGGGGTCCGCGGGGGACCTGGAGCACGTGTGGGTGCGGGGGCGGGTTGCTAGCGGTTGAACGGGCCACCGAAGGGGCCGTTGCGGCCGTCGCCGTTGCCGTTGCCGTCGCCGTTGCCTGGGTTTATGGGGGTGGACTGGGCGATGATGCCGCCCGAGGCGTAGAGCGTGACCGGCTGGTTGATGGGGACCTTTGATCCGCTGGGTGGGGACTGCGCGATTACTACGCCGTTCGGGTCGCCGGCGACCGCGGCGGCGAAGCCGGCCTGTTGCAGGATGTTGGCGGCGGCGGCGACGGACTGGCCCGTCACGTCCGGCACCAGCGCCATCGGGACCACCGGTTGGGTGTTGTCCGGGGGCGGTAGCTGTTCGACCGGCAGCTTCATGCCGTCGAGGGTCCGGGTCATCGTCCGCGCCCAGATCTTCGTCGGCAGGTCGCCGCCGTAGACGTGTGCGTAGCCGAGCACGTTGGTCAGGTGGTGCGTCGACGGGCCCCGCGGGTCGGCGACGGTGACCGCGGTGGCCAACTGGGGGACGAAGCCTACGAACGAGGCCGTGCTGAAGTCCTCGGCGGTCCCGGTCTTGCCGGCGGCCGGCCGGCCGATGCGGCCGTTGCCGGTCGCGGTGCCGCTGTTGATGACACCTTCGAGCACCGAGGTGACGGTGTCGGCGACCTGCGGACTGAGCACCTGGTCACAGTCATCGGGCTTGCTGTAGTCGAGCAGCCGGTCCGCGCCACCGACGCGCCGCGTGATCGAGATGATGAACCGCGGGTCGCAGCGCTTGCCGTGTGCCGCGATCGTCGCGTACGCCGTCGCGAGGTCGAGGGTGCTGATCTCGTTGGAGCCGATGACGAACGACAGGTCCGACGAGCCGACGCCCTCCTGGCCGTGGCAGGGCGAGTCGCTCTGCAGGTTCGACGTCTGTTCCCGCACCCGGCATGAGCTGACGCCCAGCCGGCGGGCCATCTCGGCGATCTTCAGGATGCCGACCTGCTGTGCCAGCTGGAAGTAGTACGTGTTGACCGAGTGCCAGGTCGCCGTGGTCAGCGAGTACAGACCGGCCTCGTTCGGGTCGGCGTTGGAGAAACAGGTGCTCCCCTCCGGGGGCTTGATGGGCGGGGGAGCCTGGTAGCAGGCCGGCGACATGAACGTCGTCGACAGCGGCATGCCCTTCTCCAGGGCCGCGGCCAGGGCGAACATCTTGAACGTCGAACCCGGCGAGAAGGACGTCTCGTTGGTCGGGTAGACCTGCCTCGTGTGGATGAAGTCGCCCGTCGTCGCGGGGGGCTGACCGTCGGTGGGGTCGCCGTAGTCACGGTTCTCCGTGAGTGCCAGCACGTTGCCGGTGCCGGGCTGCACGGTGACGACGCCCGCCGCGACCCGGTTGCCCGGGGGGACGACCTCGCGAGCGGACGAGTCCGCGGCCGCCTGGGCGGTCGGGTCAAGCGTGGTCCTGATGGTCAGGCCGCCCTCGAACAGCAGCTTGCTCGCGGCGTCCCTCGTTGGCGCGAACGTCCGGTCGTCGAGCAGCATCTGACGGACCTGGAAGCAGAAGAACGGCGCCTGCGAGTCGGCGCACGCGTCGGCGGAGTGCGGCGGCTGGTCGAGCGTCACCGGCGCCGCCTTCGCCATCATGAGGTCGCCGCCGTTGATGTGCTTGTGCTCGAGCATGGCGTCCAGGACCATGTTGCGCCGTTGCGCGGCGATCTGTGGGTGCAGCACCGGGTTGTATGCCGTCGGGTTCTTCACCAGACCGGCGAGCAGCGCCGCCTGCGGTAGCGACAGCTTCTCGGCGTCCACGTTGAAGTACCGTTTCGCGGCGGCCTGGACGCCATAGGCCCCATCGCCGAAGTAGGCGATGTTCAGGTAGCGCTCGAGAATCTCGTCCTTACTGAGGTGCTGCTCAAGGTAAAGCGCGTACCGGGCCTCGCGCAGCTTGCGGTCGACGGTCTGCGCGGTCGCGGCCTTGCGCTCCTCCGGGGTTGTCGCCCCCTGCAGCAGCACGTTCTTCACGTACTGCTGGGTGATCGTCGAGGCTCCCTGGGTGACCTCGCCGCTTTCCCTGTTGGCGAGATAGGCGCGGATCATCCCCCGGTAGTCGACGCCGGAATGCTCATAGAATCGCGCGTCCTCGATGTCGACGATGGCGTTTCGCATCACCTGCGGCACCCGGGACAGCGGAACGACCTCGCGGTACTGCTCGCCTACCAGGGTCGCGATTACGTTGCCGTGCGCGTCCAGGATCTTCGACGGCTCGACGAGCGGGGTGACGGTGAGGTTTTCCGGAAGGGAGAGGAAATCGTCGGCCCCGCTCTTCGCCGTGAGGCCGACAAGGCCGACCACCGGCACGGCGAGCAGCGCGACGACCACTCCCGCGGCGATGCTCGCGAACATTGCGCCAGCCAGCCGCCTCGCGATGACGGCCCAGCCCCGGCGCCCCCGGCGGGGGGCGCCCGCGGCGCTCACGCGCGTGCCCACATGGTGTCGGAACCTCCGTCCGCCCCCAGCCCGATCCCCCACGGATCCACACCGCTTGCCAAGTGACGCCCGACGGACGCATCGTTCCACCCATATGCGAACCACAGGGCGAGCGCGCTGTCTGGAGGCAGCGGGGTGAGGGTACCTCGTGAGCACCCCCAGCCTATGGCTGGCACGGGCGGGCGGGCGAGCACCATCGTCCGCCGGCTGACGGCGCTCGGCGGCCTGGGGCCGCCCGTTCGGCGCGCCCAACGGGCGCCGGGCGAGCCGGCGCCGGGCGGCGGAGACCACGCGGCCTGTCAGTGCCTGGAGATGGCGCACGTGTCCAGGCCGGTCGGGCGCGAGGAATCGCTGGTGGCCGCCGACGAGGCGGTACGGGGCCGGCGCGAGTCGCGCGCCGAGGAACCGAACTGGAGGTGGTCTGGTCGAGAAACGCACAAGACACGAACGAGGCGGCGCTGTCATCCGGATGACATGCGGATGTCATCAACAGCCCTACAGTCTGGGTGCGCATCAATGGCCCGGACTAGTCATACCGATAACCACCCGAGTGGGGTCTGTGCCGTGGCCACGTCACTCCGTACGGTTTCGCACGACGCCAACGACGCCACGTCACCCGCACGGGTCCCCTGACCACGGTCTCTCTCGAAAGGCAGGTGGCATGACCAGAAGCCCAACCCCGACCGTCACCACTGCTCGTCGTGGCGGCACTGCCAGTCTCGTCAGCAGCATCGCCGACGGTGACTGGACGGCCCTCGCGGCGTGCCGGGAAGTCGACCCGGACGAGTTGTTCGTCCAGGGTGCCGCGCAGAACCGGGTCAAGACCCGCTGCTTCGGCTGCCTGGTGCGTACTCAGTGCCTGGCGGACGCCCTGGACAATCACGTGGAGTTCGGTGTCTGGGGTGGCATGACCGAACGGGAGCGCCGCGCACTGCTTCGGCGCCGGCCGGATGTCCGCTCCTGGAGGAAGCTCCTCGCGGACGCCCAGGCGGACCACCGATCCAGTTCGGTCGGCTAGTCGCTCCCCGTTCCCGGCCCAGCCCTTCCCGACCGGAACCCGGCGCAGCGTCGCGCGCGGGATCCCGGTTGACGCCCGCCCGAGCACCTCGGTAACGACGGGCAGGACTCGCGTTGCCGCCCGCCGCGTCCGCGGCCTCCGGTGGCCCGCACCGTCCGGCCCTCCGCGCCCTCAGCACCGCTTGGCGCGCCGCGTGGCCGACGTGTCATGCACATTCGCGCGCTGACCCGGCCGACGCGGGCGCGACCACGGGCGCGAAACCCAGACGGCCAGGCACGGCGACGAATGCCGTGCTGGCCCCGCTCGCCGCGGGGCGCGCATGCCAGTGCCCTCGCGCATGGCACGGACCCAGCGCGTAGCACAGGCCTTTCAATCGGACAATCGCCCGTTCGAGTCATCCGGGCGGTAGGGTGTTCAGCTCACTCGGGCGAGACGTTCATCACCTGCCAGGGCATCCCCGATCTCCCGGAGACCGGCCAGGTCGTGAACGTCCTCGGCCAGCGCCTCGACCTCGATGAGCGGGGTGTCCGGATGGGCCGAGGTGAACCTCTCCCGCAGTCGCGCCTCCCGCTCGGCCAGCCGCAGCCGGTCCGCATGCACCCGCAGCACGGCCGCGGCCAGCGGGTGCTCCCCGTGCTCGGTGAGGTTCTCGGCCGCCGCGAGGCTGCGCTCCGCCGTGAGCGACCGGCCGTCGCTGTGATGCATCCGGTTGACCACCAGTCCGGCCAGCGGCATCCCGTCGGTCTCCAACCGGTCGACGAAATAGCTCGCCTCGCGCAGGGCGGCGACCTCCGGCGCCGCGACCACGACAAAGGACGTTCCCGGAGCGCCCAGCAGCCTGTACGTCTTGTCCGCTCGCTGGCGGAACCCGCCGAACATGGTCTCCAGCGCCGAGACGAACTGGCTGACGTCGGTCAGCAGCTGAGCGCCGATAACCTTGGTGAGAACCTTCGTGAACATTCCGAAGCCGACGCCGAGCACCTTTACGTACGCCCGGCCGCCGGCCTTCGCGGGCATGACCAGCAGCCGCAGCAGCCGGCCGTCCAGAAATGCCCCGAGCCGGCTCGGGGCATCCAGGAAGTCCAGCGCGGAGCGGGTCGGCGGAGTGTCGACGATGATCAGGTCCCAGTCATCGGCCGCATCCAGCTGCCCGAGCTTCTCCATCGCCATGTACTCCTGCGTCCCGGCGAAGGAGCTCGACAGCGACTGGTAGAAGGGGTTCTCGAGCAGTTGGCTCGCGCGTTCCGGGGTCGTGTGCGCCAGGACGATCTCGTCGAACGTCCGTTTCATGTCGAGCATCATCGCGTCGAGCCGCCCGCCGGCCGACAGGTCGACGCCCATCACCTCGCGCGGGGTGTTGTCCAGCTCGGTCAGGCCCATCGACTGCGCGAGCCGGCGCGCCGGGTCGATGGTCAGCACGACCACCGACCGCCCCTGCTCGGCGGCGCGCAGCGCGAGCGCGGCGGCGGTGGTCGTCTTGCCCACCCCGCCCGACCCGCAGCACACGATGATCCGCTCGCTCGCGAGCATGCCGTCCACGTCCAGGCGGGGCACCCCGCCCGGCTGTGGGCGGACGCGGGCCCGGATCGTGGGCACCTTGGCGGCCGCGGCGGCTCCGGAACGCGCGCCGTCCTTCGACAGGCCCGCCCCCTTGGGGGACTTCGGCCCCTGTGCCGGCTTCGGACCAGACTGGTTCCTCGCGCGCGGCGAGGCCGCCGAGCTGGGCGGCCGCTTCGAACCGGGCGAGGTCTTCCTGGCCCCCGCGGCCCTGGCCTCGCTGGCCGGCGCCTGCCCGCTCCCGTTCTCGTTCGTGTTGTCGTGCGCGCTACCGCCGGTCGCCGGCGTCATCCGACCATCCGCTGCGCCCGCAGCATCTCCGCGAATCGGTACAGCATTCCCATGTCCATCCCGTCCGCCGCCAGCGGCAGCTCGTACACGGGCCGGTCGAGCGCCGCCACCTCGACCCGTTGCGCCGCCTCCAGCGCCACCCGTTCCGCGTGCTGCGCGGCCTCCCTGGCGAGCTCGGCGACCAGTTCCGCGGTCGGCTCGAGGCCGGCCTCCTTGATCCCGGCCGCCAGTTCCTCCCCGTCGAGGGTGCCGGCGCGGGCCGCGCGCAGCTCCTTGGCGCCGAGCAGCGGCGGGCGCACCATGTTCACCACCACGCCGCCCACCGGCAGGTCCGCGGCGCGCAGCTCGGCGACGGCGTCAACGGTCTCCTGGACCGGCATCTCCTCCAGCAGCGTCACCAGGTGCACGGCGGTCTGCCCGGAGTGCAGCACGGCGAGCACCCCGTCGGCCTGCGCGCGGATCGGCCCCATCTTCGCCAGGCCCACCACCTCGCGCGCGACGTTGAGGAACCGGGTGATCCGGCCGGTCGGCGGCGCGTCCAGGACGACCGCGTCATAGGCGAGCCCGCTCGGCCGGGTGCCGTCCGGCCGGTTCACCGCTTCTTTGATCTTGCCGGTGAGCAGGACGTCGCGCACGCCCGGCGCGATCGTGGTGGCGAAGTCGATCGCGCCCATCTTGCCCAGCACCTTCCCGGCGCTGCGCAGGTTGTAGAACATCTCCAGGTACTCCAGCAGCGCCTCCTCGGCGTCGACGGCGAGCGCGTACACCTCGCCGCCGCCCGGGGCGCTGGCCACCTTCCGCTCCCGATAGGGCAGGGGCGGGGTGTCGAAGACCTGCGCGATCTGCTGGCGGCCCTCGACCTCCGTGAGCAGCACCCGCTGCCCGCCGGTCGCCAGCGCCAGCGCCAGCGCGCTCGCGACAGTCGTCTTCCCGGTGCCACCCTTGCCGGTGACCACATGTAGCCGGCGCCGCCACGGGCCGGCGGGCTTCTCGCCTTTTCGGTCGCGTTCCGAGGCCGTCACGGCCACGACCGTACCCGCGCCAGCCCCGCTGTTCGCCTCGGCGCCACCGCCTCCTCGGACAATCCTGATCACACCTCGGCCGGTATGGGCTGCCAGTCCTGACATCCAGCCACGATCGACCGGCGACAAACACACTGGTCAGCGGGGAGCTCACGACGCCGGCGGCGCCCGGTGCGGATCGACGCAACGGATCGACACGGCGGATCGACACGGCGGGCCGTCGCCTAGGCGACCTCCCGTGGATCGCGAAGTGCCGGACTTCACCGATCCGCGCGCGCCTGCCGGATCGGTCCGTTCGCGATCCGCGAGGACCCCGGCGACGGTGGCCGGCGGGGGCCGGCTACTAGAGTTCGTGGCCATGCAGAAGTGGGAGTACGTGACCGTCCCGGTGCTGATCCACTCCACGAAGATGATCCTGGACAACTGGGGCGAGGACGGCTGGGAGCTGGTGCAGGTCGTGTCGGGGCCGAACCCGGAGAGCCTGGTCGCCTACTTCAAGCGGCCGAAGGGCGAGGCCGCCCCGTGACCGGGGGGCCGGCCTCGGACGACGTGGTGACCACGCCGACTGGCCGGTTGCGCGCGCTGGGCTTGGAGCTTCCGCCAGTGCCGGCCCCGCAGGCGAGCTATGTGCCGGCGGTGCGTGACGGGGACTGGGTGTGGACGGCGGGGCAGCTGCCGCTGGTGGCCGGGAAGCTGACCGAGACAGGGCTCGTCGGCGCCGAGGTCAGCCCCGAGCGGGCCGCGGGGCTTGCCAGGATCTGCGCGCTGAACGCGCTGGCCGCGGCCGCCGAGGCGGCCGGTGGGCTGGACCGGATCCGCCGGATCGTCAAGGTCGTCGGGTTCGTCGCGAGCGCGCCGGGCTTCACCGGCCAGCCGGCGGTGATCAACGGTGCCTCCGACCTGATCGGCCAGGTGTTCGGTGCGGCCGGACGCCACGCCCGGTCCGCCGTCGGCGTGGCCGCGCTCCCGCTCGGCTCCCCCGTCGAGCTGGAGCTGGTGGCCGTCGTCGAGTCCGACGAGGGGTAGACGAGCCAGATCGTCGGCCTCCACGGCTCAGGCCGTGATGGCTCGACTCGCCCGCCGGCCTGCCCCATCCACTACGTGTTCCCGGCCTGGTACCCAGCTGTGACCGTTGGGCCCGCCCAGCGGCGGGGCCAGCCGCCCCAGCCCAGATCAGGGGCATGTCGCCCGTGCGGTCTCTACCATCGGACAGGTGGTTGATCACGGACCTCCCAGATCGACTCCGCAAGCTCCGCCGATCCGGCAGGAACCCCGGGCCGCGCTGGTAGCGCAGCTTCGGCGGCCGATGCCGCTGTCCTCGCCGCGGGGGGTGATGGCCGCGAACGCCGGCACGCCGGCGCCGCTGCGGCACGCATCCACCGTGGTCCTGCTTCGCGACACCCCTGGGGGCCCGGAGGCCTACCTGGTGAGGCGCGCCCGGACCATGGCCTTCGCCGGCGGGGTGTTCGCGTTCCCCGGCGGCCGGGTGGACCCTGCCGACAGCGGTTTCGAGGTGCCCTGGGCCGGCCAACCGATGGCCGAGGTCATGAGCACGCTCGAGCCGGACGCCGCGCTGGCCCGCGCGCTGGTCCATGCCGCCGTGCGGGAGACGTTCGAGGAGTGCGGCGTGCTGCTCGCCGGCCCCGCGGCCGCCGGCGGGGCCGAGCAGACCGGCGCCTCGGCCACGCGGCCAGCGCCTCTCGACCCGGCCGGCCCCGCCTGGGCGGCGGACCGCGTGGCGATGGAGCGCCGCGAGCTCACGCTCGCCGGGCTGCTGGCACGCCACGGGCTCGCGCTGCGGGCCAACCTGCTGGCACCGTGGGCTCGCTGGATCACGCCGGAGGTCGAACCGCGCCGCTACGACACCCGGTTCTTCATGGCCGCCCTGCCGCCGGGCCAGCTGCCCGGCGAACTGTCCGGCGAGGCGGACCGGATGCTGTGGATGCATCCGGCGGACGCGCTCGAGCGGCACGCGGCCGGCCGGATGGCAATGCTGCCGCCGACCGCCTGGATGCTCTCCGACCTGCTGGGCTTCGCGAGCGTCGCCGAGGTGCTCGCGGCGGCGGCCGGCCGTACGATCACGCCGGTCATGCCGAAAATCGTGATCTTCGACGACGCGGTGCACTTCCTGCTCCCGCACGACCCCGAGTACGCGACCGCCGGGCCGCCCGCCGACCCGGTGAACGCCTCCGCGATCATCGCGGCGGCGACCATCGGCGCAAGCGGCGGCGAGGACGGGCCACCGGCCACGGCCGCGGGGCGGGAGCGGCCATGACCGCTGGCACCCGGCCGAGCCGCGACCGCCGGCCCGCCGCCCCCACCGGTCAGGCGCGCGGGGAGAACCAGGCGGCGCCGCGCCAGCCCCGCCAGGTGAACCCGCTGGCCGCGCTGCTACTCGCCCCCAACCCGAGCCCGATGACGCTCGAGGGCACCAACAGCTGGATGCTTCGCGCCCCCGGCCACGCCGGCTGCGTCGTCGTGGACCCCGGCCCCGACGACGAGGGGCATCTCGCCGCGCTGGCCGCCGCGGGACCGGTGGCCACGATCCTGCTCACGCACGGCCACCCGGACCACAGCGAGGGCGCGGCGCTGCTGCACGAGCTGACCGGCGCACCGGTCAGGGCGCTGGACCCGGCGCACCGCCTCGGTTCGGAGGGGCTGGTCGAGGGCGACATCGTGGCGGCTGCCGGGATCGAGCTGCGGGTGATGGCGACGCCGGGCCACTCGGCCGACTCGCTGTCGTTCCTGCTGTTCGGCGACACCGCCGGCACGGCGGTCGCGGACGGCGCGCCGCTCGCGGTGCTGACCGGCGACACGATCCTCGGCCGCGGCACGACGGTGGTCGCGCACCCGGACGGCCGCCTGGCCGACTGCCTGGCGAGCCTGCGCCGGCTCGCCGAGCTGCCCGAGGGCCTCGTCGTCCTGCCCGGGCACGGCCCCGAGCTGCCCGACGCGCGCGGGGCGGCGGCCTACTACCTCACGCACCGGGCGCAGCGGCTGGAGCAGGTCAGGGCGGCGCTCGCCGCCGCCGGCGTCGGCCCGGCCGAGGCCACCCCGCGCGACATCCTCGAGCGCGTCTACGCCGACGTCGACCGCGTGCTCTGGCCGGCCGCTGAGCTGTCGGTCCGCGCCCAGCTGGACTACCTGCGCGACCAGGGCTGACCCCCGGCTACCGCGGCTGCCCGGCGGCCGTTTCGAGGCCACGGACCGTCTCCTCGGCGACGCCGCCGCCCCGGAACCGCCGGGATCTCACCGGTTCGGCAGGTCGCGCCCGGAACCACGCCGTCGGGCGCGGAACATCCCATACGTCGGGGTGTTGAGCGCCCCGGAGGGGCACTCAGCACCCCGACGGCATAGACCGATCGGTCAGGTTGTTGGTGTGAGCACGGTCACAGCGGGAAGACCCCGTCGCGCGGCAGCCAGGGCCCTTGTGCCCATCGGGTGCCAGCCGCCGTGCCCGGGCAGCGAGGCCCTGGCGCTCGATGACCTCGGGACGCCCGGTGCCGGGCATCCGACAACGCCGCGACGACGGGCGGTCGGATGGCCGTGAATCGGCCACTAGACTTTCCGGACGGAGGGGGACCGCCAGTGCGATACGTCCAAGATCGAGGCGGGTCAGCCTGCTCACCGCAGGCGGCCCCCGGGGCTCCTGCCGGGTCGCCGACAGGACGGCGCATAGCGGGGGCGCGCGCGCCATGGTGATCCTCCCGACGCACTCCGGGACGCTGCGGTGCCCGCGCTGCGGGACTCCGGCGGTGCCGGCCGCGCGGTACTGCTTCCACTGCGGGCTGCGGTTCACCTCGCTCGCCGGGTCGGGGCCGGAGTCCGCCGAGCGCCGCGTCGTCACCGTCCTGTTCGGCGACCTGTCCGACTTCACCTCGTGGGCTGAGGATCGCGACCCCGAGCGGGTCGGCGAGGTCACCGACCTGGTGCTCGCCGCGCTCGCCAAGGAGGTCGACGACGTCGGCGGCCGGGTCGACAACCTCGCCGGCGACGGGATCATGGCCGTGTTCGGCGCGCCGACGGCGCACGAGGACGACGCCGAGCGGGCGGTGCGCGCCGCCGCGGCGATGCAGGAGACGGTCCGCCGCCTGGTTGAGGACAGCGAGGACGGCGACACGCCGCTGGGCCTGCGGGTTGGCATCAACACCGGCGAGGTGCTCGCCGGCGTCCAGGCGTCGATGACGTACACCGTCGTCGGCGACACGGTGAACACGGCCGCCCGGCTGTCCGGAGCGGCCGCGGTCGGGGCGGTCTACGCCGGCCGGGAGACGATGACCGCCACCCGCTCCGTCGCCACCTGGCGGGAGCTGCCGGACCTCACGCTGAAGGGCAAGCGCGAGCCGGTGCCGGCCTACGAGCTGGTGAGCCTGCGGCCGTCGAACGTGGCGAGGCCCGGCCTCGGGGACGACGCCGCCTTCGTTGGGCGCGACGCGGAGCTGACGACGCTGGGCGGCTGGTTCACCGAGACCTTTCAGACCGGGTCGCCGACCATCGCCGTGATCACCGGCGAGGCCGGCATCGGCAAGACACGGATCACCGGCGAGCTCGCCAAGCACGCCCACGACGAGGCCGGCGCGCAGGTGCTGTGGGGCCGCACGGTCCGCCACGGGGACGGCCGCAGCCTGGCCCCGCTCGCGGACGTGATCCGCGGTGCCTGCGGCGTCGTCGACGGCGACAGCCTCGACCGGGTCGCCGACCGGGTCCGGCGCACCGTCGGCCGGCTGAACCACCCGCTCACCGGCGCGCGCCTGCCCGCGGGCCTCGCCGACCGGCTGCTCGGGATGCTCGGCGTCCCGACCGACCGGCGGGCCTCCGGCGCCGCCGAGCCACCCCCCGGCGACCCGGCGGGCCGGGAGCACGGCGAGGCGAGCGCCGGCGAACGGTCCATCGACCTGGCCGTCGACACCGTCGGCCTGCTGCTGTCCGCGCTCGCCGCCGAGCACCCGCTGATCGTCGTGGTCGACGACCTGGAATGGGCGACCAGCACGCTCATCGGGGCGTTGCGCCGGCTGGCGGGCCGGCTGATCGGCCCGGTCATGCTGATGTTGCTCGACCGGGAGATCCCGCGGCTGTCCGACCTGCCGGGCGCGCGCCGGATGACGCTCGGGCCGCTGCCGGAAGGCGCCGCCACGACGCTGCTGTCGGACTTCCTCAGCGGTGAGACGCTCAGCTCACAGACCAGGACGGCGCTGCTCACCCGGGTGCACGGCAACCCGTTCTTCCTGGCCGAGCTGCTGAACCTGCTGATCGACCGCGACCAGCTGCGCCGCCAGCCCGCCGCCGCGCCGGGAAGCGCCGCCGCCAGGCCCGCCGCCGCCGAACCGGCGGTCGCCGCCGAGCCGGCCGCCACCGCCCGCCCGGCCGGCACCGACGGGCCCCGCTGGGTGCTGGAGGGATCGCTTTCCGAAACCGCGATGCCGGCCGGCGTGCAGTCGGTGCTGGCGGCCCGGATCGACGACCTGGACCCGACCGACAAGGCGGTGCTGCGCGCCGCCGCGGTACTCGGGAGCCGCTTCCCGGCGGCGGCGCTGCCGTCGGTCGAGGAACGGCCGCCGACCGAGGTCGCGGCGGCGCTGGAGCGGCTCACCGAGCGCCAGCTCGTCCGCGCACCCCGCGCGGGCGAGCAGCTGTGGCGGTTCGTCCATCCGATGGCACGCGACGTCGCCTATGCCGGGCTGCCGAAGGTCGAGCGGGCGCGGCGGCACTCGACGGCGGCCCGCTGGGGCGTGACGGCCATGACCGGCTCGTCGCGCGAGGTGTCGAACTTCGTCGCGACCCACGCGCTACGGGCGTTCGAGCTGGCCTCCTCGATGGCGCTGACGCCATCCGACCCGGCCTGGTCGGCACGTGAACCGGGGTTCAGGGCGCTGCTGCGGCTGGCCAGGGCGGCGCTGGCCCGCGACGACCATCGCACCGCCGCCGACCAGCTGGCCGACGCCCGCCGGCTCGGCCGCGGGGTGATCGACACCGACGACGAGAACATCGCCAGGGTGCTGCACGCCGAGGCACTCGTGTCGCTGCGCCGGCTGGAGGAGGCCGAGCGCACCCTGCGCCCGGCGCTGCGGGTCACCGCGCCGGCACGGCGCGCGGCCGCCTACGCGGTGCTTGGCGAGCTTCGCCAGAAGCAGGGCCGCGCGGAGCTCGCCACCCGCGCGCTGCGCACCGCGCTGGACGCGGCCCGCGCCGCCGGCGACGACCGGGCCGCCGCGGCCGCGCTGCGCCGCCTGGGCACTCTCGAATACGGAGCCGCCCGGATCCGCACGGCCGAGGAGCTCTACCGCGAGGCGCTCGAGCTGGCCCGCCGGGTCGACGACCCTCGCGGTGTCGGCTGGGCGCTGCAGCACCTCGCCTGGAGCGCGACCACCCGGGGCGACTACCCGCAGGCCGAGCGCTCCCTGCGCCAGGCCACCGAGGTGTTCGAACGCCTTGAGGACGCCGGCGGCATCGGCTGGTGCAGCGGCACCGAGGCGCTGGTCCTGCTGCTGTCGGGCCAGCTGGCCCGGGCGCGGGCGCTGGCGCGCGGCCTGGTGGACGCGGCCGAGTCGATGGGTGAGCGGTGGGGCATGGCCGTCTGCCTGACGATCGGCGCGATCGCCGCGGCGGAGCTCGGCGACATCAGCGCGGCGCGCACCGACGCGGCCCGCGCGGCGGCGCTGTTCGAGGGCGCGGGCGACAGCTGGGGACGGATCCTGACAAGGGTGGCCCAGGGACTCGCGGCCAGGGGCGCCGGCGAGCCGGACGCCGGGGCCGAGTTCCTCGCCGGTGCGTGCGCCGAGGCGGCCGCCGCCGGCCAGGCACTGGTAGGGGCGCTCGCGTCGCTGATGCTGGGGCTGACCCTCCTGGACGCCGGACGGGTCGACGAGGCCGAGCGCGCGGCCCAGTCGGCTATGGGCGAGCTGGTTGGCCTCGATCTGCGCCCGCACGCCCAGCTGGGCGCGAAGGTGCTGGCGGCGCAGGTCGCCAGGGCGCGCGGGCGTCTCGACGAGGCGATCGCGCTGCTGCGGGAGGCGCTGGCCGCGAGTGAGCCCGCGACGCTGCTGTTCCCCCGCCGGCAGGCATACGCGCACCTGGCCGGCACCCTGCTGGACGCCGGCCAGCCGGAGGAGGCACTGGCGGTCGCCCGCCGGGCCGTGGCCGTGGACGCCGAGGACGTGCGGGCGCAGGTGCTCGCCTGGCGGGCGCTCGGCACGGTCCTGGTCTCCAGCGGTGACCTGGAGGGCGGTCGGGAAGCCTACCTGCGGGCGCTACGGGCGGCGACGGCGACCGAGGCGGTCAGCGAGGCGCCACAGACCCGGCGGCTCCTGGCCGCCCTCCCTGAGCCGGGGCAGGGGGAGCCCGCACGGGTAGGTGCCGCCGGCGGCCGGGCTCCGCGCCTCGGCGAGCCGGGCGGCACGGCGCATGGCGACAACGGCGTCGCCCGGGTCGACACCGCGCTGGCCGTCGGCCTGGCGGCCGACGGCCAGCCCGCCTCCACACCCGAAGCCGACCCCGACACCAACCTGCCAGCCGCCGCCACAACGATCACGTCCGCCTGACTCGGCACATCCAGAACAGGCCCCGCCGGCCGCCGTGCCCACGCGCCCTCGGCTGGGCGCGGCCGGCCCCGGGCGACGTTAACGGGCTCGTCTGGCCAGCCGGTCGCGGTCGAGTAGCACCACGGCCCGGGAGTCGAGGCGCAGCCAGCCGCGGGTCGCGAAGTCAGCGAGCGCCTTGTTGACCGTCTCCCGGGAGGCCCCGACAAGCTGGGCCAGCTCCTCCTGGGTCAGGCCGTGCTCGACGCGGATCCCGGCGGCCTCGTTACCGGGCTGCGCCGGCTCACCGAATCGCACCGCGAGGTCGAGCAGCGCCTTGGCGACCCGGCCGGGCACGTCGGTGAACACCATGTCGGCCATGGCGTCGTTGGTCCGGCGCAGCCGGGCGGCCAACACCCGCAGCAGCAGTGAGCCGGCATCCGGCCGAGACCGCAGCCACGGGCGCAGCGCCGAGTGCTCCAGCGACACGAGCGAGGCGTCCGTCACAGCGGTAGCCGTCGCGGTCCGCGGGCCAGGGTCGAAGAGTGACAATTCCCCGAAGATGTCCCCGGGGCCCATGACATACAGCAGGTTCTCGCGCCCGTCGGCAGACTGGCGTCCTATCTTCACCTTGCCGGACAGCACCACGAAGACGCGATCACCGGGCTCGCCCTCACGGAACAGCACGTCACCACGGGTGACGTCCCTCCGCTCCAGGTGGCTGGAGAGCGCCTGGCGGTCCAGGTCGGACAACCCGACGAACAGCGGAACGCGAGCAAGCAGATCGTCCACGGTGTGAGCATGCCAGGACAGCGCGCGTAGAGCACGGCCAGGGCACCCCGAGGCCGCTCGCGCCCGCCCAAAATGACCAGATCAGCGACGGAGAAACACGATAAGTAACCAAGCCCGTCAGGGCTGAGACGACGGCCCGCGCGGCCGTAGCATGGCCAACGTCACTGGATGCTGTTGCGACACACGGTGCGTGACACGCCCCACCCCCGTTTCACGCGCGGGCGCGCGTCGTCCACCATGTACTCGTCATGTTTCTCTTCGCCGCCATCGCGTTCCCCGTGGTGCTCCTCGGGCTTCTGCTGGCGATGGAGCGGGTCGAGCGCCCGCTGAACGCCGCGGACACCCGCAAGGGCATCGAGGGCTTCCTGGACAATGCCCGCCCTGACGAGGTGAACACCTTCGTCAACCAGGGCATGGCCGCCGCCCTCGATCGTTACCGCAGGCGCCTGCGCCGCCAGCCTCCCGGCAAGCACCGGGCGGCTTGACCGCGACGGCCTGGCCGGTCGGCCAGGCCGTCCTCAGGCAACCCGCCAACTCTCGCCGGCGCTGGCGCCCCACCCGATCGAGCCAGGCATCTCAGGGCCCCGTCGCCAGGGGGAATAGGCTCGGGACATGCCGGCCATCGTCGACGCGTCTGCCGAAACCACGCTGGCGCGGACCAGGCGGGCTCGGCGGATCGTCCGGATCCTCGGCGAGATGCATCCCGACGCGCGGATTGCGTTGGACTTCTCCAACCCGCTCGAACTTCTGGTCGCGACCGTGCTGTCCGCGCAGTGCACCGACAAGAAGGTCAACGAGGTCACCCCCGCGGTCTTCGCGAAGTACCCCACCGCCGCGAGCTACGCGGGCGCCGACCGGGAGGAGCTCGAGCAGCAGCTGCGCCCGACCGGTTTCTTCCGCGCCAAGGCGAATTCGCTGATGGGGCTCGGGGCCGCCCTGGTCGACCGTTTCGGTGGCGAGGTGCCCCACACGCTCGACGAGCTGGTCACCCTGCCCGGCGTCGGCCGCAAGACCGCCAACGTCGTGCTCGGGCACGCCTTCGACACGCCGGGCATCACGGTCGACACCCACGTCGGCCGCCTCGCCCGGCGGTTCGGCCTGACCACCAACGACGATCCAGTCAAGGTCGAGGCCGACCTCGCCGCGCTGATCGAGCGCAGGAACTGGACGATCGCCTCCGATCGAATGATCTTCCACGGCCGGCGTGTCTGCCACGCCAGGCGGCCGGCATGCGGCGCCTGCGGCGTCGCGAAGCTGTGCCCGTCGTTCGGCGAGGGCCCGACGTCGGCCGCCGACGCGGCCCGGCTGGTCCGCGGCGACGCCGAAGCGGCCAGATGACGGATCCCGACGGCCTCCCGCGCGACGGCGGGCCGCCCAGTTGGCTCACCGCGCTCGCGGCGGCGGTCACGCGCGACGGCCTGCCGGTCCGCGAGGAGGGCTGGCCACCGCCGCCCCCGGACGCACGGCCCGCCGCGGTGCTGATCCTGTTCGGTCGGGGCGAGCACGGCCCGGACGTACTGCTGCTCGAGCGGGCGGCCGACCTGCGCAAGCACGCCGGCCAGCCGGCCTTCCCGGGCGGTGGCGCGGACCCGGCGGACGGCTCGGCGATCCACACGGCGCTGCGCGAGGCCCGCGAGGAGGTCGGGCTGGACCCGGAGGGCGTCGAGATCCTCGGCGCCGCGCCACGGCTCTACCTGCCCCACAGCAACTACCTGGTGACGCCGGTGCTGGCCTGGTGGCGCGTGCCATGCCCGGTCTACCCGGTGGATCCCGGCGAGACGTCGGCGGTCGCGCGGGTACCGGTCGCGGACCTCGTCGACCCGGCGAACCGGGTGCGGCTGCGCCACCCGCGGACCGGGCAGCCAAGCCCGGCGTTCCGCGTCGCCGGCATGACGACGGTATGGGGCTTCACCGCTGGCATCCTCGACGCGCTGCTACGCCTCGGCGGCCTGGAGCGGTCGTGGGGGGAGGGCCCGCCGGTGGAGGACCCGGCCGTCAACGCCTCGATCGCCCGCGCCGCGGCCGAACTGGCGCAGGCCGGCGGCGTGGACGCCGCCGGCGAGATCGACCCCGACGACCTCACCCCGGACAGTGCCGAGCCCGACGGCCTCGGCGCGGCTGAGTTGAGCCAGCCCGGCCACGACGTGCCCGACCGGAGCGCCGTCGGCCTCGCCGCTCGCGGCCCCGGCACGGCACACGCCGGGGCACCCGCCCAGGGCGATAGCCGGCCGGCCGGCGGCGTGCCGCCCCACCAACCGGACGCCCCCGGCGACCGCGACCGCACCGCCGGCACCGGGACTGGTGCCGGCCCGACGAAGGGCTCGGCGGCTTGAGGATGTCGACGGCGGGCAGGCGGCTGGCCGTGACGGTGATCGGGGCGCTGACGCTGGCGACGGCCGGTGCCGGCTGCACGGCCGAGCACCCGGACACGCCGAAGCCCACCGCCGTGCTGGCCCCGACGACTGCCGGCGGTGTCCAGGTGTTCCACCTCGTCGGCCTCGCCGACCTGCGGTTCTCCGCGGCCACGTTGAACGCGAAGCCCGGGAAGATCCGCGTCGACTTCTCCGTCGCGGACGGCTCGGCGTCTCACAACTTCGTGATCCCGAAGATCCCCGCGGCGCGCACCGACATCATCGGCGCCGGCGCGTCACAGTCGGTGACCTTCACCGTGACGGCGCCGGGTGACTATCCGGTGATCTGCACGCTGCACCCGAACATGTCCGCCACGCTGCACGTCGCCTGACACCGACCGAGACACCCGAGACGACCGAGACCGAGACGACCGCCGTTCGTGATGAACATCCTGGATATTGTCCTGCTGCTCGTGGTGCTGGCGTTCGCCGTGTCCGGGTACCGGCAGGGCTTCGTGGTGGGCGCGCTGTCGTTCATCGGATTCATCGGCGGCGGCATCCTCGGTGCCCAGATCGCCCTCCCGCTCGCCAAGTTGATCGGCCAGCGTGAGCATGGCGCGGTCATCGCCCTGGTCACGGTCCTGACGCTCGCCTGTCTTGGCCAGGTGGCCGGGACAGGCGCCGGCGTCGCCCTGCGCAGCCGGCTCACCTGGCGGCCCGGCGAGACCGTCGACTCGCTGGCCGGCGCGGTCCTGTCGGGGCTGTCTGTGCTGTTGGTCGCCTGGCTCATGGCGACCGCGCTGGAACGGTCCCCGTTCACCACCGCTGCCCGCGAGGTCCGCGATTCGGCGGTGCTGACGACAGTCGACGACGGCATGCCCGCGAGCGTGCGGGACACGTTCTCCAGCCTGCGCCAGCTCGCGGACGGCAACGGCTTCCCGGCAGTGTTCTCCGGCCTCGGCAACGAGTCGATCGTCGCCGCCGACCCGCCCGACCCCGCCGTGGTGAACGCCGCCGGGGTCACGTCGGCCGCCGCCAGCGTGCTGAAGGTCCGGGGCATCGCGCCGTCCTGCTCACGGCAGGTCGAAGGCACCGGATTCGTGTATGCGCCCCAGCACGTGATGACCAACGCGCACGTGGTGGCCGGGGTCCGGGAACCGGGAGTGGAGGTCAGCGGGCGGCTGTTGCCGGCACAGGTGGTGGTCTTCGACGCCGCGCGCGACGTGGCCGTGCTCTACGTCCCCGGCCTCAACCGTCCGCCGCTGCGGCTGCAGACCTCGCCGCCGGGACACGCCGACGACGACGCCGTCATCGCGGGCTTCCCGGAGGACGGCCCATACCGGACGGAGCCGGCGCGGATCCGCAACCACCAGAAGGCCAGGGCGCCTGACATCTACTCCCAGGGCAGCGTGGTGCGCGACATCTACGCCGTGCGCGGCACCGTGCTGCCGGGCAACTCGGGCGGGCCGCTGCTCTCGCCGGGCGGCAGCGTCTACGGCGTCGTCTTCGCCGCCGCGACCGACGACAGCGACACCGGATACGTGCTGACGGCGGCCGAGGTCAGCGGCGCGGCGCAGGCGGGCGAGCGCGCCACCACCCCGGTCAGCACCCAGGGCTGTCGCTAAGCCCCTTCCCCGTCCCCACCTTCCCCACCGATTGGCTAGACGGGGACTGATACTCACCCCTCAGGTTCGACGCCGATCCCGGCTTGGCAGCCAATCCGGACCTCCCAGCAGACCTCCCAGATCGCCGATCCGGCAGGGACCCCGGCTTCGCGATCCGGCAGGGACCCCGGGGGACCCCGCGGGCAGCTCACCGCAGAAGAGGCGCCGGGGTGGGCCGTCAGGGTGGGGTGGGGAGCCAGCGCAGGAGCAGGTCGCTCACCAGGTCGGGAGCCTCCTCGGGCAGGAAATGGCCGGCGCCGGGAAGCAGCTGCCAGGTGTAGAGCCCGCTGACGTAGCGGCCCGAGCCCTGGGCCGTGTCCGGCAACAGGAACGAGTCCGCGCCGCCGTGCAGATGCAGAACGGGGCAGGTCACCGCCCGTCGCAGCGCCTGCGCGAACCGGGCACCATCGGGCCGGAACAGCGAGCGGAACACCCAGCGGTGGTACTCCAGCGAGCTGTGCGCCACGCCAGGAATCTGCATCGCCGCGCGGTAGCGCCGTTCTTCCTCGTCGCTTGGGAATCCCGGCCCGCCCCAGTCGCGCAACAGCTCGCCGATCCGGGCCGCGCCATCGGCGGTCAGATGGCGCTCAGGCAGCCAGGGGAGCTGGAAGGCGAACAGGTGCGCCCCGGCCAGGCCCTGTCCCCGGGGGCTCACCGCGTACTGGTGGCGGACCCGCAGCGGGTGTGGCATCCCGAGAACCGCTATCCGGCGAACCTGCCGAGGCCAGAGGGTCGCGGCCGTCCAGCAGGCGAGCCCGCCCCAGTCCTGCCCGACCAGGACGGCGTCGCGCTCACCGAGAGCGCGGATCAGCCCGGCGACGTCGTCCGCGAGGGTGAACGCGTCATACCCACGCGGTGGCTTGTCGCTCCCCCCATAGCCGCGCAGGTCGGGCGCCACCACCCGGTAGCCGGCTGCGGCCAGCGTCACCAGCTGGTGGCGCCACGCCCACCAGAACTGCGGGAAGCCGTGCAACAGCAGCACCAGCGGGCCCTGGCCCAGCTCGGCGACGTGCAGCCGGGTGCCGTTCGCGGAGACGTCGCGATGCCGCCACGGCCCGTCGATCAGCACGCTGGCGGGCTCCGACGCGAACACCTCTCCCACCGATCGGCTCCCGAAGGTTCAGCGCCCACCCGCACGTTCGGCGGCCCCCCGGGTGACAACCACGTTCGCGGGCCCAGCCCTAAAGACGTCGCTCACAGGCTAGCCGGGCGCAAGGCGGGGCCGGTCGGTGCGCACAGCCGAGAGCGGTCCTGGGCCCGCGCCGAGGAGGCGGTCAGCCTCACGGCTCGCGCCTGCCGGGACGGCCTGGTTGACCACCCTCCCGCGACGGCGGGATCGCCGGGGCCGCGCCGACCGGCGCGCTGGCACCCCCGGCACGGCCCGCCGCGCTGGTCCCGACGGGGTGCCGCAGCAGGGCCACGTCCTCGCGGACAGAGGAGATCGTCCGTCGCGGCGGCCGCAGCTTGCGCAGCCGCATCGCGCCGACCAGCACGAGCAGCCCGGCGAGCGCCAACAGCAGCACCGCCGTGATCAGGAAGGACCAGAACCGCTCGAGCCCAGCCCAGGTGAACAGCTCACCAAGGAAAATCGTCAGCGCGATCAGCGCGCCGAGCCCCAGCCCGGCGGCGGCACCGATCAACCCGGCGCCGACGGCGGCCGACGCCGCCTGACGGCCAAGCTCCGCCTTCGCGAGATCGATCTCCTGGCGGACGAGCATGGACATATCCCTGGTCGCGATCGCGACCAGCTCGCCCAGCGAGGCTTCCTTCCCCGCGCGGCGATCCCCGTTCTCGAACGTCACCGAAGTCCCTCCCCATCCCCCGGCTCCGGGAAGGCATATGCCGGCCGGTCACCGCCAGCCTGCTCACGCCCGTGGGGCCGCGCTCGCGGGCGACCGACCCGCCCCCTCGCCCGGTCCGCTCCCCGGTCCCCTGCCTTCAGTCTGACGCCCTGGGCACGCGCACGGGGGCCGTAGCGACGAGTGGGCGGGCGTGTGGCCCGGATTACCACTTTCCCCCCGATTGGCGGGACCTCGCGGAAGCCACGGAGCGGACGCCGGCCGGTCGGGGCGGAGCAGGCGCGGAACGCGGGTCACCCAGCTGGACGGGTAGCGTCGGCCGCGTGTCGACAGCGCCCAGCCCACACGCCGGTATCGAGGCTGACCCGTTCGCCAGGGTCGCGGCACTTCCCGGTGTGGACGAGGCGGTGGCGGCCGCCCGCTCGGCGGTCGACGCCCTGCTGCGCCACCGGGTGCTGCGGCGGCGCAGCGCTGAGGTCACGGCCGAGGCGTCGCTGCGCTCCGCCCGGGCGAGCGCGGCGCTTGAGGGCCACGGCGTCGCGATGGAGACGCTGCGGGAGCGCCTCACCGCCGGGGAGGACGGGGACAGCCACGACGACGCCCCCACAGCGGTCGGCCGGCCACCCGCTCCCGCCGACGATGACCTCGCGGCGACCCTGGGGGCGGTCCGGCTGTACGCCGAGCTGGGCGGCCTCAGCGCGGCCTGGGAGCGGGCCCCCCGCCAGGCGCTCGCCCGGATGCACACCCTGCTCGGCCGGGGCATCGTCCCGGACAGCGAACTTGGCCGGCCGCGCGCGGGCGCGGCCGTTGCCGGCCTGCTCGGGCTCGGCCCGGCTCCGGGTCCGGCCGAGGTGTCCGCCCGGCTGGACGGGCTCGTCGGCCTGCTCGTCGGGCGAACGGCGGCACCGGCGATCGTGGTCAGCGCCATCGTGCACGGCGAGCTGCTCGCGCTGCGCCCCTTCGGGAGCCTGGACGGGATGGTCGCGCGGGCGGCCGCCCGGCTGGTCCTCGTCGGACGCGGCCTGGACCCCAAGGCGGTGACGGCGAGCGACGTGGGCCATCTGGAGGCCGCGCTCGGCGACGGAGATGCCGGCTCCGCCGCGCCGGACGCCGCCTACCGGACCGCCGCCGCGGGCTACGCGCACGGCGGGGCGGATGGCGTGCGCGTCTGGCTGCTGCACTGCGCCCGCGCCGTCGAGCTCGGCGCCCGCGACTCACTCGCCGTCTGCGAGGCCCTCAGCAGGTCATGAGGGACGCCCCGGGCACCCCTCGGCGGAGGCCCGGGCCCGGCCGGCTGAGCCCGGTAGGCATCCCGCAGGGCCCGTTCCCGGTCCGGTGTGGACGACGTGGGACGGGCACGGGCAACCCTCCTTCGTACCGCGCCGGATGGCCTGTGGATGACGCTCATCCACAGGTGCTCCGGCGGGGCACGGTGGTGCGCGACCGAACCGTCCGCTCCGAAGGGACCAGGGCGCCATGGCCACCGGCCCACCGATCATCCTCGTCGCACCCACCGCCGCTCCGCCGGGTATCGCCGCTCCACCGGGTATCGCCACTCCACCTGCCCGCCGGGCCGCGCCCGCGGCCGGCCGGTGCTGGCGACCGGCCGGCCTGGCGGCGTCACCGGCGCCGGTGGCCGGCGAGCTGGTCCGATGACGGCCCCCGTCCGTGGCGTCCCAGCGGCGACGATCGACGGGGTGCGCGACCGACTGGCCGACGTGGTCCACCCGCCTACTCGGGCGGACGTGGCCCGGGCGCTCGCCGAGGTCGCCGGGCCGCTGCGTGAGGAAGATCGGGAGGCGACCCGGCGGGTGGTCACCGCCGAGCTGCTCGGCGCCGGCCCGCTGGACGAGTTGCTCGCCGATCCGGCCGTGACCGACGTGCTGGTGAACGGCCCGGCCGAGGTTTGGGCCGACCGAGGCGGGGGGCTGGAACGCGCGGACGTCTGGTTCGCCGACGACGACACGGTGCGCCGGCTCGCGACCCGGCTCGCGGCCAGCGGCGGGCGGCGACTGGACGCGGCGGCGCCCTTCGCGGACGCGCGGCTTCCGGACGGCACCCGGCTGCACGCGGTGCTCACGCCGGTGGCGATCGGTGGCACCTGCCTGTCGCTACGCCGACCGCGCCGGGTGCCGATCGGCCTCGCCGAGTTCGTCACGGGTGACGCCGGGGACGCCACCGGAACGCCTCCCCGGCGATCCGCCGGCACGGAGTCCCCGGAGGCCCACGCGGCGACAACGAAGCCCAGCGCGGCCGGAGGCCGGTCCGCCGGCATCGCCGCGAGGCGTGACGGAGAGACGCTCGTCGACGTACTGCGCGCGCTCGTCGACGCCCGGCTCGCGATCGCGGTCACCGGCGGCACAGGCACCGGCAAGACGACGCTTCTCGCCGCGCTCCTCGGCTGCGTGAGCCCGGCCGAACGTGTCGTGATCGTGGAGGACACAACCGAGCTGGCACTGGAGCGCGACAACCTCGTCCGACTGCAGGGCCGGCCGCCCAACATCGAGGGCGCGGGCGCCATCACCCAGCGCGACCTCGTCCGGCAGGCGTTGCGGATGCGCCCTGACCGGCTGGTCGTCGGCGAGGTCAGGGGACCTGAGGTGCTGGACCTGCTGGTCGCCTTCAACACCGGCCACGAGGGCGGCCTGACGACCGTCCACGGGAACGCGCCCGGCGCGCTGCCGGCCAGGATGGAGGCGCTGGGGGCGCTCGCGGGCCTGTCCCGGCCCGCCCTGCACAGCCTGCTGGCGGCCGCCGTGCAGGTCACCGTCCACCTGCGCAGGGATGACGCCGGCCGGCGCGTTGTCGCCGCCGTGGGCGTGCTGCGCCAGGACCCGGGCGGGCTCGTGCGGGTCCGCCCCGCGCTGGTCGCGACGCCGCCCGCACCGCCCGAAGCGCCCGGCGGGCGCATGCTCCCGGCGGACGGCCTGCCGTGGCTGCGCGACCTGCTGCGTGATCGCGGCGTCGCCCTTCCGCCACCGTTCGGGTCACGGCCATGAGCACCACAGCGAGCGTGCCACGGCTGGCCGCCCGGCTGGTCGGGGTGACGGCCGTCGCCGGGACCGTGCTCGGGGCCGCCATGGTCGCGGGGCGGGCCGGCGCCATCGTCGCCGCGCTGGTCACCGTGGTCACCGCGACCGCCGCCCGGGCGGGGCGGCGGGCGGCGGCACAGCGCCGGACGACGGCGGCAAGAGCGGCCGCGGAGGACCTGTTGGCCGCGTTCGCGGCCGAGCTCGACGCGGGTGCCGACCCGGACGCGGCCCTGCGAGCGGCCGCGGCCGCCGCCGGGCGACAGCCGTCCGGCGACGCGAATGGCGACATCCGGGAAGTCCTGGACGGGACAAGCGGTACCGCCGGCGACGCGGACGGCCATGCCGCGGGCGCGGGTGAGCTGGTGTGGCTCTCAGCCGGGCTGGCGGCCGGCGAGGACCCGGCCCGGCTGCTCGCCGGCTGCCGGACGCCGGCGCTACGCCAGCTCGGCGCGGCCCTGTGGGTCTGCCGGACCGGCGGAGCCCGGCTGGTGCCGGTCGCGATGACGCTCGCCGCGCAGGCGCGGGCAGATACCCGGCGAGCCGGCGAACTCGCCGCCGCGCTGGCCGGCCCGCGTTCATCCGGGCGGTTGGTCGCGGGCCTGCCGGTCGTCGGCATCGTGTTCGCGGGCTTGCTCGGTGCCCGTCCGGCCCACGTGCTGCTCGCCACGCCGACGGGCTCGGCGTGCCTCGCCGCCGGGGTCGCACTCGATCTGCTCGGCCTGCGCTGGCTGCGGTGGATCGGCGACCGAGTGGTCCGAGACGTCGAGTCGGTGGCGCCCCGGGACGCACACGTGGACGAGCACGCGCGCCGGCCGCGGGCCGGCCCGGCGAGGCGCCCGGGGTTCCTGCCGGATCGGCGATCCGGGAGATCGGCGATCCGGGAGATCGGCGATCCGGTAGGCCGGCGATCTGGGAGGTCTGCTGGCAGGTCTGTCGGGCGGCCGGCACTCGGGGCCGTCCTGACCAGCGCGATGGGGGCTTGCGCCGGAGTGCTCCTCGCTCACGGCCAGCGCGGGCCCGGAGCCATCGCCACGGTGGGGGCGGCGGCGCTGCTGGTCGGCGCGGCGTTGCCCGCCGACCCAGGCCGGGCGCGGCGGGCGCGGCTGTTGGCCGACCTCCCGCTCGCGCTCGACCTGATCGCCGCCTGCCTCGCCGCGGGCGCGACCGTGCCAGCGGCGCTGGAGGCCACGGCCGCCGGAGTGGCCGGCCCACTGGGCGTCGAGCTCAGGGCAACCGCCCGCGGGCTCCGTCTGGGGGCGACGGCGGCAGGGGCGACGGCCCGACTGGTCGCGGCTGGCACGGGACCGACCAGCCTCCTCGACGCGCTGCGACGGCGAGTCGGCGCAGGTCAGCGCGCAAGTTCCGCGCGCCCGCTGATGGCGGCGGCCCAGGCGCTCGGACGGGTCGAGACCAGTGGGGCGCGACTCGCCGACGGGCTCACCAGAATCGCCGCGCGCGCCAGGGCTCAGGCCCACGACGAGGCGATCGGCGCCGCGCGGCGGGCGGGCGTCGCCGCGGCCGCGCCGCTCGGGTTGTGCTTCCTGCCCGCGTTCCTCCTCCTGGGCGTGGTCCCGACCATTCTCGGCTCACTGCCCGGCGCGCTGCCGGCCTGATCCACCGCCTGTGGATACATCGGCTATATCCACAGGTCGCGGGCGAGCCATGACATCGGCGCCAGTCCCACGCACGATCACGATGCTCCTCGCGCTCCCAGGTCTCGGCCCGCCGGCTACCACCAGCCCATCACGGGCCGCGACCGGCGCACCCACCCCACGCGTTCGCTCCTCGCATCCCACCCATGGAGGTGTCAGCCGGTGTCTCCGCTGTCGGTTCTGTTCCTGCTGCCCGCGTTGCTCGCTGGCTGCGCTCTGCTGGCCCACGGGCTCGCCCACCGCCCTGACGACACCCGTGCCCGGCCCGAGGACACGGCGCACCGGGACGCGGTGGGCCGCGACTCGGGCATGTCGACCGCCGAGTACGCCGTGGGCACCGTCGCCGCGGTCGCGTTCGCGGGCGTGCTCTACGCCGTCGTCAGCAGTTCGGCCACCCAGGAGATGATCATGTCGGTCGTACGACGCGCGCTGACGCTGCCCTTCTGACGGCCGGAGGTACCCGATGACACGTTTCCGCGTCTGTCGGCCGATGGCCGTCCGTACCGCTCCACGTCGCCGTAGCCGCGGCTGGCTCGGCGGAGCCTCATCGCACGGGGCACGCTCCACCAGGTCCCGGCCCGGCCAGCCATGGTTCGAACCAGGCGGCGCCGTACCGGCCCGGTCTGGGTCGGCCAGCCGCGTGGCGGCCCGCTCGGGTCCTCCCGGATCCACGCCGGCGCCAGCCAGGCGCGCGCGGCTGGCTCGGCGGCCGGACGGCGGGCAGGCGACCGCCGAGCTGGCGCTCGGCCTGCCGACCCTCGGCGCCGTCGTCCTGCTAGCGCTCTGGCTGCTCGCCGCGGCCGGCGCGCAGGCCCGCGCCCAGGAGGCGGCCAGGATCGGAGCTCGGGCCGCCGCGAGGGGTGACGACGACCGCCAGGTCGCGGCTTGGGCACATCTGGCCGCCCCGGCGGGCGCCACGGTCACGATCTCCCGGCAGGCCGGCGAGGTCACGGTGACGGTTCAGATCCGGCTGTCCGTAGCGGGCTCCCCGCTGCCACCGGCCCACATCGCGGCCAGCGCCGTCGCCCCGACGGAACCTGCCGCGGCCGGCGCGAGCACCGCCGGCCCAGCCGCGGCCGGCTCTGGCGGCCAGGTGGCCGGTGGCGACCCCGAGGCTGGCGAGCGAGACGAGGAGGCTCCCGGATGAACCCGGCGGCCAAGCGGTCAGCCTGGCGCGGCGCCGATCGCGGGTCGGCGACGGTGCTACTGCTGGGCTGGCTGATGGTCCTCGCGATGTCGGCCGGGATCCTGCTCGCGGTCAGCGCGGTCTCGCTCACCCGGCGTCAGGCGGCCACGGGTGCGGACCTCGCGGCACTCGCGGCCGCCTCGGACCGGACCGGCGACCCGGCGGCGGCCTGCGGCCGAGCGCGAATCCTCGCCATCCGCAACGGCGCCGAGCTGGTCGTCTGCCGGGCCACCGGCGACGCGATCGAGGTGGTCGCACAGGTACACCCGCCGCCTGCCCTGCGGCTGCTCGGCCCGCTGGCCGCCACCTCCCGCGCTGGTCCCTGGATCGGCGCGACCGGCCAGACCGAGACGGGACCCAGCGGATGATCACGACTGGGTCACCGTCGATCGAAGCCCTCGCCGAACCCGCCAGGACCATTGCCAGCCACCCAGCACCCCCTTGAGAAGCCAGACGGGACGGCCAAGGCCGCCGCCGGTGCCCGGTGGGTCACGGTCCGTCCAGCCTCCCGAGGATCGTGGTGAGAAGCCGGACCGCGGCGGCCTTGTCGAGTGGCTCGTTGCCATTGCCGCATTTCGGTGACTGCACGCACGACGGGCACCCGGCCGGGCACTCGCAGGCGGACACGGCGTCGCGGGTCGCCGTCAGCCAGGTGCCAAAGCGCCCGTAGCCGCGCTCGGCGAAGCCGGCGCCACCCGGATGACCGTCGTAGACGAACACGGTCGTCTGCTCGGTGTCCGGATGCAGCGCGGTCGACACACCGCCGATGTCCCAACGGTCGCAGGTGGCGAACAGCGGGAGCAGCCCGATCGCGGCGTGCTCGGCGGCGTGTACCGCGCCGGGCACGTCGGCCGGCTCGACGCCGGCGTCCTCCAGCAGCCGGTCCGAGACCACGTACCAGACCCCTCGGGTACGCAGGTGGCGCGGCGGCAGGTCGAGCGGGACGTCCCCGAGCACCTCACCGGTGGTGATGAGCCGCCGCTGGTAGCCGACCACCTGGCTGGTCACCTCGACGGTGCCGAAGTACACGGCCAGGTCACGGTCGACGACCCGTGCCCGGGTCTGCCCGACGATCCGGATGTCGGTGTGGTCGCGGGCCGTCGTCGTCCAGTCCGGCGCGGCATGGACGACGAAGGCGACCGACTCCTCCAGGTCGAGCTCCTCGACGACAAAGCTCACGCCCTGGTGCAGATAGACGGCGCCGGGGTGAACGGTCGAGTGCGAGGTCGCCGCGTCCACCGTGCCGAGCAGCCGCCCCGTGCCGGACTCGACGATGCGCACCGGCGGGCCGCCGACGCCCCGGATGTCGACGTCGGGCCGACCACGCTGGGTCCAGTACCAGCCGGCCGGTCGCCGACGCAGCCGGCCGCGCCGGACAAGGTCATCGAGCACCGGTCGCGAGGCGGCCCCGAACAGTTCCAGGTCGCTCTCGGTGATGGGCAGCTCCGCGGCGGCGCACTCCAGCTGCGGGCCGAGCACGTAGGGATTGTCGGGATCGAACACGGTCGCCTCGACGGGCCTGCCGAACACCGCCTCGGGGTGATGCACCAGGTAGGTGTCAAGCGGGTCGTCCCTGGCGACCAGCACGGCGAGCGCTCCCTGCCCCGACCGGCCGGCGCGGCCGGCCTGCTGGCGCAACGAGGCCAGCGTCCCCGGATAGCCCGCGATCACGGTGGCGTCCAGGCCGCTGATGTCGACACCGAGCTCAAGCGCCGAGGTCGCGGCGACGCCGAGCAGATCACCGGAGCGCAGCCGGGCCTCCAGGTCACGGCGCTCCTCGGCCAGGTAGCCGGCCCGATAGGCCGCGACCCGCTCGCCGAGCTCGGGCGCCACCAGGCCCAGGGCCCGGCGGGCCGAGTTCGCGACCACCTCGGCCGCCCGCCGCGAACGGACGAAGACCAGCGTGCGCACGCCGTCGGCCACCAGGTCCGCCAACAGGTCCGCCGACTCGGCGGTGGCCGAGCGCCTCACCGGCGCCCCGTTCTCGCCGGCGCCCGGGCCGTCGTCGCCCTCCGTGCCCTCAGCCGCCGTGGCCACGCCACCACCAGCGCCGGCCCTGGTCGGGTGGTCCCCCCCAACCGATGCGCCCCTTCCAGCCACACCGGCCACGCCAGCCATACCGACAGCCCCGGCGACCCCGGCGACCCCGGCGACCCCGGCGAGCTTGCCCGCGCCGGTCAGCCTGCCAGCCCCGCCAGGTCCGGGGCCGGCGGCGGCCAGCCGCCCGCCCGCGGCGGCGTCCGGCTGGCGCCGGCCGGCCGTGAGGAACAGTGGCGGCTCGTACAGGACGAAGTCGGTCGCCCCGCGCGGGGAGCCGTCCTCATCAACCACGTCGACGTCGAGGCCCGTCAGCCGGGCCGCCGCGACCCCGGGGTCGGCGACGGTGGCCGATGCGAGCACGAAGACCGGGTCCGACCCGTAGCGGGCACAGACCCGCCGCAGCCGGCGCAGCACCTGCGCCACGTGCGCGCCGAACACCCCGCGGTAACCGTGGCACTCGTCGATCACGACGTAGCGCAGGCCGCGCAGGAACGGCCCGAACCGGCGATGGCCCGGCAGGATCCCCCGGTGCAGCATGTCCGGGTTGGTCAGGACGAAGGTGGCATGCGCGCGCACCCACTCCCGCTCGCCGGCGGGCGTGTCGCCGTCGTAGCTGGCCGCGCGGACGGCCGTCAGCGCCAGCGAGCGCACCGCGCGAAGCTGGTCGTGGGCCAGCGCCTTGGTGGGAGCCAGATAGAGGGCCCGCGCCGACGGGTCGGCGAGCAGCGTGGTGAGCACCGGGAGCAGGTAGCCGAGCGACTTGCCGGACGCCGTTCCGGTCGCGAGCACGACGCTTCGGCCGGCGAACGCCGCCCCCGCCGCCGCGGCCTGATGGCTCCACGGTGCCGTGACGCCGGCGGAGCGCAGCCGCCCGAGCAGCAGCGGGTCCGCCCACTCCGGCCAGTCCACCGCCGTTCCAGCCCGCGCGGGAACCCGCTCGACGTGGGTCACGCACCGGTCCCGCCGGCGGTCGGCCCGCAGCCGGGACAGGATCTCGGACCCGCGGTCGTCACCCACCTCGGACTCCCGTCTCCCGCGCTCGCCGGCGCGCGTGGTCAATCGGCCGAACCTCCCGGACCGTTCCTGCCAGCCCTGCCAGTCCCGTCAGCTCACGCCTGGTGGCTTGTCGGCACGAGCGGGCCCAGCACCGGCTCCCGTGGTCCTCGGATGCCCCAGGCGTTCTCAAGAGTAGGCAAGCCGCACTATGCCGCACTGTCCTGGCCGTTCGCCGCGCGCGACCGGCGCCGCCCGCGGCCCCCGGACCAGCGGCGCGCCGCCGACGCCGAACCGGCCGAAAAGCCGCATTGGCGTCTTTCGGCCAGACCCCACCGACAGGTCACCGAGAGTGGCAGACGGCAACGGAAGATCCGGCGTAGATTTCCGGTGGCGTCGGTACGCGTCAGGTCCGGCGCGTCGGGCCATTCCGGCGCACTAGGACCATGATGGTGTGGGGTCATGCCAGCCCGTGGAGCCATCTGCTCGGCTGTGTGATGCAGCGGTCGGATTGGCCCTCCACGCCGCGGGGTAGTGGCGCCTGCAGTCGGGTCACTCAGACCCGAACGCCCCATGCGCCTGACCGACAAGTCGACGTAGTACGCAGGAGGATCCGTGGACCTGTCCCTCACGACCCGCCAGGAAGGCGACCACACGGTCGTCGTCGTGGGCGGCGAGATCGACGTCTACACCGCGCCGAAGCTGCGTGAGCAGCTCATCGACCTCGTCTCAGCCGGTTCCTACCACCTGGTCGTCGACATGGAGGGCGTCGAGTTCCTCGACTCCACCGGTCTCGGCGTCCTCGTCGGTGGCCTCAAGCGGGTCCGGGCACACGACGGCTCGCTGCGCCTCGTCTGCACACAGGAGCGCATCCTCAAGATCTTCCGGATCACGGGCCTGACCAAGGTCTTCCCGATCCACGCCTCTGTAGAGGAAGCACTCTCCGCCAGCGACTGAGGCGCCTGGCTGGCCACCCGGCCCACCGTCCCCGTGACGGTGGTGTACACGGGGTGGCCCACCAAGGACGTCGCGCCGGGGTCCCGCCCCGGCCGCTCTGGGACCTTGGTCGAGCATCGCCCGACGGGGCGGGACCGATCGGCCTCACCGGCCGGCGCGGGTTCCCGACGAGGCTCGAGGCACCCGCGCGCCGCCTCGCCGGCACTGGCCAGGCACGGCCGCTCGGCGATGAGATGGTCGGGGCCGCCCCAGAGACGATGCTCACCAACAGGACAGAACCCCGGAGGCCACATGTCCACCGTCGAGTTGCGCTTCGCCGCCCTGCCGGGGCACGTCCGCACCGCCCGCAGGATCGCGATGGCGGTCGCGCGCCGCGCCGGGGTACCGACCGGCGTGCTCGACGAGATCGGGATCGCCGTCGGCGAGGCCTGCCTGCGCGCGGTGAACGTGAACCGCCGCCGCGCGCCCGAGAACCTGGTCGAGGTCCAGATGACGGGCGTCGACGGCACCTTCACCGTCGCGGTCGCCGACTCGGGTGAGCCGGGCGACGACGTGGCGCCGGGCCCGGACGGCGGCCTGCTCGGCGCCCCGGCGCTGCTCGACCTGGGCACCGGCGACGCCCGGCCCGCCGGCGACCCGCTGACGGCTCTCCCCGGCGACCAGGAGCCCGGGGCGGCCGGTTCGGCTCTGCCGCCGGGCATCGGCCTCGCCCTCATCGAGGGGCTGGTCGACGACGTCCAGATCCGCCGCCGCCCAGACGGCGTCGGCACGGTGGTGACGATGACCTGGGACACCGCCACCTTCGTCGGCAGCGGCCTGGAGGGCGACATGGCGACGGCGGGCAACCCCGCCCACTAGAGGGCCGGCGGCCATTGTCCCAGGATCACTGACGGCGAAACCCGCCGGCCGGCCCCGCGGGATCCCGGAGGCACGTCGCTCGCGACATGTGCCCCTACGGACCCGCAGAGGGCGGTCGGCGGCAAAAACGAGCGCACGCCGCAGACGTGTGGATAGACTCCGCCGCATCTCACAGACGGTGTAGCTGGCCGTCCGTGACCGGAATTGGTGCTCCTGGTGGAGCGCGGTGGAGGTGGGGCAGGGACCTTCCGCGAGACGGCAACGCAGGCGCCGAGTCAGCCGGCAGGCGTGGTACTCCCCGAGCAAAGGGCGCCACGACGCCGGTCGATGTTACCTGCGCGCCGCCAGCCACGGTTTGACCCGCGAACCCACGACATCCCCGACTAGCCACCCGCGGCGTCGTCCGATGCGACGCTCTGCTGTGACCGTTGGGCCTGCGCGCACCGTCGAGCCACGACGGCGTGCGGACGCCCGACCGTCCAGGGGACAAATAGTGCAGACCGGGAGGAGCCATGTCCCCGATCCAAGCCGCGGAGTCACCCGCGGCCGCTGGGATCGACCTTACTGGCGGGCAACTGGGATTGGTCGCCGGTGTGGCGTTCATCGCAGCGTTGGCCCTGCTCGTGGCCGCTTTTCTGGTCCGCGAGGTACTCGCGGCCAGCCAGGGCGGACCCAAGATGATCGAGGTCGGCGCCGCGGTACAGCAGGGCGCCGCCGCCTATCTGCGCCGGCAGTTCAAGACCCTGGCCGGGTTCGTCGTCGTCATCCCGTTCGTCCTCCTGGCGCTGCCGGCGGACGACACCGGCGCCAGAGTCGGCCGCTCGGTGTTCTTCGTCGTCGGCGCGGTCTTCTCCGCGCTCGTCGGCTTCGTCGGCATGTCGCTGGCGACCAGGGCTAACACCAGGACAGCGGCGGCGGCCAACGAGCGCGGCGAGAAGGCCGCGCTTCGACTGGCGTTCCGCACCGGCGGCGTCGTCGGCATGTTCACCGTCGGGCTCGGCCTGCTCGGCGCCGCCGTCGTGGTGCTCGTCTTCCGGGACACCGCGCCGCAGGTGCTGGAGGGATTCGGTTTCGGCGCCGCGCTGCTCGCGATGTTCATGCGGGTCGGCGGCGGCATCTTCACCAAGGCCGCCGACGTGGGCGCCGACCTGGTCGGCAAGGTAGAGAAGGGCATCCCCGAGGACGACCCGCGCAACGCCGCGACCATCGCGGACAACGTCGGCGACAACGTCGGCGACTGCGCCGGGATGGCGGCGGACCTGTTCGAGTCGTACGCGGTCACCCTGGTGGCCGCGCTGATCCTCGGCGTCGGGGTGTTCGGCGCGCACGGGCTCGTGTTCCCGCTGCTGATCCCGGCTGTCGGCGTCATCACTGCCGTGATCGGCATCTTCGCGGTCAGCCCACGCGCCAAGGACCGCAACGGGATGGCCGCGATCAACCGCGGGTTCTTCATCTCGGCCGTGATCTCCGCGATCGGCGTCGTCATCGTCGCGTTCGTCTACCTGCCGACCAGCTTCGCCGACTTCCCCGGCATGGCGGGCAGCACCCAGGACGGCAACCCACGAGTAATCGCGATCAGCGCCGTGCTGATCGGAATCGTGCTCGCCGCGGCGATCCAGCTGCTTACCGGCTACTTCACCGAGACGGCCCGCAAGCCGGTCCGGAGCGTCGTCGAAGCCTCCACCACCGGCCCGGCTACCAACATCCTCGCCGGCATTGGCGTGGGCCTCGAATCGGCGGTCTACTCGGCGGTGCTGATCGGCGCGGCGGTGTTCGGCGCCTATCTGCTCGGCTCGGGCAGCATCACGGTCGCGCTGTTCGCGGTGGCGCTCGCCGGCACGGGGCTGCTCACCACGGTCGGCGTGATCGTGTCGATGGACACGTTCGGCCCGGTGAGCGACAACGCCCAGGGCATCGCGGAGATGTCCGGCGAGGTCACCGCGGAGGGCGCGGCGATCCTGACCTCGCTCGACGCGATCGGCAACACCACCAAGGCCATCACCAAGGGCATCGCGATCGCGACAGCGGTGTTCGCCGCGACCGCGCTGTTCGGCTCGTTCACCGACACGATCGTCGAGGCGCTAGGCAAGGCGGGAGTCAGCGGCGACGCGGCCCGCGGCCTCGGCGGCCTCAACGTGGCCTACCCGGACGCGCTGGTCGGCCTGATTCTCGGGGCGGCGGTCGTGTTCCTGTTCTCGGGGCTCGCGATCAACGCGGTCGGCCGAGCCGCCGGCCGGGTCGTCTGGGAGGTGCGCGCCCAGTTCCGCGACCATCCGGGGATCATGGAGGGCACCGAGAAGCCGGACTACAAGGCCGTGGTCGACATCTGCACCCGCGACTCGTTGCGCGAGCTCATCACGCCGGGAACCCTCGCCGTGATGGCTCCGATCGCGGTCGGGTTCGGCCTCGGCTACCCGCCGCTGGGCTCGTTCCTGGCCGGCGCGATCGCCGGCGGCGTGCTGATGGCCGTCTTCCTCGCCAACTCGGGCGGTGCCTGGGACAACGCGAAGAAGCTGGTCGAGGACGGCGCACACGGCGGGAAGGGATCCGAGGTCCACGCCGCGACGGTCATCGGCGACACCGTGGGTGACCCGTTCAAGGACACCGCGGGCCCGGCGATCAACCCGCTGATCAAGGTGATGAACCTGGTCAGCCTGCTGATCGCGCCGACCGTGGTGAAGTTCTCGGTGGGCGAGGACAAGAACACCTGGCTGCGGATCGTCATCGCCGTCGCGGCCGTCGCGGTGATCGCCGCGGTGATCGTGATCTCCAAGCGGCGCGGCTCGGCACTGGACGCGGCACCGTCCTCCTCGGGTGCTCCGGCGGTGGCGGACTCGTCCAATGTCACGGTCACGGGCACCGACTCGACCGCGGCGGTGTCCCCGGACCAGACGACCGCCAACCAGGTGAACGTCTAGGCCGGGCGGCTTCCCGTCGATTCGCGCCACGCCGGTCCGGAGACTCGGCCCTGGCCTGGAGCGAATCGGCGGGGATCCACACCCGGGGGCTCCGACCCGGCAGTGCCTCTGAGGACTCGGCCGCTTGACCGGGGCCAGCCGCCCGGACTCCCCGGGCCGGGACTCCCCGGGCCGGGACTCCCCGGGCCGGGAGTCCCCGCCCGTACCGGCCCGATCAGGGCAGGATTCCGACCGCCCGCAGCCGGCGCACCGGCGGCGGGCGGTCGCTGCCGTTAGGCGGCCCGCCATGAGGGCACCTCCCCGGCATGGGGAGGTCGGTCACGTGACGCGCTCAGGGGATGGCGTACCGGCACCGTGAGCCCTTACCGTGGCGGCGGTGTCCACCCCACCGGGCCGCCGTGGTCCGGCGCGGCCAGGCCGTCTCCACCCGCCCCGCCGGGCACGCGGGCGTGGGCGAGGCCGGCGGCTGGGTGCGCCAGGGCCATGACGGTCCGGTGGGACCTGGACAGGCACGGGCTGTGATGGCGGCCGGGCATCGCCGCTGTCGGGGCTGAGGGGCCGCGGCGCGGTGACCGTGGCACGGTGATAAGGAAGGTGAAGTCTGACCGGGGGGCCGGGCGCGTCCCCCCGGCGCACCTGCGTGCCACCATCGAACCTCGCCCGGCCGTCTCGGACGGGCGGCGAGAAGCCGGCTGGGACGGCGCGGCGTACCGTGCAGCACGACACGTGCACCGGTTGCGGTGACGGCTCACCGGTTGGGGTGGGGTGGGGCCCGGTGTGGGCGCGAGCGAGCGCCCTGCCGGTCATCCGGCCCACGGCGTCCGGTCACCGCGGTGGCCGGCGGCCAGCCAGCCGGGCACGTGCCAGCCCTCGACGTCGCCAGCCAGCGACGCCGCCAGCCATGAGACCGCCGACAGCGACACGAGAACAGCAGTACCGAGGAGACCAGTGCCACCGCGCGCGAAGACGACGGCCCGGACCCCGTCCCGGTCGTCCACCCCGCTAGCCGAGCCGCTCGACGTCGACGAGGACGTCCTGGATGCGGCCGAGCAGGTCGACGAGGCCGAGACGCCGTCCGGCACCGCCCGCGGCGGCGTCGGACGACGGCGGTCCACCGCCGGCGGCACGGGCACCCGGCTGGTGATCGTCGAGTCGCCGGCGAAGGCGAAGACGATCGCGGGCTACCTCGGGCCTGGCTGGCAGGTCGAGTCGAGCATCGGCCACATCCGCGACCTGCCACGCAGCGCCGCGGACGTGCCGGCGGCGCACAAGGGCAAGCCGTGGGCCCGGCTTGGGGTGGACGTCGACAACGGCTTCGAGCCCCTCTACATCGTCACCCCGGACAAGCGCCAGCAGGTCACCAAGCTCAAGGAGCTGGTCAAGGACGCGAGCGAGCTCTACCTCGCGACGGACGAGGACCGCGAGGGCGAGGCGATCGCCTGGCACCTGCTGCAGACGCTCAAGCCGACCGTGCCGGTCAAGCGGATGGTCTTCCACGAGATCACCCCGCAGGCGATCCGCCGGGCCGTCGAGAGCCCGCGCGAGATCGACGAGAACCTCGTCAACGCCCAGGAGACCCGGCGCATCCTGGACCGTCTCTACGGCTACGAGGTCTCCCCCGTGCTGTGGAAGAAGGTCATGCCGCGCCTGTCCGCGGGCCGGGTGCAGAGCGTCGCGACGCGCATCCTGGTCGAGCGGGAGCGGGCGCGGATGCGTTTCCGCTCGGCGGACTACTGGAACATCGAGGGCCGGTTCGCCGCCACCGTCGGCCACGACGGCAAGGCGCCCGACCCGACCGCGCTGCCCGCGACCCTGGTGGCGCTCGACGGCCGCCGCCTCGCCACCGGCCGCGACTTCGACGCCGCGGGCAGGCTCACGTCGGCCGAGGTCGTCCGCCTCGACGAGGCGGGCGCGACCGGCCTCGCCGAGCGGCTGGCCGCCACCGTCTTCGCCGTCCGCTCGGTGGAGACCAAGCCGTACCGGCGCTCGCCCTACGCGCCGTTCATGACGTCGACGCTGCAGCAGGAGGCGGGCCGCAAGCTGCGGTTCTCCAGCCAGCGCACCATGCAGATCGCGCAGAAGCTGTACGAGAACGGCTACATCACCTACATGCGGACCGACTCGACGAACCTGTCCGAGACGGCGCTGGCCGCCGCCCGCGAGCAGGCCCGCCAGCTCTACGGCCCGGAGTACGTGCCGGACAAGCCGCGTGTGTACACGAAGAAGGTCAAGAACGCCCAGGAGGCGCACGAGGCGATCCGCCCCGCCGGCGACACCTTCCGCACCCCCGGCGAGGTGCGCGCCGGGCTCGACGCCGACGGCTTCCGCCTCTACGAGCTGATCTGGCGGCGCACCGTGGCGAGCCAGATGGCCGACGCCCGCGGAACCAGCGCCACGGTCCGCATCGGTGGCAGGTCCAGCGCGGGTGAGGACGCCGAGTTCGCCGCCAGCGGCAAGGTCATCACCTTCCCCGGCTTCCTGCGTGCCTACGTCGAGGGTGCCGACGACCCGGACGCCGAGCTTGAGGACCGCGAGACGCGGCTGCCGGATGTCCGCCAGGGCGATCCGCTGACCACCCGGCAGCTCACCCCGCGCGGCCACTCCACCAGCCCGCCGCCCCGGTTCACCGAGGCGAGCCTGGTCAAGACGCTGGAGGAGCTGGGCATCGGCCGGCCGTCTACCTACGCGTCGATCATCGGCACGATCCAGGACCGCGGCTATGTGTGGAAGAAGGGCACCGCGCTGGTGCCGAGCTTCATCGCGTTCGCCGTCGTGGGCCTGCTCGAGGACCACTTCACCCGGCTGGTCGACTACCGGTTCACCGCGTCGATGGAGGACGACCTCGACGACATCGCTGCCGGCACGGCGGGCTCGACAGACTGGCTGACCCGCTTCTACTTCGGCGACGGCACCCCCGCCGAGGCCGGCGGGGAAAACGGCACCGCGGTCGGCGGCAGCGGTGCCAACGGCAAGGTGGCCGGCGGTGGCAACGGCAAGGTGGCCGCCGACGCGGGGCTCAAGCACCTGGTCAGCGAGCGGCTCGGTGAGATCGACGCCCGCGAGGTCAACTCGATCCCGCTCGGCGAGGCCGACGACGGCGTGTCGGTGGTGGTCCGAGTCGGCCGCTACGGCCCGTACGTCCAGTACGGCGAGCGGCGCGCCAGCGTGCCGGAGGATCTGCCGCCGGACGAGCTGACGATCCCGAAGGCGCTCGAACTGCTGGAGGCGCCGTCGGATGACCGGGTTCTCGGCGCCGATCCCGAGACCGGGGCGACCATCACCGCGAAGGCGGGCCGCTACGGCCCGTACGTGACCACCGACACCGACCCGCCGCGGACCGCGAGCCTGCTGTCGACCATGGCACTGGAGACGGTCACGCTCGACGACGCCCGCAAGCTGCTCACGCTGCCAAGGTTGCTCGGCGCGGGCGAGGACGGCGAGGAGATCACCGCCCAGAACGGCCGTTACGGCCCCTACGTGAAGAAGGGGACGCAGAGCCGCTCCCTGGAGTCCGAGGAGCAGCTGTTCACGGTGACCCTCGAGCAGGCGCTCGCGCTGCTGGCGCAGCCGAAGACGCGCGGGCGGCGCAGCGCGGCCGAGACCCCGCCGCTGCGTGAGCTCGGGCCCGACCCGGCGAGCGGCAAGCCAGTCGTGCTCAAGGAGGGCCGCTTCGGCCCGTACGTGACCGATGGCGAGACCAACGCGAGCCTGCGCAAGGGCGACGAGATCGCGACCCTGACGATCGAGCGTGCCGCCGAGCTGCTCGCGGACAGGCGCGCCCGCGGTCCCGCCACCCCGCGCCGCGCGTCCAGCCGGTCGGCCACGGGAACCGGCGCCAAGGCCGCCAAGCCCGCGGCGGGCGCGGCCAAGGCGAAGTCCACCGCGAAGGGCAAGACGACGGCGAAGGCGGGCACGGGAACGCGCGCCGCCACCAAGCGGTCGGCCGGATCCGGCGGCACCAGCGAGGCTGGCTGATGGTCCCCGACTACGGGGACGAGAAGGACACTCGGGCCACGGCGGGCCTGATGCCCGAGCCAGGCCACACGGGCGGCCTGGATGGGCCGCCCGTGGACGATGTGGCCGCGGAGGGGGACGCGCCAGCCCGGCCCGTCGGCAACCCGAGCGGCGAGTTAACGCCGCGCCGTCCGCGGCGCGCCGGCTGGGCCGTCAAGACAGTCGGCCAGCATCCGGTCACCAGCGTGCCGGAGCCACCGGAACGGCGTGCGCCAGCGAGCTCCGACGAGGGTGACGTGCGCGCGGTGCTGCGCATCCCGGAGTTCCGCCGGCTGTGGATCCAGCTGGGGCTGTCCAGCCTCGGCGACTGGATGGGCCTGCTCGCGACCACCGCGATGGTCACCCAGCTGCAGCACGGCTTCTCCGGCCAGGCGTACGCGCTCGGCTCCCTGCTGATCATCCGGCTGGCGCCGGCGCTGATCTTCGGCCCGCTGGCCGGCGCGGTCGCCGACAAGCTCGACCGCCGGCTGACCATGGTGGTCACCGACCTGCTGCGCTTCGTCCTGTTCCTGTCGATCCCGATCGTCGGCACGCTGACCTGGCTGCTGATCGCGTCGTTCCTGATCGAGTGCGTGACCCTGCTGTGGGCGCCGGCCAAGGAGGCGAGCGTCCCGCATCTCGTACCGAAGGAGCGGCTGGCGGCGGCCAACACACTCAGCCTGCTCACCACCTACGGCAGCGCGCCGGTAGCGGCGGCGATCTTCGCCCTGCTGGCGACCCTCTCGCGCAGCCTCGCGCCGGGGCACCCGTACTTCCGGGATTCGTCCGTCGACATCGCGCTCTACTTCAACGCCGTGACCTTCCTGCTGTCGGCGCTGGTGATCTGGGGGCTCAAGTCGATCGGCAAGGCGGCACGCCCGGAGCACGGCCCGGAGCCGGGCTTCTTCGCCTCCATCACCGAGGGCTGGAAGTTCGTCGGCAACGACCGGCTGGTGCGGGGCCTGGTCATCGGCATCCTCGGCGGATTCGCCGGCGCCGGCTGTGTCATCGCGCTGGGCAAGCTCTACGTCCAGATCCTCGGCGGAGGGGACGCCGCCTACGGCGTACTGTTCGCGGCCGTGTTCATCGGCCTCGCGACCGGGATGGCGATCGGGCCGAAACTGCTCGGCGACTACAGCCGCACCCGCCTGTTCGGGGTCTGCGTCACCGGCGCCGGCATCACCCTGGTGTTCGTCGCGATCATCCCGAACCTGGTGCTGGCCTGCATTCTCGTCGTCCTGGTGGGCATGTTCGCCGGGGTGGCATGGGTGACCGGCAACACCCTCCTGCAGGCCGAGGTGGCCGATGAGCTGCGCGGGCGCACCTTCGCGCTCGTGCAGTCGCTGGTCCGCATCGACCTGCTGCTGGTGCTGGCCGCCGCGCCGGCGCTGGTCGGCCTGATCGGCTCGCACAGCGTGCACTTGTGGGGCGACGTCAACGTCCGGGCCGACGGCGTGACCTTCGTGCTGCTCGGCGGCGGTGTCCTCGCCATAGTCGTGGGCCTGTTCGCCTACCGGCAGATGGACGACCACTCCGGGGTGCCCGTCCTCCCGGAGCTGTGGAACGCGCTGCGCGGCCGTAGGCAGAACCGCCGACCGCGCCATGCCGGCCTGTTCGTCGCGATCGAGGGAGCGGACGCCGCCGTGAGGGCCAGCCAGCTCGAGGCGCTGCGCTCGTGGCTCACCGAGACCGGGCGCGAGGTGGTAGTCGCCTCGGACGCGGTGATCGCCGCCCCCCTGGAGGCGTCGCTGCGCCAGCTGCAGGCGGACCCGTCGGCGGCGCTGCACCCCCGGACCGAGGCCCTGCTCGCGGCGGCGGCCAGGGCCGAGCACGTCGCCAGGGTGATCGAACCGGCGCTCGCGCGCGGCGCCGTGGTCCTCACCGACCACTACGTCGACTCGACGGTCGCGCACCAGAGCGCCGCGAGCTGCGCCGGCCTGGACGAGCTGACCGTGCTGGCCCAGTGGGCCACCATGTCGCTGCTCCCCGACGTCACGGTCCTGCTGGACACCGAGACGTCCGCGGACGCCGACGCCGGCACGACGGCGACGGACACGGACACGGACGTGCCTGGCTCCCCTGCCCCCGGGTTCCTGAACGGCTCGGCGGCAGGCCACGCCCCGACGTTCGGCGAGGAGGTCCGCGCCGCCTACCTGCGGCTCGCGGACGAGGAGTCGCATCGGTACCTGGTGCTCGACTGCGCCGCGCCGGCGGGCGAGCTGCACGCCCGGATCCGCCGGGTGGTCGCCCGCCGACTCGGGGACGCCACCCTCAGCGACATCGGCGACACGGACGGCCCCACTGTGACGGCCGCCGCCGCCGGCGGCCCGGAGCTGACGGCCGTCGCCGCTGGCGGAACCGGACCGGGCCGTCCGCCGGGCACCGGGCGCGGCGACGAACCCGACCGGCGCGGCGGCGTCGACCGGCGCAGCCCGATCATGGATACCGGAGCGCCCGACTCCACGCGGTTCCCCGAGGGCTCGGCGTGAGCGTCTGGGAGTCGCTCACCGGCCAGGACGCGGTCGTCGACACCCTCTCCACGGCCGCCAAGGCGGCCGCGCTCATCGGTGGCCCGGACGGCGCCATCGCCGCCGCCAGGGCAGGGATGACCCATTCCTGGCTGTTCACCGGCCCCTCCGGCGCCGGCCGCGTCGACGCCGCCAGGACCTTCGCCGCCGCGCTGAGCTGCGAGCGCGCCTCGGCGGCCAGAGCGGCGGGGGCGGCGGGGGCGTCCGGCGAGCCGGCGGGCCCACCTGGCTGTGGCGAGTGCGTCGGCTGCCACACCGTCCTCACCAACACGGCGGCCGACCTGCGCACGGTGCGCGCGGAGGGGCTCTCGCTCGGCGTGCAGGACGTGCGGGCGCTGGTCAGGGACGCGGCGAGTGCCCCGACCAGTGGCCGCTACCGGATCCTGCTCATCGAGGAGGCGGACCGGCTCACGGACTCCGCTGCCAACGCCCTGCTCAAGGCGCTGGAGGAACCGGCTGAGCGGTCCGTGTTCCTGCTGTGCGCGCCCTCGGTGGACGACGTGATTCCCACGATCCGGTCTCGATGCCGGGTGGTGGCGCTGCGGCTGCCGTCCGTCGACGACATCGCCAACGCGCTGCTGCGCGACGGCGTCGACGAGCGGACGGCACAGGTCGCCGCGAGGGCGTCGCAGGGCCACCTTGGCCGGGCCCGCCTGCTCGCCGTCGACGAGCGGGCCAGGGCGGGGCGTGCCCAGGTGCTGGCGGTGCCTGGCCGGCTCGGCCGCGCGGCCGACTGCCTGGGCGCCGCCGCCGACCTCGTGGCCGCGGCGAACGCGGACGCCGACACGGCGAACACCGAGCGGGACGAGGCGGAGGCGGAGGCCCTGCGCACGGCGCTCGGCGTCGGGGCGACCTCGTCCGGCGCCGCGGGACGCTCGAAACGGGCGACGAAGACGGCGCCAAAAGCCAAAACGATGATGATCCGCGGCGCCGCCGGGGCGCTCAAGGACCTGGAGAAGTCGCAGAAGAGCCGCGGCCGGCGCACGGTGCTCGACTCGCTCGACCGGACGTTGCTGGACCTCGCGGGTCTCTACCGGGACGTGCTCGCCCACCAGCTCGGCGCGACCGTCGACCCGGTCAACCCCGACGCCGCCGCCGAGATCAGCCGGCTCGCCGCCGCGGCGACCCCGGAGCGCACCCTGCGTCGACTGGAGGCAGTCCTGGCGACCAGGGACGCGCTCGCCGCCAACCCGGGCCTGGTCGCCCAGCTTGCCGTCGAGTCCCTCACCCTGACTCTCCGGGACGCCTGAACCGAAGGCGGCCGGCCGGGCACGGGAGCGCCCTCCCTCCCACTCCCTCTCATGAGCCGCTGACCGATCCGCGAAGCACTGGGTTCTGCCAGCAAGCCGGATCGGCCGCCGAGTGGGCAGGTAACGAGCTCACAGGCCGGGGCCGATTCCTCGACGGGTCAGTCGACGGGAAAGTCGCGGTCGACGGCGGCGGAAGGGCGCATTCAGGGTCCCGTTCCCCGACGAACCGGGTGCTTCGGTGAGAACGCGGACGTACGCTCAGGGCGAACGGCGACTTCCGCCACATTCGGTCAGGTCAGAGTGACCTGGTCGGATGTACGGCCAGGTCCCACGTGGCCGGGATGGCTGGCATGGCCGGCCGGTGCCGGTGCCGGGCCACTCCGCGGTGCCTCGCGGCGGACACGACAGGACGGCGGACACGACAGGACGGCGGGCACGCATGTCGATGATGTGCGCGGTGGCCTTCTCGCCCCGCGGGAAGCTGTACTACGCCGACCCAGGGCAGCTGGCGCCCCGTGTCGGCGACCGGGTGCTCGTCCCCACCGACGACGGCCCGGCGGTCGCGACCTGCATGTGGGCGCCGCAGTGGGTGAGCGAGGACGTCGGCCACCTGCCGGTCCTCGCCGGGTTCGCGGCCGACGACGACGTCGAGCGGGACCAGGTGTCCCGGCGGCGGCGCGCCCAGGCGAGGGTCGCGGCCAAGCGGCTGGTCCGGGAGCACGGCCTGCCCATGAAGATCGTCGGGGTGGACCACGTCGACACGTCGGACACCTTCACGATCTACTTCACCGCCGACGGACGGGTTGACTTCCGTTCCCTCGTCCGCGAGCTGAACCGGACGCTGGACACTCGGGTTCTCCTACGCCAGCTGTCCGCCAGGGACAGCGCAAAGCTGCAGGGCGGCATCGGGTCCTGCGGCAGGGAGCTGTGCTGCTCCACGTTTCTGACCGACTTCGAGCCGGTGAGCATCCGGATGGCCAAGGACCAGAACCTGGCGCTCAATCCGCTGAAGATCAGCGGGGCCTGCGGCCGGCTGATGTGCTGCCTGCGCTACGAGCATCCGCTGTACGAGGAGTTCGCCGCCGCGGTCCCCGCCGTGGGCTCCCGGGCGAGCACTCCCGACGGCCCCGGCAGGGTGATCGGCCACGATGTGCCCCGCCAGCAGGTGACGGTGGCGCTCGACGCGGGCGGGCGGCGGGCCTGCGATCGGGCCGACGTCTGCTCCTCCCGCAAGACCCACGAGGCCGCCTATCCGACCGCCGCGGGCTCCGGATGCGGTTCCGTCAGTCTTCCCGAGGATGGGAGCCGGAACGGTGCCCAGGCTGACGCCCCGGATCAGAACGGGGAGGAGAGCTCCGTCGCACACCAAAGCGCGGCCGCGCCGGACGCCGCCATCCGGGAGGCTGCCGTGCCCGCGGTCGTTTCACAGCCGGACGAGGCAAGCCAGGAACCGCCGGCCAGCGACGGTGGGCACCGCCGGATCCGCCGACGTGCACGCTCCCGCCGCTCCGACTCGGACTGAGACGGGGATCCAGCTATGACCCGGTGGAGTCCCCGGCCTTCTGGGCACGGAGAACTCCACCGGATCACGGAATCACGGAGCTGGGCTCACGGGTCGAAGCGGTAACCCATGCCGCGCAGGGTGGTGACCAGCCGGCGCTGCGGCGGCCGGCCCTCGACCTTGGTCCGGACCCGCCGGACGTGCTCCGTCACGGTCGCGGGGTCCTGGAACCGCGTGCCCCAGACCTGCTCGAGCAGTTCCTCCCGGCTGAACACCCTGCGCGGATGACGGGCCAGGAAGGCGAGCAGCTCGTACTCACGGGCGGTCAGGTCGATCCGCTCACCGGCGACCGCGACCTCGCGGGCACGCAGGTCGATCGACACGTCGCCGTAGATCAGCGGCTCGTTGCCGTCCCCGCTGCGCTGGGGCGGCGCCTCCACCGGCCGGCGGCGCAGCCGGGCGCGAACCCTGGCCACCAGCTCGCGCAGCGAGTAGGGCTTGACGACGTAGTCGTCGGCCCCGAGCTCCAGGCCGACCACCCGGTCGACCTCCTCAGCCCGACCGGTTAGCATGATCACCGGCACCTCGCTCGTCTGCCGCAGCCGACTGAGCACGGCGAAGCCGTCCATCCGTGGCATTGCTACATCGAGTACAACCAGGTCAATCTCCGTCGTCTGAAACAGGCGGAGTGCGGTCTCGCCGTCGGCCGCCTCCAGCACGCGGTACCCGAATCGCTCAAGACTGCGCGCGAGTGCGACGCGCGATGCTTCATCATCTTCCGCGACGAGCAGCGAGGCCCCTCGCGTCGTCGTCGCAGTTGCTTCCCCGGTCATGGCGAAACCCTACGCAACCTCTCCAGCGCCACTGCGAGCGGGGTCGCATTTGACGAATTTCGGTCGACTGGCGACACCATGCTGACACATACATGTGACCACGCCAAAGCTTTCCGTAACGGAACCCCTACCCAAATCCCAGGGCGCACATCAACCCGTCACCAGACGATCCGGACACCCACCATCACATCCAACCCACCGCCATCAGACGAGACGACCAGCGCCGCCAGCCCGGCGCTCGCCCCCACATCCGCCGTCGGCGACCGAGATCGAAGATCGAGGCCGAGGTCGTCCGTGCGACGGCGGACCGCCAGCGATGCACCCACCCGAGCCGCGAACCAGAGCCATCCGCCAGTCGCAAGATCGCAAAAACGCGGCCGGGCCACACACGTCGGCCTCGTCATCCCATCTGGCATACTCGGAGCCGCGCCAGCCTCGCTGGACCAAGCCGAAGTAGCTCAGTGGCAGAGCAATCGCCTCGTAAGCGATAGGTCGCGGGTTCAATCCCCGCCTTCGGCTCGCGCCGGGGTCGCCTGCTCGCAGCCCTGACGGGCCGCTTCGCCATGGGCCGTCATGTTGCCCCGGGGCCGAGCCCCGGACCCCACGCCAAGGGGCTCCGCCCCCTGGACCCCCACCCGGGTCGCCTGCTCGCAGCCCTGACGGGCCGCTTCGCCAAAGGCCGTCATGTTGCCCCGGGGCCGAGCCCCGGACCCCACGCCAAGGGGCTCCGCCCCCTGGACCCCCACCCGGGTCGCCTGCTCGCAGCCCTGACGGGCCGCTTCGCCAAAGGCCGTCATGTCGCCCCAGGGCCGAGCCCCGGACCCCACGGCCCCGGCTCGCCGTTCATGCTCGACCTCGGGCGATGACCACGCGGCATCCCGCCTCGCAGCCCGACTCCCCCGAGGTCCGAGAGTCTGGCCCTTATAGCCGGGGCAGACATGATCGCTCTTTTCCTCTCCCCTTTTGGGAGCTGGCCGGGGGTTCGGGGGTGGAATTCATTTCCCGGCCGGATCCGCTCGTGGCGGGTGGGATCGACCACCGGAAAGAGAGTGATTGACGGACCATGCTCAGGGTGCTGAACCGAGGATGAACCGATCGGTGGCAGGCTGATGGTGGTCGGTCGCAAGTAGTTATAGAAGAATGACCAGGTCGGCGGACTGAACGTCGGCTGGTTTTGCTGCTCGGCCGGCCGAAACCGAAAGGTGACATCACCACCAGACGGAGGAACCGCCATGAAGACTGCATACCACGCACCGACCCTCCACGACGCCGGATCCTTCCACGAGCGCACCGGATGGGGCGGCGGCGGATGGGGCTGGGGCGGCGGCTGGGGCGGCGGATGGGGCTGGGGCGGCGGCTGGGGTGGCGGCTGGGGCTGGGGCTGGTAGGCCCACCCACTCGCAACCGCGTCGTCCTGACGCATCCCGTGGCGGTGGCCCGTCGGCCACCGCCACCCCCATCTCCGCGGCCCTGGCCCAGGGACCTGCCGTTCGGGTTGCCCCCTGAGGAAATTCACCGGTCCCTATAGGTCTGAGGCAGTTATGCGAAGCGTAGTGAACCCTCGGTGAACCGAGGGGTGGAAGGCTACTAATGGTCGGTTACAAGTGGCGCGACTAGCCGATTAGAACCGGTGGGTTGTTACCCAGATTTGTACGCGGATGGCCCGCCGAATGGTGACATCACCATAGAGGGAGGAACCGCCATGAAGGCTATGTATCGGGCGCCGGCCCTCCAGGACGTGGGGTCCTTCCGCGAGCGAACCCACGGCTTTAGCTTTGGCGGCTTCGGCGGCTTCGGCGGCTGGGGCTGGGGCTGGGGCTGGGGACGCGGCTGGGGCTGGGGACACGGCTGGGGCTGGGGACGCGGCTGGGGCTGGTAAGCCCACCCATCCCGCAACCGCGTCGTCCTGAAGCATCCCTGTGGCGGTGGCCTGTCGGCCACCGCCACCTCTATCTCCGAGGTTCCTTCCTATGAAGATCGTCTGCGTTGGCGGTGGCCCGGCGGGGCTGTACTTCGCGATCCGCGCAAAGCTGCGGGATTCCAGCCACGACATCGCCGTGCTCGAGCGCGACCGGCCGGGGGCCACCCACGGCTGGGGGGTCGTCTACTGGGAACCGCTACTAGGCAGCTTGTTCCGCGCTGACCCGGTCAGCGCGCGCGAGCTGCGGGCGGCGTCGACCCTGTGGCGGGGCCAGCACGTCAGCGTCGGCGGTCCACGACCCGCCTACCTGCCTGGCTACGGGTACAGCATCCAGCGCGCGACCCTGCTCGACGTGCTCGCGCGCAGGGCGGTCGAGCTGGGAGTCGACGTGCGGTACCGCCGGCATGTGGCCGACGCCGACGACCTGAGCGCGCTTATGGCGGAATCCGATCTGGTGGTCGCGGCTGATGGGGCGAACAGCCAGGTACGACGGCTCGCCGGCTTGGATGCCTTCGGCACCCAGCTCGAGGTCGGCGCCAACCAGTACATCTGGCTGGGCACGGACCGGCGATTCGAGAACTTCATGTTCGCGTTCGAGCGCACGGAACCCGGTTGGATCTGGTTCCACGCCTATCCGTCGGCCGCCGACATCAGCACTTGCATCGTCGAGTGCGCCCCCCAGACCTGGACCGGTCTGGGTCTCGACCGGCTGAGCGACGCGGATGGCTGTCGGCTCCTGGAAGGCATCTTCGACGGGCCGCTCGGCGGCCATCGGCTGATCAGCGACTGCCACGGCCGGCCGGCACGCTGGCAACATTTCACCCACGTCACCAATCGCACCTGGCAGCACGAGAACGTCGTGCTGCTGGGCGACGCCGCGCATACCACCCATTTCACCCTGGGCTCGGGCACGGCGCTCGCGATCATGGACGCGATCATGCTCGAACGGTTCCTCCACGGACGCGCGGACGTCACCACGGCGCTGCGGGACTTCGACCGGTCCGGCCACGCGGCGCTGGGGCCGCTGCAGAACCGGGCTCGGATCAGCATGTCGTGGTTCGAGGGTGTCGACGGCCAGCTCGACCGCCTGTGCGACGCCACCCAGCCCGCGGAACGCGGGCGCCCGCCCGTCGACGAGGCACCGGACCCTCTGGCGTTCGCGTTCAGGATGGCCACCCGACAGGGCGACGAGACGCCCCTGCGCTACCAGATTCTGCGAGCGGCCCAGCTGCCGGCGGTACAGGCCATCGACCAGCAGGCGGGCCGCGGCACACGCTGGCTGCTCGACAAGCGCCGCGCGCTGGTCACCCGGTAGCTCTCACGGCCGTGGCCACCCGGCCCGGCCTGGCAGCCCGGCGGCAACACCGACGCCGGGAGGGCGGAGGGTGCGGTCACCCGGCGCCGGTGTACTGGCAGTTGGCCGGTCCGGCACATCGCGGCTGGCCGTGGCAAGTCCGGCGCCGAGGAGGCAAGCCGCCCAGGCGACGAGACCGCGGCCTGCGCGCGATGACGACGGAATGGACGCGATGACGACGGAATGGAGATGACAACGGAATGGAAAGGCCCCGGTGGTTCGAAGAACCAGCCGGGGCCTCGCGATACGGGGTGGCGACGAGTCAGGCGGACTGGGCCTCGTCGACGACCGGCTCCGCCGGTTCCGCGTGCTCGTCCGCCTCGGTCTCCATCCGCTTGACCGAGGCGAGGATCTCGCGCTCGGCGTCGGCGCGGCCGACCCAGCTCGCACCCTCGACCGACTTCCCGGGCTCCAGGTCCTTGTAGACCTCGAAGAAGTGCTGGATCTCCAGCCGGTCGAACTCCGGCAGGTGACGGATGTCACGCAGGTGCTCCTGGCGGACGTCGGCCACCGGCACGCAGAGGACCTTGTCGTCCGGGCCCTTCTCATCGGTCATCTGGAACATGCCGATCGTCCGGCAGCGCACCAGGCAGCCCGGGAAGGTGGGCTCCTCGAGCAGCACCAGCGCGTCCAACGGGTCGCCGTCGCGGCCGAGAGTGCCCTCGATGAACCCGTAGTCGGACGGGTAGTGGGTGGAGGTGAACAGCATCCGGTCGAGCCGGATCCGCCCCGTGTGGTGATCCATCTCGTACTTGTTGCGCTGCCCCTTGGGGATCTCGATGGTCACGTCGAACTCGAGGTCCACGCCGCTCCCTGTCTCCTTCTTCTTCGGTGGCTCGGCCCTGGCGGGCCGGCTCGTCTTCCATCGTCCCGGCCCAGGCCTCGCGACCGGTACCGGCTTCCCGCGCGGACCGGCCCTGGGGCCGGCCGATGTCCATGGCGACCCGCCACACAGCGCGGCTGGTCGCTCAGGTTCGTGAAACCGCGCCTTCGTCCAGTGTCGGCGGACTTCCCACAGGCCGCAGCTCCGGCAATGTGGCCTATCCCACCCGCCGGGCCCTCGCCGGCGCGTGCCAGTTGTGCGGGTAGCCCCGACGCCGCCCAACCGCCAACGCTGACCCTGAAGTCGCTACCTGACCACTCCCCCGAACGCGTCGCCCCCACGCGGTCACCCGTGCGGGCCGAGTACCGAAATTCTCTCTCCAGTTCCACCCTGCCCTGGCGATCGACCGCGCCCTCCACCGATCTGCGGCGCCCTGCCGGTTGTCCGCCCCCCGTCGAGCAAAGCCCGACATTGGGGGTCTGGGGGTCGTCCCCGGAGCAATATCGCGAACCCTGGGAAGCTGACCACGTTCAGCGAACACACCTCGCCGCCGGCGCCTTAAGCTCGCCCAATGACGGGTGCTCGGGCTGGCGGCCTGACGGCGCTGACCGGCGCGTTGCTCGCCGGGTCCCTGTCCATATCGTCCACGCCGGGCGAGGCGCCGACACCGACGGTACCGCGCGTCACCGCGCCCGCCTTGGCCGGGCCGCGGGCGGACGGCCCTATGCCCGACCAGGCCACACTGGCCGCCCGGCTCACCGGGCCGCTGAGCAATCCGGCACTGGGCAGCCCGGCTGGGATCGTCGTCGACGCACTGTCCGGCAAGGTGCTGTTCGACGTCAGGTCCACCGTACCGACCGCGCCGGCATCGACGTTGAAGACCGCCGTCGCCACAGCCGCTTTGCGAACCTTCGCCCCGGACGCCCGGCTGACCACGCGGGTCGTCTACCTTCCGCCCGCCGGCACGTCCACGGGTGCCGCCGGCGCGCCGGGCCCCGCGACGCCGGCCGACAAGGCCTCGGCTGGCGGCACGCTCTGGCTCGTGGGCGCCGGCGACCCGACGCTGACCGCCGCGGCCGACCCCACCGGCTACCCCGCGAGCGCCAGCGCCCGCCTGTCGACCCTCGCGGCCCAGGTGCACGCCGCCGGGATCACGTCGGTGGACCAGGTGATCGGGGACGGCAGCCTGTTCTCCGGACCGGGGACGGCCGCCGGCTGGAACGACACCTACGTCACCGAAGGCGATGTCACCCCCGTCTCCGCGCTGGAGGTCGACGCCGGCCGCTCCCAGCCCGGCTCAGTCGGGCCCCGCAGCCCGGCCCCGGACGCGGCCGCGGCGGCCGCGTTCGCCACCGCGCTGCGAGGCGCAGGCGTGTCGGTCGGTTCAACAGGGACCGGAACCGCCGACAGGGCGGCGAGGTCGGTCGCCACAGCCGACAGCCCGCCCATCCCGATGCTGGTGGAGCGGATGCTGACCGACTCGGACAACGACCTGGCCGAGTGCCTAGGCCGGCTGGTCGCGCACGCCCGCGGCCTGCCGACGACATTCACCGGCGCGACGGCCGCTGTCGGCAAGGTGCTGGCCGGCCTCGGGATCGACACCACCGGGATGTCGCTGGCCGACGTGAGCGGGCTGTCCGTCAACAATCTGATCCCGCCGCGCACGGTGGTCGAGATCCTTCGGACCGCGACGCTGCCGAACCACCCCGAGCTGCGAACCCTGCTCACCGGCCTGCCGGTGGCGGGCTTCTCCGGGACGCTCGGAGACCGCTACGGCGGCGCGGACACCGCGGCGGCCGCCGGCGACGTCCGGGCCAAGACCGGCAGCCTCCGGATCGTCACCAGTCTGGCCGGGGAGCTCGTCGACGCGGACGGCCGGCTCCTCCTGTTCGGCTTCTTCGCGCCCGTCCAGGAGTCCCCCGCGGCCAAGGCGAGCCTCGACCGGGCCGCGGCGGCGCTCGCGTCCTGTTGCGCATCCGCCGGCGCCGACGGAGCCGACGGAAAGCCCGCCTCCGACGCGGGACCGCCGCCCACCAGGGAGGCCATCGGAGCGTCCAGCCCGCCGCCGGCCGGATAGCCGGACAGCCAGTCGGCCGGGTCCAAACAGGGCCAGGTCCGGACAGGGCTGTCTGGATAGGCCCAGGCCGGGATAGCCAGTTGGCCCGGCAAGGCCCGCTATCCACCTTTGGTCCACCCTTGGTGGACGGACTCGGATATGCATCGACGATTTTTGCCAGCGGACCGTCGAGGGATACCCAGGCGGGGCATCCAGTTGGTACCCATGGGTGGAGAACGGGTCAGGAAGCATGATCGGATAGCGCTCACCGGGTACCCTTGCCCTGTGGATGCGCAGCCGGTGGACAGGCAGCCCGTCGACTGGGACCTGGCGGTGGCGACAGCACGCAAGCTCGTCCGCCCGGGCCCGCAGCTGACGCGGGCCGAGGCCGACGAGGTCGTGACCGAGCTGCGCAGGCTGGCCGTCGAGGCCGAGCGGCACGTCGAGGACTACACACATCTAAGCCCGCCGGCCGCCGCGGTCACACCCATCGCCGTGGTCGACCGGCCCGAGTGGGCCCGGTCGAACGTCGCCGGCCTACGCATGATCACGACGCCGTTGCTGGAGCGCATCACCGACGCGAGCCGCGGGTCGCTGTCGACAGCGGTCGGCCGCCGGGTGACCGGCGTGCAGCTCGGCTCGGCACTCGCGTACCTCGCGGGCAAGGTCCTCGGCCAGTACGAGGTGTTCCTCCCACCCGAGGAATACGGGCCGACGCCCACCGTCGCCGCGGCTCATGACGGCGTCATCGCGGCCGACGGCACCGGACCGGTGGGCCGGCTGAGCCTGGTCGCGCCGAACATCGCGCACGCCGAGCGGCAGCTGTCCGTCGTCCCCCGCGACTTCCGGCTGTGGGTGTGCCTGCACGAGCAGACGCACCGCAGCCAGTTCACCGCGGTGCCGTGGCTACGGGCCCACCTCGAATCCGAGATCGGCGACTTCATCGAGGCGACCGACCTGGATCCCGACGTGCTCGCCGACCGGATGCGCTCGGCCGTGGCGGCGCTGCGCGGCGCCGTGCGCGACCGCGGCCAGGATGTCCCAAGCGTCGTCGAGGCGCTGCAGACCCCGGCTCAGCGCGCCGTGCTCGACCGCCTTCAGGCGCTGATGACCCTCCTCGAGGGGCACGCCGACCAGGTGATGGACGCCGTCGGGCCCAAGGTGGTGCCGACCGTCACCGACATCCGGGCGAAGTTCGACACCCGCCGCTCCGGCGGGTCACCGCTCGACCGGTTCGTCCGCCGGCTGCTCGGCCTGGACATGAAACTGCGCCAGTACCGGCAGGGCGGCGCCTTCGTGCGGGCCGTGGTCGCCGAGGCCGGCGTCGACGGGTTCAACCTTGTCTGGCAGTCACCCGCCACGTTGCCCAGTCAGGCCGAGATCGCCGATCCGGGTGCCTGGATGGCGCGCGTGCTCGGCAGCCGGCCGTCCATCTCGGCGTAGGCCCCGTAGTCTGGCCTCGATCGACGACGCCCTGGGCCTAGTCCCGCTTGGCTCGGAGTGGTCTCGGAGTGGTCAATGCCAGACGTGAGCGACGGGGGCTGTGGTAACCAGCTCGGAACAGCGGATGTACCCAACCGGATCGCCCGCGCCGGCGGTGGCGGCGGTGCGGCTGGCGGTGCGGCATGCCGTCGCGGACCTGCCGCCGGGCGCGCTGGTGCTCGTCGCCTGCTCGGGCGGCCCTGACTCGTTGGCGCTCGCGGCCGCGACGGCGTTCGTCGCGCCGCGACGGGCGCTGCGCGCCGGCCTGCTGACCGTCGACCATGGCTGGGATCCGGCGTCGGCCGCCCGGGCCGAGGAGGTCGCGCGGCAGGGCAGGGCGTTACGGCTCGACCCGGTGGAGGTGCTGACCGCGCACTCCGCACGCTCGGAGGGCGCGGCGCGCGATGCCCGCAGGGCGGCGCTGTTCGCCGCCACCGAACGGCTGGGTGGCGCCGCGTTGCTGCTCGGCCACACTCTCGACGACCAGGCCGAGACCGTACTGCTGCGGCTCGCCCGCGGTTCCGGCGCCCGAACGCTCGGGGCGATGAGCCCGCGCGACGGGCTGGTGCGCCGGCCGCTCCTGGGCCTGCGCAGGGACCACACCAGGACGGCCTGCCGCGCCGAGGCCTTCGAGCCATGGGACGACCCGACAAACGCCGACGAGGCGTTCGCGCGCGCCCGGGTCCGGCACAGCCTGCTGCCGGCGCTGGAGGAGCAGCTGGGGCCGGGCATCGCCGAGGCGCTGGCGCGCAGCGCCGACCTGCTGCGCGCGGACGCCGAGGCGCTGGACGCGCTCGCCGACGACGCCTACGCCCAGCTCACCGGCATCGCGGACGTCCCGCCCGGCGCCGGTCTCCCGGCCGGTCTCGATCTCGACGTCAACACGCTCGGCGCGCTGCCGAGCGCGCTGCGCACCCGGGTGCTGCGGCGGGCCGCGCTGACGCTCGGGGCGTCCGCGTCGGCGTTGCGCGCCGAGCACGTCTGGGCGATGGAGGCGCTGGTGACGCGTTGGCGTGGTCAGCAGCCTGTGCCACTCCCGTCGGGCGTCACCGCCCGCCGCCGAGGTGACAGGATTGCCTTGGTCGGACCTGGTAGGACCGGGTCCGGGCGCCGCGGGACGGCGGATGGGGACTCGCGAGGCGCCGGCCCCACGCCGGCGGATCCGCGGTCATCGCCGCGCCGGCGCGGCGCCGGCCGGCCAGACGCCGAGGAGGGCCCGCAGGTGAGCCACGCTGGGGTGAGCATGCCCGACTTCGACAACGCCCGCCTTGGCCAAAGGGTGCGCGATGATGCTTCTCCGTCGCGCGCCCGGAGGCCTGAAGAGACCCTGGGCGAGGGCGACGGGGAGGTCACATCGATCCAGGCGACCGTGACGACGATGCCGGGGGTCGCGCCCGCGCTCGCCGGCGACATCGGTGAGGTGCTGGTCAGCGCCGACGAGATCGCGCAGCGCATTGACGCGCTCGCGGCCCGGGTCGACGCGGACTACGCCGGCCGAGAGCTGCTGCTTGTCGGGGTGCTCAAGGGCGCCGTGATGGTGATGGCCGACCTGTCACGCGCGCTGCGTACTCCCGTGACCATGGAGTTCATGGCCGTGTCGTCCTATGGCTCGGCGACGTCGTCAAGCGGCGTCGTTCGCATCCTCAAGGACCTCGACCGCTCGATCGAGGGCCGGGACGTGCTCGTCGTCGAGGACATCATCGACTCGGGGCTGACACTGTCCTGGCTGCTGAAGAACCTGCGGTCGCGGCACCCGGCGTCACTCGAGGTGCTCGCGTTGTTCCGTAAGCCGGAAGCCATCACGGTCGACGTCGATGTCCGCTATGTCGGTTTCGACATCCCGAGTGCCTTTGTGGTCGGCTATGGCCTCGACTATGGCGAGCACTACCGGACCCTGCCGTTCGTGGGAACCCTCACCCCAGAAGCCATCGCTCGCGGCCCCCGCATCTGACGGCGAGCCAACTGCCCACTCCGTACCGTTACGCCTCACCACGTTGGACGACGTCGGACGACCAGGAGGCGGACCGGGGCGCCCAGCACCCCGGAACACGGTGGCGCGGCGAACCGTTGCTCACGTGTACGCACGAGTGAGAGGTGCGTGCCGGCGGTACCCTCGGCACAAGGGAATCCCCGATCGAGGGCAGAACACACGTCAGGAGGGCGGAGTGCGCGTGTCCCGCGCTCCAGGCAGATGACTCCAAGAAGAATCTTCCGTGGCTGGGTGGTCCTGGCTCTCCTGGTCCTCCTTGTGATCTTCCTGACGACGAACGTCCTGTCGGGCCCCAAGGAGTACTCCAAGGAGAACCTGCACTTCATCCAGGCCAAGATCGCGGCTAGCCAGGTCGAGAAGGCCACGATCCAGGACTCCAAGCAGATCATCCAGATCACGACCAAGGACAACAAGAAGTACGAGTCGTCCTACGTCACGAACCAGGGCCGCTACCTCGCGGACTCTCTCAATGACAAGAACGTCGCGTACGAGGTCAAGGTCGAACGCAGCAACGTCCTGGTCTCCCTGCTGCTCAACCTGTTGCCACTGGTCCTCGTGGTCGCGCTGTTCCTGTTCCTGATGAACCAGATGCAGGGCGGCGGCAACCGCGTCATGAACTTCGGCAAGTCCAAGGCCAAGCTGGTCAGCAAGGACACGCCGAAGACGACGTTCGCGGACGTCGCCGGTGCCGACGAGGCCCTCGAGGAGCTCGAGGAGATCAAGGAGTTCCTGGAGAACCCTGGAAAGTTCCAGGCGATAGGCGCGAAGATCCCCAAGGGCGTGCTGCTCTACGGCCCGCCGGGCACAGGCAAGACGCTGCTGGCCCGCGCCGTCGCCGGCGAGGCGGGGGTGCCGTTCTACTCGATCTCGGGTTCCGACTTCGTCGAGATGTTCGTCGGCGTCGGCGCGAGCCGCGTCCGCGACCTGTTCGAGCAGGCCAAGGCGAACGCGCCCGCGATCATCTTCGTCGACGAGATCGACGCGGTCGGCCGCCACCGCGGCGCCGGCCTGGGCGGTGGCCACGACGAGCGGGAGCAGACCCTCAACCAGCTGCTCGTCGAGATGGACGGCTTCGACGTCAAGGGCGGTGTGATCCTCATCGCCGCGACGAACCGGCCGGACATCCTCGACCCGGCGCTGCTGCGCCCGGGCCGCTTCGACCGTCAGATCGTCGTCGACCGCCCGGACCTGCAGGGCCGCGAGGCGATTCTCAAGGTGCATGCCAAGGGCAAGCCGATCGGCGCGGACGTCGACCTGCTCGTCATCGCCCGGCGCACCCCCGGCTTCACCGGCGCGGACCTGGCGAACGTGCTCAACGAGGCGGCGCTGCTCGCCGCCCGCGCCGACCAGAAGGTGATCTCCTCGGCGCTGCTCGAGGAGTCCATCGACCGCGTGCTCGCCGGCCCGGAACGCAAGACCCGGGCGATAAGCGACAGGGAGAAGAAGCGCATCGCCTACCACGAGGGTGGGCACGCCCTGGTGGCGCACGCGCTGCCGAACTCCGACCCGGTTCACAAGATCACGATTCTGCCGCGCGGCCGGGCTCTCGGCTACACGATGCAGCTCCCGCTGGAGGACAAGTACCTGTCCACCCGTTCGGAGATGCTGGACAAGCTGGCCGTGCTGCTAGGCGGCCGGACGGCGGAGGAGCTGGTCTTCCGCGAGCCGACCACCGGCGCGAGCGACGACATCGAGAAGGCGACCCAGATCGCCCGCGCGATGGTCACCCAGTACGGCATGAGCGACAAGCTCGGCGCGCTGAAGTTCGGCGCCGAGTCGGGTGAGGTGTTCCTCGGCCGCGAGGTCGGCCACCAGCGCGACTACTCGGAGGCCGTCGCCGGCGAGATCGACAGCGAGGTGCGCAAGCTCATCGAGGCCGCGCACGACGAGGCGTGGGAGGTGCTCAACACCTACCGCGACGAGCTGGACGCCCTCGTGCTTCGGCTGATGGACACCGAGACCCTCAGCAAGGACGACGTGCTGGAGACCTTCGCCACCGTCCAGAAGCGGCCGATCCGCGGCTACTACACGGGCGTCGGCCGGCGGGTACCGTCGGACCGTCCACCCGTGCGGACCCCCGCCGAGCTGGGCCTCGTCACCACGGACGTGGCCGACCTCGTCCACGGCGGGGGCAACGGCCACCCCGGCCAGAGGCCACGCGACAACGGCGGAGCACGCTCGGCCGGTGGCGGTCACGATGCGAACGGCGGCAACGGGAACGGCTCCCAGGGGCTGACCCAGCCGGCGGGGGCGGGTCCGGTCACCGACCCCGGCCAGGGCCATCACGACCCTGGCTCGGGCCCCGGTGCCAGCCCGATGGGCGGCCCAACCGCCCCCACCGGGCCAGCCGGTCCGCCAGGCGCACCCCCGCCGGACGCTCCGCGGATCTCCAACCCGTGGGCGCCGCCGGTGTGGCCGAATGACGACGAAAGGAAACACCGTTGACGTCCGAAACCGACCAGGCGGTCCTGTCCGCCCACCTCGACACGTCCGCTGAGCTGGCGGACGGGGTGGACGGATCAGAGACGGAAACCAGGTCAGGTTCTGGCGCCGCCGTCGCGGCCTTCCGCGCCGGCAACGGCCGAGTACGCCCGTTCGACCACGCCAGGGTCGCCGCGGCCGTGCGTGAACTGCTGATCGGTATCGGGGAGGACCCGGACCGCGAAGGGCTACGTAAGACGCCGGACCGGGTCGCCCGGGCCTATGCCGAGGCGGTCGAGGGCCTGGGCCGGGACCCGGCCGACGTGCTGACCACGGTCTTCGACGAGGGCCACGACGAGATGGTGCTGGTACGCGACATCGACTTCTCGTCGCTGTGCGAGCACCACCTGGTCGTTTTCTCGGGCAAGGCGCATGTCGCCTACATCCCGAACGAGAACGGCCAGATCACCGGGCTGTCCAAGCTTGCCCGGCTCGTCGACCTGTTCGCGCGCCGCCCGCAGGTGCAGGAGCGTCTGACCTCGCAGGTCGCCGACGCGCTGGTCGACGTGCTCAAGCCACGCGGCGTGATGGTGATCATCGAGGCGGAGCACCTGTGCATGTCCATGCGCGGTGTGCGCAAGCCGGGCGCCTGCACGGTGACATCCGCGGTCCGGGGGCAGTTCCTGAGCCCGGCGACCCGGAGCGAAGGCATGTCGCTCATCCTCAGCCACCGCTAGCGGCAGCTACCCGACCGACGGCGGCGGGGCCCGGGGCGCTTGCCCCGGGCCCCGCCGCCGTTCTCGGCACGACGGCACGCCTGCACTCCGCCCAGGCGTCGCGACAGGCGGCAGTCGCTACAGGCGGCAGGCCTGGATGGCGGACACGAGAATGCCGCGGGCGCCCAGCTCCCACAGGTCATCCATCGTCCGGTTGACCTCGTCCTTCGGCACCATCGCCCGCACCGCGACCCACCCCTCGCGCTGCAGCGGCGAGATCGTCGGCGACTCGTAGCCCGGCGTGATCTCGCAGGCCTTCTCGAGCACCACGACCGGCGCGTCGTAGTCCATCATCACGTACTGGCGGGCGACCAGGACACCCTGCACACGGCGCAGCAGCTTCTCGTGCGACGGCGAGAGTTCCGTGCCCTGCTTGGCAATCATGATGGCCTGCGACTGCATCACCGACTCACCGATGAGCTCGAGGCCCGCGGCGCGCAGCGTGCGGCCGGTCTCGACGACGTCGGCGATGGCATCGGCGACGCCCAGACGCACGGCTGTTTCGACCGCGCCGTCGAGGGTGACGACCTCGGCCCGCAGGCCGCGGGCCGCGAAGTCGGTGCGGACGAGCTCGGGGAACGAGGTCGCGATCCTGGCCCCATCCAACTGGGCCACGTCGGTGATGGCGCCCTTCGGCGCCGCGTAGTGAAACGACGAGTGCCCGAAGTCGAGCGCGACCAGCTCCAGCGCGGCGACGCCGCTGTCCTGCAGGAGGTCACGGCCGGTAATACCGACATCCAGCCGCCCGGAGCCGACGTAGACGGCGATGTCGCGCGGCCGCAGGAAGAAGAACTCGATGTCGTTCTCAAGGTCGGCGACGACAAGGTCGGCGCCCTCGCGCTTCGCCAGGTAACCGGCGTCGCAGAGCAGTTGGCTGGAGGCGGCGGAGAGCGCGCCCTTGTTCGGTACCGCGATACGCAGCATGATCATTCCATCGAGGCTGGCCGTGGCGGGGTCCGGAACTCACGGCGGGTCGGGCTCACAGCGGGTCGGGGGCTCACAGGGCTCTTCGAGGCGCGCGGCATCGTCCCGCGCACGGTCAACGCCCGCGCCGCTTCAAGGGCACGCGAGCCCCGAGGCGCGGGCTACAGATGGAAGTAGACGTCTGCCGGGGTGAGACCCCGCGAGATCATCATGAGCTGAATCCAGTAGACCAGCTGGGAGAGCTCCTCGGCGGCTCGCTCACGGCTCTCATGCTCCGCCGCCATCCAGCTCTCCGCGGCTTCCTCGACCAGCTTCTTGCCGATGTGGTGCACACCCGCCTCAAGGGCGGCCACGGACCCGGACCCCGGCACCTTCTGCTGCCACTTCGCGGAGAGCTCGCCGTACAGCTCGTCAAAGGTCTTCACGATGGGCGGACCCCTGGAATGGTCCTCGTGCCCGCGTGGCGGCACGCGCGCCGGCCTCGGGCGTCGACAGACCTCATGAACCGCATGTTACCTGGCGACGCCCGGCCACTCGCCCGCCACGATCTCCGTACGCAGCGGCGTTATCCGGCCCGCGCGCGCCGGTCCGCCGCGCCGCGTCCATCCGATGACCCTGCCCTCCCTAACTACGACCAAGGATGTTCTCCGGCACCGAAGGATGTTCTCCGGCACCGCTGGCTGTCCTCTCCCGCGGGCCTCATGTGTGATCTTCGATGCGGCGACGTCGCGAGCGAGTAGACCTCCGCGACCGCGGAACCAGGCGCCGCTGGTCGTGGTGGTCGAACGATGGCGCCGGCGGGCCCGTCGGCCCGACCGGCGAAGCCTCGGCCGGTCGGACGCAGCGCTTGTTCTCGTTGGTTCCGGCCGTGGACGGCGTACGGACGGTCTCCACGGTCATCTGGCTCTGACCGACCTGGTTCCAGCGGTGTTGGGTAAGGACGAGCATCGAATCGGCGAGGTGAAGCCGGCCACCATGGCGGGTCGCGATCGCGGCCTCGCCGACATGGCCGGTCACTGCGGCCAGGGTCTCGACGGGCCGAGGGCCGGCGTCGACAGGCGGCGCGGGGCGCAGTACCCGGCCGTCGGCCAGGATCGCGATGAGCACCCCGTCGACAGCACGCTCAAGGGTGATGCCTTCATCGTGGACCGCGTGGTGATGGGCCGTGCACAGCACGGTGAGCAGGTCGATGTCGGTCTCGCCCTGGTCAGCGACCCATTCCGCGAGATGATGGCATTGCAGCCAGCGGGTGTGCTCGCAGCCCGGGTACTGGCAGGTCGCGTGGTCGCGGGCATAGACCGCATCGCGCAATCGCTGGTTGGGAAACCGGCGCCGCCGGCCCAGGTGCAGCGGATTGCCCTCGGCGTCGGACAGCAGGGCCCGCAGCATCCCGTCACAGCCCAGCCGGCGCAGCACCGGCGCGGCCAGGCCGACTCCCGGTTCAAGATCCGCCCGGAACAGCCCCCGCCGGACCCGGTCAGGCAGCTGGCCTGGTCCGGCTGGCTCGCCGTCAGTCTGGCACGCTCTGGCGGTGCGATCGGGACGGCCAGCCTCATCGGTGCCGACCGCCGCGTCCGTTCTCCTCGCTTCCTCGGGCGCGTTTGCTGCCTCGGACCCGCGGCGGTCTTCGGGGTCGGGCGTTCGTGCTCCCGCGGTGCCGGCATGGTCCGAAGCGCCGATGCCCGTCCCCGGCGGGCCAGCGCCCAGCAACGTCCCGACGTCCACGTGGACGGTGACTGTGTGCGGCAGCGACATCAGACCAGGCGCGGGCCTGTGCAGAAACCCGGCAGCCAGCGCAACCAGCGCATCCGCGTCCGATCGCCGGTCCCGCGGGGCCGCCATGATTTCCCCGTCCGCTGGCACCCGGTCCGGCTCATCTGGCCCGGGCACCGGTGTGGTGTCGTCCAGGCCGGCACGTGCCGCGTCGATCGCCGCGACCAACTGCGCGCCCTCGTCGGCCGGCAGGACGGCGGTTAGGCGCAACATCCCGTCCCGATCAGTCCGCCAGGACACCCGCCTACCGGCCCGCTGCCCCGCGTGATCTCCGGCCAGCCGCTCATAGGTCGCCGCCAGGCGTTCCAGCTGGGCTGCCGTGCAGCACAACGCGTGCTTCAGCCACGACGCCTCGCTCGCGGGCTCCGCTACCCTGGCCACCGCGCGGACCTTGGAATACGACAGCCGCCCCGCCTCGAACGCGGTCCGTACTGCCGGGAGGCTCGCCAAGGCGTGCCCGACCGCCAGATGCTCTCGCGCCGTGCGCACCGCCAGCCCGCACCGCCAGGCCGCCCAGTGCGCGCAGGACGCGAATCCCTGTCCCCGCCACCCGTCCCGCCGGTCGAAAATCGCCAGCAACACCAACCAGTCACACGTCGCCGCTGCCAGCCGACCAGCCCAGGCGACGATCTCGCCTTCCAACACCGCGAGCGGCGCCTTCTCGGCGTCCACCGACGACGGGGACACAGCCTCGGACTCGACTACTGTCATCGCGATCACCAGCCAGGGGACAGTGGGCCAGAAACATCACGATCCTCGCACCCACGTCCGACAGTTTTCGGCATCGCCCCAGGCCACAGCCATGATCCATCGCGCGCCGGTGGATTCCGGTCTGGCTGGCGGACCCGCTCGACCGGGCGTGGGTCAGCCCAACGCCTGGCTCGTGGACACGCCGCGAAACGGACGGAGCCCATCCAGGCCACAGCCATGATCCATCGTGGCGCGCCGGTGGATTCCGGTCTGGTGGCGGACCCGCTCGACCGGGCGTGGGTCAGCCCAACGCCTGGCTCGTGGACACGCCGCGAAACGGACGGAGCCCATCCGCCGGGTGCGGGCCGCCAAGCGGCCGATCGCGACAACGGTTCCGCGGAACCAGCACCCGTCAGCTCCGCCGAGCCCGGCCGTCTGGCGCTCCCCTCCTCGGCGAGAACCTCCTGTTGCCTGATCGCGGCGGTCCGGCCGGCCGACCGACCAACCGACCAACCGCCGCGTCGCGCTCCACCTCGCAGCCGCCGGCACGATCTCGTCGACCAGGACCTCAACGGCCCGGGAGATGCCCGCCGCGGCGCGGTCGTCCGTCGGGCATGACCAGCGGGGGCCCACCCAGCCGCGGAACCGCATCGGCCCAGTTGGGGCATGCGCGATTCGTTCACACACCGACTCACAACCATAAAGATCTTGTGGTTGGACGAAGGCCACGAGTGATCCGCCTCGACGGCCCGATCGGTGTCGATCAGTGTCGGTGATCCGGCACCAGCCATGGTGCATGGGGCCTCGCACTGGTTGACTGGGTCGCTGTGTCCCCTCCCGCGATAGTTGCCACTGATCTGGATGGAACGCTGATCCGGTCGGACGGCACGGTGTCGGAGCGCACCCGCCGCGCGCTGCGCCGGGTCCGCGAGCATGGCGGGACGGTCGTGTTCGTGACGGGGCGGCCGATTCGGGTGATGGCGGACGTCGTCGCGCAGACCTCGGTCGCCGGCATCGCCGTCTGCGCGAACGGGGCGCTCGTCTATGACCTCGACGCCGAGGTCATGATCGACCAGCGCGGACTGGACCCGGCCGCCGCCCTCCGGCTGGCGTTGGCGATCCGCGAGATCGTGCCGGAGGCAGCATTCGCTGTCGAAAGCGGGATCAAATTCGGGCGCGAACCGCTTTTCCGAACGATGTGGCCCGATCCGGACGAAGTCGTCGCCGACGTCGCCGAGCTGCTCCTCACGTTGCCCCCGGCCAAGTTGTTGGTGCGCCGCGGCGGAGAGTCGCTTGCCGATATGTACGAGAAGATTGTCGCCCTCGCCGGCACCGAGGCTATGGTCACGCGCTCGACCGAGACGTTGGTCGAGATTGCCGGCGCTGGTGTCTCCAAGGCGGTCGCGCTCGCCCAGGTCGCCGCCACCCGCGGCGTGACCGCCGCCGACGTCGTCGCCTTCGGCGACATGCTCAACGACCTGCCCATGCTCGCTTGGGCCGGTTACGCGGTCGCCGTCGCCAACGCCCACCCCGATGTCCTAGCCGCCGCCGACGAGATCACCGCCTCCAACGACAACGACGGCGTGGCCCTCGTCCTGGAACGACTGTTCCCCTAGCCGGGTAGATCGACATATGCGGCGAAGGCGGTTTTCGGGTAAAATCACCCTCACCGAGAACTCATGGACATACGGTCCCCGGGCAAGGGTCGGCGTTCGGGTTGGCGCTACTGTAGAACCGGACGTCCCCTGGGCTGTTTCCAGCCCAGGGGCGCCCTACCTGGTCAGAAGCGCGGAGGCTGGCCTCGGAACCACTCCGGTGCAACGACCATGAGGCTGGCCGCGAGGAGGTCTGCCAAGACGGCAGCCTCCTCGTGGCCGGTCGACCGGACCACTGCGGCGGACAGCGTAAGCCAGGCGATGGAGTTAGCTAGTGCCTCCTCTGCCCGCCAACGCGGATTGGGCATCACATCTCACCTCCCTTCTCGCTCGGGTGGCATCACCACCGATCGAGCCCGAACCGGTGGGAATACCGAGTGATCTTGGGATGATGGCCAAAGCCACAGAATGCATGGCCGTTGGATGGATGCTTGTCGATTTATAGAGATTCTAGTGCCAGGGGCATGCGTCGCCCGCTGGGTGCCCTGTCCGCGACCGGCGTCAGTCGTCCTTCGGAAGCGCGAGCGAGGCGTACAGCGCCTTGTAGTGCTCGAGGATCGGCGTCAGGTCCGTAACGGTGCGCTCGACGTAGGCGTTGTAGAAGTGCGTGTAGAACTCGACCGACCGACGATCACGGAAGATCGTCGAGTCGACCGCCTCCGTGATCACCATGTCGTCATCGAACAGCTGGAACCCGTGCAGTGGCGGGAGCCCGAGTTCCGCGGTCTGCGGGACGATCCGGATCGTCACGTTAGGCAGCCGGGAGACCTGCTCGATCCGGTCGACCTGCGCAAGCATGGAACCGGGCGAGGCGAACCGGTTGGCGAGCACGGCCTCCATGAGCAGGAACTCGAAGGTCTTGCTCGGGTCGTACAACCGTTCCTGTCGCTGGATCCGCAGCGACACCATCGTCGCGGTCTCGGCCCACAACGCGCTCGGATCGGTCGTCATGATGGCGTGGTAGCCGTTGATCACGCGGCGGGCATATTCACTGATCTGGAGCAGGCCGGGTACCGCGATGGGCTGGAACTCACGGACGTGGGCCGCGGTCCCTTCCTCAGCGAAGACCTCTTGCTGGCTGGCGGTGCCGCGCCGGGTCGGCGCGCGCCTGTTCGCGCCATCCCCGTATGCCTGCTCGGCCCATTCGACCAGCTTGGCCACCAGATCGGCCGACGCGTCCAGCGCGGCCGCGATCTTTTCGGCGTCCTTTGGGGATGCTCGCAGCGCACCCCGTTCGATCTTGGAAATCTTCGCCTGGGAGAAGCCGACGAGCAGTCCCAGCGCCTCGCCGGTGATCCCCTTCTGGTGGCGCAGAGTAGCGAGCGCCGCGCCGACGTCCCCCGAGGGCTGGCTCAAGTCGAGAGCGTCCGGCCTGAAGCGAACGTCCTCCGTCATAGCGCCCAGTCACCTCCGTTCGAGCCGACGCGGCATTCTCCGCCGGTCGGCTAGCTCCACTCCGGCAGCTCGCGCGCGGCCTGGAGCAGAAGCTCCCGAGGGATCCGCACCCGCGCCTCACCGGCTGGCACGTCCGCCTGCGCCGGCACGACGTATCCCTGCACGACCAGGGACCCGTCAGCGGCGCTGAACACGGTCGGGCAGTTGGCCGCGGCGCAGGCGGTCGCCGCCAGGGGTACGAGCTCCATCGCTCCTACTTTCCTCTCCGGGCCGACCCCACATCAATTGGGCTCGCCCGGAATATGACAGATTGGATAATAGCGATCTTGAGGAGGCATGGTGATCGACCTCGGGGCTGAATACTAGCCGGACGCCGCCTGACCAGCGCGTCGACCTCGGCTGGAGGGGCCGGGCGGAGCGGCCGTCCCCCACGGAACGCCCATACGGATCATCGATAAAAGGGGTTTCGGGTCGTGGTTGGCCCTCGATAGGGCGAACGGCCGGTCGATGACCGGATCGCGATGAGGTGTGGCGGGTCGATGACCGTCTCCCGTTGGCCGCCCAAACCATGGGGCGTTGACGTCACGGTCATGTTCAAATGACGTAAAAGGTCCCGTCGGCCGGTGGGGCGACCCCCGACTGGCCGAGCCCGCCGGACGACGACGTGCGCGCAGGGGGTACGGGGCACGCACAGAGAGGGTTGCCTCGATGCAGCTGACCCCAGCCACGCCGGCGTGTAATACCGGCGCCTGCCCCCAGGTGTACTTCACCGACCGCGGCACCGTCGTCATCCAGGGATCCGGTCTCGACGCGGCCGAGGCAGGTGTACCGACCTCGGAGGGCGAGGTGCTGGTCGAGATCACCCGCGAGCTGTTCCTCGCGGCGGCCGCCGCGGACCGCGGCGAACCAGCCTGAGACACCACCCCGCACCCCGCCCAGGCCCACGCTGGTCCTGGCCCACCGTGCCGGGTCACGGTCTGTGCCCGTCCACGCCACCGCGACCACGGTCCTCATGACGTCGCTCCATCCATCCTGGCTCGTGCATCCAACCACCGAGCGGGCGATGACCCCTGGGAGACTAGAGTATTCCTACTAGCCCTCTATGATAGGGATCATGGACTAGATTCTCCTATAGGCCTTGTGAGAGCCTCCGCAGTCAGTTACCTTTTGCTCATGGCCTCACCGACCTACCGGTAGGTGGCCCTGCAAGCAGGAGGTGCGTCGGAATATGTCGCGCGCGGGGGCTCTAACCACGGAATCCTTGGTAGTACACAAGCGGGGTACGGCCGCGCTGGCCGGCTCCACCAGCGCCTCGGCCGGGTCTCCCGGCAGCCAGCCGCCCGGCCAGCGAGGCCCGGCAGGACACAGTCGCCTACCTCGACTGATCGACTTCTACGCCACCGCGACCGGAACCAACTCCCGACAATTGGAGTTCCGCCTGTGCTGGTGCGCCAGGGAGTATGTCCGGTCCGTCGCTCCGTGCCAGGGCCGGCCGCCCCGGCTGGACATCGGCTCGGAACAGGCGCACGAGATGGCGGCGGCGCTGCTGAACGCGGCCAACATTCTCCAGGAGCTGGGCCGGACGACTTCCAGGTCCGATCTCGTCAAAGCGGTGCGCCGCGTGGAGGAGCACTCGCAGGTCCTGTCCGACGACCTCCGACGGAAGACAATCGTCCGGGCGGACCTGCGTGCCGAGGAGCCCAAATGGCGGCCGGTCCACACCGCCCGGCGGCGGGACCTGCCCGCCCAGCGGACAGGTAGCCGGCGGTCGGCATCAGCGACGACTGCCGTCCCGGTCAGTCTCGGCGACCAGGAGAGCAACCGCTACGGATAACTGACCGCCCGGGAACGGACGGACAGCCGGGCCCGGCCGACGATGAAGACGGGCGGGCCCGGCCCCGACACCAGCCCATCAGGCCCGCGTGATCTCGTCAGGACACTCGGCTGATATTACTGCACAGTCAGGAGCACGCCTTCTGGCACAGTTGGCCCAGCTCCAGGGACCAATCGGGAGTCGACCTACCGGATACCCGCCTTCTCGTCACTGGTCGGAGTGGCCGGGCGCGCTCTGGTCAGACTCGAACCTGGCGACCTGAGCGCTCGCCTCCAGGTACTCCGCCTTGTACCGCTTGATGATCGGCAGCACGTCCTCGGTGCTGACCTCCCGGTACCTCTCGAACACCCGGGAGTACATGTCGATGTTCGACTGGTCGCGGTAGAGGAAACCGATCGTCGACTCGACCAGCACGGCCTCGTCGTCGAACACCTGGAACATGGCGAGCGGGGGGAACGGCAGGTCGGTGTCTCGCGGGATGACCCTGATCGAGACGTTTGGCAGGTCGCAGGCAGCCTCGATCCGCTGGAGCTGCGCGGCCATCGTCACCGGCCAGCTCGCCCGCCCGAAGCGGTACTCGAAGACCTGCTCCAAGATGATGAAGTCGAACTTCTTCGTGGTGTCGTAGAGCCGTTCCTGGCGCTGAAGCCGCGTGCCGACCATCGCGGCTGTGTCCGGCCAGACACGTTGGTCGTCGCCGAGGTACACGCCGAAGTATCGGTTGAGCACACGCCGGGCATATTCGCTGGTCTGCAGAAGCCCTGGCACGAGGACGGGCTCGAACGCCCGTACGGACCGGACACGGGCCTCGAGCTGGAAAAGGTCCTCCTGATGGATCTGCGGAGCCGGCGCGGGAGCGGTCCGGTGGGCGCCGCGGCGCCGACCGGACCGCTCCCTAACCGCGACAGTGTGCATGGAGCGCGCCCGCTCGACGAGGTCCGTCGCCTCCGTGCTCGGCAGCTCCAGCGCAGTAGCAAGCTTGCGGACGTCCGCGGGAGTCGGTGTCACCCGGGAGTTCTCAATCTTGGAAATCTGCCCCTGACTCACGCCGGATCGTTTGGCGACCTCGACTCCTGTCAGGTCGCGCTCCCGGCGCAGCCGCGCGAGCGCCTCACCCAGCGTCTCCGGAGAGTCATGGCGGACACGTCGCTCGTCGTCCATGCTCCCCTCCCCGCTCGGGTCCGAGCTCGGGCCGCTACTGCTGCGCCACCGGCGGCTCGGACGCCGCGAGCAAACGACGCGCGGCCTCACCGAGCAGCTCCCGCGGGATGACGACTCGTCCCTCGCCCACCGGCACATCCATAGCGAGGTGCTGCGGCGGGATGTAGCCCTGCACGATCAGCGTGTCATCGTCCGTGTCATCGTCCGCCGCGTAGACGGTTGGGCAACTTCCGGATGAGCACACACTCACCACAGGCTTTAGCCGCATCGCACGTCCCTCTCACCTGGCTCGAAACCTACACCCGGACGCGCCAACCGGCAAATATGTCGGAATATCTCGGCGAATGGCGCGGGTCGGCGCGCCGAAGATCGCGAATAGTCTCAGTCGCGCGCGGGAAGCGTACCCGGTCGCTCGACGGGAGACGCGGGCCGGGGCGGTTTGTGGGCCAACGGCGTGTTCACCTGCCGTCAGCAGTCGACGGCAGGAGGTCCTGAGGCCAGGGGATATGACCGGAAGCTAGCCCGGGCGTTCGACCGTCGATCACGTTGCGTGCCCAGATTGGCCTTTATCTGTCACGGCCGACTCGGGCGTGACGAATATGCCGGAAGTTCATAAGGAAATCTGGCGGACGGACGAACGTGTTCGGCCGCGGGGCGCAGCCCGGGTCAGTCGTGACCGACGGCGTGCAGCGCCTCGAGCTGCCCAGGTGCGAGCCGGCGGACGATGATGGCGGCCTCATGCGCCGCGACCTGGATACTCGCCGGCGTTGTCATGACGGGATGGCCGGTGACGTAGGCGGCGTCAGCCCGCACCTCGGCTGGAAGCTCGTCCCCAGGACGACCGGCGGCAGACGCGGTGCGCAGTACAGCGGTCGCCTCGGCGTAGATGGGCAGCGAGACTCGCACGGTCGTGACGGCGAGCTCCCCGCGGGTGGGCTCCGAGGTCCGGTCGCCTACAACGTAAAGATCACCGGTCAGGGGATCAGCCCAGACCCCGTGACAGGAGCCCGTGCTACAGGACGCATGAGCCAGTACAAGCATGCGGGGCTCTCTTTCTGTCTTGACCCGTAGCCGGCGCTGGACACGGTCAGACGCTGCATGACGTCCCAGAGGGACGAAGACTGCCGATCCCACCATTGGAACACAGGAACCAGCCCGGACCGGACGTTCCGCGTGACATCGGGGCAATGAGCGGCATTCTTCCGGCAACAGGGCGGGTTCGGCGCACATTGCCGCTATCGACCTATATGCCGGCTTTGCCCGGACGATGCGTACCGCGCGTGCCGCAAGGGCGACCACCGATCGACTCGTTGACAAATATTCTTCCAACTTGTTGCAGCAAGGCGGAGTATGGCCCAGAATTTCTAACATCGAGCAACGACGGCGAGCCAACGGAGGCGCGGCAGACCTAGCCCAGCACCCCGCCATCGCGTGACATCGAGATCATCTCCGGCGTCAAGAAGATCTTGAGGTGAACCACCGGGGGCTGCGGAATCCGCGAGAACAGCGCGGTTGGAAGGAGAGTTCATGCACGAGATGACCTTGTCGGGCCTCGGATCCGGCGTGTCCGCGAAGGACATGATCGTCACAGGCATCGGCCTGACCGCCCTGTCCGTCTGCCTTGGCCGCGCCAGAACGGCCCTATTCGTGGCTATTCCGACACTGATCCTGGCTGGCGCGGCCAACGTGATCGCGTGGCTGACCGGCGCCGATGGGAACACGCCGGGCGGGACGGGCCCGGCATCCACGGCGCCTACCGGCGGCCTCAGCTCCAAGGCGGCCTCTGCCGCCAGCGCGGGGGCGCTGAACGCGGAATCCCAAGGATCGTCGCACCCGCTCCCCTGGGTCCTGGCTCTGCTGGCCGCGGCGCTGGTGGCGCTCCTCATCGCCGGCATCGTGCGGCGGACCCGTGCCCGGACCGTCGAGGGCGCGGGTGCCTCCGACGATGACCCACCTCTGGCCGGGACCGACCCGTTGAACCGTGTCGCCCTCGGCGGTGACCAGTTGATGGCCGCGGATCCCTACCCGGACCTTCCACTCACCGAGAAGTCCGGATGGGACGTCGCCGACCACGGCGACGCGGATGGCGACGGCGGCTGGAGCGGACAGCCCGACTCGGCCGGCTGGCGCCGCCGCCACCGGCCCAGCACCGACTCACGACCAGGAACCGACGCGGACCATTACTCGGCGCGGATGAACCGACTCGCGGTCGAGTTCGTCACCGGAGTCGTGCCTCGACCGGGCAGCGCGGCCCGGATCGACCTGCACGCGCCGACGACCCAGAGTTTCCTGACGGCTTTCACGAACGCGACCGACCTGTTCCTCGGCGCACCTCCGCGAGACCGGCGGCTGTTGCCGGAAGCCCTGAGCGAGGCCGAGCGCTGCTGGCTCCTGGCCAAACGCGGCCCAGGTGGCCACCGCCACGGCGACAACCCCGACAGCGGCCGCGCGGCGGGACCGTGACGGCGATGGAGCCAGCCGCCTGAAATCGAGGGCTGACCAACCAACTTGGTGGGCTAACCGACAATCCTGCCCGGCCTGCACGAGGGGACGGCCGGAGGGAGACGCCGGAGCCGCCGCCGGTCGGCCACATGCCGACCGGCGGCACCGGCGAACCACCCAGTCCGCTGCTCAGAGCTCATCGAGATGACCGGTCGACCTGCTCCACGAATCAGAATCGGCGCCACGAATACCAGTCTGGCGGCGGACCTGACACAGGTACCGCGAACAGGCGCCCCGGCTCGTCCGGTCATCGGGGGGCGGGCCGGGGTCCGCGGGGCGGGACGGTGGGAGACCACCGCCCCGCCCCGCGGTCGTTTGTCCGCTGTCCGCCTCCTGGCACGGCGGCCCGCGCCGAGGCGGCCCGCAAACCCGCTGGCGCCTCCTACATCGTCGCCGGTTGCCCGTGCCGACGACATACGCGCGGTACTTCCACGCGCGGGCAAGGCCAGGTCCAGCAATCCGCGTCCCGACGCACGCGGCATGACGTGCACGGTCCAGGATGGGGGCATGTCGATTGCCGCCTCGCCGGGAGGGCCCGCGACGCCGCCCCACGACGTCGACCCCGAGTTTCTCGCCCTGCCACGCGCGGCGCTCACCGACGCGGCCCTCCAGACGGCCCGCGACCTCGGCGCGAGCCACGCCGACATCCGCGTCGAGCGGCTGCGCGACGGGTCGCTGTCGTTCCGGGACGGCAATCTGGAGAGCAGCCACGACGGCTCCACCGTCGGCTTCGCGGTCCGGGTCGTGCACGAGGGGACCTGGGGCTTCGCCGCCGGCGTGGACCTCACCGTCGACGAGGCCGTCCGCGTCGCCCGCGAAGCCGTCGAGATCGCCAAGGTCGCCCGGCCACTGAACTCGGAGCCGATCGAGCTCGCCGACGAGGCGGTGCACGCCGACGCCGCCTGGGTGTCCGCCTATGCGGTGAACCCGTTCGCGATCGACGCGCGGGAGAAGGTCGACCGGATCGGCGGGCTGTGCCGGACGCTGCTCGGCTCCCCCAACGTCGACCATGTCGATGGCCACTTCAACGAGGTCCAAGAAAACAAGTACTACGCGGACCTGGCCGGCACCTCGACGGCGCAGCAGCGGGTACGGGTGATCTGCCAGCTGGAGGCGACCCGGGTCGATCCGGCTGGCGGTTTCGAGACCATGCGCACCATCGCTCCCCCGGCGGGCCGGGGCTGGGAGTGGCTGGTCTCGGGGCCGGCCGCCGGCTGCTGGGACTGGGACGCCGAGATCGAGACGGTCCCGGGCCTGCTGGCGGAGAAGGCGAAGGCGTCGTCGGTCGAGCCGGGACGCTATGACCTGGTGATCGACCCGTCGAACCTGTGGCTCACGATCCACGAGTCCGTCGGGCACGCCACCGAGCTCGACCGGGCGCTCGGCTACGAGGCCGCCTACGCCGGCACATCGTTCGCCACTCTGGACAAGCTGGGCGCCCTGCGCTACGGCTCGCAGCTGATGAACATCACCGGCGACCGGACCGCCCCGCACGGCCTCGCGACCATCGGCTACGACGACGAGGGTGTGGCGACCAGCCGTTGGGACATCGTCCGTGCCGGCACGCTCGTCGGCTACCAGCTCGACCGGCGGATGGCGGCGGCGAACGCCGCCCGGCTCGGTGTCACCCGGTCCAACGGCTGCGCGTTCGCCGACTCGCCGGGGCACGTACCGATCCAGCGGATGGCCAACGTCTCGCTCGCGCCGACGCCCGGCGGGCCCTCGACCGCGGAACTGATCGGCGGGGTCGACCGCGGGATCTACATCGTCGGCGACAAGAGCTGGTCGATCGACATGCAGCGCTACAACTTCCAGTTCACCGGGCAGCGCTTCTACGAGATCCGCAAGGGACGCATCGTCGGCCAGCTGCGCGACGTCGCCTACCAGGCGACGACGACCGACTTCTGGGGCGCCCTGGACGGCCTCGGCGGTGAGCAGACCTACCAGCTCGGCGGGGCGTTCAACTGCGGCAAGGGCCAGCCCGGCCAGGTCGCCGCCGTCAGCCACGGCGCCCCGACGACGCTGTTCCGCGGCATCAACATCCTCAACACCCGCCACGAGGCTGGCCGGTGAGCGACCCCCGCCATCCGCCGGTTCGCGCCCTGACGGTCGGTCGACGGGTGCCGCATTGACCCGGGCTCATCGCCCGCTGGGAACGTATACGGGAGGACTCTGGTGACCGAGGCGTCCCACGAGATCGTGGAGCGGGCGCTCGCCGCATCGCGGGCCGATGGCTGCGTGGTCATCGCCAGCGAGTCGAGCGACGTGAACCTGCGCTGGGCGAACAACACGCTGACGACCAACGGGGCCACCCGCGACCGCTCGGTCACCGTGATCAGCATCATCGGCCGCTCGTTCGGGGTGCGCTCGGTGAGCTCGATCGACTCCGGCTCGGCCGAGGGCGTCGCCGTCGACAAACTCGCCGAACTCGTCCGGGCGTCGGAGGCCGCGGCGAAGGACTCCGACGAGGCGGAGGACTACGCGGAGCTGCTCGCCCCCGGCCGGCCGGGAGCCGCGATCGCCAGGCCGGGCGACGGCGCCTTCGACGAGCCCGCGCGGCACACGTCGACGGCGGTGTTCTCGGCGTTCGCCGCCGATCTCGGCGAGGCGCTGCGGGCGGCCCGGGGAGAGGGCCGAGCGCTCTACGGCTTCGCCGAGCACGACGTGACGACCACCTGGCTCGGCACGTCGACCGGGGTGCGGCTGCGGCACAGCCAGCCGACCGGCTCCGTCGAGTGGAACGCCAAGAACGGGCAGCCTGGCGGCTCGGTCTGGCATGGCCAGTCGACGCACGACTTCACGGACGTCGACGTCGCCGCGACCGATGCCGAGCTGCGCCGCCGCCTGGGCTGGTGTGGCCGCTCCATCGAGCTCCCCGCGGGCAGGTACGAGACGCTGCTGCCGCCGTCGGCCGTCTCGGACCTGATCCTCGACGCCTACTGGTCGGCCGCTGGACGGGACGCTGCCGAGGGACGAACAGTCTTCAGCCGTGCTGGCGGTGGCACCCGGCTCGGGGAGGCCTTCGGCCCGAGCGGGCTGCGGCTGTCCAGCGACCCGGCCGATCCCGACCTGTCCTGCGCGCCATTTGTCTTTTCCGGCCACTCGTCGGCGACGTCGAGCGTGTTCGACAACGGGCTCGCGCTCGGGCGGACGGACTGGTTCGAGGACGGCAAGCTCGCCGCGCTAGTACATACCCGCGCCTCCGCCCGCGCCGCCAGCACGACCCCCACGCCGTTCGTCGACAACCTGACGATGGACGGCGGCGGCACGGCCACGCTGGACGAGATGGTCGCCTCGACCAGGCGCGGCCTGCTGCTCACCTGCCTGTGGTACATCCGGGAGGTGGATCCGGAGGTCCTTCTCCTGACCGGGCTGACCAGAGACGGCGTCTACCTCGTCGAGAACGGCGAGGTCGTCGGGGTCGTGAACAACTTCCGGTTCAACGAGTCCCCGGTCAGCATGCTCGGCCGCATCGCCGAGATCGGTGCGACGACCCGCACCCTGGGCCGCGAATGGGCCGACTGGTTCAAGCTGAGCCGAATGCCGGCACTCCGCATCCCCGACTTCAACATGAGCTCTGTCAGCCCCGCCAGCTGATGAGTCTGGACGCTGGACGCGCCAGCCTCGTGTCGGGCGCCTAGGGCGCCCTCCCGCCTGGATCCGGGGCTGAGGTGTATGGCCGGGGCCGCCGTGGGGCGGGGTCGGGATGTGGTCGGGTTGGCAGTGCGCCAATGCGCTGTCGCCAGCGGTGGCTGGGTCGCGGTGACAGCTCACCAGAAGACGGCCCGGTGGGCTAGAGGTAGGTGCCGCCGCCGAAGCCTTCCTCTCGGGGCTGGCCGCTGGGGAGGGCGCGGCGGCGCATCTCCTCGAGCTGGGCGCGCGCGGCCATCTGCTGCGCGAACAGCGCCGTCTGCAGGCCGTGGAACAGGCCCTCAAGCCAGCCGACCAGCTGGGCCTGCGCGATCCGCAGCTCGCCGTCGCTCGGGGTGTGGTTCTCCTCGAACGGCAGCGTGAGCCGGTCGAGCTCGTCCTTCAGCTCCGGCGCGAGCCCCTCGGACAGCTCGCGGATCGAGCTGCGGTGGATCTCGCGCAGCCGCACTCGGCTGGCCTCGTCCAGCGGCGCGGCACGAACCTCCTCCAACAGCTGCTTGATCATGGTGCCGATCCGCATGACCTTGTCCGGCTGCGAGACCATCGAGGAGAGCGCGGAGCGGACGGACGCACCGTCGACGTTCTCCTCGTCGCCATCTCCCTGGCGTCCGCGGCCAGCTCCGGCCTGGAGCCCGTCCGGCGACTCATGCAGCTGGCCATCCGGCCCCACGATCACCACTCGCTGTTCCGGCTGATTTGTCATGTTCACCATCCTGCCCTCTCGACCCAGCCATCCCACCTGTCGGCGGGTTCGGCTCCGATCCCGTTGAGCCTTACCGGTACGGCTCCGGGCTGTCCGACCGGGAGCCGGTTCCGCCTGGCCACCAGAGTCCCTGGGGGAACGCCTGGTCAGGCTGTCGGTGTGGTCAACAGGACCTTGCCGACGTGGCCGAGGGATTCGACGACGCGGTGAGCCTCGGCGGCGTCGGGCAAGGGAAGCACCCGGTCGATGACCGGGCGGACCGAACCCGCCGCGAACGCCGGCCACACCTCGGCGCGTACCCCGGCCACGATCGTCGCCTTCTGCTCCGCCGGCCGGTGTCGCAACGACATCGCATGGACGGCGCCCCGCTTGACCAGCAGGGCCGACAGGTTCAGCTCGGCCTTGATCCCGCCCTGCAGACCGATCACCACCAGCCGGCCGTCGGGCGCGAGCACGTCGACGTTGCGGGCGAGGTACTTCGCGCCCATGTTGTCGAGGATGACGTCGGCACCGCGCCCACCGGTGGCGTCCTTCACCCGGGCGACGAAGTCGTCGTCCCGGTAGGAGATCGCGACGTCGGCGCCGAGCTCGCGGCAGCGCGCGAGCTTGTCCGGCGTACCGGCGGTGGTCGCGATGAACGCCTTTGGCCGCAGAGCCCGCACCGCCTGGATGGCGAACGTGCCGATCCCGGAAGCGCCGCCGTGCACCAGGAACGTCTCGCCGTCGGCGAGCGCCGCCCGCTGGAACACCGTCGAGTAGACGGTCGACGTGACCTCGGGCAGCCCGCCGGCCGTGACCAGGTCCACGCCGTCGGGCACCGGCAGCACCTGCCCGGCGGGCACGACGACCCTGGTCGCATACCCCCCGCCGGCGAGCAGAGCGCACACCTCGTCGCCGACCGCCCAGCCCTCGACGCCGGGCCCGAGGGCCGCGACCCGGCCGGAGCACTCGAGACCCAGAATGTCCGACGCGCCGGGTGGCGGCGCATAGAAGCCCTGTCGTTGAATCAGGTCAGCCCGGTTGACGGCGGTGGCGACCACCTCGATGGCGACCTCGCCCGGCCCAGGGCCGGCCGGGTCTTCCACCTCATGCCACTCGAGGACCTCGGGGCCGCCTGGGCTTTTCATCGTGACCGCATGCACCTGGCCACCGTAGAGCCAAGGCCGCTGGGTGGGCGAGCGGCCCAACAGGATGGTCAATCGGGCCTGGGGACGGAGGCTTGCTGGGACAGGGTGTTCCCGGTGAGACTGGGTGTTTCAGCACCGATGCGACGGGTAGAGCGGATCTCATGTGCGCGCAGGCGGAGACACGATTTCTCGCTCGGCCAGGCCGGCCGGACGTCCCGTGGGTCTCCCATCCGCGGACGGTCCGGCCGCGGCCGGACGCTCCGCCGCCGCCGTTGGACCCCGACATGCCCATCCCGGACGATCCCGGTCCACTGCTGCCCGACGACCCGGATGACCTGCCGCCCGCCCCGCACGAGCCGTCCCCATACACGGAGCCCGCGCCAGGGACCCCCGAGCCTGAACCGGTATAGGGACGTTTCTCACGTCCGGATCGAGGCGCACCTCGGCCTCGTGACTCGTCAGCGTGGCGCAACCGCGTCCAGTGACAGCGTCTCGGCGCACCGCCGACGCGACCACCACCTCGAGTCCGTGCCACATCAGCCCCGGCCGTACAGGCCACCCCGAAGCCAGGCCAGGAGGGCGCCCTAGCGCCCGACAGGCGGATCGGCGAGCGGTCGCGCCAGCGACCTCCGAGCCGATCCGCCTTATGCGGACGCCGGTCGGTAGAGGCGCGCGTAGGCACCGTCGTCGGCGAGCAGGGCGTCATGGGTGCCGTCCTCGACGACCTGGCCGTGGTCGAGGACGTAGATCCGGTCGGCGTCGCGCACCGTGGAGAGCCGGTGCGCGATGACCAGGGTGGTGCGACCGACCGACAGCGCCTCGAGGGCCTCGCGCACCGCCAGCTCGGAGACGCTGTCGAGCGCGGACGTCGCCTCGTCGAGGACCAGGACTTCCGGGGACTGAAGCAGCACCCTGGCGATTGCCAGCCGCTGGCGCTCGCCGCCGGAAAGCCGGTAGCCGCGCGCGCCCACCCTGGTGGCGAGTCCGTCGGGCAGCCGCTCGAGCAGCGTGCCGAGACAGGCTGCCTCCAACGCGGCGCGCAGTTCGTCGTCGGTCGCGTCCAGCCGGCCATAACGCAGGTTCGCGGCGATCGTTTCGTGGAACAGGTGCGGGTCCTGCGGAACAACGCCGACGACGCGGTGCAGCTCGGTGGGAGCCAGATCGGCCAGCGGCACGCCGCCCAGGCGCACCGTGCCGCGTTGGGGCCGGTACAGGCCGGCGACCAGGTAGGTGATCGTCGTCTTCCCGGCGCCGCTGGCGCCGACGACGGCCGCCGTCGTGCCAGGGGCCACCCGCAGGCTGACCCCCCGCAGGCTCCACTCCGGCTCACCGGCCCCAGCGCCGGTGCCGGTGCCGGTGCCGGTGCCGGCTTCCGCCGCGGGGCCAGGCGAGGTCCCGCGGCCGCGGGAGTCGGCGAGGTCGTAGGAGAACCAGGCGTCGTCCAGCGCGAGCTCGACGCCGCCGCCGAGGGCGAGCGCGACACCGCCGGACGGACGCGCGCCAGGCACGGCGGCCGGGGCCGGCGACAGCGGCCGGGAGGTCCGGGCCGTCGCGGGCCGTCGCGGGCCGCTGCCCGACGGAAGGTCGGTGGGGGTGTCCAGCAGGACGAAGATCCGGGTGAATGAGGCGCCGGCGCTGGCGAGCTCGGAACGCAGGCTGACGGCGGTCGACAGCGGCCCGAACGAGACCAGCAGGGCGCCGCCGAGCGCCGCGACCGTGCCGAGCGACGTCTGGCCGCTGGAGACGAGCGCCGCCCCGAGCGTGACGACCACCATCATCGTGGCGACCAGCCCGAGGTTCACGAGGAGGCGGACGCGCGAGGTCAGCCGCGCCTCCTCCTCGGAGGCCGCGAGCACCTCCTCGGCCGCGGCGCCGAAGCGCTCCTCCTCGTAGCCAGCCCGGTCGAAGAGCCGGACGTGCAGCGCCCCGGAGACCGACGCCGTGTCGGCGGCCCGGGCCATCAGCGTGCCGTCGAGGTCGCGCCGGCGGGCGGACAGCGCGCCGAGCCGGCGCCGGCCACCCCGAATGATCAGGAGGGTGGCCGGGGCGAACACCATCACCGCGAGGCTCAGCCGCCAGTCCAGCGTGAAGATGACCACAAGGCCGACGACGATGTCCGCGGCTCGGCAGACCACCGCCTGGGTGGTGGCCGAGACGGCGTTCTGCGCGTCCACGACGTCGGTGGACAGCACGGTCATCACCTCGCCCTGCTGGGCGCGGGGGAAGAACGAGAATGGCAGTCGCTGCAGGTGGGAGTTCACCGCCTGCCTGATCCGCACCGTCAGCAGCCCGCCGAGCCGCGCGATCAGTTTCATCCGCGCCGCGAGCACCGCCGACTCGAACACCAACAGACCGCAGAGCATCAATACCGGCGGAACCAGGTCGCCGACCTTCCCGGTGGGCAGCGCGTCGTCGACGAGCCGCCGCACGATGAACGGCCCGGCAGCCACGGCCAGCGAGCCGGTCACCGAGAGAAGAAGCAGCACGGCGATCACCCGGCCCTGGTCGGCGAAGAACTGCTCGGCGCGGACGGCCGCCGGCGCCCCGGTGAGCCGCGCGACCGCCCGGGCGTGCCACCGGGTGACGGCACTCGACAGCCGCCGACCCAGCCCACTCAGCGGCCCCGAAGTCCCCGAATCCGAGGAATTGCCGGCTGGCGGGACGATCGGCGGCGCGGCCCGGCCCAAGGCTGGACGATCGAAAGTCACCGGCCTGCTCACACAACCCTCCCGCAACTGGCGATTGCCACCCCGGCTCAGGGTATTGCCGGCCGACCCGGGCGACCCGCACGGGCCAGGCCACGACGGGGCCACTCCGGGCGATGACCGAACCATGCCCGGCACCGCGATGATCATATGATCGGCCTGACCGTCGCACAGCGCCGGCGCCACGGCGTCTGCAGATCGCGGCGGTCATGTAAAGCTCCAGCAGCCCAGATTTTCACCGATATCTGATGAATTTCCGGGTCTATGACCGATAGGCGGCTCTGCCGGACTTCTGCGCGATGACCCGGACGGGGTAACGTGCGGCCAGCCCGACAAGCCGTGGGGAGCGTGCCGTGTACCTCGACAGCGTGAACCTCGACCACATTGGCCGCTCGCGCTATCGGTCGCCGTCGTCGGCGCCGGTCGCCGCGCAGCCGTACCGGACAAGGCAAACAGCGGGCCCGACAATCCTCTCGCCAATGCGGGCGGTTCCGGCGGTGCCAACGACGGGCACACCGCCGCCTGACGCCTTCCCGCCACCATCCCCGCCACCATCGGTCTCCACGCCCCCGCCCGTGAGTCTCGACGGCACCGGGAGCGTTCACGACACCGAGGATTCTCGCGACGCCGAGGACCCTCAGGACGCCGATGATCCCCAGATCTCCAGCGATCCCCAGGTCCCCCAGCACCTCCGGACCTCCGAGCACCAGCGGACGGCCCAGGCCGCCTTCGAGGCCTTCTTCGAGGGCCATCACCGGGAGCTCGCCCGGCTCGCGTTCCTGCTCACGGGCAACAAGGAGGACGCCGAGGACATCACCGCCGACGCGCTGACCTCCGCCTGGATGCACTGGGACCGCGTCCAGGCCGCGGAGAACTCGCTGGCCTACGTCCGGCGCAGCGTCGCGAACCTCGCCGCCAGCCAGGTCCGCCGCCACATCCGGCAGCGCAACCTGCTCGCCAAGGTGGGCAGGCAGCCGGAGAACCCGGCCACGCGCGAGCCGGACGTGCCGCAGGCGCTGCTCCTGCAGTGGGCACTCGACCAGCTGCCGCACCGCAAGCGCCAGTGCGTCGTCCTGCGCTACGGGCTCGACCTGTCCGAGGCGGAGACGGCCGACTGGCTGGGAGTCTCGGTCGGCACGGTGAAGAGCCAGACCTCCAAGGCCGTGAGCGAGCTGGAGCGGCTGCTGACCGCCGGCGGCTCCGGCGCGGGCGCGCCGAGCGACGGCGGTGGGCGCCACCAGCGGCACCCGTCGCGCCCGGGCGGGCGTGGATCGTCCCGCAAGGTGGCCGGCCGCGGCCGGCAGGGCCGCGCGGGCGCACCCTCGGAGCCGACCCGCACCGCGTTCATGTGGCTGCGGGGAGGCGAGGCATGATCCAAGGGCCTCGGCGGCGCAGGATCGTCGTCACCCCCTCCGCCGGCGCCGGCTCGTCCGCGAACCATGGCGAGACCGCTGGGCCTGGTGGCCCCGACGGCCCCAACGGTTCTTCCGACCAGTGGGTGCGCGACCTGAAGGCGTCGCTGCACGAGGGCGATGTCAGCTCTGCCGCGATCAAGTCGAAGATGCTGACGCGGATGGGCACGCCGTCCTCGGCCGAGCGTCCCGGCGCGGCCGGTGCCTGGCCGCCGACGGCTGTTCCCGGACGGCGTCATGCGCGGCGGCGTGCCGCCGCGCCGGCCACCGCGCGTCGAGCCGGAGGGAGCGCGTCGACGCGGCCCGGCCAGTCCAGGCGCCGCCGGCCGCGGCTGGTGTCGGTCGGCGCGCTGGCGGCGGTGGCGAGCGTGATCGGCGCTACCGCCGTCATCGCGACCGTCGCTCACGATAATCAGCCGATCACGGTGAACGCGCCGACGGGCATGCCCGCGGAACTGATGGGAACGACGCCCTCCCCGGCCACACCCACCCCGGTGCCCACGTCCGCCGCGTCAGTCGAGTCGGCCCCGGCCACGCCACCGTCCGTAACTGACGAGCCACCGGACACCGCTCCCGTCACGGCCCCGGCCAGTTCCAGGCCCAGCAATGGCGGCAGCCTGGACAGAGGAGACAACGGCTCGGAAAGGCCGGCCGGACAGAGCGGGCAGGTCAGCCAGAAGTATGCGGCGCGCGGCGCGGACGCGGACACGCTCCCCCGAGAGGCCCAGCTGGTCCTGCCCGGCAGGGGCGTCGCCGACTGGGTGGTCTTCGGGCCCGGCGACGGCGGCGTCACCAGCCGCGCCGCCATCTCCTTCCCGCTGATCGACGCCAGGCGCCTCGCCGGCGTCGGCTATGCGAGGGACGGCTACGACACCCGCGTGTCCTGGTCGGGGGGAACCCCACCGCGCAGCCACGGCACCCGGGTCGACGACCGGTTGAGCATTCCCAATGGCCGCTCGGCGGCGCTGACCGTCTACCGAGGCCCCTACACCGGCACGCTTCTCGTCTACCTCGGTGGATCCACGCGCCTCAGCGTGCGAGTAAGCGCCGCCGGAATGCTGAACAGCGACTACACGCTGAGGCTGTCTGGTTCCAATCCTTTCGGGGTCATCACCATCGACCTCGGTGACCTGCCGGACTGGACACCGGCCACGGTGACGGTGACCGGCACCAGCGGCGACAGGTCGTCACTCTCCCTGGCCGCCGCCGTCCTGCGCTGAGATCCCGCGCCGACGTCGTCCGCTGTGGCGGCCGTCGGCGCGGTCCGCTGTCGACGTGCGGACGGGCTGCCCCCTCATCCCCGGCGAGCTGCTCCTGGACGGGGATGAGCGCGGGGCTGGCGAGTGCCTGGCGACGCCGCGAAATCGAGGGCGCGACGCCCCGGCGAAGAGAGGGCAGTGACCAGCGAATATAGTGAGCCACCCTGGGTGGGGCGACACGGAGCCGCGAGCCTCTGCGTGCCGCCCCCTCCCCGGGGGCACCTCTGCCGCCCGGGCGGGATTGGGGGGCCGGGCGGCAGAGGTGGGGGACGGAACGCCCGTCCTGCCAAACGGGCGTTCCGATCGCCGCTGAACGACGATTGCTGGCTTAGGTGGCCCGCCCGCCCGGCTGGGGGGGGTAAGCGGGGGAACAGACGGGCCAGAACACCGGGCCGGACCTCCTGGCGCGAACTCCGAATCGGCATTCACAGCTAGGTCGCCCGAGGCGGCCGCAAGGTTGCCGTCATCTTCAAGATTTTTTGGACCTGGCATCCGCACCACCCCGCGGAGCCGATCTGAGGGTCCGGATCACGCAAGCGACCTTCCCGCCAGCGCCGTCGCCTCGACGTGACGGACTGCCGGTCACCCCTGGGAAGGCATGGGGGTAGCGTCGGACGTGTGCGCAGGGTGCTGTTCTCACCGGGGTGGCTGCTACGCCACGCGCTGGCGCTGAGCCTGGTCGTCTTCTTCGTGTACATGGGTCGCTGGCAGTGGACGAAGGGCGAGTCCAGCCACGGCACCCTGCAGAACCTCTTCTACGGCATCGAGTGGTGGATCTTCACCGCGTTCGTGCTGTACCTGTGGGGCAAGATGATCATCGAGGAGATCCGGCCGACCGCGCCCAAGCTGGCGGACGGTGACAGCGAGGCGGCGGCTGAGGTCGCCGAGCAGCCAACGAGCGTCGTTCTCGCTTCCTTGGCGGCTTCACCCCCCGACGATGAAGATCCCGATGACGCGGAGCTTGCGGAATACAACCGCTACCTCGCCGCCCTCCGTGAGCGAGACCGGGTCTGAAGGCGCCACGCGCCACGCGCCACGCCTTCCAGCCCCGCCCGTTGCCCGTCCCGACGGCCACGACGACGACGCCTGGAGACCACCGATGACCCCACCCAGCCAGGACCAGGCCACCGTCGCCGCCGCGGCCCCCTCTCCCGGCCCGGCCTCCGCGGCGGCGGCCAGGCCCATGGCCACGCCCGCCGCCATCGCGAAGGCACTTACGCGCTACCGGACGCTCGCCTACATCGTCGGTGTGGTGCTCGTCACGCTGGTGCTCGTCGCGGTGCCTCTGAAGTACGCCGCGGACACGCCGCAGCTCGTCCAGACGATCGGCCCCATCCACGGTGTGCTGTACATCGTCTACCTGCTGGTGACCTTCGACCTGGCCACGAAGACGCGCCTGCCGTTCCGGCGCGCCGTCCTGGTGATGCTCGCCGGCACGATCCCGTTCGTCTCGTTCATCGCCGAGCGCTCGGTGACCCGTGAGGTGCGTGCCCGTCTGGCGGCGAGCACGGGCGCCGACGCTCAGGGCTGATCTCGGTCCGCGCCCACGCCCCGGCCTCCGTCCGTTGGCCGCGCGGGCAGTCGTGATCCGGAGAGTGGCCCGGTCACCGGATCAGTCGCGCCGGGCGATGCCGGGCTCAGGCTCGGGCTCGGATGGCCGCGGGACGAGCCGCAGGCCGGCGCCTCCCGGCCCACGCCGGGCGGCGGCGACCGATATCGAGAAGAGATCACCTGGGGCGAGCTGACGCGCCCGTCCCGACCTGCGTGGCCGCGCGGAGCCTCCGAGCTCCCGGCCGGCGGCGCTGGGCACGCCGCCGCCCCCTGGCCACGGCCGGGCGAGGGCGCCGCCGCCCGACGGGCCGGGAATGAGGCCGAAGAGTGGGGCACGGAAGGCGGCGAGAAGCTGCGCCGGCTCGGTACCGAACGCGATGTGCCGGCCGTCCGACCAGGTCAGCAGGTCCGCGGCGAGCCGGCCGGTACGGGCGACCAGAAGACGGCGGACCGCCGAGTCCCAGACGATGACCAGTTTGTCCGGGGCGAGCCCCCGCAGGCAGCTCTCGCCGACGGAACGGTAGGCGGCGGCTACCCGACAGGCGACCGCGCAGCCGGCGTGCCCACCGTCATCCAGCTCATCACGGTCCGGCTCATCACGGTCCGGCTCACCACCGCCCGGCCCGGCGTCCCCCGGCCTATCGCGGCCCGCACGTTTGCCGGCACCGCCGCCGGCACCGCCGCCGCCGGCACCGTTCGCATGATCGTGCCCGATTAGACCGGGCCAGGGCCGCACCCCCCGAACGGCGGCGAGAGCGCCTCGCCGAGCGGGCTCTGTGGGCCGCCTGCCGTGTTCCGCGCCGCCGCGGTCGAGGACGCCGCCCACCGGCCAGCCCGCCGGGCTCCCCGCCCCAGCGACGAGGCGCACGCGGGCGGGCCGGGCGGCCGTGACCACGACGACCGTGAGCCCGAGGTCGTCGACGGCGATCGGTGGGATGGGGTCACCCGCCGGGCCGGCGGCGGTGACGACGCCGAACGGGCCATCCAGATGCACGCCACGCGCGGCCGGCAGGCCCAGCGATGACGAGGCGAGCATCGAGGTGAGGGTGGAGCGGCGGACATCGTCTCCGTCCAGCCGTAGCAGACCGCAGCACAGGGTCACGCCCGCGCCTCCTCTCACCCGTCGTCCCATGCCACCGTCGTGCCCCTGTCGCCGTCTATGCGGCCGTTGCCGGGGGCACCGCTGGACGACGGAGGGCTCGGCTCCCGCCGCGCCGACGGTCATGCTCAGCGACGGAAAGTAGCAGGTAGACGGGTCTTCGACCGGGCCGTTGACCGAATTGGGGTAAGCAGCCCTACTCGCCCGAGCCGAGCCCCTCTCGACAGGGGCCCGGCCCAATCGGGCCAGGAATCACCCGATCGAGGAACGTCACGCGGCTCAGGCGGAGCGTCTGTCACCCAGGTCCAGCGCCCGGCGCGGGGCGAATCAGTGCCTTTCGGTGGTCTTCCAGACCCCGACTCGCCAAAGTCACGATAGGACACACAGTGACAACGACGTCACACGGCAAGGAACAGACATGATCACTGCCGCCACCGTCTCACTATCGCGCCTGGCGTCACCCACCCCGGGGACGGCGGTGGCATCTCAGCTCTCCTCATCCTGCGGGCCGAGCATCGCGGCGTCCTGCCTCCTCGCGATCTTCGCGGCACTCGCGGCGCTTGCCTGCGCGGCCCGAATCAGGACCACCCCTAGAACCGGTCTCGCCCGCGGCGTCCGCGGCGTCCGCGGCGCCGGCTGGACCGGCGCCGCCGCCGTCGCCATGGGCATGGCCGTCTGGTCGACGCAGCTGGCCGGCGGTGTGTCCTGCGAGTACAGCGGCGCCGCGCTGTTCGACCTGCGGATGACGCTCCTGAGCGCGTTGGTCGTCCCCGTGGCGACGGGCATCGGACTCGGCATCGCCGCCGCCGACCCGAGGAGCGCCCGGCGGCTGCTCCTCGGCGGGGTGTTCAGCGGCGCCGGCTGGTCGGCGGCCACCTTCATGAACATCGCCGCGGTGCGGTCGGCCCAGGTAGTCGTCAAATACGACATCCTGCTCGCCGTGCTGTCCGTCGTGATGAACGTGGGCACCGCGACCGTCCTGTGCTGGGTGGCATTCCGGCCCGGCGGCCGCTGGCACCAGGCTCTGGTGGCGGCATTCCTGCTGGGCGCCGCCACTCGCGGCGGGTACTACACGGCGCTCGCGGCGGTCCGCGTGAACTCCGACCGGGCCCACACGTGGTCGCCGGGGGTGGATCCGTTCGCCCTTGGGCTGATCACCGCCGCGGGGTCGACCATCGTGCTGATGTTCATCGCCGTCGCGGCGGTCGGCGGCCTGATCCATCCCCGGGTTCGCGGCGGCGACGTCATCGCGTGGCCGTCGGCCACGGCGGTGGCCAGGAGGGCGCGGACGATGCGCCCAGGCGCTGCGGCCAGGAGGGCGGCCACCATGACGCATACCCGGCCCCGCGCGGGCAGCCAGCGCGCTGGGTCCCCTGGCCGCGGAGGCCGTCCGGGCGGCTCCGACATTCCCGGCGGCTCCGGCGGTCCTGGCGTGCCGACCGCCGCCGGACTGGAGGCCCCGACGGGAACGGCCCCGCCGGTCGAGGCGCCAGCGCCGGTCCCAATGCTCCCCGGCTCGACGGGGAGGACAACCGCCGTCGGCGGGACCCTGCCCAGCCTGCCCTACGAGGACCTGACCTACGAGGAGCTCAGGTACGTCGGCCTCTCATACGACGGCCTGGCCGACGACGTCGAGCTTCTCGAGCCAGCCGGCGACGAACCGGGCGACGCCGGTCCCGCGGCCGGCCCGGCCGCCATCGAGGACGTGCTCGCGGCGGCCCCGCCCGACGCGGTTCCCGTCCAGGTGGCGGGGCCCCCCGCCGGGGCGTTCGAGGTCGCCCGGGCGGGGGAGGTCTCGTTCGCCGGCTCGGGGCTCGCGTCGGCGATACCCAGGGCCGTCTGGGTGGGCGCCGCCGGACCGGACGGACCGCCGCCCCAGGAAGCACCGACCGCGAGCGGAGCGTCGGCGACCGGCAGGTTCACCGCGCCGGGCTCGGGGGAAATGGTCGCGATCCTGGTGCCCTCCACCAGCCTTGTGCCCTCCGCCAGCCTGGAGCCGCCCGCCAGCCTGGAGCCGCCCGCCAGCCCGGAGCCGCCTCCGAGCATCTCGCCGCCCGCCGGGCTCGCGTCCCAGGCCCACCTACCCGCGCACGATCGGCGCGCCGCCAAGTTGCCGCCGGCGAGCACGGCCACCGTGGCGGGAACTGGCGACGGCCGGGGGCCGGGGTCACTCACTCCCAGTTCCCTGCTCTGGTCGGGCGCGCTCCCAGCGGACGCGGCGCCGGTCATGGCTGAGCCGGCCGCCGGTGGGGACGCTGACACTCCGTCAGCCTTGTCAGCTCTGCTGGCACCGTCAGCCCCGCTGGCACCGTCAGCCCTGTCAGCGCCGTCAGCCCCGCCGGCCCGGCCCAGCGGCGGAAGCCCGGCCGAGGGCGACGGCGCTGACGCGCCCGTGCGCGCGGATGGGGCGGGCGAGCCTGGAGGTGTCGAGACTCAGCCACGCTCGGCCGGGCCTGCGCTGTACTTCCCACCGCCCTCTTGGTGGTTCCGGGCGACCGCGCGGGGATGCGCGACCGCCGCCCGGCGCCGGGGCGACGACCCCAGCGCGCCCACCAAGCCCCTCCGGCTGGTACCAAACCGTCCCCCGCGCTGAGACAGGTGCGGGAGCCGCCCGGAGGACGCACGCAGCGGGTCTGACGAGGAAAGTGGCCGAACCAGGCTTGGCCTCTGGAGGTGTCTCCTCGTCGCGGGACGTACCGCGGGCTCAGGACGCCTTGCGGACGCGGCTACGGGCTGGCGGTGCGATGGGGATGTAGGTCGGGCATCCCGGCAGGTGCTCATCGAAACCGACGACATCCGGCCAGTGGCCATGACAGCCACGGCAGTGGGTCGCGTCCTCCTCCGTCCACCGCTGGTCGCAGCCGCCGCAGCTGGCCGTCACCGGGATGTGCTTGTTCCGACCGGGCTGTCCGAGGGTGCGCAGCGGGACGGGCAGCGTCTGCTGAACACCGTTCGCGCGGCCGGAGTTCCTGCCGGATCGGCGAAGGCCGGGGTCCCTGCCGGCAGACCTGCCGGATTGGCGAAGCCGATCTGGGAGGTCTGCCGGGAGATCTGCCGGCAGGTCCGGCGTGGACTGGCCGGTGGTCACCGAAGCCGTCCTGGTCGACGGCTCGCGGTCAGCCTGGGCCGGCTGCTGGGCAGGCAGGCGCGCGAACGGTGGCGAGGAAGCCAGGGAGACGGACGAAGGGGACCGGCGGGCAGGCACCGGGCCATCCTGTCGCACGCCGCCCGGACGGTCACGCCCTCCCCCACCGATCCGCCCGGACTGGCGCTGTCCCGCGGGCCAGGCGTTGGCGCGGGCCCCGGATGACGGCTCGAGGGCATCCCCCGGACGTTCATGCCGGTGGCCAGAGGGCCCGCGCCCGGCGTGCGCGCGGGCTCGAGGCGGATGACCGGACGCAAAGCGTTGCTGGATGGCACCTTCCCCCACCGATCTGTCTGGCCGAATGGTTCCATGCGTTTCATGCCAAGGTGACGAGGCCCCAGGGCGCGAGCCGGACGTCGGCCCCATCTTGGCGGCGACGTCCGACAATGTCATGGCTGGTGCCGTGTCGGGCACTGGTGCCGCGATGACGCCAATGCCGCGGCAGACGTACGGCACCTCCGGCCTACTCCGGGGGACGGCTGGGTCGCGGATCGTAGGGTTAGCCGCATGGTGGGCCGCTTGTCCGACCGGTTGACTGTGGCCACCGTAATCGATCGAACCTGACTGGGCTCCCGGGACGGCGCCGCCGCGATCTGGCGCCGCGCGATGGGCGATCCGGTCGAAGGCCTGTCGGTCGGCTGTCGATGGCGCGGCGCGTGCTTGGCCGGACGCGGCGGCGTCCACCGTCGTCGTCCGGGTCAGCGGAAGGTGATCCCGTCTCAGAGGTGGGCCGTCGCGAGTCGTTCAACGGTCCGGCGTGCCCGACCCGGCTCCTGGAGGCGTCTCGCCGAGCCGACCAGCGCGGAGGTCAGCCGACTCCGCGGACGGACGGGCCTGCTGCCACTGACACGCCGACCGCTTCGGGCCCGCCACCGCCAACCGCTGTCCGCTAGCCGACTACCCCCGTCGGTTCACCCCATTCTCGGCACACAAGAAAAGTGATATCACTTTGATAGACATTGACCGCAAGGTCACACCAACGGAGGGAGAGTGATGATCGAGGCGAACGGGCTCACCAAGCGTTACGGTCGCACGCTTGCCGTCAACGACCTGACGTTCACGGTGCAGGCCGGCCGGGTCACCGGCTTCCTGGGGCCGAACGGGGCCGGCAAGTCGACCACCATGCGGATGATCCTCGGGCTGGACCGCCCGACAGCCGGAGGCGTCCGCATCGACGGGAAGCGTTACACCGACCTGAAGGAGCCGCTTCGCCACGTCGGCGCCCTGCTCGACGCGAAGTGGGTCCACCCGAACCGTTCGGCCCGTGCGCACCTTCGTTGGCTCGCGGTCTCCAACAAACTGCCAGAGAAGCGCGTCGACGAGGTCTTGGCGCTGGTCGGGCTGACCGACGTCGCGGGCCGGCGGGCCGGCGGCTACTCGCTCGGCATGTCGCAGCGGCTCGGCATCGCCGGCGCGCTGCTCGGCGACCCCGGCGTTCTGCTGTTCGACGAGCCGGTCAACGGACTCGACCCGGAGGGAATCCTCTGGATCAGGCAGTTCATGCACCGGCTCGCCGACGAGGGCCGCACCGTGTTCGTCTCCAGCCACCTGCTTTCCGAGATGGCGCTGACCGCCCAGGACCTCGTCGTGATCGGACGAGGCCGGCTGATCGCTCAGACCAGCACCAGTGCGTTCATCGACGCCGCATCCGGTTCAAGCGTCAGGGTGCGCGGCCCCGAGCTCGACCGCCTGCGCGAGGTGATCACCTCCGGCGGGCTGAAGGCTGACGACGCTCCGGCGACGACCGAAGGCCCGGCCGCGCTCGTCGTGCACGACGCGACCACCGACGACGTCGGCGAGCTTGCCGGCCGCGCCGGGCTGGTGCTGCACGAACTCGCCGCCCAGCGCGGCTCGCTGGAGCAGGCGTTCATCCAGATGACCGGCGGCGACGTCGAGTACCGCACGGGCGATCCCGCGCTCGCCCCCGTGGCGGGCGTGGCGGGTGCGCCCGTCGGGGTGCCCGGCCAGCCGGGCGAGGCCCTGGCCTCCCAGCGGACAGGGGCGCCGGTGGCGGCGAGGAAGGCGGACGCGCGATGACCACGCTCACGTTGCTCAAAGTCGAACGGATCAAACTGTTCTCGACCAGGTCGCCATGGTGGTGCATGGGCACGGCGGTCTTCATCACCGTCGGGTTCGCCTCGCTTCTCGCCGGGACGATCCGTCCCAGGGATCTCCAGGACCTGACGCCGGCGACGACCCAGTTCTCGTACAACTTCGGATTCCTGATCATGATGGTGATGGCGATCCTCGCGATCACCACGGAATACCGGTTCGGGACGATCAGAGCGACGTTCCTCGCGGTGCCCAACCGTGTCGACGCGTTGCTGGCCAAGACCGCCGTCGTCGCCCTGCTGGCGGGCCTCGTCGGCGAGGCGGCCGGCGTGGGTGCCTGGGCGCTGTCCAGGGCGATCCGGCCCGAGGCACCGCTGGCGCTCGACAACGCACAGGACTACCGGGTCGTGATCGGCGTAGGTCTGGTGTACATGGTCGCGACGGTCGTCGCGATCTCCATCGGACTGCTCATCCGGCACTCCGCCGGCGCGATCACGGCCCTGCTGATCTGGGTGATGGTCGTGGAGAACCTGCTCCCGGCCATCCCGCGGGTTGGCGAAACCATCCAGAAGTGGCTGCCGTTCACGGTCGGCAACAACTTCCTGTACGCCGGCCAGCAGGTCGGCGAGAACAACAACGCCACTCCAAGCGACATGCCGTTCGGCGCCTGGGGATCACTGCTCTACTTCGCGGTGGTCGCCGCCGTCCTGCTCGCCCTCGCGGTGGGCCTCGCGAAGCGCCGGGACGCCTGAGACGGCTCGAGGTCGGGGCCGAGATAGGGGTCGAGGCGCGCGGAGCGCCTCGGCCCCGAACACAGACCTACCAGATCGCCGACTACCCGTCGGCCGCTACCCCAGCGAGATCCACGGGAAGGCCTCACTCCGACAGAACTCCGACAGATCCACGGGGAAGGTCTACGCGCCGAGGCCCCAGGGGTCGCGGCCGGCGTCTTCGCGTTCGGCCGCCTTCATCCGTGCCTCGTGCACGTGCCGGCGGCCGCCGGTGAAACGAATCCGGATCCGCTCGTCGGCATCCACGAAAGGCCGGTAGTAGAGCTCGTCGTACTCCTCGACGATCTGGAACGTCCAGCGCCCGGCGAGCACGTTGCGGCCGTGCAGTTCCCGGCGAAGCTGGGCCGCGGCACGAGGGTGGCCAGCGGCGGTCAGGGCGTCGATCGCATCACCCAGCGTCTTGTCGGCATGGCCGGACAGCTGGTGGAACTCATACAGCGCCCCTCGGGCCCGCTCGACCCACTCCAGCGCCTCGCTCAGCTTGCCGACCGCCTCGCTGGTCGCCTCGTCCACCCTCGGCGCGATCCGGTCCTCCCCCGCCCGTCTCACCGCATCCGGTCCTGCCCCCATCGCAGACGACGTGGTACTAGTCACGCCTCTGGCGTTCCCCACCGCCACCACCCCAACACCCTGAACAGGCAGCCCGCGGCGATCCGACGCTCGAGGGCGAAGGGCCAGGGGTCAAAACGACGGAGCGCCGGCCCCGGGCGATCCGGGAACCGGCGCAGACATGCAGGTCAGGAGCGGAGGGCGTGTGATTCGAACCCACGATGAGGTTGCCCCCATAGCGGTTTTCAAGACGGAAAACCGCAGGTCAGCGGCTATGTCGCGGTTTGCCGGGGTGGGTCGCCGGGTGCCGAGAAATCCTTGCCTACCAGCATGATCGCGTTCGGCGTGGGCCGTCGGGTGCCGACCCGTCCCGCGTCGTACCGGGGCTTCCACGCCCACCTGACGCCCACAATAATCTTGACGTGGGCTCACTGATCGGTGCCGCACGACTGCGCCGCCGCCGGCCGGCCCGGTTCGCCAGGAAGGTCAGCGAGACAGGCGTAGGAGCTGCCGGCAATGCGCGAGACCCGGCAGAGTTGTCGTGGTCGCTGGGAAACCTGCGCCGCCGCGACGGCCACCAGAGCGTCGCGCGGCTCTTCGACGTCGAGGACGCGCCCGGACCGCGACGATGTCGGGCCAGATCCCTCCAGGGTCCTCGTCCACGCCGGTGTGGACACGAAGACAAACGACTCCCCCTGCGTCACAGGTGTCAGTTGGTCGGAGGCGCAAATGCAACCTTTATCGAGGGCAGCGCCTCGCCGTCGTAGTCGAACATGGTCAGATTCGTGTACGGGGCCGCGTCCTGACCAGGATGCGCACCGACGCCCGGCAGCCATCCTGGCTCGAAGGCGAAGAAACCCACGCCGCGGCCTTCAGGCACCTGGGCGATCAGATCGCGCAACGCGGCGAAGTACGCGGCCTGTCCGGTAGGGGAGGGGGGGAACCTGTCGGCGTCGGGCAGCTGATTCCTATGTTTGAGAGCGAGGTTGGCCCGGTCGCCGCGCAATGTCCACGGGTAGGCGGTCTCGGTGACCATGATCTCCTTGCGGTATTTCGACGAAAGGTCGATCATCGTGTCCCGCAGCTGCGACATCGAGCCGGCCCAAAATGGGTAGTACGACAGCGCGATGACATCGAACGGGATTCCGGCCGCGGAGATCTGGTCGAAGAACTCATGGGCTGCGTCGGGCTCGCCGATGCGCGCGGTGTGTATCGCGGTCGACAGCCGGTGCCCGGTCGGGTTGCCTGCCTGGGCGCCGGCCACCCCGGAGCGCAGCAGGGTGAGGAAGCCCAGCCAGCCGCCCCCCGGCGCGGTCGCGTCGAGTTTTCCCAATGGCCACAGAAAGCCTGAGGAGAGCTCGTTGCCAATTTGGATCATGTCGGCCGGCGTGCCCTGCCGAGCGAAATCCGTGACGACCTTCCTCGTGTAGTCGAACACCCGGTCGGAAAGCTCTTTGAGATCGAGGTCGCGCCAGACGGGCGGGGTCTGCTGGAGCGTTGGATCGGCCCAGGTATCCGAGTAGTGGAGATCTAGGAAGATCTTCATTCCGGCGGCGGTCGCGCGCCGGGCGAGAGTAAGTGCTGTTTCCTCGTCGAAATATCCTGGTGGCGGGTCGATCCAGAGGTGAAGCCGCACATAGTTCGCGCCCGCGCCGACGAGGATGCGTTCGATCGGCTGCTCTTTTCCGTCGGCTGACAGGACGTTCCCCGCCGCCTCGTCCAGCAGCGTGGTGGAGATGTCCGCGCCGCGGATGGCCGGAGCGGCGCTTGAACTGGGAACGGTTACCTTATCGGAACCGTACAGTCCGCATCCGGTCATGCAGATAGCCAGGACGATAACAGTAGTGCGTAACAGTCGACGTCGCATCGACAGGCCCATGGCGCCGAGTCTACGGAGTGCGTTGGCTGCGGCTGGCTACCGCGGGGCGACGGCGGGCGGCGCCTGCCGGGGAACCCGGCGGCCGGCGGCGTCGGATGCGCGCAACGGGCCTCGGCCCACGGCGCCGTCATGGCCTGCGAGGCAGCCTCGGAGGGTGGCCGGACAGGCCACGCAGGGCACGCACGGCACCACTCAAGGGTAGTGATTGCCCAATCGGGCCGGGTGCCTACGTCACGGAGGGAGCCGCTCAAACCATTTGGTGCATACCTGCACCGACCGCGGCCTGTGGCACCGGCGCGTCTGCCGACAGTGTTCGAGCAGGTCACGGACCCGCGGAAGCGCCGGGTAGACGGCATCGGCTGCCGGTCCTGCTCGCGCTGGCGACCTGCGCGGCGCTGGCGGGTGCTCCGGTCGTTCGCGGCGGTCGGCGAGTGGGCCTCGGACGCCCGCGAGGCCGTCGGTTCGGCGCTGGGGATCGCCCAGGTTCCGGACGAGTCGACGTTCCGCCAGGTATTCGCCCTGCTCGCCGACCTCGCCCGCGGCCACCGGGCCATCAAGAGCCAGTTGCCCTGGGTCCGCGACGTCACCTTTGACGAGGACCGCCACCCGGCCCGCACCGGCGACGGCCCCAGGTCATGGCCAGCCTCCGCGACCTCGCCATCAGCACGTCAGCATCCTGCGCCTGACCGGCGGGACCAACATCGCCCAGGCGCTACGCCACTACGCGCGCCGTCCCGAAAGACCACTCGCGACGATCGCGAGACTGGATGCCAATCAGCAACTTTACCGGCTCCCTGCCTGCCACCCGCCCTGCCCCGAAGGCCCTGCGCCACCCCACGCCCGCCCCATTGTGGAACACGCGAGCCCGCCGTCGTCCGACTGCTGACGGGATCAGAGGCCCCATCGGGCGGCCAAGCGGCCAGGAGACCGCCTGGCTCTTGACCTGCGGGTCCGGCATCCGGGAGCATCGATGAGATCAACGGGGCACAGGTCGACATGCCAGGCGAATGATCGGCCTTCGGGCTCCATCGTCCGCCGGCCGCGGGTCGCGATTCTTTTCACATATTCCACCCGACGCTGGCGGGTGGAGTCTTTCGGGGGGTTGGATGACGCGTATCGCGGTGACCGGTGGCGGAGGCTTTCTTGGAAGTCATCTTTGCGACCGGCTGCTAAATGACGGTGCGGAGGTGTTCTGCATCGACAACTTCGCCACGGGTCGGGCGGAGAACGTCAGGCATCTCTTCGGCCATCCGGCCTTCCATTTGATCCACCACGACGTGACCCGTTTCACCCACGTCAAGGGCCCGCTTACCGCGGTGCTGCATTTCGCCTCCCCCGCCTCGCCCGTCGACTACAGTAGGCTGCCGATCGAGACGCTCAAGGTTGGCTCGACCGGAACCATGAACGGGCTCGGGCTCGCTCGCGCGAAAGGCGCGCGCTTCGTGCTCGCATCCACCTCCGAGACCTACGGCGACCCGAAGGTCCACCCACAGCCGGAAACCTACTGGGGCAACGTGAACCCCGTCGGTCCTCGCAGCATGTACGACGAGGCGAAGCGGTTCGCGGAGGCTGTGACGATGGCCTATCGTCATCATCACGACGTGAACACAGGCATCGCTCGGATCTTCAACACCTATGGTCTTCGGATGCGCCCGGACGATGGTCGCGCCATTCCGACGTTCATCTCGCAGGCACTGCGCGGCGAGCCGATCACAGTCTCGGGCGACGGTTCCCAGACCCGTTCGGTCTGCTATGTCGACGACCTCGTCGAGGGCGTCATGCGCCTGCTCTGGTCGGACCTGCCTGGCCCGGTGAACATCGGGAACCCGACGGAGCTGTCCATCCTCGACACGGCGGAGCTCGTTCGGACCGTCTGTCGGTCAGACTCACCGATTACATTCGTCGCCCGTCCGGTCGACGACCCGACAGCGCGCCAGCCCGACATCTCCCTGGCAAAGGAGAGGCTCGGCTGGGAGCCGAAGGTGGATATCCACGACGGCCTAATGAGGACCGTCAGCTGGTTCGCGGCACAGGTCGCGCCGCGATGGGCCGCCTGAACACGGTGAGGGCGACAGTGCTCCTTTCTCCTGTTCCAGCGCGCCTTGGCGCCGCGCATCGGTGCGATGTCGCGCTTCCACGCCCAGCGGCGTCGCCTCCTGCTCGGCCGACGAAAGTGGCCGGTGGGACGAGCCGGTGACCATGACCAGCAATTCCGCCGATTCATCTGATGACACGACGATGGCCAGCCAGCGTCAGACCAGGCCCGACTCGTTCGGGCGCCTGTCGTCGACGGCGACAACAAGCCTGGGGCCAGCTGCGGGCCAGGCAGCCGGACCTGTGAGCGGTACCACCAGGCAGGACGGGGCCGCCAGCACGCCCGTCCCGCCGGAGGCACGCCTCCCGCGGGCACCGGCACCCGGGAACCCGGCGCTGCCGTTCCAGCCGGCTGACCTCGGCTCGGCCGAGACAACCCTTCGCCTTGGGCCACGGCGGCACGGCGCCGGGCCGAGCGCCCCAGGGCCTGAGCCGCGGGGCCGGCTCTGGCGGGACCTCGCCACCGATCACGAACGGGCGGAGGGTGAACCCCGCACAGCAGAGCCGCCGCTCCCGCTGAACGGCCTGCCGAGTGTCCCCGTGCCGGAGCCACCGCCAGGCGCGAAGCGTTCGATGCTCCCGGCCGGGCTCGCCGACCCGTCTCGGCGGAACAGCGAGCTCCGAGTCCCCTACGCCGGCCGAAGAAAGATCAAGACCTTTGTTCCGATCTCCCACGGGCGCGACAGCTTCCTAATGCTGTTCCTCGCGGGGTGCTGGTTCGTGGCGGTGGCGGGTTTCTGGCTCTGGTGGTTCAACCCGCTACACGTCCTCACCCTCCCGGGATTCATACTGAACACCGCGGTTCTGTCCTATCTCAGCTACCTGCCCGCGTACTTCGTGCTGACGGTGCTCCGGCTTCGGCGGGTGAATCCCGGGCTGCCCATTCGCGATTTCCGGGTCGCCTTCGTCGTCACGAAGGCCCCTTCCGAGCCGTGGGAGATGGTACGCAAGACTCTGGGCGGCATGCTCGCCCAGGACTATCCGCATGCTTACGACGTATGGATCTGCGACGAGGACCCGACCGATGAGACATACTCCTGGTGCGAACGCCATGGCGTCGGGATCTCCACCCGCCGAGGATTTGATGACTATCATCGCGGTGAATGGCCGCGCCGCACGAAGTGCAAGGAAGGGAATCTTTCCTTCTTCTACGACCACTGGGGCTACGACTACTATGACGTCGTCTCGCAGCTCGACGCCGACCATGCCCCGGCGCGGGACTATCTCCGGCACATGGTTCGGCCGTTCGCCGACCCGACGATCGGGTACGTGGCGGCACCCAGCATCTGCGACACCAACGCGCGCGAGTCCTGGGCAGCCCGCGGCCGGCTGTACCGGGAGTCTCACCTGCACGGTCCGGTGCAGGCCGGGGCCAGCAGCTGGCTCGCGCCGGCGTGCATCGGCTCGCACTACGCGGTGCGTACCGCTGCGATCCGCGACATCGGTGGAATCGGGCCGGAACTCGCCGAGGATTTCTCCACCACGTTCCTGCTGTGCTCGGCGGGCTGGGGCGGCGCGTTCGCCCTCGACGCTGAGGCGCATGGTGACGGCCCAACAACCTTCACCGCCGCCATGACCCAGGAGTTTCAATGGTCACGCAGCCTCATGGTCCTCTTCATGGACATCTTCCCGTCCAACGTGCCTAAGCTTCCGTTGGTGCTGCGGATCCGGTTCCTCATCGCGCTGAGCTACTATCCGCTACTCGCGCTGGCGACGGCAGGTGCCACGCTGCTGCCTCCGGTGGCGGCTATCACCGGCGCGACCTGGGTGGACATCGACTACCTTCGCTATCTCCTCCTGTGGTGCTCCGCGCCCGGGGTCGTCGTTATCATAAACCTCCACCTGCGCCGCCGCGGGCTGCTCCGCCCCGCCGACGCGAAGCTGCTCGCCTGGGAGACGTGGCTATTCCTGATGGCCCGATGGCCCTACGTCGGGTGGGGATGCATCGCCGCCGTGATACAGAAGATCCGCCCGAGGCAGGTAACTTTCAAGATCACTCCCAAGGGTGACCACGGCGTCGAGATGCTACCGACCTACCTGGTCATGCCCTACGCCGTCATCGCCGCGTTCACGTTCTCGGCGGGGCTGTACGGCGCACGTGCCGGGCACCCACTCGGGTATGTCGGGCTGAGCCTTCTCTCGGGGCTCAACTATCTGCTCGTCCTACTGTGCGTCTGCCTCATGCATGCTGTGGAGACCAGGCGGGTCACGAGTGCCTCGGCGCGTAACCTTGTCGCGACGGTGGCCAGGCCGCTGCTCATTATCGTGCCGTTGACAGTGCTGGGTGTATTCGCCATGGTCACGATGTTGACATTGATCCAGGGGGCCCGTATAAATATCGTCGATAACATCGTCGACCTGCTGAAAATGGTGCAAGTATGGTGAGCGCTGTGCTCTCCGGCGGTCCAACGACGGTGCTTGTCACAGGAGCCTCCGGCTTCATAGGCTCGCACACCTGTGTCGACCTGCTGACCGCGGGCTACGACGTCATCGGTGTCGACAACTTCGCGAACAGCTCGCCCGGCGTCGTCGCACGGATCCGTGAGCTCGCCGGACATCGCCTACGGTTCGTCGAGCTCGACCTGCGCGACCGGCCCACTCTGTCCAGAGTCCTCGACGGGGAAGAAGTCGACGCTGTGATTCACTTCGCGGCGAAGAAGGCGGTCGGCGAGTCGGTGAACATACCGCTCGACTACTATGACACGAACGTCAACGCGACTCTCGGGCTCGTAGGCGCGATGCTTGACCACGGCATGAACCGCCTGGTTTTCTCCTCCTCCTGCTCCATTTACGGCGAGGCGGACGTCGTGCCCATCCGGGAGGACAGCCCCGCGCGGCCGACCAACCCGTACACCCGGACCAAGTTGATGTGCGAACAGATCCTCGCCGACCTGTGCGACCGCTACCAGGACTGGCATGTCACGTCGCTGCGCTACTTCAACCCCGCTGGCGCACACCCGTCCGGCCTGCTGGGCGAGGATCCTCGCGGCATTCCCAACAACGTGTTGCCTTACATTGCCCAGGTGGCTGTCGGGCGGCGGACCGAGCTATCGATCTTCGGTGGCGACTACCCGACGCCGGATGGCACCGGCATCCGCGACTACATCCACGTCATGGACATCGCGGAGGGCCACCGGCTGGCCCTTGAGCATCTCGGTGACGCTTCGGGGCACCGGGTGATCAACCTGGGGACCGGCCGTGGTACCTCCGTCAAGGATCTCCTGGCGGCCTTCTCCGCCGCGTGTGGCCGAGAGCTGCCTAGCCGCCTGGTGGCCCGCCGCGCCGGGGACGTAGCGGAACTGGTTGCCGACCCAGCCTTGGCCCTCAAGCTGCTCGGCTGGTCGGCACGCCGCAACGTCGCCGACATGTGTCGCGATGCCTGGAAGTTTCAGCACCTGAATCCGAATGGTTACGACGAGGACGGCGGCGAGGGCGTCCGGCCTCGGTGTCGAACGGACAGCGGGTGACCGCGGAGCGGGTCAAGGTCGCGGCCAACGCGATGCCTGTACCCACTGTCACAGGGTCTGAGTACGTCGTACTGGTGGCCCCGCATGCCGCCCACACGGCCCCGGCACCCAGCGGCTGATGGCGTCCCTGGCGCCGTCAGTCCGCGCCAGGGACGCCTACGCCGCCCACAACCGGACGCCGTCGTCACGGCCGGGCGGGCCCTTGACCTTGGCCCGGTCGATCGCGAGTCGGCCCGTCGGGGTCTGGCGGATCCACCGGCCCAGCGAAAAGAGGATCTCCGTACTCAACGTGCAAGCAGCACAAGATCCGCGACGGTCCCGGCTCAGTCGTGCGAGCGGTGACCGGGCCCGGCCGCCGCACTCGCCGTGCTCTGTGTGCTCTGTGTGGCGCGCTATTTCATTTCTTGCGGCCGACGCCGCCGTAGACGCTGACCTCGGCGTCGGTCAAACCCGCCGGGACGGCGGCGTCGGGCCGCCACCGGTGCGCGACCTGTATCCCAGGCTCGACCAGGTCGAGACCCTCGAAGAGCCGGGCGATCTCGCCGTGGCTGCGGGCCTGCGCGGGGATTCCCCGGCCACGGTAGGTCTCGATCAACCGGGTCCACGTCTCAGGCGCGTAGTCACCGGTGACATGGCTGATCACCACATGGCTACCAGACGGCAACGCGTCGAGCAGCCGCTGCACGACGCCGTACGGGTCGTCGGCGTCCGGGAAGAAGTGCAGGATCGCGACGAGCGACACCGCGACCGGCTGGGTCAGGTCGATGGTCTCGCGCAGCTCGGCCGACGCCAGGATCGCCTCGACGTCACGCAGGTCCGCGTCGAGATAGGCGGTGCGGCCGGTCGGAGTGCCGGTCAGCAGGGCGCGAGCGTGTACGAGCACGATCGGGTCGTTATCCGCATACACGACCCGGGCGTCCGGGGCGATCTGCTGGGCGACCTCGTGCAGGTTGGGGCTGGTGGGAATGCCGGTGCCGATGTCGAGGAACTGGCGGATGCCCACCTCGCCGGCAAGGTAGCGGATCGCCCGGTGCATGAACGCCCGGTTCTGCCCAGCGGTCGTCCGCCCGTGCGGGAACTCGGCCAGAGCCTGCTGCGCGGCCTCCCGGTCGGCGGGGAAGTTGTCCTTGCCGCCGAGGTAGTAGTCGTACATCCGGGCCGAGTGTGGCCGGTCGGGTTGCAGGTCCACCCGGACGGCGGCGTCCTCGGTCGAACTCGTCCAGTCCCAGCCTGGGACGTCGCTGATCTGTGAGTCGTCCGTCTCCGTCACGACGCCCCCTCCTCGTGGCCGACGACCGGCACAAATCACCCTATCCGTCGAAGACGCACCGTCGTCAAGACGGTGCACTGCGCATCGACCACAGCGACAACGCCCGCTGAGCAATGGCCGACCGCCGGATTCGGGCACCACTGTCGGAGCGCGGGGGCGCGGCACCGACGCCTTGACGGACGTTGAGCGGCGTCGATGACCCATGCGGCTCCGCACGGCCCCGAAACAGCGATCTTCGTGGTGCTCGCGCCGAAACGGTCACCGCATCGCGGCCTCGAGGGCACGGGCGACGGCCAGCAGTGTGCCGTCGGCGCCGGACGCTGCCTCCAGCGACAGGCCCACCGGCAGGCCGGCCGGTGTGTACCCGTTGGGCAGGCTCAACGACGGTACGCCGGCGACCGACCCCGGACCGGTGTTCTGGATCGAGGTGAGGAAGACGTTGACCTCTTGTCCATTGTGGGTGGTCGTCTCGGTGTCGTTGAGCGGCGGCGCGACCAGCGGCACAGTCGGGTACACCAGCGCGGCCACCCGATGACGGGTGAACGCCTCGGCGTACGCGGCCTGTAGCCGTTCTCGGGTCGCCAGGCATTCGTGGTAGTGCGCTTCGGGTATCGGCCGATCCAGGATGCCGTCGACGAGCTGCTTGACGTCCGGCGAGCTGATCTGCGCGGCAATGTCGGGCAGGCCGAGGTCACAGAACGGTGCCGGCAGCGCCTTCACGTACGCCGGGAGCGCCCGGGCCATCTCGAACAGCGCGATCGGCAACCCACACAGCGCGTCCAGCTCGTGGGCGCCCGCAACCCGCAGCTCCACCAGCTCAACGCCCGCGTCGCTGAGTACCGCCAGCGCCGCCTCGGTGCGGGCGGATACGTCGGGGTGCAGACCGGCGTAGAAGCCGTCGCGGGGCACGCCCAGCCGCAGCCCGGCCAGGCTGACGGCAGCCGCGCGGGCCCGTCCGGTGACGGCCGAGTCGACCAACGCCGCGTCGGCCACGGTGTGGGCCAGCACCCCGATCGTGTCGCGAGTGGGCGACACCGGCACCGTGCCCTCGTTCCCCCAACTCCCGGCGCTCGGCCGGAACCCAACGATGCCGCAGTACGACGCCGGGATGCGCACCGAGCCGCCGGTGTCGGTGCCGAGCGCGAAGGGCACCAAACCGGCGGCGACCGCTGCCGCACTGCCACCGCTGGATCCGCCGGCCGTCCGGTCGGTGGCATGGGGGTTGCGTACCGCTCCGTACGCCATGTTGTGGCTGGTTGTACCCAGGGCCAGCTCGTGCATGTTGGTCTTGCCGACCACGACGGCGCCGGCGCAGCGCAACCGCTCCACCACCGGCGCATTCGCGGCGGCCACCGAACCGCGCAGCGCGGGCGTCGCCGCCGTCGTCGGCAGGTCCACTGTGTCGATGTTGTCCTTGACCGCGTACGGCACGCCGGCAAGCGGCCGGCCGTCGGCGGCGGGTCCGGACACGTCCGCCGCGACCGCCGTGAACGCCGATAGCTCCGAATGCCTCTCGATGCCGGCGAGCAGTTCGCCGGCGACCTCACGAGCCGACGTGGCGCAGCCGCGCAGCCGCTCGGCGACCGCGACGATGGTCAGGGGTGTGGGTGGCATGGGTCCCTCCGAAGGATTACGGTGCAAGGCGGTCGGCGACGTGGTCGGCGGTGTCGGCGGTCACCGGGCCGCCGTCGACGATCTCCCCCCGCTCCATCAGGTACCAGCGGTCGGCGACCGACAGCGCCGCCTCCAGGTGCTGCTCGACGACGAGCACCGCGCGGCCCGCCGCGGCCGCCGCGCGGGCCCCGGCCGTGAATCGGTCGACGTTGGCCGGCTGGAGCCCCTCGGTGGGCTCGTCGAAGAGGCACACGGCGCCGGGCGCCATGAGGACGCGGGCGATCGCGAGCATCTTCTGCTCACCGCCGGAGAGCGTGCCGGCCAGCTGCTGCCCGCGGTCGGCGAGGAAACCGAACAGAGCCGCGGCGGCGGCCGGCTGCGCACCGGCGAGGCGCAGGTTGTCCCGGACGCTGATGTCGGCGAACACCGGCCGGTCCTGCCGGACGACGCGTAGGCCGTGCCGGTGCCGCCGTGACGGTGGCCAGTGCGTCACGTCAGCGCCGTCGAGAGCGACGGTTCCGCCCGCGGCGGCCAGGGTGCCGGCAATCGTGTTGACCAGGGTCGTCTTCCCGGCGCCGTTGCGCCCGAGCAGCGCTACCACCTCGCTGGGCGCTACCTGGAGGTCGACACCGAACAGCACCGGCGCCTGGGCGTACGCCGCACGCAGCCCGCGCACGGCGAGCCCGCCCGCTGCCCGGGCACTCACGACGCGCGCCCGACGTAAACGGCGCGTACTCGCGGATCGGCATCGACCTCGGCGGGGGTGCCGGTGACCAGAACGGCACCGCCGGCCATCACCGTGACGCGGTCGGCGACGCCACGGATGAACGCGGTGTCGTGCTCCACCACGAGGATGGCGATGCGCTGCCGGTGGGCGAGCTCGGTGAGCAGCTCTCCGACGGCGGCGGTCTCCGCGCGGGTCATGCCCGCCGTCGGCTCGTCGAGCAGGAGCACGGCGGGTCCCGGGGCCAGCGCCATGGCCAGCTCCACGAGCTGTCGTTGCCCGTGGGAGAGGTCTCCGGCCACCGTGTCGCGCTGGCCGATGAGGTCGGCCGTGGCGAGCACAGTCCACGCGGCCGGCGACACCGTGGCCGACCACGGTTGGCGCAGCAGCGCGAGCCACCGGTGCGTGGGGCCCCACCGGGCCAGCGCGAGGTTCTCGCCGACCGTGAGCGAGGTGGCCAGGCTCGGGGTCTGGAACTTGCGGGCGGCGCCGGCCCGGGCCAGCTCCCAGGCGGGCGCGCCGGTGAGGTCGCGCTTGCCGACGCGCCACCTGCCGCCGTTCGCCGGTGTCACGCCCGACAGCACATTGAGCAATGTGGACTTGCCGGCCCCGTTCGGCCCGATCAGGCAGTGCACCTCGCCCGGTCGCAGGGTGAGGCTGACTCCGTCGACGGCGGTGAACGCGCCGAACCGGCACACCACGCCGGCGGCGTCGAGCGCAACGGCGCCGTCGCCGGCGGGGTTCGCGCCCGGCAGGCCGGCCTCGCGCTCGTCCGCCCGACCGAGCCGGACCTGCCGCGGCGGCCGCCGGGTGGGTAGCCATCGCCGTACCCACAGGGCCAGCCCTTCGGGCAGGAACAGCACCGCGCCGACGACCACCAGCCCGGTCCCCAGCAACCAGTAGTCGAGAGCCCGGTCGGCCAGCTCGCTCGCGCCGATGTTGTAGCCGATGGTCGCCACGGCCGGCCCTACGATCGTGCCCTTGGAGCCGAGCAGGGCCCAGACCACGAAGCTGGTAGCCATCGCGACACCGACCAGGCCCGGGGAGACGAAGCCGACCTGCAGCACGAAGATGGCACCGAGGAACCCGGCGAGTGCGCCGGTGCAGGCGAAGACACCGGTCTTGAGGTTCACCACGTGGTAGCCCAGGCTGGCCGTACGCCGCTGGTGGTCGCGCGTGGCGGCCAGCGCCGCACCGAGCGGCAGCGAGGCCAGGTGCGACAGCGCGACGATCGCGGCCACCGCGACGAAGACGGTGAAGGCCCGCTGTCCGGCCGGGCTGAGCGCGGCGGCGCCCAGGTGTAGGCGCGGCACGTCGGTGAGGCCGTTGAAGCCGCCGGTCACCGACGTCCAGCCGTTGGCCACCTGTTCGGCGCCGAGCGCGAAGACGAAGGTGGCGAGCGCGAACGTCATCGGGGGCAGACCACGGCGGAACGGCAGCCAGGCCACGAGGAAGGCCAGCAGTCCACCGACGGCGGCGCCCGCGACCAGGCCAGCCAGCGAGCCGGCAGCGCCGACGTGCAGACCGAACCAGGCACCGGCGTACGCGCCGGCGCCGAACGTCACGCTATGGCCGAGGTTGAGGATGCCCGAGGTGCCCCAGGCCAGGGCCAGCGCGGCGGTGGCCGCCCCCAGGACGAGGAACTGGGCAAGCTGGCCACCGTAGTAGTCGCCCGACAGCAACGCCAGGATCGGCAGCCCGACGAGGGCGGCGCCGCGGCGGATGGCTCTGGCCGTCATGCTGTGCCCTCCTTTGGCATGCCCTTCTGGCCCTCGCCCGCGAGGCCGTTATCCGGTCCGGCTGGGTGCCGCTCGGTGCAGTCGGTCATGGTGCAGTCGGTCATGCCGTTGCCTCCCCGAACGCGGCTCGCCGGCGGGCCTGCAGCACGACGAAGGCGAGCGCCAATGCCGACAGCCGGCCCAGCATGGGATCGGTGAAGAAGGTCATGATGTTCTGCACCGTCGCGATCGCCAGGCAGGCGACGACGACCGCGCCGAGCCGTGAGCCGGCGACGATCACGCCGAGGAACGCGCCGAACAGGTAGTCGACGCCCATGTCCGGCTGCACGTTGACCAGCGGCGCGACGAGCGCTCCGGCGAGGCCGGCGAGCGCCGCGCTGCCGGCGAAGACTGCGAGGTTGAGCCGCTGGGACCGCACCCCGAGCGTCTCGGCCAGGTCGGCGTCGGCTGCGACGGCGCGCACGCGCAGCCCCAGCGGAGTCAGGCGCAACGCCGCCAGGACCAGCGCGAGCACACCCACCGCGATCGCGATGAGCAGTAACCGGTACGCCGGGAACGACACCCCGAGCAGCTCGACCGCTCCCGGCATCGGGTTGGCGACATTCCGGTACTGCTTTCCGAAGGCCAGCTCGACGAGCTGACGTACCACAATGGACAGCCCGAACGTGCCGAGGATCGACAGCTCCGGCGAGCGGTAAAGCCGCCGTATCAGAGCGACCTCGGTCAGCGATCCGACCGCCAGGCCCACCGCGGTAGCCGCGGCGAGCCCGGCGAGCCAGGGCAGCTCGTGGTCGGCCGTCACCATCGCGGCGTACGCGCCGAGCATGATGAACTCGCCATGCGCCAGGTTGACGATGCGCATCAACCCGAACGAGACAGCCAGACCGACGGTGATGAGTGCCAGCAGCGCCGCTGACCCGAGCACCCCCAGCGACTGGACGACTAGATTGTCCACAGTTGAGTCCCGAATCCCGGTCAGGCGTCGCAGGGTTCCTCGGGCGTGACACCCTCGTAGGTCTGGACGATTTTTGTCGTGCCGTCGGACTGGGTCTGCGCGATGTAGATGGGCTGAGTGGCATACCGGTTGACGCCGAAGGTGACCTTTCCGGCGGGAGCGTCAAGGCTCATGCCCTTCAGCTTCTCCGTGACCTTGGCGACGTCGGTGCCACCGGCGGCATTCGCGGCCTGCGCCCAGGCCTTGATGGCGACGTATGTCTGCTCCGACAGCGACGTCACCGGCGAGGCGTCGGCACCGAACTTCTGCCGGTACGCGGCCAGGAAGGCGGTGTTGGTCGGGTTGTCGACCTCCTGGAAGTAGCCGAGCGAGGTATACATGCCGGCCGCCACCCGGGCACCCATGGCGGCGCGGGTGTTGTCCTCGTACAGCACGCTCAGCCGCTGGACCTCGTCGTTGCCTAGCCCGGCGTCGTAGGCCTGCTTCTCGAACGTGATCCCGTCGCCGCCGACCAGGGCCGGCAGCAGCAGGTCCGGGCCAGCCTTCTGCACCTTCTGGATGACCGACTGGAAGTCGGTGGTCCCCAGCGGGGTGTAGTCCTCGCCAACCACCTCGCCACCGGCGGCGGTGATGTAGCGCTTGGCCGCCTCGAAGCTCTTGCGTGGCCAAACGTAGTCGTTGCCCAGCAGGTACCAGCGCTTCTTACCGGTCTGCTGCATCACCCACGGGATCGTCTTGGCGAGCTGCTGGCTGGGCACCTCACCATTGGCGAACATCACCGCATTGCAGGCACCGCCCTCGAACACCGGGGTGTACAGATACAGCGTCTTGGCCTGCACCGCGACCGGCAGCGCCGCCTCCCGGGTTGCCGAGTTGTGCATCCCGACCACCACCGATGCGCCGTCGCTCTGCACCAGCCGGCGCATCACCTGCTTGCCGGTGTCGGGGTTGCCGGCGTCGTCGCCAACAACCAGACGCACCTTCCGCCCGCCCACCCCGCCCGCCGCGTTGATCTCATCGATCGCGAGCTCGGCGACGTTCTTCGTCGGCGGGCCGAACAGTCCCGCCGGTCCGGTCATCGTCGTCAACAGACCAACCGTGATCTCACCGGACCCGCCTGCTGGAGCGGCGGCATCCGCGGCGCCGGTGCCGCCATCGCTGGAGCACGCTCCGACCACCAGCGCCAACGCCCCGGCTGCCGCCGCCAGGACCCCCCGCCGCAAGACTTCAGACGTCATGGCACCTCTCCATCGGAAAACAGGTAAACGCACGTTAGCACGTTTTCTTGATCTGCGGGCCGCGCTGTCCGCGGCGTGGGCGCGGCGCGGGTTCATCCCGCTCTACGACCGCGGCCAGCTGGCGGTCGACCTCGGGCTGACGCTGCCGCTCGGCGGGGAGGCGATCAGCGACTTCCAGGGCCTGCGGCACCTGGCTCCGGTGACGGGCCCGGTGGCGTCGACCCCGACGGCTGATCGGCGACATCACCGTCGGGGACTGCCTGGAGCTCGCGCTGCTGCAGGGCGGTGCCCGCCCGGCTCACCCACGGCCAGCGGAAACGCTGGCTGCACCTGCGCGCGGACTGGCCCTGGCTCGACGCCGTCCTCGGCAGCTGGACACGCGTCAAGGCACTGCCCACGAAGACCTGAACCACCCGTCGCCCTGCCCCCGCGACCACGAAACACCTCTCCGGGCCGTGGACCCGGCGCGGCGACGCGACCGTCGCACCCCACCCCCGCCTACAGACAGGAACCTAGATCAAAAACGCCGGTCGCCGATCACACGGGGGCGCCCCGCCAACCCCGTGAACGATCCAGGCCGGCAGCGGTGGCGAGGCGACAGGCGTGGCCCCAATGCGGTAACGTGCAAACGACTATTTACCTGATTGCGGGGTGACGATGACCATGGCGGAGCCCGAGTACGCCTTTGCCGCGCTGGCGGATCCGACACGCCGTGCGATCCTGCGCATCCTGCGCAAACGTGATTCCCTGACGGTCGGCGCGCTCGCCGAGGAGTTTCCGGACATCACGCGGGCGGGCGTCTCGGCCCACCTGCGCGTGCTACGCCACGCCCGGTTGGTCGAAGAGAAGCGAAGCGGAAAGTACCGCGTCTATTCGCTTGGCCCGAACCGCGCCGACGAGGTAGTGAAATTCCTGTCCGAGGTCTACCGGCAGTCGCTCGAAGACCTGCAGAATCCCCGCCAAGACGAAGGCTAGAGGCAGGTGCTTTCCCGATGGGCGATCTCGTCCTGACCGCGGAGCGATCCGTTGCGGAACCGCTCGCGTCAGCGTTCGAGCGTTTCGGCCATGCCTCGGGCGGCGGATGGCTGTTCGGCCTGTCCTGCGACGTGGTGGCGCCCGGCGCCGTGGTCCGGTTCTCGATGCCCGGTCCGGCCAGCCAGGCACCGATCCAGTCAACCGGGCGCATCGTCGAGGTCGACTCCGGGCGCCGGCTCGTCCTGCACCAGGAGTCGCCCTGGCGGAGCCGGGTGGTCCTCACTTTCGATCCCGACGGTGCCGGCACCCGGGTCCGGCTGCGCGCCGTCCTCGCCGACGACTGCGTGCCTTGGCTGATGCGGGCGAGTGGCCTGGAGGTACCGGAACCGGCCGAATTCGGCCGCGCGGTCCGCGTCGGCGTGCTGCTCCCACTGTCGGGCGCCGCGGGCGTGTTCGGGCGCGCGGCGCACAACGCCGGCGAGCTCGCGGTCGACGAACTCAACGCCGACGGCGGCATCCGCGGCGTGCCGTTGCGGCTGTACGTCGGCGACGACGGCACCAACAGAGCCACCGCGAGGCGCGAGTTCATCCGCCTCGTCGATCTCGTAGGCTGCGACGTGGTGATCGCCATGACGACGTCGGAGTCGATGGCGGCGGTCCGGCCGCTGGCCGAGGCCCGCGGAACGCTCCTGCTGCACGCGCCAGCCAGCGAGGGCGGGCCGGCCGGCGACCGGATCTTTTACCTCGGCGAGCGCCCCGCCGACCAGCTCGAGCACTCCGTTCCGCTGCTGATGGCCGAGACCGGTGGCCGAGGCTGGTTCATCGTCGGCAACGACTACTCGTGGCCGCGCAGCGTCGCCCGGGCGGCACGGCGGGTCATCGACGACGCCGGTGGCGTCCTGCTCGGCGAGCGCTATCTACCCTTCGGTTGCCAGGACTTCACCGCTGTACTGACGGCCATCCAGGCCACCGGCGCCGACCATCTCATCTCGGCACTGGTCGGCACCGACGCCGTCGCGTTCGAGCGGGCATCCTTCGCCGCCGGGCTGCGCGCTCGGGTGCGGACGATCGCCATGCTCGTCGACGACGTCTGCCGCGAGCACATCGGCGACGATGCCGCGACGGGCATCTGGTCGGTCCTCGACCACTTCACAGCGCTCGACGACGTCGACAACCAGCGCCTGCAACGGCGATGGCGGCAACGGTTCGGTCTGTTCTCACCCCCGCTGTCGAGCACGGCGAAGTCGGTATACGACGTCGTGCGGCTCTACGCCGGCGCCGCGCGCGCAGCCCGTTCGGTGGACCCGACCGACGTCGCGCGCACGCTGCGCATTTCGCGCGGCCGCGCAGGCGCGATGCTGCCGCGGGTGCTCGGCGAACCGCGCCGTACCTGCATCGCCGAGGCGGTGCAGGGAGGCTTCGTCGTGCGTGAAGCGCCGGCCTAGCGCCTCGCGACGATGGTTGTCAGGCAGCCTAACTGACCGTGCCGGGCGAGGGAGGCGACGTCCGTGACTGCCCCGCCCACCGGGCCGCAATGCGGTAGGCCGTGAGCGAATCGAGGGCGGCCTGGCCAAGGACGAGTACCGGGTCGCGCTCGTCGCCTGGGGAACGTAGGGCGGCCGCGACCTTCTCGAGTTCGACGGCGATGGCCAGCGGGGTCGGGTAGCTCCCGACCGCCTCGCGGATCCAGGCGAGCGCGGCCGCGTACGCGGTGTCGAAGTGGACCCTGCGCGCGTGCCGTTCCGTGGGAAGAGAGGTCACCAGCCGGGTCTCCGCCGCCCGAAAAAGCCCGGCCAAGCGATCATTGAGGACAGAGCCGCAGGTCAGACACTCCCTCCGAAACCGAGAGTTCAGCGATGCTGGCCGCTCAAGGTGGCACTTGGCGCCTGGGGCACGGTTCGCGTCCTGCGTCGCCCGGTCCTGCGCATCTGGGCCCGCAGTAGCCGGACTCGACGTGAATATGTCGCGGGCCGGGCGACCGCTCCGGTCAGGATGCGCTCGGCGTTGTCGAGGGCGTCTTCCACCAGAGCGTCATGCAGATGCGACCAGACCAAGGGCCATCCCAGCCGCATCGCCCCGGTCGGACGGCCGGTCAGTTCGTGGCGGAACTCCACCGTGCCCGGTCCGGTCGCCGAGACCTCGAAGGCGTGGGTGCCGCGCAGCCCCACACTCGGGTCGAAGCGAAACGTGACGGCGCGTCCTGGCTGGTATGCCTCGACCGTGTACCGGATCGGGCCGTGCCCGCCGGTCGCCCCCTGACCCAGTGGCCGGTCCAGGCGTTGCGCGGGCCAGCGGTCGCTCGGCCAGAGCCGGTCGTCGTCGCTCGACAGGCCGTCCAGCAAAGCGCCCGCGGCGTCGAGGTCGGCTTGCAGGGTTCGCGCATGAACATTGACGATCATCACACACCTCCCGATCCGGGAGCGCCATACGGTACCGTATGGCCACTGCTCCGTACGGTACCGTATGGAGGTGGCTGGGAACAGTAGTAGCGGTCTAACTCGCGCAATGTGGATCGATGCCGCGCTCGACGCCCTCGCGCGGGGAGGCGTCGCAGCCGTGGCCGTCGAATCCATCGCCACGCGCCTGAAGGCCACCAAGGGAAGCTTCTACTGGCACTTCACCAACCGAGACGCGCTGGTCGTCGCCGCACTCGAGGAGTGGGAACGGCGGAACACCGCCGACGTGATTGCCGATCTGGAGGCGCATAGCCATCCAGCGGTCCAGCTCAGGGAGCTGTTTCACCGGGCCTTCGGCAGTGCTCACATCAACGCGGTCGACGCCGCCGTGCTGGCGGACGCGGAGTCGCCCCTCGTCGCGCCCGTGCTCGACCGGGTGACCCGACGGCGCCTGGCCTACCTGGAACGCGCCTACAGCGGCCTCGGACTGTCCCCGGCGGACGCCCAGCGCCAGGCACTGCTCGCCTACACCACCTACCTCGGCGTGTTCTCCCTGCGCCGAGCCGCGCCCGGCCTCATATCCGACGACGACCTGATGGTGGCACTCGAACCGCTGCTCTCACCACGGACGTAAAAGAGTGTCCGCGCGCGTGCCCGTGTTCTCCGCGCGCGGCCGAACAGCCCCTAGGTCACCGCATCCTCTTCAGCCAGCCCAGCGTCACCACTGAGAATGGAACAGAGCCGTAGGTCAGCGACTCCCTGTCGGTGCGGCAACGCTGGTCGGCCGGGCGCGTGGCCCCGAAAGCGCGGCGTTGTGTCGCCCCGGCGGGAGCCGTTCTCAAGGCCGGCGCGGTGCGCGGCTTCGAAGACCACCGCGGGCACCTCGTCGGCCCGGCGCCGACGGCGATCGGACGCACTTGCCGGAGCCGTCACGCGTCGTCCCGGCCACCGAGCCACCCGCGGGGTCGGCCGCGGAGGTTGTAGTAGCGGCCGTTCGGATCCGAGGGCGGCGCGCCGCCGACCTCCGGCTCCGAGCGGTGTTCTCCCGAGGACTCCGGGTTGTCAGTCCTGGTCGTCGAGGAGCTTCGCGGCAGCCTTGGGCATGATCACTCGTCCCAGTCGCCGGCGCCGCCAAGTTCCGCGATCCGCTCGGGCGTCATCCTGGTCAGGGCGGCGACGCTTGCGCTGAGCGAGCCGTCGAGGACGCGCATCGACTCGACCATCCCGCTGCGGACTTCCTCGCGGCGCAGGTCGAGGTAGGCCCGCGTCGCCTCGGCGACGAAGTCCTTCTTCGACATGGCGAATGGCCGTCCGCTATCCGCCGCGCCGCTTTAGAGCGATGTTCCGAGGGGCTACCTGCGAGGAGTCAGGTCATGCAGGGGGCTCCGAGGTCGGGCCGGTCGAGGTTGTCCGCGACGGCGGCGAGCGACGCTGCGAGAAGATGTTCGGGGAGGTCTGTCTGTTCGGCGTGCCAGCGGATCCAGTCGGGTAGCAGGGCGCTGGCCTCCTTGGTGACGGGGTCGTCGACCCAGTCGCTGATCAGGCCTCGGATGTGGCGGACCCGGTGGGGTGAGGCCGCGTGCCAGGTGCCCGGAAGCCGTCCTTCGATCCACTCGTAGGCAAGGGCGTCAAGGGGCTCGGGGGCAGGCGGGTTGCCGTGCCGGTCGCTGTACCAGGTGGCGAACGCGTCGACGAGCGGGCCTGCGTCGAGGTCGCGGTGAAGGTTGGTCGCGCGGGGCAGCGGGGTGCCGCGGCGGCGTAGCGCGTCGGCGAGCTCATGCAGGCGGCGGCTGGTCCGGAACCAGTTGTCCAGCGCCGAGTCCGACTCGTCGCCCTGGAAGATCTCGCCCCCATGGTCGGCGTACGCCAGGCAGACCAGTTCGTCGGCGCGCTGCGCCGCGGCGGGCTCGGCGTCGCTCGCGGACTCGCCGGCGAAGGCTCGCCACGCTGCGACGGCCTGGGCGACGTCGTCGTACACGCCAGCGTTGACGACGGTCACCATGCCGCAGGCATCGACGTCGAACAGGAACACCGACGGGTCGACCCCGCCCGGGTAGGTGAAGCCCGCGATCACCCCGATCCGGCTGCCGTAGGCATCACACAGGTGCCAGACCTCCCCGGTGGAGGACAGACGGCGCATCGCCGGCAGCCAGCGCGCCTCGCCCGGCCCGCCAGCACGGGCGACCTTGGCGGCGAGGCGTCGGGCCGCGGTGGTCGCGCCGGAGGCGAGCGCGGGCGAGCCGATCGCGCTCAGGCCGTGCAGCAGCCGCCACGGCCCCTCCCAACCAGTGCCACCGCGGTCGAGTTCGTCATGAATCCGGGCCGCGGTCGCCTCGGTGAGCTGCGCGAACCACCAGTCGACCCACAACCCCCGGCGAACGTCGCGCACGGCGTGGCGGATCTGCCCACCGACCAGCTCGACGGTCGCCTCCTCCAGCACACGGGGCCCATCGGCGGCCAGAACCGCGCCAGAGCCGTCGAGGACAGCCGCGATCGTCGGATCGAACCAGGCCGGCCTCTCCCGAGAACCCACGAACAGGTCCACCGGCGAGACCTCTGCCGCCGAGCCGGCCTGCGCCCTGCCCGCACGCGGCGAGCCAGCACCCGACCGACCGGACGGCCGGTTCTTGGACTTCTTCGGCTTTCGCCCACGGGAGACCGGTGACATGTGGCTGATCGTAGGGACCCGCACCGTCAGGCCAACCAAGGCCATGGTGTGGTCCGGCCAACCAGATCTACGAGCCCACCCACGGCGGCGGGTCGGGATGTGAGTGAACGGCGACATGCAGTTCGTCGATCAGCGTGTCGATGCTCGTGTCGCGCGCGACGGCCCGCGAGATCGCGGAGGCCACGGCCGGCTGCGCGGCGAGCGTGACGAGGTCGGGTCTCTCCTCGCGCCAGGCGACGCTCGCCGCGCCCCGTCCGGGGCGGCGGTAGAAGTAGTGGCAGGTGATGAGGAGTCCGGTCACCGCCTCCACCACGTCGTCGGCCGGTCCGACGACGGTGAAGCCGCGGCGGCTGATCTGGGGATTGCGCACCACCATGGAGGTCGCCGCCCCGCCATAGTGATCCCGCCAGGCGTAGTGCAGGGCGCCGACACCGGTCTGGAGAGCAGCACCCATGCACAGGCAGCAGGGCTCCACATTCGTGTAGAGAACGTGGTCCTGGAACGAGCCACGGCACGGAAGCCGCGCGAGCGCGTTGACCTCGGCGTGCGCGATCCGCGTGTTGGAAAGCTGGCCGGGCACCGCGATGTCCTCATGGCGAGTACTACGGCCCTGCCCGACCGGCAGGCCGGAACCGTCGAGGACGACCGCGCCGATCGGCAGGCTCCCAGCCCGATACGCCTCCCAGGCCAAAGACATCACCAGCGACCACGGAAACTCCACCAGACCAGGATCGCAGCACCATCCATATACTGAAGGCCCCTCACCGTGTTGATCACCGGTTTAGGTCGGGCTACAGGACCTGCGCAGCCAAATCCGAAGGGCGGGCCAGACGAGCCGTCAGAACCGCGGGATAGCGTGTGAGAGTGACAAAAGGACTGGCGCAGGCCAGACGGCTCTGCGACACGCTCGGCGAGGTCTTCTGCCTGACGTTCATCCGCGGAGTCGACCCGGCCGAGGCCCTCCGGCGGATGGGCGCCTATCCGGAAACGTTCACCGAGCTCGCCCCGCGCGACATGTACGAGCGACAGATGTCCTTCGACGCCGGCTATCCGAACATGGCCGGCGAAGCGCGCCGCCGCGGTCGCGGAGGTGCGCCGCATCGCTGGCCTTCTCGGCGTCGCCGACGCACCGGGCCTCGCCGACGCGCTCACCCGCGCTGGAGGACCGCTTCCCCGGAGTGTCCATGGAATCGCCGCTTGGCCGTGAAGTGCGCGGCTGGCTGCGGTTGTCCGCGATGGCGGGCTGGTCACGCAACGATTCCACCGCCAGTTACCGGATGACCGAGGCCGAACGCCGTCGGGGCAACCTGCTCGGCTGGTTCGCCACCGCGCTACGCGGCGCGCTGTACCCGGATCCGGACCTCGCCGTACGCACGGCGCTCTACCCGCTCGGCTGGGGCCCGCCACCCATCGCCGACCCCGCCGCACACACGGCCGCCCTATCCCACCTACGCGCCTGAAATCGCCAGGCCAAGCCGCCGTCAATCACCCAGCCACCCTCCGGTCTCCATCCTGTGCCGCGTCCTCCGCGACCTGGCCGATCTGATCTGCCGGCTGTGTCAACATCCCCGGATCCGGACCGGCCGCCCTCGCTCGTCGTGCTGCGCGGTCCGTCCTGCAGCGGCAAGACAACGACCCCGCTCGCAATCCGACAGGCGGTCGGCCGCGGTGTGGCAGTGGTGCAGCAAGACATGATCGCCGCGAGCTGCTCCGCGAGCACGACCGGCCGGGTGCCCTGAACATCGACCTGATCGCCATGATCGTGACGCGCTGCCTGACCGGTGGCTACAGCGGCGAGCAGTTGCTCGGTGGCCGCGGCACGGAGCTGGAGACCGCCACTGGTTCAGACGGCCCGGTCGGGCACGCGATCCACCCGTCTTGACCGCCTTCGCCTCGGCCTGCCCCATCTGGTCAGCCACCGCACGGAGGCAGCCGCACTTAACGGCGAACTTAACCACCGTAGACCAGTATGATGCTGGCTATGGTCGGCGACAGGGCCTCGCATGCCACGCCGTTGTCGGTGGCGCGGTCGCTGCGTCTACTTGGCGAGCATGTGTCGACCTGGCGGAAGCTGAACCGGCTGACCGCGGCCCAGGTCGCCCAGCGAGCCGGGATCTCGCGGGACACGCTGCGCGCCATCGAGCAGGGTAAGGGCACCGCGAGCACCGAGAACCTGTTCAGGGTGCTACGCACCGTCGGGATCATGGACGCCGTCGTCAGGGCCACCGACCCGTACGAGACCGACGTCGGCCGGCTACGCATGGACGAGATCCTCCCCAAGCGAGTACGGCGCTGATGGTCGAACGGAATCCTGTCGAGGTCACCGTCGAGATCGACGGGCAGGAGACCGCCGCCGGAACGTTGTGGCTTCACGACCGCGGCGGACAGAGCGCCACGTTCCGCTACACCGACGCCTACTTGACCAACCCTGCCGGATACGACCTCGACCCGGCACTGGCCAGGGCCGCCGGCGTCTTCCACACGCCGCCGCGGTCAGCCATCTTCAACGCGTTCGCCGACAGCGCCCCCGACCGATGGGGTGAGAACCTCATGAGGCGCGAGGAGCGCGAGCGCGCCCGTGCCGCCAAGACGACACCTCGCACTCTCGGCAAGGCCGACTTCCTTCTCGGTGTCCGCGACGACACCCGCCAGGGATGTGTCAGGTTCCGCAAGCCGGCAACCGCCACCTACTATTCGACGCACCGGCACGCGGTCCCACGGCTGATCGACCTGGCCCGGCTCATGCGAGCAGCCGACCGCGTCCGCGCGGACGGCGACTTCGACCGCGACCTCGCGGACCTCATCGACGCAGGTAGCTCGCTCGGTGGCGCGCGCCCCAAGGCAGCGGTACGGGACGTGTCCGGGCGGCTCTCGATCGCCAAGTTCCCGCGTTCGGACAGTGATGAATGGGACGTGGCCGGTTGGGAGGAGGTACAACTGAGACTCGCTCGGAGAGCGGGGCTTACCGTGGCGGAGTCGGAACTACTGACCGTTGCCGGCCGGCACGTACTACTCCTGAGTCGCTTCGACCGCATCGGGGCGCGGCGTCTGGGGTTTGCAAGCGCCCTGACAATGCTCGAGGCCTCCGACGGGGACCTCCGCAGCTACCTCGAGATCGCCGAGGTGATCGAACGTTACTCGCCGAGAGCTGACGCCGACCTGCGTGAGCTCTACCGGCGGATCCTGTTCTCCATCCTGACCGGGAACACCGACGACCACCTGCGCAATCACGCGTTTCTACGCGAGCGAGACGGCTGGGCGCTCTCTCCTGCCTATGACCTCAACCCCAATCCGGACAACCCGGCCCGGCTGAGCACGGCCGTCGATCTCGACAACACCGACGCAAGCCTCGACGTCGCGCTGTCGGTAGGCAACTACTTCCGCCTGTCGCCGCCAAGGGCCCGCGACCTCGTCAGAGAGGTAGAGACCGCCACGTCGGGCTGGCGGCAGGCCGCCGCCGAGCTCGGCATCCCGAAAAGTCAGGCCGACCGGATGGCAGTGGCCTACGAGAGCGAACAGCGACGGATCGCGCGTGCTCTCAGGGTGCTTTGAGGATCGGTACAGGCGCGTGCGATCGCGTCAGAGACTGCCGTTGATCACCAGTCACACCCTCATCGAACGCGGCGGCGCCGCCGCCGTCGTCCCAGGCAGACGTCGAGTGGTTGAACCCGGCCGGCGAGCGGTGAGGCACCATCCCACCAAGTGATCGCGGTGATCTCGTCGTTCGGGGCGAAGGCGTTGCCCGGTGTCGCTCGCCCGGCGTAGATCGCCGCGTACTCGGCGCGTTGCTCGGGGCCAAGCGCGAACCGCGCGAAGCCAGCGAAGGTCAGATCATCAACCTTGCAGCCAGATTCCTCGTGCAGTTCGCGTATGGCTGCCTGCCGAGGCGTTTCGTCAGGGTCGATCATCCCGCCTGGCAGTTCCCAGCACGCGCGCTGTCGGTTGAACACCAGCAGCATGCAGCCGTCGTGCCAAAGCGCGACCAGCGAGACGGTCAGCGGAGCGTCGCGCTCGTCGTGCTGCGCGGTCCGTCCTGCAGCGGCAAGACGACCACCGCCCTTGGGCCTGTTTCGCGTGGCGGCGGTCCTCAGCCCTTGACGGCCTCTGCGATCTGCCGGGCGGCCTGGGCGGCCGTGAGGTGCGTGGTGTCGACGACCTCGGCCGCGTCGTGCAACCAGGTGCGGGCTGCCTCGGCGTAGGGCTCAAGGTGGCTGAGACGGAACGGGGAGACAGCATGCTCGCCCAGGATGCGCCCGCGGAGGGTGTCTTGGTCGGCGTGGAGGACGAAGTGCCGAACTGGGACGTCATGGTGGGCGAGGCCCGTGCTGATCTCGCGCCAGTACTGCTCAACCAGGACCGTCATCGGCATCACCAGGATGCCGCCGGTGTAGTCGAGCACGCGCCGGGCAGTCTCAACGACAAGCGGGCGCCACGGCGGCCAGTGCTGGAAGTTGTCCGTCGCGGGCAGCCCCGGCGAGATGTCCATGAGCGTCTCGCCCACCTTCTCGGCGTCGAACACCCGTGAGTCCGGGATCAGCTGCTGCACAAGGGCACTGGTCGTCGTCTTGCCCACGCCGTGGGTGCCGTTGAGCCATACGATCACGGGACCCGATGCTACCGCCGCGGGCCGAACCGTCCTGCCGGCTCTGCCGCGGACAGCTCGTCCGCTGCGCGACCACGGCGTCACCGATTGTCACCTCAAGTGTCCGTCATATGGGGTCGGGCCCATGTCCGCGAGCCCACGGACCTCGCCCGTGCCGACGCCACTTCATCGACGGCAGGAGGTCGAACGCTCCGAGACGGTCGCCACGTGAGTCCGGGCCCCAGACACGGTGGCGCTGGCAGACAATCACCGGTCATGACAGTGCCTGCCGCGGTATGCAACGTCGTGGACACCTACCTGATGGCGATCGACGCCGCGGCTCCCGGTCTCGTGGAAGGCTGCTATGTAATCGGGTCCGCGGCCCTGGACGACTTTCGTCCCGGCGCCAGTGACATCGACTTCGTCTCCGTCACGGCGACACCGCCCGCCGGGAACCAGCTCGCCGCGCTGGAAAGCGTGCATGCTCATCTGCCCCGCCGTCCGCTCCTCGACGGCATCTACATCACCTGGCGTGACCTCGCCGGCGGCCCGGAACAAGCCTCACCCGGGCCGCACGCCCACGGCCGACGGCTTCATCCGCGGTGCGACCACCAGCGCCACCCCGTCACCTGGCACAGCCTCGCCCTCCACGGCATCGCGATCCGCGGCCCCAACCCCACGAACATCGGCATCGTCACCGACGCACAGGCCCTCGCCCACTGGACGCGCGCCAACCTCGACGACTACTGGCGACGATGGTGGCAACGCAGCTCCCACCTGCCCACACCGGCCGGTCTGGCCTGCCTCGCGCCACAGGGGCCAGTCTGGGGGGTGCTCGGCGTCAGCCGCCTCCACTACACCTTGACCACAGGCAAGATCGCCTCCAAGACGGCGGCGGGAGAATACGCACGAACCACATTCGAACCACGATGGCATCGCATCATCGACGAATGCCTACGCATCCGACGCGATGATCACTGCACGTCCCTCTACCGCAGCCCGCTGGCTCGACGGGCCGACGCACTGGCCCTCGTCGACGGGGTCATTCGTGATGTGCCTCCGCCCACGGGATCGGACTGACCGACCGCTCGCGCCACCAACCCACAGGTCCTGGCGCGACCCGTAGTCGCATGCGACACGGCACCTGCTCGCTTGGCCTTCCTAGGGGTATTAGGGTGAAACTAGAAACCCTAGGATCTGGGGAGGGCGGATGGCGCGGGCCGGGCTGACGGCGGAGCGGGTGACGGTCGCGGGCGCCGAGCTGGCGGACGAGGTCGGGCTCGACCAGGTGACCATGTCGCAGGTGGCGCGGCGGCTCGGGGTGAAGGACGCGAGCCTCTACTCGCATGTCCGCGGCCTGGACGACCTGCGCGGACGGATCGCGCTGCTGGCGGCGGACGAGAAGACCATCCGTATCGCGGAGGCAACCGCCGGGCGGGCAGGCAGGGACGCGCTGGTCGCGTTCGCGAACGCCTGGCGGGACTATGCGCACCGGTATCCGGGCCGCTACGCGGCGACGCAGATCTCGATCCGGATCGACCCCGAGCTGGCCGCGGAAGCACCGGGACCCCGGCGCGCGGTCAAGCTGACCTACGGAATGCTGCGCGGCTACGGACTAGCCGAGCCGGACCTGACCGACGCGGTCCGGCTGCTGCGCAGCACGTTCCACGGGTTCGTCGCGCTGGAGGCCGCGGGCGGTTTCGCGCACGAGCGTTCGTCGCAGCAGTCCTGGGTTCGCGCCCTCGACGCCCTGCACACCCTCCTGGAGCGTTGGCCCCCGTCCCGAGAAGGAGACCCTCCATGACCGAGCCGACCGTCGGGAGCCTGCGCGTGCAGGGCGCGACCCTGCACTACGAAGTACGCGGCCACGGCCCGCTCCTGATCCTGATCCCCGGAGGGACGGGAGGCGCGGCCTCCTTCGACGGCATCGCCGACGACCTGGCCGTCGAGTACACCGTCGCGAGTTACGATCCGCGCGGCATGTCGGGCAGCACCCTCGACGACTCCGAGGCCGAGCAGCATGTGGCTGAGCATGCCGACGACGCGTTCCGCGTCCTGGAAATGCTGTCACCCGGGCGGCCAGCCCGGGTGTTCGGCGCCAGCTCCGGCGGGATCGCCGCCCTGCACCTGCTCGCCACGTATCCCGAACGCGTCGAACGCCTCGTGGCGCACGAGCCGCCGGTAGTCGAGACCCTGCCGGACGCCGCCGAACATCGCGCGCTCATCGCCCGCGTGCAGGCAACGTTCCACGCTCAAGGGCTCATGCCGGCGATGGCCCTGTTCGCCGCGGGCCTGGCACAGGACGGCGAGACCACCGAGCCGAAGGCCGACATAGAGCTTCCGCCCCAAGCGGCGGCGCGGGCCGAGCGGACGATCGCCAACCTGCCGTACTTCGTCGGACGCATCGTGCCCAGCTTCATGTCCTATGCCCCGGACCTCCACCGTCTGGAGACGCTGTCGGACCGGCTCGTACTCGCCGGCGGCCAGGACTCACGAGGCGAGCTCCCCTACCGGGCTGCCGAATCCCTGGCCGAACGCCTCGGCACGGAACTCCACGACTTCCCCGGCGGCCACGTCGGCCTGACCACCCACCCCGCCGAGTTCGGCGAACTCCTGCGGAAGACCCTCAGTCCTTCGACCTGAATCCCGCTCACCCAAGCCAATCCCACGAAGGCGGACACTGCATGTCACCGGGCGACGCCCCGAGAATCGCAGCTCGCCGCAGCGCATCGCCCCCGGGCCCGATCGACCCGGCAGTTGACGTTACGAACATGTTCATGACGCATATGCGCTGCTCAGGACGGCTCAACGCCCTGAGCAGGTCGGTAAGGTGCAGCAGGACGTGATCCGCCGCGAGTTGCTCCGCGAGCGGGACCTGCCGGGCGCGCTGAACATCCAACTGATCGCCACGATCGTGACGCGCTGCCTGGTCGGTGGCTACGACGTCATCCTCGAGGGCATCCTGGATGCCTCCCGCTACGGCACCGCGCTCCGGTCGGTCATCGCGGCGCACCCCGGCTCGGCCCACGTCTACTACTTCCACCTCCCGCTCGAGGAGACGGCGCGCCGACGCGCGACGAAACCGAACGCCAGCGGCTACGGCGAACGCGAACTGGCCAAGTGGTACGTCCCGGACGACCTACTCGGCGTTCCCGGCGAACAGATCCTCAGCCCCACCAACACCCAGCAGGAGATCGTGACCCGCATCGTCACCGAGGCCCTGCCACAGCGAATCCACCCAGGTGTCGCACGATCATTCCCGGCTTGAACAGCGTGGCCCGACGGCCAGGCTTCCGCTGTGGCAAGTGTTTAGAACCAGGAGGGTCTATCTGGTCCTGGGTGGACGCAGGATTCCACCCTGGCCACAGGCTACGATCGCCAGGTGGCGCCGACGCCAGACGAAATCGACGCCGCGCGGACGCCTGCGGGAGGTTGGACCCGCGAGCAACTCGCGAGATGGGGTGTTCCCTGGCCTCCGCCGAAGGACTGGAGGCGGCGATTGATGGATCAGGATGAGCAGATCGTAGGCGCGGCCGAGCGGAGACCGCCTGTCGTCGCCCAGTACCGCACCTCCGCCGATCGCGACGTGAGAGCCGCCAGCGGAGGCGGGAGACGGCAAGGTGACCGCGACGGTGTCGTCGAGATCTACACAGACGGCGCCTGCAAAGGTAATCCGGGCCCCGGAGGATGGGGCGCCGTCCTGCGCTATGGCAGGCATGAGAAGACCATCTGCGGCGGTGAACCCGGCGACACCACGAACAATCGCATGGAGCTACTGGCGGCGATCATGGCGCTTGAGGCCCTCACCCGGCCATCGGTCGTACGTATCCATACCGACTCCCAATACCTGCGTAGTGGCATCAACGAGTGGCTCGCTCGCTGGAAAAGGAACGGCTGGAAAACCGGCGAGAAGAAGCCGGTCAAGAACGTTGACCTGTGGCAACGCCTGGACGCGGCCGCGAGTGTGCACAACGTCGAGTGGCTGTGGGTACGTGGGCACGCTGGCGATCCCGGCAACGAGCTCGCCGATCAGCTCGCGAACCGCGGACTGATCGAGGCGCGCCGACAGCCAAGCTGATCGCCGGACGCGGACTCTCCCGCCCGAATGCCGAATGAACATCATCCGGGGATGGGCGGCCGGTCGGGGCTCTGCTGGTCGAGGTCGTCCTGCCGGGTCTGTTGCGCGGATCGAGGTCGTGGTCAGCCTCGGCGGGCCGACATGATCGAGTGATGTCTCGCCGCCACCCTCGTCCGCCGGTCCCGGTCTCGGGGTTCGTCGGGTTCCGGTTCCCATCTGAGGTGATCACGCTGGCGGTGCGGTGGTGGCTGTGGTTCGCGCTGTCGTACCGGGATGTCGAGGAGCTGCTAGTGCGCTGTCCGTGAACGTCTGCCGGGCGAGGTGTGGCGATCTCGGTTTGCGGTGATGCGCAGGTATCTGCTCCTGCTCGTGGGAGGGGTCT
>NZ_MBLO01000240.1 GCF_001854805.1 Pseudofrankia coriaricola
ATCCCCGCTGCCGGGCAGCGTGGCGTCGCGCTGCCGCTGGCGGCGGTCGTCGACCGGGGCGGGAACACGGTCGAGTTCGGCTACGACCTCGACGGTGATCTGGCGCAGGTCTCGCACTCCGGCGGCTACCGGCTCGACATCGAGACCCGCGATCACCTGGTCACCGCCGTGCACATTGTTGCGGCCGGTGGTGAGCCGGCCCGCGAGCTGGTCGGTTACCGCTACGACGGCGCGGGTCGGCTCACCCACATCGTCAACTCCTCCGGCCAGGCGCTGCGGTTCGACTACGACACCGACAGCCGGATCATCCGCTGGGCCGACCGCAACGGCACCGAATACCGCTACACCTACGACGCGTCCGGCCGGGTGATACGCACCGAGGGCTCCGACGGTTACCTCGACGGCACGATCACCTACGACGAGACGGCCCGGATCACCCGGGAGACGAACTCCCTCGGCCACGTCACCGAATACCACTTCACCGGCCGGCTGCGCCCGCTGCGCCAGGTCGACCCACTCGGCCGGACGACCACGTTCGCCTGGGACGCGTCCGACAACCGCACCGCCGAGACCGACCCACTCGGGCGCACAGTGCGCTACCGCTACGACGAGGCCGGCAACCTCACCGAACTCGAACGCCCCGACGGCACGGCCGTCACCACCACCTGGAACGAGCAGCGTCGCCCGGTCACGACCGTCGACGCCGATGGTGCCCGCGTCGAGCGGGAGTACGACGCCGCCGGCAACCTGACGGCCATCGTCGACCCCATCGGCGCCCGCACCCGTTTCCTCTATGACGGCCGCGGCCGGCTGATGGCCGTCACCGATGCGCTCGGCCGGGTCACCCAGATCGAGACCGACCCCGCTGGCATGCCCATCGCTGTGATCGACCCGGCCGGCGCGGCCACTTCCTACGAGCGCGACGCCCTCGGCCGGATCATCACCGTGACTGACCCGATCGGCGGGATCACTCGCTTCACCTGGACACCAGAGGGCCGGCTCACCGCCCGCACCCTGCCCGACGGCGCCGCCGACACCTACCGCTACGACGCCGAGGGCAACCTCGTCGAACACACCGACCCGGCCGGCCTGACCACCACAACCGAGGTCACCCACTTCGACCTGCCCGCCACCCGTACCAGCCCCGACGGCGCCCGGCTGACCTTCGACTACGACACCGAGCTACGCCTGATCGCCGTCACCAACCCGCAGGGTTTGGTCTGGCGCTACGACTACGACCCGGCCGGGCAGCTCGTCACCGAGACCGACTACAACGGCCGGACCCTGCGCTACGGCTACGACCCGGCCGGTCAGCTCACCACCCGGACCAACGGCGCCGACCAGACCGTCACCTTCACCCGCGACCTGCTCGGCAACGTCCTCGAGAAACACGGCCCGACCGGCGTGACGGCATTCGCCTACGACCCCGCCGGCCAGATGGTGCGGGCGACCGGCCCCGACGCCGAGGTCACCTTCGAACGCGACCCAGCCGGACGCGTCGTCACCGAGACTATCGATGGCCGTCGCGTCGTCTCCGAGTACGACTCGCTGGGCCGACGGATCCGCCGCACCACCCCGTCGGGAGCGGTCAGCCACTGGGAATACGACCCCACAGGCCGACCCCTCGCCCTACACACCGCCGGACAGACCCTGCGCTTCACCCACGACGCCGCCGGCCGCGAAACCGAACGACTCCTACTACCCGGCAGTCCGGGCACCGGCAATTCGGCACGGGACACGTTGAGACCCACTGGCTCGGGATCGGGTAGTTCGGGATCGGGTAGTTCGGGATCGGATGGTTCGGGCACGGCCGTCGCACTCACCCAGACCTGGGACACCAATCACCAACTGCTATCCCAAACCATCATCGCCGGCCCACTGGAATCGTTCGGAACGGTATCCGCGAGCCTCGCCCGCCCGGCCGGCGCGGCGGTGACCCAGTTGCTGCAACGACGGGACTTCAGCTACAGCCCCGACGGCTATGTCACCGAAATCGACGACCTCACCAGCGGCCTGCGCTACTTCGACCTCGACCCGATGCGCCGCATCACCACCATCACCGGCACCGACTGGCAGGAGCGCTACGCCTACGACACCGTCGGCAACATCACCAACGCCACCTGGCCAACACCCAGCCCGACAGCCGACCCGCTGACGGCCGGGCCAGCCGTCAGCGGCGGCGATGGCCGTGGCGATCGCGAGGACGACGAGCGGGGCGAGCGCGAATACAACGGCGCCCTGATCCGCCGCGCCGGCGCGGTCCGCTACGAACACGACGCCCAGGGCCGCATCACCCTCCGCCAACGCAAACGCCTCTCCGCCAAACCCCGCACCTGGCGCTACACCTGGGACGCCGACGACCGCCTGACCACCGTCACCACCCCCGACGGCACTATCTGGCACTACCGCTACGACCCCTTCGGCCGCCGCACCGCCAAACACCGCCTCACCACAAACGGAACGATCGCCGAACGAACTACCTTCACCTGGGACGGCACACTCCTCGCCGAACAGCACCACACCCCGGAACCCGACGGTGTCGGGGACGTAGACGGCGGCTCCAGCGGCCGCTCCGGCAGCGTTGTCGACGGCGGAGGTGTTACCGGGAGTGTCGCTGCCAGCGCCGCCGCCGGCCTGGTCGGCGGTAGCAACGGGCCCGGCGGGGGCGCGGGCGGAACGAACGCCGACGGCCTCGACGGCTTCGACAGCGTCGGGTCGTCAGTGACCACCTGGGACTGGGAACCTGACACGTTCCGACCCCTCGCCCAGTCCGAACGCCGCCCCTCCGACGGCACCGACCAGACCTGGTTCGACACCCGCTTCCACGCCATTGTCACCGACCTCATCGGCACCCCCACCGAACTGATCGCCCCCGACGGCACCCTCGCCTGGCACCCCCACACCACCCTCTGGGGCGTCACCGCCCCACCTACCCCCGACACCCCCACCTGCCCGCTACGCTTCCCCGGCCAATACCACGACCCCGAATCCGGCCTCAACTACAACTATTACCGCCACTACGACCCCGGGACCGCCCGCTACGAAAGCCCCGATCCCCTCGGCATCGAGCCGGGGCCGAGCCCTTACAACTATGGCGATAATCCTGTTGACTGGTTCGACCCCCTAGGCCTCATGGGGTGCGAAACCGTCAGGATGCGACATTATACGAATGCACTCGGAAAAGAGGGTATCGTTTCAACCGGCCTCCTGAGGGCTAGCGACCAGAATAAAGTATTCATGGTCCCCGCGAGGGGAGGTCTTATGAGTCCGCGCGACGCAGAAAGGACACTAGGAATTGGACGCGGTCGCGGACGTCATGTTCTGGAGTTCGACATTCCTAAAAACCTGGTCAACAAGGAGTACAACTCTCGAATGAAAATCTACGAATGGACCGCCACCGGGGACCAGCAGGTGACCAACGTCACCGTCCTGCGGTGATGAACGAGATCGATAGGGTGAGCATCTCGATCGCCGATGCCGTAAACGCCTTTCGCGACCTGAACGAGCTTGTCGTCTCGTTCGACAGAATTGGTTCCCGAATCGGGAACGGCAGAAATCCGGCGATCCTCTACGGATATGTAGTCGACCACGATGTGACTCCGCGACTCGCCCGGCTCAGGGAAATACTCGGCGAGGCCCTCGAAGAGGCGTTGAGCGAAGAGGAAGTTGATCAAATAGGCGAATCTTCCTATTTCTACACCGACGATTGATTTCTAGCGAATCACTTCGACTCGGACTCCAAATTCGCGGTAGATGAATTCGTCATGCCAGGAACCGCCATGGCGAGCTGACGAAGAAATTGTCAGGGTTTCAGCTGGACGTCGAGGTCACCGGCTATCTCCTGCGGACGTCGGCAGCGCCATCAGGATCGCAGCGGCTGACTCAGACCTAGATCCGCCAGTAGCGCTGCTGGAGATCGTCGATGGGCTCCCTGATTGATCGACATCGGGTTGGGGGGCCGTTTTCCTTGTTCGGGGATGCCGGAGGTCCGGATGCGCTCCGGGGCAGCGGTTCCGGGTTCCTGTGTGCTGGGAGAGTGGCCCTGCGGTCGGGTGGGATGGTGCGACTGGTGCGCGGGTCGGGCTGGGGTAACCGTCAACTGGTGACGGGGCGCAGGGCGCGCAGCACGGCGAGGGCGTCGGTGATGAGGTAGCCGCGGCCGGCGGGGGCGGGGAAGAACTGGTCGGGTTCGAGGCGTAGGCCGTGGTCGCGGGCGATGTGGGGGCTGGTGGGGGCCAGCAGGAGGATGCCGCCGCTGGTCTTGATCTCGTTTGTGACCTTGAGCGGGGAGCGGCGCTGGCCGTTGAGGACGGGGGTGGCGTCGCCGCAGAGGATCAGGGCCTTGTGGCCGCGGGCGGCGGGGCTYGCGGCTTCCTCGAGCAGGGTGGGGGCCTCGGCGAAGTTCACGACGCTCGCGCCCACGGTGATCTGGTCGAAGTCGTCGACGACGACCGCGAACTGGCCGTCACCGAACGCCTCGGCGGCCTGCTGGAGGGATCTGGATCCGGAGTAGATCTTGTGATTGAACCGACTTCGTCGTGATCAACTTCTGGCCCTGAACCTGTGTCCAACATCGCCGTGTGGCTGGGCTGCGCGCGGTTAGACATGCAGTTTTGCCCCCTGCCGTCAGGGTCGCGTCGTCAAGGCGAATTCTCTTCTGTTTCTGCGTGAGACCGTGGATGAGCGTTCTTCGGGTCCCAAAATTCGGGGGGTTCACCCCCCGAAGGGTGCGAGCTGGACAGGTGTTCGAATGCGTGGTTTCGTTGGGACATGCCTGACGTGCCTGTTCCGGAGACCCCTCTTCCTGAGGGTCAGGCTGACCGTTCGCCGGTAATCCCGACCGGGTCGGTGGCCGGTATGCCCGTGGAATCGGCCAGGTTCGGTTTCCTGGACGATTGCGGCTGCGTGCGGGAAATCGAAGCAGAAGGTGCGAATGGGGCTCCTTCTGGCGTGAGCGGTCATGGCGTGGGTGTGAACGGCGCTGGCGGTGCGGATGCGAACGGTCCGGGTGGTGACTGGGCGGTTGTGGATGACGGCGCGGGTCCGGTCGATGGGGGTGAGGAGTGGCAGGGGCGGCGGCATCATGCGCTGGACGTGGCAGATGGGGTGGTCAGCGGATTGGAGAAGCTGGGCGGGGCGAACCTGTGGGCGCTGTCCGACGCGGAGGCGCTGGAGCTGCTCGACCGGGCCGAGCGGTCTCGCCGGCTGTTGGCGGCTCTGCTGCTGGCGGTGGTGCGGGATCTGAACGGCCGGGATCTGCGTGGCATGTTCGGCGAGGAGGACCTGCCCTCCACCGCCGACCTGCTGCGCTGGCATCTGAAGTCGCGCCCCGCCGATGCGCGGCGGACGGTGACCCTCGCCCGCGATCTCGACGGTCCCTACCGCCGCACCGGCCAGGCGCTCGCCGCCGCCGACATCAGCCACGAGCAGGCCACCGTCATCGCCGGCGCGCTCAACTCCCTACCCGGCGACACGCCCACCGAGCAGCGGGACTGGGCCGAGTCCTTCCTGCTTGACCAGGCCCAGCACCTAGACGCCGGCGACCTGACCCAGCTCGGCAAGACCATCCGCGGCCGCCTCCAGGACCAGCTCCACCCGCCCGGCAGCGACCCGACCGACGACGGTGACCAGGCCCGCCGCCGCGAGCTGCACCTCACCGACCAGCCTGACGGCACCACCAGGATTCACGGCACGCTGGACGCCGAGGGCGCCGCCGCGTTGCGCGCCGCCCTCGAACCGCTCTCCCGGCCCAGACCCCTCGGCGAGAACCCGGAAGACCACCGCACGGTCGCCCAGCTACATGCCGACGCCCTCATCGAGATCACCGAGCGTGTCCTGGGCAGCGGCACCCTGCCGCTCTCGCGCGGCACCCGACCCCACGTCACGGTCACCACCACCGTCGACGAACTGCTGGGCAGGGATGGGATGACCCCGGCCGCGACGGGCTACGGCCTGTCTCTGTCCCACGCCACATTGGAAAGAATCTGCTGCGACGCCGACCTCACCCACATCCTTCTCTCTCGGGAGGGAATGCCCCTGGAACTCGGCCGCACCCGCAGAATCGTCCCGCCCTGGCTACGCCGAGCCCTGGCGGCCAGAGACGGTGGTTGCGCTTTCCCGAACTGCCGAAAACCGGCCGCCTGGGCAGACGCCCACCACCTCGTCCACTGGCTTTCCGGCGGCGAGACGAATGTCGGTAACACCGTGCTGCTCTGTCCCCATCATCACCGGGTCATCCATCGCGATGAATGGAAAGTGATCATGGGAGAAGATGGCCATCCATACTTTATCCCGCCCTATTCGGTCGACACCCAGCAGAGGCCCCGGCGAAATCCACTCCACCGCACCATCGACCACCTCTACACCGGAATCTGGGAACCTCCAGCCCAGGCCCCCGGCGCTCGTCACGACGAGCCCGTTCGGCAGCCCACTCATGACTGCGGCGTCAGCGAAGCCGCCGGCGACTGGCACGAGTCCGGTGTCCACGACGGTCCGGATGGCACTTTGTTCGTCGGCCCTCCGCCCTTCGCCAGCCCTCGGCCGCCTTCCGCCAGCCCTCTGCCAGATGAGAGCGACGAGGGCCACGAAGACGACCGGCTAGCCAGCGAACCCGCATCTCAACCATGGCTCGGCTGGTCGGAACCACCACCGAACTGACCTCGGCAGCGCCAGTGGAAGGTGGATAGCGCTGCCGGGCAGCCGGTCAGGCCGCGGGCTCTCGCCGGTGCAGGCCCGGAAAGGTAAGCCACCAGCTGCCGTCGGCGGCGCCGGTCGCGTACGCGGAGCTGTGCCCCAACCTGGCGCGAGCCGCCTCGGCCCAGGCCGGTCAGCGGACCTTGGCGAAGAACGCGCGGAGGTCGGCGGCGAAAGGACCCGGCTGGTCCATGGCGATGAAGTGGTGGCCGGCGGGGTTGTCGTCCTGCCAGTGGAGGATGGTGTTGTGGCGTTCGGCGAGCCGGCGGATTCCCGGCGGTCCGCTGTAGACGCCGGTCGGCACCGCGGTCTGTCCTTCCGGCCAGCTGGAGCCGGTGCTGTCGTAGTACGGCCAGGCCGACGTCCCGAACGTTCCGGTGAACCAGTACAGGCTCACGTTCGTCAGGAACAGATCCCGGTCGATCACCTGGTCCAGCGGCCGGCCTGACGCGTTGAACTCGTGGAACTTCTGGGTCATCCAGGCCAGCGCGGCGAGCGGGGAGTCGTGCCACCCGTACGCGAAGGTCTGGGGTGCCGCCCGCAACAGCGCGTGATGGTCGACGCCGCTCGCCCAATCCTGCGACATCATGCTGGCGTACGCCGCCCGCTCGTCCTCGGTCATCTCCGGAAGGTCCTTCTCGGTGGGGAAGCCGAGACCGCTGACGACGTAGACGCCCACCACCCGGTCCGGTGCCGCCCTGGCCATCTCCGGGGCGACGTAGGCCCCGAAATCCCCGCCCTGCGCGCCGTACCGCTCGTAGCCGAGGCGGCGCATCAGCTCCACCCACATCCGGGCCACCCGAGCCGCGGTCCAGCCGGTCTCCCGCGGCGGCGCGGAGAATCCGAACCCCGGCACGGAGGGCACGACGACGTGGAATGCCTGGGCCGGGTCACTCCCATTGACGCGGGGATTGGTGAGGTGGTCGATGAGACCGGCGAACTCCACGAACGAGTTCGGCCAGCCGTGCGTGAGGACGATCGGCAGCGCGCCGGGCTCGGGCGAGCGTACGTGCAGGAAATGGATGTCCTGACCGTCGATCTCCGTCATGAACTGCGGGAACTCGTTCAGGAGAGCCTCGTGCCGGCGCCAGTCGTAGCTGTCGCGCCAGTAGTCGGCCAGTTCACGGAGGTAGGCGGCGGGGACGCCGCGGCTCCAGCCATCGCCGGGCAGCCGCCGCGGCCACCGGGCGCGGTCCAGCCGGTCGTTCAGGTCGTTCAGGTCCGCCGTGTCGATCTCGATCTGAAACGGGCGGGTCTCGGCGTTCATGTCTCTCCCGGCTCGTCGAGGCGATGGGATCAACGGTAGAAGCTCTTTAGGCCGAAACCTGTCCTAAATGAGCGGCCGGGAACGCGCGGCCGCGCAAAAACCCTCCCGGTTACGTCGCCGCGCCGGGATGGCGACCACCAGCGGTCACCATCCCGGCGGGCCTGACTCCAGGGTCGAAACGTTAGAGGCCGAAACGTTAGAGGCCGAAACGTCCCAAGTCGAACGTCCCAAGTCGAACGTCCGAGGTCGAAGAGCTAGAGGTCGAACTCCTCGGGGGAGAGGCCGACGGCGAAGCAGGCCTCGCGGACGACGGCCTGCTCGGTCTTGTCGAAGGTGCCGTCCGCGCCGCCGATGATGATGCCGATCTGGATCACGGCGCGGGCCTCGGCCGGCTTCTTCTTCGTCTTGCCGATCTCCTGGAGCACCGACACCTTGCCGAAGGCGAAGTCGGCCATCAGCTTGTTCAGGTAGTCATTGAAGCGCCGCTGCAGGTCGTCGGCCGGGAAGTTGTTGAGGACCTCGTTGGTCGCGATCAGCCCGGCCACTCGCTGGCGCTCCGCCGGGTCGACACTGCCGTCGGCGGCGGCGACCAGCGCGCACATCGCCATGCTCGCGTCGCGGAACGCCCCGCTCTTCAGGTCGTTCTTCTTCGCGACCAGCTGGGTCTGCATGCCCTGCGCCGACTGCCGCAACTGATTCCAGATTGCCACCGCTGCTCCTTTGCGCGCGGCCGGCCCGGCGGGCCTGCCGGGCCGGTCCCTCGTCAGCCGCCCGCCGGATCACGGCCCGTCCGGCGTCGCCGATTCTGCTCAGTCAACGTCCGACGATCGCGGCGCGCTCCCGGCCGTCGCGTGCTCAACGTCAGCAACCGGTGTTGACCTCAACCATGGTTGAGCTCGCAGAGTGTCGCCATGATCTTCACCGAGGTTGAGCGTCGGTATCTCGCCACGCATCCGCTGGGGCGTCTCGCCAGCATCGGGCCCCAGGGGGCTCCGCACATCCACCCGGTCGCCCTATGGGTGGACGTCGACACCGAGACGATCGACATCGGCGGTCCGGCGCTGCGCCGCAGCCAGAAGTTCCGCAACGTCCAGGCCGACCCGCGGATCTCCCTGATCGTCGACGATCAGGCGAGTCCCGAGGAGTCGGTCGGGCCGGGCGGCCAGACGGGTCGGGGCCTGGAGATCCGCGGCGGCGTCGAGATCCTCGTCGCCGCGCGGCCGCTGCTGGCGGGGTTCGGCAACGACGTGCTCCGCGTCCGTCCACACAAGATCATTTCCTGGAACCTGGACGGGCCGGGTTACACCACTCGCGCCGTCTCGGCCGCTGCCGGCACGACCGCTCGCAAGGACTGGTCCTGGCCTCCCGCGGGCGGCGTCGAGACCGCCTGAGCGGCGCGGAGCCCGCCGGACCGTCGGGCGGCCGGGACCGCGGCGGCCGCTCGGCGGGGCGGCACAACGCCCGAACGGGCGTGTACGGTGTCATCTCGCCACGCGCCATGACAAGGCGCGGGTGTCTCTTCACAACGGATCGTCCGGCACGTACCTGCCGGTGGAGGGGAAACAAGATGGCGACCGTGACCTTCGAGAAGGCCGAACGGCGGTATCCCGGAGCGCCCACCGCGGCGGTCAGGGGCATAGATCTCACGATCGAGGACGGCGAGTTCATGGTGCTCGTCGGTCCCTCGGGGTGTGGCAAGTCGACGACCCTGCGCATGCTCGCCGGGCTCGAGGAGGTGACCTCGGGCCGCATCCTGATCGGCGACCGCGACGTCACCAACGCCCCGCCGAGGGACCGCGACATCGCGATGGTCTTCCAGAGCTACGCGCTGTACCCGCACATGTCGGTCTTCGAGAACATGGAGTACTCGCTCAAGATCGCCAAGGTGTCCAAGGAGGAGCGTGAGCGCCGGGTCAAGGCCGCGGCGGCGCTCCTCGGCCTGGCGGACTACCTCGACCGCAAGCCGAAGGCGCTGTCCGGTGGCCAGCGCCAGCGGGTGGCGATGGGCCGGGCAATCGTCCGGGAGCCCCAGGTCTTCTGCATGGACGAGCCGCTGTCGAACCTCGACGCCAAGATGCGGGTGCAGACCAGGACCGACATAGCGAAGCTGCAGGCCGACCTCGGTGCCACGACGGTGTACGTCACCCATGACCAGGTCGAGGCGATGACGATGGGCGACCGGGTCGCGGTGATGAACGAGGGCGAGCTGCAGCAGGTCGCCGCGCCCATGGAGCTCTACCGCCGTCCGGCCAACCTCTTCGTCGCCGGCTTCATCGGCAGCCCGCAGATGAACCTCCTGCCGGCGACGGTGACCGGAGGCTCCGTCCGGCTCGGCGAGTACGCCCTGCCGCTCACGGCCCCGGCGCTGGCGAAGCTGCCCAGGGACCTGACCGTCGGCCTGCGCCCGGAGGCTTTCCAGGTCGTGCCTGACGGCGGCCTCCTGCTGGACGTCGTGGTCGTCGAGCACCTCGGCTCGGACTCGTACGCCCACGGCACCGTGACGCTGGGCGACGGGACGGCAGGGGAAGGGACGCTGGGCGAGGGGACCCGCAACCTGGTGGTCCGGGTCCCGTCCCGGCAGGAGGTCGCCAAGGGCGACCGGCTCCGGGTGGCCGTGGACGGCGGGGACATCCACCTCTTCGACACCGTCACCGGTCTGCGTCTGGACGTCTGACCGCGGGCTCGCCCCGGCGGTCCGCGCCGGGGCGAGCCCGGTGCGGGGCGGTGCAGGGCAGGGCGGTGCAGGGCAGGGCAGCACGGAGTGTCGTTACGTTCCGGTGAAACCGGAAGATTCCTCTTGACTGGAATAAGTAAGGCTGGTCAACTAACAAACCATCGCTGGGCGGTCGATCGGCCGGACAGCCCAGACAGCTCCGTGACAGCCAGTGACAGCCAGGAGACGGGAGTCCGATGAAGAAGAAGCTCACCGGTCGGGTCGCGGGCGGCGTCGCGCTCGTGGCGGCGACCACGCTCGCGCTGACCGCGTGTGGCGGTGGCGGCTCGTCCGGCGACGGCTCGACCACGCTCAAGCTCGTCGTCGCCGACTATGGCACCGGACCGGACAACGCCAGCTCCAAGTACTGGCAGGGCATCGCCGACGCCTTCCATGCGGAGCACGCCGACATCACCGTCAAGATCACGTCGATCCCGTGGACCCAGTTCGACCAGCAGGTCCAGACGATGATCCAGAACAAGCAGTACCCGGACATCACCGAGGGTGACTACTTCTCGAACTACGCCGAGGACGGCCTGCTTTACACCGCCTCCGACGTGCTGTCGAACCCTGGCAACCTGCTGCCCGCCTTCAAGGACCAGGGCACGTTCGAGGGCCAGCAGTACGGCCTGCCGTTCACGACGTCGAGCCGCACGCTGTTCTACAACAAGAAGCTCTTCACGCAGGCCGGCATCACCAGCGCGCCGAAGACCTGGGCCGACGTCCAGGCGGACGCCGAGAAGGTCAAGGGCCTCGGCCAGACAGGCTTCGGCCTGCCGCTCGGCGCCGAGGAGGCGCAGGCCGAGTCGCTGCTGTGGATGCTCGGTGCCGGCGGCGGCTACCAGGCGGACGGCAAGTACACCATCGACAGCGCGGCCAACGTCGAGGCCTTCACCTTCCTCAAGGGCCTGGTTGCCGCGGGTGACACCGAGCCGAACCCCGGCACCGTCAACCGCACCGACCTGTGGCAGAAGTTCGCGCAGGGCCAGGTGGGGATGATCAACGGCTCGCCGGCGCTCATCCCGATCATCCAGGAGGCCGGCGTGCTGCAGGACAGCGACTGGACCTCGGTCCCGATCGCGGGCAAGAGCGGCCCGCTCGCGACCACGCTCGGTGTCTGCGACAACGTCGCGGCGTTCAAGCCGAACGGCCACCAGACGCAGATCAAGCAATTCCTGGACTTCGCCTACCAGGACAAGTACCAGCTCCAGTTCGACAAGGAGTACAAGCTGCTGCCGGCCACCAGCACGGCGACCGCGGCGCTCGCGTCCGACCCGGTATTCGCGCCGTTCCTCACCGCCCTGCCCAAGTCGATCCAGTACCCCAGCGACACGTCGTGGGCGAACCTGAAGACGAAGATCCAGCAGACCATCGGCACGGCCGTGACCGGCGACCCGGCATCGGTTCTCGGTGACCTGCAGAAGTCGGCCACAGCCGGCAGCTAGGCCAAAGGGCACGCGACGATGGCGGAGCCTCGCGTGACCGGAGGCCATCCGAGCTAGCCCTAGCCCCTCGGGCTGGGTCCGGTCCCGGGCCGGACCCAGCCCGAGGCATGCTCACCCCACCGATTCCGGTACCGAAGTCCCAATACCGGAATTCCGGTACCGGAACGCCGGTACCGGAATGCCAGTACCGCTGTCCCAGCAGCCGAACCAGAACGTGAGGATCAGATGGCCGCCCTGCGTCGCCTGACGCCCCTGGCGTGGCTCGGCCCGGCGCTCGTGCTCATCGGCGTCGTCGTCCTGTGGCCCGTCGTGGTCATGGTGCAGTCGTCGTTCCAGCACATCGGCGGCGAGGGCTTCGTCGCCGGGTACAACGGCACCGACAACTACGACCGCCTCTTCCACGAGCCCGACTTCGCCGCGGTGCTGCTGCGCACGCTCGTGTGGGTGGTCGTGGTCGTCGCCGTGACGATGCTGCTGTCGCTCGGCCTCGCGCAGCTCTTCCACCAGCGCTTTCCCGGCCGCCGGGTGGCGCGGTGGGCGCTGATCGTCCCCTGGGCCGCGTCGGTGATGATGACGGCGCTCATCTTCAGGTGGGCGCTCGACCCCAGCAGCGGCGTCATCAACCTGTTCCTGCACCAGATAGGCGTCGTCGACAAGCTGGGCTCGAACCAGGCGCACTGGCTGGGCGACCCGCACCGCGCGCTGCCCTGGATGATGGCCGTGGCGGTCTTCGTGTCGCTGCCGTTCACGACATACGCGATCCTCTCCGGGCTGCAGGGCATTCCCGAGGACGTGTACGAGGCGGCGTCGCTCGACGGGGCGGCCGGGCTGCGCACCTACCGCGACATCACGCTGCCGCTGCTGCGGCCGGCGATCGTGGTCGCCACGCTCATCAACGTCATCAACGTCTTCAACTCGTTCCCGATCATCTGGGAGATGACGCGGGGAGGCCCGGGCTACCAGACGAGCACCTCGACCATCTACATGGTCGATCTCAAGCAGGGCAATGTCGGCGAGGCGGCCGCGATGTCGGTCATCAACTTCGCCCTGGTGATCGTGATCGTCGTGGTCTACCTGTCGACGACGCGCTGGAAGGAGCAGGTGGACCGGTGAGGACCTCCCGTGCCCGCACCGTGGCGCTCGCCGCGGGGGCGTACCTGGTCGCGATCGTCTTCCTGCTGCCCTACGTCGAGATGGTCATCACGGCCGGTCGGACGAAGAGCGAGCTGCTGGACGCGAACTACTTCCCGAAGCACTTCACGTTCTCGAACTTCACGTCACTGTGGTCCGCGGACGGGCTCGGCGGCAACATCTGGGTCAGCCTGCGGGTCGCCGGCGGCGCCACCCTCCTGGCGCTGCTGGTCGCCATTCCGGCCGGGTACTACACGGCGCGGCACCGTTTCCGCGGCCGCACGGCGTTCCTGCTCGTGGTGCTGGCGACCCAGATGTTCCAGCCGGCCGCGATGCTGGTCGGCCTGCAACGCGAGTTCGTGAACTTCAACCTGCCCTCGGCGACGGTCTCCCTGATCATCGTGAACGCCGGGTTCAACCTCGCCTTCGCGATCTGGATCCTCAACGCGTTCTTCTCCTCGATCCCGGTGGAACTGGAGGAGGCCGCGCAGGTCGACGGCCTCAGCCGGATCGGCGCGCTCGTGCGGATCACCCTGCCGCTGGCGGCGCCGGGCATCGTGACCGCGCTGATCTTCACCTTCATCACCGCCTGGAACGAGTTCCTGGTCGCGCTCACCCTCAGCCTCGGCTCGCCACCGGGCGACCGGCCGCTGACCGTGGCGATCGACGGGTACGTCGGGCAGTACTCCACCGACTGGGGCCACCTCTTCGCGGGCGGGCTCGTCGCGACCGTGCCGGTGATCATCCTCTTCGCGCTGATCGAGCGCCGCGTGGTGACCGGCCTGACGGCCGGAGCGGTCAAGTGAGCCTGGGAGCAAACGAGCGGTCCGGCGCCCCGCGCCGCCGCCAGCTCCGGCCGACCGGCAAGCTGCTCGCCGAGGACGCCAGGCGCCACCACCGCGCCCTGATGCTGCAGCGGCTCTTCAGCGAGGGCCCGGTCAGCCGCGCCGACCTCGCCCGCGCCACGGGCCTCACCCGCGTGACGGTGTCCGACCTGGTGGGCGGCCTGATCGACGACGGCCTGATCGTCGAGCTCGGCTCGCCGGCCGCGACGCGGGTCGGGAAGCCGCCCACCCTCGTCGGCATCGCCGCCGACGCGCGGCACATCGTGGCCCTCGACCTCTCACCCGACGACCGCATGATCGGTACGGTCCAGGACCTCCTCGGCGTGGTCAAGGCGCGCGTCGAGCTCCCGCGCGAGGGGCGGTCCGGCGCCCAGGCGGTCCGCCTCGCGGTGCGCCTGGCCGCGGAGCTGCTGCGGGCGACGGACCGGACGGTGCTCGGGATCGGCGTCGGCAGCCCGGGCATCGTCGACGCCCGCGGCGTCGTGCTCGACGCGCCCAACCTGAGCTGGCGCGACGTCGACCTCGCGGGCATGCTGCACCGCGAGTTCGGGGTCCCCGTCCACGTGGCGAACGACGCGAACACCGCCGTGCTCGGCGAGCACACGTTCGGCGAGGCCGGCGATGGCGACTTCCTGCTGCTGCGCATCGCGACGGGCGTCGGCGCCGGCCTCGTCGTCGGCGGCGTCCTCGTCCAGGGCCACGGGTCCGCCGCGGGCGAGATCGGTCATGTGATCGTCGACCCAGGCGGCAAGCCGTGCGCCTGCGGGCGGGTCGGCTGCCTGGAGACTGTGCTCGCCGTGCCCCGGCTGCGGGAGCGGGACCCGGCCGCGCTCGCCCAGGTCGGCGAGGTGCTCGGCGAGGTGCTGGCGCCGGTCGTCGGCCTTCTCAACCTGCACCAGCTCGTCCTCGCCGGCCCGCGGGACCTGCTCGACGGCGCGCTGCGCGACGCCGTCGACCGGACCGTCCGGGAGCGCACCATGGCGGTGACCACGGCGGATTTCGTGGTACGCACCTCCCCGCTGGGCGACGATGTCGTCCTGGCCGGCGCCGCGGTGCTGGTGCTGTCCGGAGAGCTGGGGGTCTCGTGAGCGCAGGAGCAAGCTCGCGGAGTGGACTTCCGAGGCGGACCTGCCGGATCGACTCCGTCGATCCGGCAGGAACCCCGGAGGAAGGCCGCGAGCCGGGGTCCCCGCGCGGCGCGGATGCCGGACCTCCCAGTTCGGCTACGCAAGCTCCGCCGATCCGGCAGGAACTCCGGCGCGGGGGGGCGGTGAGTGCGGCGACGGAGCGAACCCGAGACACCGTGAGCGCGCGGGTGGGGCTCGACATCGGCGCGACCAAGATCCTTGGGGTGGTCGTCGCCGAGGACGGGACCGTGCTGGCCCAGGCCCGGGAGATGACCGTCGCCGGGCCTGACGGGGTGCTGGCCTCCGCCGGAGCCGTGCTCGAACGGCTCGCCGCGGCGGCCGGCGGCTCGCTGCCGGAGGTCATCGGGGTCGGCGTGCCCGGCATCGTCGACCGCGGCGCCGGCGCGGTGAAACACGCGGTCAACGTCGGCCTGGGCGGTGACTGGTTCCCGCTCGCCGCGCGGATCGGCGCGCGGGCCGTTGACCTGCGCCATCCGGAGGCGGGTGAGGCCCGGGTGACGCTCGAGAACGACCTCAACGCCGCGACCTGGGGCGCCCACGTGCTCAGCGGGGCCGACGACCTCGCCTACGTGAGCCTCGGCACCGGGCTCGCGGCGGGCTTCGTCCTCGACGGCGTGCTGCGGCGCGGAGCGCACGGCGCGGCCGGCGAGATCGGGCACGTGCCCGCCGACCCGGCCGGCGAGCTGTGCTCGTGCGGGCAGAAGGGCTGCCTCGAACTGGTCGCGTCCGGCTCGGCCGTGACGGCCGCGTGGCCGTCGCCGGACCTGCCCGCCGCCCAGGCGCTGTTCGCGGCCGCGTCGGCCGGCGACCCGGCGGCGGTCGCGGTGCGCGACCGCTTCGTGCACGGGGTCGCCGACGCGGTCCGGATGCTCGGCCTGACCGTGGACCCGGCCGTGATCATCCTCGGCGGTGGCGTCGCGAACCTCGGCGCCCCGCTGCGCGACGCGGTTGCCGCGACGCTGCGCACGCAGGCGGTGGCCTCGCCGTTCCTCGCGTCGCTCGACCTGGCGAGCCGGCTGCGGCTGGTGCCCCAGGGCATGCCCGTCGGCGCCCTGGGCGCCGCGATGATCGGGGATGCCGGGTGACCGGGCAGCCCAGGTGACGGGCAAAGCTCAGGTGGCCGACAAAGCTCAGGTGGCCGACAAAGCTCAGGTGGCCGACAGAGCTCAGATGGCCGGCGACCTGCGCGTCGTCGGCGGCCTCGACGCCGCCGGCCGGCCGGTCGACGTAGCGATCGCGGGCGGCCTGGTCGCCGACCCACTGGCCGACCCCGCGGCCGGCGCGGCGGAGTTCGACGCCACCGGCTGCCACGTGCTGCCCGGCCTCATCGACCTGCAGGTCAACGGCGCCGGCGGGTGCGACCTGACCGACCGGCCGGACCGGCTGTGGGACGTCGCGGCGACGCTCGCCCGCTTCGGCGTGACCGCCTTCGCGCCGACCGTGATCAGCTCCTCGCCCCGGGCCCGCATGGCGGCGCTGGAAGCCCTGCGCGCCGGCCCGCCCGCCGGCTGGGCCGGCGCCGTGCCGCTGGGGCTGCACTTCGAGGGGCCGATGATCGCCCCCGGCCGCAAGGGCGCGCATCCCGAGCACCGGCTGGTGGCGCCGTCGGCGGCCGTGATCGAGGGCTGGTCACGGGAGGGAGGCGTCCTCATGGCGACAGTGGCGCCCGAGCTGCCCGGCGCGTTGCGAATCATCCGCGAGCTCGTCGCCCGCGGCGTGCTCGTGTCGGTCGGGCACACCGAGGCCACGGCGGCTCAGGTCGCGGCGTCGGTGGCGGCCGGCGCCAGGCTCGTCACCCACCTCGGCAACGCCATGCCGCCGCTGTCCGCCCGCGAGCCGGGACCGATCGGCGCCGCGCTCGGGGGCTCGGAGCTGGTCGCCGGTGTGATCGCGGACGGCCATCACCTCGACCCGCTCACGCTGCGGCTCGCGTGGCGCGCGCTGGAGCCCGATCGGTTCCTCGCGGTCACCGACACCACCGCCGCGCTCGGCATGCCCGACGGGCCGGCCAGGCTCGGGGACCAGGACGTGATCGTCTCGGGTGGCACCGTCCGCCTCGCCGACGGGACGCTGGCCGGCTCGGCCGCCTCGCTGCCACGGTGCCTGCGCACGCTGGTGGCGACCGCCGGCTGCGGCCTCGCCGACGCCGTCGCGTGCTGCACGTCGACGCCCGCCGCGCTCGTCGGCGACCCGTCCCGGGGCTGGCTTCGGACGGGAGCCCGCGGCGACGTGACGATCCTCGGCCGGAACCTCGACGTGGTCGCCACCATCGTGGCCGGCCGCGTCGTCTACGACACGAAGCGCGTAGTTCGCGACGCGAGCCGCACCGTCCACGACACGAACAGAAGGTCCTGATGGAGGTCGTGCCGCTCACGACGGCCGGGGGGGTCGCGGCGTTGGCGGCCGACGTCGTCGAGGCGCTGGTGCGCCGCAGGCCGGCCGCGGTGCTGGGGCTCGCCACGGGCTCGAGCCCGCTGCCGGCCTACCAGGAGCTGATCCGGCGCCGCCGCGCCGGCGCGGGCCCGTCGTACGGCGAGGTGACCTGCTTCAACCTCGACGAGTACGTCGGCCTGCCGCCCGACCACGAGCAGAGCTACCGCGCCACCATCGCCCGCGAGCTCACCGACGGGCTCGGCATCGATCCCGCCCGGGTGCACGGCCCCGACCCGGGCGAGGACGGCCTGGCGACGGCGGGGGAGCGGTACGAGGAACTCATCCTCAAGGTTGGCGGTGTCGACGTCCAGCTGCTCGGGATCGGCTCGGACGGCCACCTGGCCTTCAATGAGCCGGGCTCGTCACTGGCCAGCCGAACCCGGATGAAGACGCTCACGGCCCGGACACGCGCGGACAACGCGCGCTTCTTCGGCTCGCTCGACCAGGTTCCGCGGCACGTGCTGACCCAGGGGCTCGGCACGATCCTGCGGGCCCGCCACCTGCTGCTGGTCGCCACCGGCGCAGGCAAGGCGGAGGCGATCGCGGCCGCCGTCGAGGGACCGGTCTCGGCGTCCTGCCCCGCGTCGGTGCTGCAGCTGCACCCGCACGCCACCGTGCTGCTCGACGAGGCCGCCGCGTCGGGCCTCCAGCGGGAGGCCTACTACCGCGAGGTATACGCCGGTAAGCCGGCCTGGCAGGGGCTTTAGCCAGCCGATCGCCCGCCGGTCAACATCGCATTGCGGCTCCATCGGGAAGGTCCTATGGTTCGGATGTGCCAGCCGGATACAGCGGGTGATGAACACCCGGCCTGGCACTGACCCTACTTTGGCCATGGCGCCCGCGCCGCTGGGCGGTGTTCGCGCGTCAAGCCGTCGCAAACCACCGGCAATGTGCCCCAAGATACGTCATGGCGGGCGCCGAGCCGGAAGACCGAAACGGGAGCGAGCCATGCGGGATGGCGTGGGAATGGATCCGATGGGAACACCTCGCCCGGGAATGGATATCGCCGACCTGGCGGCGGAGCGCGCCGAGCTGCTACCTGAACGCATGACGCTGGCGGCGCTCGACAACGGTCGGTCCGATGGCACCGGGAACAACGCCCCGGTCAACTCGCCGGGCAGCAACAACGTCGTTTCCGGGTACAGTTCGTTTGTGCAGACGGTCGGCAACGCTGGTCCGTTCACCGAGTCCATCGTCAGCGGCGATACCTTCATAAACCAGTGGTGACCGCCGGGCGGGCGGAAACCGCCGCGGGCGCGGGCGTCCGTCGGTCCGCCCGTCCGAGCCGCTTTCCCGGCTGCCGTCGGCCGCGTTTTCCGACATTCTTCGAGGGCTCCCCGAGCCGTGGGCCACGCCGGCCGAGTCCGTCCGCCGGCCGGCCGGATTCTTCGTGCCCTGGGCGCGGATCGAACGGGCCTGACATCTTTTCTGGCGGCGGCGACACGCCCGCGAAAATGTTTTGAGCCGCTTCCCGGCGCGGCTAGCCTCTCGCTGAAAGTAGTCGTGGAGGCACCGGACCGGGAGACGGAAAATGAGTGAGGCCGGCGCGAAGCAATGGGACGAGCGAGTGGAACTGTCCGAGGAGCGGGCGGAGCTGCTTCCCGATCGAACCACCCTCGCCGCGATCGGGATCGGTGGGAGGGAGCTTGCCCCGGCCAGCGTCCCGGTCGGCTCTCCCACGTCGAGCAACTTCCCGATCGGCTCTCCCTCGTCGAACAACTCGATTGTCAACACCACCTCGGCGCCGGAAGTCACGGGCGGCTTCATGCCGGTCCTGATCACGCTGATGCCGAGTATCAACTTCATAGTCCAGAAGTCGGACCTCGACAGTCTCGGCGTCGGGCACGACTCCGGCGATGGGCACGTGGATGACGCTCCTGTCAACGATGGGCACGTGGATGACGCTCCTGTCAACGAGGGGCACACGGACCCGCCTGCCGACGACAAGAATATGAATGACTCTCCCGTCGGTGACGGCCACACGGATGACCCGTATGCGGGCGGTGGTGGATGGATGGACTTCTTGCGGAAGCTGTTCGGTGGATAGCGGATATTTCCCATGATCGATGTGGCGCCGAGGGGAAGTGCCGAACGGGAGCCAGGGGAGAGGATGCGCGATGATCGAGCCCGCGTGGCCCGCGCAGACTCTGGCCCCCGAGGCCCCCGAGGCCCCCGTCCGGCCCCGCCGGGCCGACGGACTGGCGCTGCTCGGCTTGTTCGCCGGGTCGGGCCTCGCGCGTCCCGTCTTTCTGGCGCGCCGTGCCGACGGTCAGGTCGCGACGCTCACCGAGCTGCTCGCGCGGATCATCGAGGCCGCGGACGGTACCCGCGATGTCACCGCGATCGCCGACCATGCCGGGCGGCGCTGCGCCCGCGCGGTGAGCGGCGCCGACGTCGCATACCTGCTGACCCACCGGCTCATGCCGCTCGGTCTGATCGCCGCCCCGACCGGTGTGACGCCGACGCCGCGGGCGAAGGCCCTGCTCGCGCTCACCGCCCGGCGCGTCCTGCTGCCCGCGCCGGCGGTGCACCGGATCAGTGGGGTGCTCGCGGTGTTCTTCCGGCCGGCGGTCGTCTCCGTACTGCTGGCCCTGCTGGTGGTCGCCGATGTCTGGCTGTTCGGTCGGCACAGCGTGCGGGACAGCGCCGCCATGGTGCTGGCCACCCCGTCGATGATCCTGGTACTGGTCGGCCTCACGCTCGTCTGCGCGCTGGTTCATGAGTGCGGCCACGCTGCGGCCTGCCGCTACGGTGGCACGCGGCCGGGCGTGATCGGTGTCGGCATGTACCTCGTCTGGCCGGCCTTCTTCACCGATGTCACCGACTCCTACCGGTTGAGCCGCTGGGGGCGGCTGCGTACCGACCTGGGTGGGATCTACTTCAACGGGCTCTTCGCGCTGGTCGTGGTCGGCGCGTTCGCCCTCACCCGGGCCGAGGTGCTGGTGATGGCCGCGGTCCTCGTCCACATGGACGCGCTGCGGCAGCTCGCGCCGTTCGTCCGGCTGGACGGCTACTACATCGTCAGCGACCTCGTCGGGGTGCCAGACCTATTCAACCGTATGGGTCCGGCTGTGCGCTCGGCCTGGCGGACGGCGACGCTCGCGATCCCGTCCAGGCGGCGTGCCCGGGCGGATGTGGGATCGGCGCCGGACCCGGGGCTGGCCGGGCTGACCCGGCGGGCCCGTCTCCTGGTGACCGCCTGGGCGCTGTACGCCGCGCCGATGATCGCCGTGAACATCGTCATGCTGGCGGTCTACGCGCCCTTCGTGCTGCCCCGGACGGCCTTGGCGGTGCGCGACGAGTTCGGCCGGGCGAGCCAGGCCCTGGCCGGCGGAGAACTGGTCGCGGCGCTCGCCGGGGCCGTAGGCATGGTGCTCGTCGCGTTGCCGGCGGCCGGGATGGTCTACGTGCTCGTCCGGGTCGGCCGGCGGCTGGTGCGGCTGGTGCGGGTGGCGTGGACGCTCCGGATGAGCCGGCGGCGCTCCGGGTGCGGCAGCCGGGCTGCGGCGCGGTCAGTCGGCGGTTGATCTTCAGGTCATCGGGCTGGAGCCGCCGGCCGTCCATCGGCGGGGGAGCGATCGCGGGAGACCGAACCAGGGCAGCGCGCCGTTCTCGAAGCGCGTCATCGCGCGGATGCGGTCCGCGGTCAGGCTCAGGACGACGCGTCACCGTCACCGGCCCGCGCCCGGCGCTACCTGGTTGCGGACAGGCCGTTGAGGGTGGCTATGGCCTGGGGGAGGGCGCCGATATTGGCGAAGTCGACGGCGACGAAGGTGGGGCGGCGGTCCCGTTCGCGTTCGCAGAGGCCCGCCCGGGCTAGGAGGATGCCGGTCGCGTTGTCGTCCAGTGCCGCGCGGCGGCTGGGGGCGGCCGCGGTCAGCCAGTGGTTGACCAGCAGGAGCTTGGCGTCCGCGGAGCCGCGCTTGACCGTGCAGCTGGCGAGGTCGTCCGGCGTGCGCGCGTCGAACGGGGTGTCCGAGGCGTAGCGGTAGAACGAGCGCAGGAAACTGCCTGGAGTGTCCTGGCTCTCGGTGAAGACCACCAGGCGGTGCCCGGAGGTGATCATCTCCCGCAGCGTCGGCCACTCGCCGCCCGGGTCGGCCGGCGGAGTGAACACCTTGCTCCCGAGCCCGGCCTGCTCGACCGCGCCGATGATCTCGCTGGCCGGGACCTGGTCCTGCAGGATCAGGGTGACGACCTCGGTGGGATTGCGGTCCATCCAGTCGCCGATCGCGCGCAGCTCGGTGGTGAAGTCGAGCGCGCCGAGCTGGCACATGTCATGGCAGAGCCACAACCCGGGCCGGGCCGAGACGGCGCCGCGGGTCAGCGGTTCCAGCGCCGCTCTGGTCGTGGGGTCGAGCGCGTCGAGGGCCCTGCTCACCTCCTCGGGCGTCGTCCAGTGATGGACGTCGAGCAGCAGGCCGCGCACGCCGAGGTCGAGCTGGTGAATGATCGACGGGTCCTGCGACGGGCCGAGGAAACGGTCCTCGCTGTTGGCCATGGCGTTGTGGCTCGCCGCGTAGCTGACCTCGTCGTAGTGCCGGTCACACAGCCGCGCCGACCCCTCGCACACCACGCGCGCGTCCGCCGCCGCGCCGGGGAACGCCGCCCACGTGACGGCGACGATGGCCGGGATGACGACGACCCCGATGGCTGCCAGCCGGCGCCGCCGGGTGTGCCGCTCGAGCCGCGCCGCCGCGGCGGCCAGCAGCGACAGCCCGGCGAGGACCGCGCCGAGTATCAGCATCCAGATGGCCAGGCGCAGGAAGTCGCTCTCGATGCCGCGGTAGGCGGTGGCGCCGAAGTCGGTCAGCACGGCGGCGGCGCCCTTGGGCAGCTTCGAACCGGGGGCGTCGAGGGAGGTCAACGGGTTCGGCAGGGCCAGCCGCATCGCCACCCCCAGCAGCAGCGATCCCACGCCCGCAGCCAGCCCCGCGTAGCCCAGCGCCCGCATCGGCGAGCGGCCGCGGGAGGTCGCCACCGCGGCGACGCCGACGAGACCGCCGAAGATCGCCACCACGCACGCGGCGCCGACCGGGAGCAGCAGCCCGGCGATGTCGTGCAGCCGGTCGATGGCCCGGATCGTCGGTTGGTCGCGCAGGTCCGACAGTGAGACGCCGAGGTTGAGGACGGTGCCGTCCACGAGCCTGCCGCGCAACTGCTGGATCGCCTGGTCGTCCCCCTGGAACAGCGGCGGGCCGAGCAGGGCCAGCGCCCCGGCGATGTCGCCGGACAGCAGCAGCGCCCGCGCCGGCTCCTGCAGCTGCGCCCTGGTCACCGGGTCGAACCGGGCGAGCACCGTGCCGAGTACCAGGTCGGCGTCCTGCGGGCGCAGTTTCATCGTCGGCAGCGACGTGGGCGGGCGGCCGGCGGCGACGTCGTTCAGCGTGGCGATCACGCCGTCGGTGAACGCGGAGACGTTCGACACCTGGTAGGTGGTGCCGGCGCCGAGCTCGCCGGCGAGATAGCGGTTCGCCAGGCCCGAGATGTTGGCGAACAGCGGGCGCATGTCGACGGTGAGCGTGATGTCGTCCGCGTCGCCGCGCAGGTAGGCGACCACCCGGCGGATCTGCTCGTCGGTCATCCCCTCGACCGTCGACGGCGGCAGCACCGTGCGCAGGTTGGCGGTGATCAGCGTCCGGTCGACCGGAAGGCCGGCGAGCAGGTCATCGACGGCGGGGTCGGGCAGGACCTCGGTGTAGACCCGGTCGTAGGCGTGCACGTGGCTCAGGCCCTCGGTGTAGAAGTTCGGGCTGAGCACGGTGGACCGCGCGGTGAGGATCACGACCAGCGGCAGCCAGCAGAGCACGACCAGCGCCGTCAGCGCGACCTGCGCGAGCCGCCGCCGGCCGGTGTCCACCCGACTGCCCGCCCGCTCGCCCGCGGGGCCGCGCCCGCTCAGGCGGGCGGCCAGCCCCGGCCGTTTCCGGGCGCCCTCCATCCCCGCCGTCGCCGGTTGTGGCGCCGTCGTTCCGTCCTGCTCCCCGAGCCGCCGCACGGGCCCCAACCTACCGAGATCCGGACAGTCCGACCGACGCCCCGGTGGAGGCCTTGGTCTCGGGCACCGACGGGCCGCGTGGTGTCACGTGGTGTCGCGTTGCCGACGGCCGGCGCCGGGAAAACTGTTCGGACATTTCGGCTGGTTTCGGTACTGTTAGCGAGTCCTGAGATCAACTGGCTCACCGGGCCTGGGAGAACCGTCCCGGTTCATCGGCCGCTTTAGTCAGCCCAGGGAGGTGCCGTGACCAAGCTGAACCAGATCATCGCGATCGAGAAGGGCGTGAAGGCGCGCGCCGCGCGCGAGTTCGCCGATCTGCAGGGTTCCACGCAGAAGGACGCCCTGCTCGCCGGTATCTCCCGGACCTACCAGCCGCGCGACGAGGACGGTGACCAGCTGCCGGCCGAGGGCACCAAGGTCCAGGTGCGCGTGGAAGAGGTGCTGACGCAGCTTTCCGCGGTTCTGACCCGGCTGTTCGACGTCGTCGCCACCAAGGACATCGCGAACCGCACGGCGACGGCCGATGTCGCCGTCGACGGCGCGACGCTGCTGCGTGATGTGCCGGTCACCTACCTGCTTTTCCTGGAGAAGCAGCTGGCCGACCTGCAGGCGTTTCTCGGCAAGCTGCCGGTGCTGGACCCGGCCGAGGACTGGGCCTGGGACCCGGCCGCCGGTGTCTACCGCACGCCGACGACGAAGACCGTGCGCTCCCGCAAGGTGCCCAAGGTGCTCGTCAAGTACGAGGCGACGGAGCACCACCCGGCGCAGACCGAGGTGTTCACGGTCGATGAGCCGGTCGGCGAGTGGTCGACGGTGAAGTTCTCCGGCGCCCTGCCCGCGGACCGGCGCAAGCAGCTGGTTGACCGGGTCGTCGCCCTCGCGGAGGCCGTGAAGGTCGCCCGCGAGGCCGCGAACCAGTTCGAGGTGACCGACCAGACCGTCGGCCGGCAGGTGCTCGACTACCTGTTTGCCCAATAGGCGCCGCATTCGGCCCGTCAGTGGATAAGGTCGCGGGCGGGCCGGAGACCGGTCTGGAGCAGACCGGCCCGCGGTAAACCGACCCCCTGCGGTAAACCAACCCACAGTCTCCCGCCTGGAGCGGCGGGACGCGCCCGGCGACGGGCGCGAACGCTGAGACTCATACTCAAGATCATAAAGGATGGTGACAGCGGGGGTTCGATTCCCCTCCCCGGCTCAGGCTTGCCGGGGTAGCCCAGTGGCAGAGGCAGCCGTCAATGAATCTTAGTCTCTCGCTCCACAACTGAAGACAGGCCATATCGCCAGGCCGGCCGACGTCCGGACAATTAAGGTCGAGGTTGCGGGTTCAAGCCCCGCGCGGTGCTCCACCTGCGCCGCTAGCTCAATTGGAAGAGCGCGACCCGTGTGATGCTGACCGGCCGCCAACAAAACGGACTGGCGTGCGCAACATGGCCATCCCTCGGGGCCCGGAGAAGGGTAGTCTCCGGGCTCCACCAATTCTCGAGGACCCGGTGCCGGTCGTCCATCGTGAGCGCCCGCCCGCCGGTGACGGCGAGCAGCCGGGTCACGCCTCCAGCGCGATCCGCGCGAGCGCGTCGGAGGCGGAGCCCTCGATGACGTGCTCCAGCTGGGCCGCGTTGATCTCGCCGACCCGGCCGATCGCCTTGGCGGCGAGGTGCTGCTTCTCGAAGTCGGCCATCGAGTCGAACTCGGCCTCCAGGACCATGTGGTGCAGCCCGCCGAACGCGGGAGCCCACATCCGGTACGGGGTCAGCCCGCCCGCCGCGTAGAGCTCGTTCTTCTCCCGCTGCAGCGCGAGAAACGCCGGCAGGTGGCCGTAGCGCAGCTGCCGGAAGACCTGGTGACGGTAGGAACCCATGGTCGTCTTTCTCCTGAGATCTCCGGGCGGCGCGCGGCCGTCAGGGGGTGTCCATGTGCTCGACGGCGACCCAGCCCTTGTCGAACGGTGTGGTGAAGAAGTTGCGGACCCGCAGATGCGCGATCAGCCACTGCCCGTCGACCCGGGTGAAGTCGTTGTCGTAGGAGCCGGCGATCCAGAGCGGGGTGTTGTCCCGGTAGGTGCAGGCCTGGAAGTACGTCCACTGCCCGCGCGCGGTGTCGCCGCTGACCTGGACCTTCCCCTTGGCGAGGAAGTGCGCGGCGAAGGGCATCCGCGCGACGTTGCGGTCGAACTTCGGTACGAGCGCCGCGCGGCCGACGGCGGCCCAGCCGCGGTTGCCATGCGGGCCGACGCTCTCCCACCTGCCGTCCTCGGCGAACAGCCTGGCGACGGCCTCGCCCTTGCCGGTGGGCAGGTCGGCCGCCTCCATGTAGGCGGCCATGAGCTCCTCGACCGCGAGCTTCGACTCGAGCACGTCGAGCCGTTCGAGCAGCCTTGCCACGTCGGGGGACACCTGCTCAGGCACCGGCGTCCACCCCCACCGGGCCGCCGCCCGCGGGCCGTGCCTTGTCGAGGACGCGCAGGTAGCGCTCCAGCAGCCACTGGTTGAGCTGCGGGATCGTCGACTCCAGCCAGGACAGCGGGCCGCGTGGCGCATGGCGGGAGGCGTAGCCGCGGTGCAGCGCCCGCGTCGTCTCCTCGTCCTGGTGGATCGCGACCGCCTTGCGGGTGACCTGGGCCGCGTAGGCGTCGGCGAAGCCGGGCTGCTCGACGGCGGCCTTCGGGTACAGGTCGACGCGGCGCAGGTCGATCGTGCCGGGGCCGGTCGGGAGCAGGAACGACATCGACGCGAAGGTCGGCTGGAAGATGCCGAACAGCAGCGGCGGCACGGAGGCGAACATCACCCGGCGGCGCTGCTCGTCGGTCAGTCCCGGGATGAAGGTGGTCATCCGCTCGCCGTCGTTGCCGAGGCTGAGCTCCTCGGACTTCAGGTACGTCGGGTGCATCACCTGGCCGTCCCCGGGGTCGAACACGCCGAACCGGGCGAGCCGGGACGGCGCCGCGTCGTGGGCGTCCTTGTGGACGTAGCCGGTGTGGTAGGGCTCCAGGGCGTTGTCGTGGTGCAGCTTCCAGTTCCAGGTGAGGCCCTCGCGCAGCGTGGCCGGCATGGGGACCAGCTCGTCCAGGCCGAACGTGGACAGCTCCTCGTCCAGCTTCGCGAGCGTCGGCGCGAGCGGCGCCGCGTCCGGGTCGAAGGTGACGAACACCAGGCCGTGGAAGACCTCGGTGCGTATCCGTGGCAGCCGGATCTCGGCGCGCAGCCGCTCCAGCGGCACCGTCTCGCGCATCGACGGCGCGGCGACCAGCGAGCCGTCCAGCTCGTACTGCCAGTTGTGGTACGGGCAGACGAGCCGGCCGCCGGGCAGGCACGGGGCGGCCGCCTCCCGCGCGCCCAGCCCGTCGAAGATCGCGTGGCCGCGGTGCTGGCAGATCGCCGAGAGGACGTAGACGTCACCGGCGGCGCCGCGGACCATATCGGCTGAGGGGTCCGCGGCGGCGCGAGGCTCCGCCATTTTCGCGCCGCCACGGACCATGATCAGCGGTTCGTCCAGGACCTTGAGCGGCAGGTGGTTGCCGGGCTCCGGCACCTCGCCCACGTGGCCGACGCACAGCCACTCCCTGGCGAAGATCGCCTCCTTCTCGAACTGCCAGAACTCCTGGCTGGTGTAGACCTCCCTGGGCAGCAGCCGGGCGGTCGCGATCGGGTCCGCGCAGTGCTCGATGTCGCCGAGGATCTCCGCGGCGCGGTCGAGCACGCGCTCGTCGAGCGAGATGGTCATGGTCCGGTGCCTCCTTCCCCACCGACTGGCGGGCCGGCACCCGGCGTGCGTCGAGACGTTCGGCGCTCCGGGTGGTCGGCGGCCAATCGGCGGGGACCCCTCGGGATGGTCAGGGCAGAAAGTGCGGGTTCAGGACGCCTTGAGGCCGATGCCCGCCTGGACGTACTCGTTGGTGAAGAGGTCCGCGGGGGTGAGGCCGGACTTGATCGGCTTGCCCTGCTTGTCGAAGATCGGCGTCAGGATGTCGATCATCTTCTGGACCCGGGTCGTGTCGAACCGGCCGAGGGTGCCCGTCGAGTCGTTCGTGACGAGCTTGCGGTCGACCATGGTCTTGACGGCGTAGGCGTCGAGGCCGGCGCTGGTCTGCCAGAACTCGCCGATCTCCGCGTTCATCTTGTCGATGCGGTCGGTCATCGGCTTGGGGTTGGCCAGGTAGTCGACGGTGGACTGCTGGACCATCGGGATGAACTTCTTCAGGCACTCGCTGTACTTCTTCGCCACGTCCGGGCGCATCGAGAAGGAGCTCGCGTAGTTCACGTAACCCGAGTCGTAGACCAGCAGGTCCTTCACCGGCTTGTTCCAGTTCTTGGTGTCGAACTGGTACTTGTACGGCTCGCTGCTGGCCAGGCCGGACTGGACGATGGCCCCGTCGGCACTCACCCAGCGGTCCGCGCCGCCCTGGTAGGAGCTGTCGACCTGGCTGGACTTCAGCTGGCCGGAGCCGACCAGGTAGTCCATGTAGGTCGAGCCCTCGAAGTAGAGGACCTTTGTGTCGGTCCTGCCGATGTCGGCGATGGTCTTGAAGTCGTAGTGGCCCGGGTCGTACATGAGGATCTGCGGGTCCTTGTCGAAGTAGCTCAGGACCGCGACCGTCGGCTGCTTCTCGGAGTTCTGGATCGCCTCGTCGGTCGCCAGCAGGCCGGCGAACAGCGAGTCGTCCTTGTACAGCTGCGCCGTCACCTGGTCATTGCCCGTGAGCGGGCCGCCGGCGCGGACCTCGACCGTGATGCCAGTGTCGCCGAGCGGGCCGGAGTAGACGCCCTTGGTGGCGTCCATCTTTCCGTTCGGGCCGATCAGGTTGTAGATACCGCCGTACTCTGCCTCCGGGAACCAGCTGGTCTGGATCGCGATCGTGCTCGGGCAGATCCCGGACAGCGAGCCAGCGGCGGCGGGCGCCGCGGCCGTGTCCGAGTCGTCCCCGCCACAGGCCGCCAGGGTGAGGGCCAGCGCGGTGGCCGCCGCCGCTGGTATGAGGCGTCGTGATCTCATCGTTCTCCTGTTTCCGAGCAGTGCGGGGGAATGAGGCGGTGGTGCGGTGCGGTGCGGCGCCGCGCTGCGCCGGGGAGATCGGGAGCTAGCTCGGCTTGCGCTGGGCGGAGGCGTGCCAGTTGCGCAGCACGTACTTCGTGACGGCGGTGTTCAGCAGGAACAGCGCGAGGCCGAGCAACGAGGAGCAGAAGATCGCCGCGTAGAGGCGCTCGGTCTCCAGCGCGTTGCGGTAGATGTCGAGCAGCCGGCCGATGCCCGGCTGGCCCTGGCGGAAGAAGAAGTCGGCCACGATCGCGCCGATCACGGCCAGGCCGCCGGAGGTGCGCAGGCCGGTCAGGATCCCTGGCAGCGCCGCGGGCAGCTCCAGGCGCCACAGCCGGGCGAGCCGGCCGGCCTTCATCAGCGCGAACAGGTCGCGCTGCGACGGCTCCACGGACTGCAGCCCGAACAGCGTGTTGGTGATGATCGGGAAGAGCGAGAGCACCGAGCAGATCAGGATCCGGCTGGTCAGCCCGAACCCGAACCACAGCCCGACCAGCGGCGTCATCGCGAGCACCGGCAGCGTCTGCAGCGCCACCGCGTACGGGTAGATCGAGCGTTCCACCCAGCGGGTCTGCGCCATCAGCACCGCTACCGTGAACCCGACCGCCGACGCGATCGCGAACCCGGACAGCGCCACCTGGGTGGTGTTGCCCAGGCCGCGCAGAATGTCGGAGAAGTTGCCCCAGTCGAGGAACCCGACCCGGATCACCTCGTGCAGCGGCGGTAGCAGGAACCGCCGCCGCGGCGTGAGCGCGACGTAGGAGACGAGATACCACAGGCCGCAGAACGCGGCGAACACGGCGACCGGCGGCCCGGCCGTCGCGGCTGTGCGGCGCGGCCAGGACGTCTGCCCGCCCGCCAGCGCGGGCTCACCCACGGCGGGCCTCGCGGCCCCGGCGGCCGCCTCGGCGCGCGGGCTCACCGCGGCCGCCTGGGCGGCAGAGGGCGTCGTGGCCGAGGGGGTTGTGATGGTCATTCGGCTCCTCCTCGCAGGCATTCGCCGATCTGTCCGGTGAGCGCCGCGAACTCGGCCTCGGCCCGCAGCCGGGGAGTCCGCGGGTAGGGGAACGGGACCGCGAACTCGCCGATGATCCGGCCGGGGCGGGCGGACATCACCACCACGCGGGACGACAGGAACACCGCCTCGGCGATCGAGTGCGTCACGAACAGGCCGGCGAACCGCGACCCGCTGAAGATCCGCAGCAGCTCGCCGTTCAGCCGCTCCCGGGTGATCTCGTCGATCGCGCCGAAGGGCTCGTCGAACAGGAACAGCCGAGGGTCGAGGGTGAGGGCGCGGGCGAGGCTCGTACGCATCCGCATGCCGCCGGACAGCTGGTTCGGGTAGCGCTTCTCGAATCCGGTGAGCCCGACCATGTCGATCGCCGCCTGCGCCTTGCGCAGCCGCTCGCTCTTGGGCTCGCGACGCAGCTGGGAGCACAGCGCCACGTTGTCGAGCACGTTGCGCCAGGGCAGCAGCGTCGGGTCCTGGAAGACGTAGGCGATGTGGTCGTCCGGCGCGGTGACGGAGCCGTGCGTCGGGGCCTGCAGGCCGGACGCGATCCGCAGCAGCGTGCTCTTCCCGCAGCCGGACGGGCCGACGATCGAGACGAGCTCGCCCGGCGCGACGTCCAGGCTTACCTGGTCGACGGCGTGCACCCCGCCGCGAAACACCATGTCCACGTCGTGGAAGCTCAGTACCGGCGGCTCGGCGGGCCAGCCGGTTGGCTGGCGCGGGATGGTGACCTGGCCGGTCGCGGGCGGCTCCCCCGGGGACCGTTCGTGGGCCTGCATGGTCATGCGACGCTCCCTCTCAGGACGCGGGCGGTGTCGGGTGCGGCGGCCAGGGCGTCGGCCGTGGCCCGTGGGCCCCCGGCGGCCACGGCGGGGCGCCACCGGGCGGGCCGGGGGCCGGCCGCGAGCCCAGCTGCTCGAGGACGGCGACGACCGACCACATGGTCAGCGTCGACGTGCGCCCGCCCGAGCCCGCGACGGTCTCGTTGACGAACTCGAACCGGTAGCTGCCGACCGCGGTGTCAGCGGTGATCTCGTGACGGGTGCGGGTCGCCGCCGGGTCCGCGACGACCACCACCCGCACGTCGTCCAGGCCGCAGGTGGCGCTCGCGAGCGTGACCGCGACGTTCGCCGTCCTTGGGAAGCGCAGCGCCGCGGCCCGAGCGGTGCCGTCGAAGACCACCATGGGCTCCCGGTCGCCGTCGCCGTCGCTCGCGCTGGCGAGCGCCTCGGGGCGCTTGGTCGTGGTGAGCCGGACGGCCGCCGGGCCGCCCGCGCGGACCGCGGCGCGCAGCGTGTCCAGCCCGCCGACCGCGCCCGCCGGCACCAGCCAGCGGCTCCCACCGGTCTCGGCGGCCGCGGCCAGGCCCGCGGCCACGGCGTCGTCGGCGAGCGCTGCCGGGCTGCACATCACCAGGTCGACCCCGGCGGCGAGCACCGCCGGGCCGTACGCGCCGAGCGCCGCCACGCCCGCCGCCTCGACGACGACGTCGGCGCCTTCGGTCAGCAGTGCGGCGGCGCCGGCTGGCGCGTCCCGGGAGGTGACGACCGCGGCGAGCGCGCACCCGCGCACGTCTCCGGCGGCCAGTAGGCCGCGCAGCGGCGCCCCGATGCCGCCGGCGCCGAGCAGCGACACCCGCAGCGGCCCCTGGCCTCGCGGAGGTCTCGTCATGTCACACCCCCACCGCGGTCGCGCCGATGCCCGGGTCGGCCGCGCCGACGAGCGCGTCGCCACCCGCCCGGCCGACGACGACGTGCGCCGGCCGGACCGCGGTCGCGGTCTCGTCGGCCCACACCGTCCCGGTGGCGGTCGTGCTCCAGCGGCGGGTGGTGAGCACCCGGTCGAGCGCGTGCCCGAGGACGGCGGCCGTCGGCAGCCCCCGCCCGGCGCCCGACTCGTGGGCGTCATCGGCATCGATACGGTCGAGCAGGCCGGTGATCACCTGCGCGTTCCAGGCGACCTGCTGCTCGCCGCCGGGGGTCGCGCCGAACAGCGTCGGTCGCCCGTCGCCGTCGCCGCCGGCACCCAGCGCCCAGGCGTGCAGGGTGGTCGGCGGGCGGCGGCCGGGGGCCGGTCCGTCCGGCGCGCCGGGCCGGCCGAAGCCGCGCCCCGCCCGGTTGGACAGCACGAGGTCGTACTCGTCCACGATCAGGCCGCTGCCGAACTGCGGGAATGAGTTCGAGTGGACGATCACCACGATGGCGCCCTCGTCGTCGGTGGCGCCGACCACCGACGTGCCCTCGATCACCGACGTGCCCTCGACCGAACCGGCGGATCCGGTGGCGGTCGCGCGCGCCGGGGCCCGGCCGGCCGCGGGTTGGGCGGTCGCGCCACCAGGCGCCGCCGGCGTGGCGGTGCCGCGCAGGCGGCGGACCGCCGACCGCGCCGCGGCGGCGAGGTCGCCGCCGCGATCGGCCTCGCGGAGCGCGCCGAGCAGGGCGGGGCCGTAGGTCGGCGCGGGGGTGGCCCACACGGTGCGCTCG
>NZ_MBLO01000241.1 GCF_001854805.1 Pseudofrankia coriaricola
GGCGAGGCCCGGCAGCCGCAGCCGCGTCCCCGGCGCGAGCGGCCCGTCCGCCGGCCGGTAGCGGCAGCCGTCGGGGGCATGGGCCCGCAGCAGGTCGTCCGCCTCGGCGGCAAGCGCCGCGCACAGCGTCGACCAGGCGACCCCGCGCTCGGCGAGCTGGATGGCCGGAGTGGTCAGTCGCTCGAGGCCGAGGCGGCCGAGACCGGCAAGCGCCGCGTATCCGGCGGGCGCGCCGGGGACGCCGACGGAGGGCCCGCCGGTCGTCGCCTGGCCCGCGAGCCCGGCCGCGGCCGGGCCGATCGCGAGCAGGGCACGTGGCCGGTCCCAGCCGGGCAGCCAGGCGAGCGCCACCAGGTCGCCGGCGAGGCCGCATTTCGGCGGCATGAGGACGGTCTCGGCCAGCGCCGCGGTCACCGCGGCGTCGACGGCGGTGCCGCCGTCGAGCAGGGCCTGGCAGCCGAGGACCGCCGCGGTGCGGGCGCCGGCACCCACGACGCCGCGGGCGCCGAACACCGCGACAGGCGTCGTGGGCGCGGCGGCGATGGTCATGACGGCCTGATCGCCTGGTTCGGGCCGTAGGAGATCCCCTGAGTGGGCCCGTAGTGACGGAGTTCGATGACGTTGCCATCCGGGTCGGTGACGTAGACCAGGTCAGCCTCGCCGCGCGCGCCCCAGCGCCGGAAGGGACCGGCGATCTTCCCGAACTCCCCGGACTCGACCAGCGTGTACGCGTCGAAGGGCTCGACCTCGAGGCAGAAGTGCGCGAGGTTCTCGCCGGTTCGCTCGGCGCGGCCGTCGAGGTCGATGACGACGCCCGGTCGCACCTCGACCGACGGGAAGGGGACTTTGCCCGCGCGGTACTCGTCCACCCGCAGCGGTCGGAGTCCGAGCCTGCCGGTGTACCAGTCGAGCGACCGCCAGACATCGGCGACATACAGCACGATGTGATCAAGGCCGAGGACCGATATGACGCGCGATGCGTTCGTGCTGGTAGGAGCGCTGACCATACGGATACTGTATCCGTACATTTGTTACCGATTGTGATGGGCTTTGTTAAGCGTCTGTGACGAATCCCCAGTTCACGCCTGTTTTCGGGCATTTGTGGGCCGGGCCTCGGTGGCTTGGGTACGGCTGGGTCGGCCTCGGGGCATGTCCAATGGATACAAACTGACGGGTCGGTCGGGTGGTCACGGCCGGTCCAGGGTGGTGTCGGTGCCCGCGAGCGGCGGCCGGCCCGCCTCGGCCTCCGCGTCCGCCATGGCGGCCGCCGTCGCGACGACGGCGGAGACGATCGCGGCGTACCCGGTGCAACGGCACAGATGGCCGACCAACCGCTCACGCACGGCGTCCGGGTGGGCGAGCGCGGCCGGGGCCACCCGCAGGGCGTGGGACAGCGCGACGACCAGGCCGGGAGAGCAGTACCCGCATTGGGTGGCGCCAGCCGCCGCCAGCCGGGCGACCAGCGCCGGGTCGGCGGCGGTGCGCGCGGTCGCGACCGCCGCTCCGTCCGCCCGCCCGGCCGGCACGAGGCAGGCCGGGACCGGTGAGGCGTCGAGCAGCACGACGCAGCTGCCACAGTTTCCCGCCCGGCAGCCGGCGGGCACCGGCGCGCCCGCCTCGTCGAGCACGTCCAGCAGCGAGGCACACAGCGGCGCTTCGAGAGCGTGGCCGGTGCCGTCGATCTCCAGGCGCACGGTGACCCCGGGCTCCGCCACGGCCGTCGTCGCGGTGGTCATGGTCGCGTCAGTCATGATCGCGTCAGTCATGGTCGGGCCTCCCATGGCAGCGTCGGTGGCAGCGGCGGGCCAGCGCGCGTACGGCGGTGGCCAGGTACGCCGGGTCCGCCTGGCCCGCGGGTGCGTCCGCCGGCAGTCCGGCGGCGGCCGCCGCGGCGAACTCCTCGCCCGCCCCCGCGTCGAGCAGCAGGCGCTCGGCCGCCGCGCGGCGGGCCGGCACCGGCGCCGTCACGGTGACGATGTAGACCCGGGGCCCGTCGTCGAGCAGTGCGACGGCGACGGCCGCCAGCGTCGGCGCGGCGGCGGGCCGCACGGCCACCCGCGCGTAGGCGAACCGGTGTGGCACGGCGACCGTGAGCGCCACGGCGAGCTCCGCGGCCTCGGCGAGCCTCCCCGGCACGGTGACCAGCGCCGGGACGTCGACCGTCCGGCGCGCGCCGTCCGCGTGCGCGACCTCCACCTCGCCGGCGAGCGCCGCGAGCGGCGCCGCGAGGTCGTGCGGGCGCTGGAAGAGATTCCCCAGCGCCGTCGCCCTCGCGCGCACCGCCGGTGTCGCGAAGCCGCGCAGTGGCAGGCGGTCCGGGCCAAGCGTCGGTTGCGCGGCCAGGCGTTCGGCGGTGACCAGCGGCCCGAGCCGGATCCGGCCGGCCGCCTCGTCGAGCGCCGCAACGTCCCGGACGCCGGCCAGGTCGAGCAGCGCGGCCGGCGGCCGCCCGCCGGTGGCCAGCGCCGGTGTGGCCGCCGTGGCGCCGGCGAGGACGAGGGCCCCCGGGTGCTCGGCGCGCGCCGACAACGCCTCGGTGAGCGTGGCGGGACGCAGATACACGTCAGACCCCCACCGCGTGCGGCACGGCGACGGGCTCGGCGAGCAGGTCGGCCGGGGCGGCGGGCACGGCCGCGACTGGACGGCCGCTCGCCGCGCGCAGCGCCGCCGCCACCGCGGCCGGCGACGAGGCGAGCGAGCCCTCGCCGACACCGCGGATCCCATGCGGCAGCCGGTCGTCGGGGTGCTCGATGACCACCGGGACGATCTCGGGAACGTCGAGCGCGGTCGGGACCAGATAGTCGGCGAACCCGGCGGCTGTGGCGACGCCGTCGGCGTCGACGCGTATCTCCTCGGTGAGGGCGAGGCCGGCGCCCTGTGCCGCGCCGCCGACGAGCTGGCCGGCCAGCTGCGTGGGGTTCACGGCCCGGCCGACGTCCTGGGCACCCACGAGCTGGACGAGCTCGGCCGTGCCGAGCTCGGGATCCACGTCGACGACGGCACGGTGCGCGGTCAGCTGGAACGTGATGTGGATGTCGCCGCGGCCGGTCGCCGGGTTGACCGGCTCGGTCGCCGGCAGGGTGTACGACTCCCGGACCTCCACGGTCTCGTCGCCGAGCACGGCGGCGAGCAGATCGGTCAGCGGGCCAGTCGCCGGCCACCGGCCGTCCGGTCCGCCCGCGGCCGGCCAGCAGGGCAGGCCGTGCGCGTGGGCACGGGTCGTGAGCTCCGCCAGTAGCCTGCTCGCGGCCGCGGCGGCCGCGCCGCCGGAGGCCATGGTCTGGCGGCTCGCCTTGCTGCCGCCGCTCACGGGCGCGTCGGTGCTGGGAGCCTCGGCGCGCAGCGGGACGGGGCCGAGCTGCTCCTGGACGATCTGGCGCAGCGCGGTGCCGATGCCCTGGCCGACCTCCGGCGCCGCGCTGACGATCGTCACACCGTCCCGGTCGGCCCGCAGGACGATCCCGGCGCTGTCCGGCCGGCCGTCGCCGAGCCCCGCGCTCTTGATCCCGAGCGCGACCCCGACCCCGCGGCGCCGCCCCGGCGCCACCGGCCTCGCCGGCATCGGGGTCGCGAGACAGGCAGCCAACACCTCGGCGGGACCGGCTGTCCCGACGAGCGGCTGCCCCGACGTCGCGAGCGGCTCCCCGGGCACGAGCAGGTTGCGTCGGCGCAGATCTACCGGGTCGACGCCCAGCTCGCGGGCCAGCAGGTCGACCGTCGACTCGATCCCGAACGAGGCCTGGGTCGCGCCGAAGCCGCGCATGGCGCCCGCGACCGGATTGTTCGTCCGGACAGCGGTGGTCGTGACGTCCACGTTCGGGACCTGGTACGGGCCGGCGGCGAAGAAGTGCACGATCCCGACGACCGGGGTGGACGTGCTCGCGTACGGGCCGCCGTCGAGCACAATGCCGGCCCGCAGCGAGACGAACGTGCCGTCCGGGCGTGCCGTCAGCTCGTAGTCCATGATCGCTGGGTGTCGGCTCGGATGCGCCTGGAACGACTCGGCGCGCCCGTAGACGGCCCGGACGGGCGCGCCGGTGAGCACCGCGGCCAGGCAGAGATGGATGTGCAGGGTCATGTCCTCCCGGCCGCCGAACGCGCCGCCGACCCCGGCGAGCTCGACCCGGACCGCCTCGGGCGGGACGCCCAAGGCGGCGGCGATCTGGTCCCGGTCGTGGTGCAGGTCCTGGGTCGCGACCCACAGCCGGACGCCGCCGCGCCCGTCCGGCACGGCGAGCCCCGCCTCGGGCGCCAGGAACGCGGGGTCCTGCCGGCCGGTCCGCCAGCGGGCGCGCACGGCCACCGGGCCGCGCGCGCCGTCGCCGTGGCGCAGCCGGCGCCGGAAGATGACGTTGGGGCTGACGGCGCCGTCGGCCGCGTGCGCGCCGTGGACGTCGCCGCCGGGCGCCGCGTGCGGGTGGCCCGCGGGCACGACGGCCGGCGCGCCTGGGGCGAGCGCGGCCAGGGGGTCGACGAGCGGCGGCAGCGGGCGCAGCAGCGGGCGCACCAGCGCGGCCATCCGCCGCGCCGCCCAGGGAGTGGTCGCGACCGCGAACGCGATCGGCTCGCCGTGGTGGCGGACCTCGCCCTCGGCGAACACCGGCTGGTCGCGCACCTTCACCCCGACCAGCCGGGCGCCGGGCACGTCGGCCGCGATGATCACCCGCATGGCGCCGGGCACCGCCAGCGCCGCCGCGGCGTCGACCCCGAGCAGCTCGGCTCTGGCGACCGGGGAGCGGACGGTGACGCCGTACAGCTCGGCCGGCGCCGTCACGGCGGCGTTCTCGCCGGGGCTGTCGGCGGTGGCTCCGGCGTGTCGCGCCTGGTCACCGAGGCGAGAGGGCGCCCGGCGCCCAAGGACGTCGCGTGCGCGCAGGTCGGTCGCGTATCGGAACCGGCCGGTGAGCTTCGCCACCGCGTCCGCCCTGGTGTCCGGTGCTCCGATTCCAAAAGTGGCCCGGGCGGCGTGGGCAGGCGCCGCCTCACCGGTCGCCGTCTCTGGGCCCTGTCCGGCGCGACCCGTGGGTCCGGGTGGCACGGTTCCGCCTCCTTCGCTCGTCCCGTTGCGTCGCCGCCGCTCGCGTCGCCGCGGAGGTCCTTGGGGACGGCACGCGGGGCCGCTGTGCGGAGGTCCCGCCGGCCCCCGCCAGAGATGTGTCACCTTGGGTGATTGTTCGGGATACTGTATCCGTCACGGTCGCGTCGGACTACCGTGCGGGGGCGACTGGCGCGGGCCTGACCGTAGCCGCGAAAGATTACGGATACGTGTCAACGATGGTGCGGGCCAGGGGAAGCCGGGTCTCGTCCCGCCCACTTGCCTGGCCGTGCCCAGGAGAGTGGGCGGCCGGGGCTGGCCCACGTACTTGTATCCAAATGGCATACTCGCCTGGCCGGCTGGTCGGCACCGGGTGCTGGCCGGCCGCGTCAACGGAGTCGTCTCCGGCTGCGCGAGGCTTCGCCGTCGTCGCTCAGCCTTCGGCGGTCGTGGGGAGGACACGTTGTCGATCGGGGAGAGCCACCGTCCGCTGCGGGACACGGTGCTCGACGAGCTGCGCGGGCGAATTCTGGACCGCAGGCTCCCGCCCGGCACACGGCTGACCGAGACGTTCACGTCCGAGCTGCTAGGGGTGTCCCGGCTACCGGTCCGTGAGGCGTTTCGCCGGCTGGAGTCGGAGGGGCTGGTCGAGGCGCTGCCGCGCCGTGGAGTGCGCGTCGTCGAGCGGCCCGTGCACGAGCTGGCGACCATCCACGAGATCCGGGTGAACCTGGAGCTCATGGCCGTGCGGCGCGCCGCCGCCCGCCACGACGCCGAGACGGTGGCCGCGCTCGAACGGCTGCTGGCCGACGGTGCCGCCGCGGCCGCCGACGGCGACAGGGCGGCGCTCGAACGACTCAACGGCGAGTTCCACGATGTGCTCGCGCGCGGCTCCGGGTCCCGGGTCCTCGCCGACGTGCTCCGCTGGGTGCGCAACCAGTCGCACCACCTGGCCGGCGGCTGGGTCAGCCCGGCCGACCTGTCCTGGGAGGAGCACGCCTCGATCGTGCGGGCGGTGCTCGCCGAGGACGCCGAGATGGCGTCGCTGCTCATGCGCCGCCACCTGGAGGCGCGCCACGCCGTCCAGGCCGCCGCCGTAAGCTGACGCGGTCTGGTCAACCGCCTGGTAGACCCGCCGAGCGGCCGTGCCGGCGGCCGGCTGGCGGGTGGCGGGTGGCGCACGTCCGCACGGCCAGTACCACGACCAGTACATCGCGAGACATGCCACAAGGTGGTACTTGAGGTACGGGGTATCTTCCGGTATGTCCGACCTGGCGGTACCTGGGCCCGTCCGCCAGCCGTCCTCCAGTCAACGCGGACAGGTCGCGTCGTCCGCCCGAAAGGCGGCCGACAGCCGATGTCCACGCACCGGTCGATGCATCGCACTCTGATCGTCGCGGACAAGTTCCCGCCGGTGCTGGGCGGGATCCAGACCTTCGCCTACGCCTTTGCCGCGACGCTGCCCGCGGACAAGGTCCTCGTCGTCGCGCCGCCGCACCCCGACGCGCCCAAACTGGACGCGGACGCGCCCTTCGAGATCATCCGGCATCCGGCGGCCCGGCTGCGCCTGCCCGGGGTGGGGCCCGTCATCGGCCGGATCGCGCGTGCCGAGGGCTGCACCGCCGCCTGGTTCCCGGCCGGCACACCCCGCGGGATGATCGCCCCCGCGCTGCGCCGAGCAGGCGTGGAATGGGTGGTGTCGTCCACGCACGGGCATGAGTACGGATGGTCGCAGCTTCCGTACGGCTGGTCCCTGGTACGGGCGATCGCCTCGCGGGCGGACGTCGTCACCCACCTGACCGACGTGACCCTGCGCCGCCTGCGCAAGGTCGCGCCCGCCGGGACCCGCTTCGAGCGGCTGACCGGCGGCGTCGACGTCGAACGGTTCCAGCCCGGCGCGGGCGGCGAGGACATCCGCCGCCGGAATGGCTGGGGCGACCGGCCTGTTGTGACCTCTGTCGCCCGCCTGGTGCCGCGCAAGGGCCAGGACGTCTTGATCAGGGGGCTGCCGTCGGTGTTGCGTGACCATCCGGACACGCTCCTGGTCGTCATCGGCCGGGGGCGCAACGCGGGCCGGCTGCGACGACTGGCGGCGAGCGCCGGGGTCAGGGAAAATGTGGTCTTCGCGGGCGCCGTCCCCGAAGGGGACCTGCCCGCGTACCTGGACGCGGCGGATGTGTTCGCGATGCCGTCGCGGCCCGCCAAGCTTGGACTGGACCTGGAGGGACTCGGACTGTCGTCGCTGGAAGCCGCCGCGGCGGGCAAGCCGGTGATCACCGGCGCCGCTGGGGGCGCACCCGAGGTCGTGATCCCCGGTGAGACCGGGCTGGTCGTCGACGGTACCGATGTGTCCGCGGTCGCCCGCGCCGTCGGCGAGCTGCTCGCCGACCCGGACCGCGCCCGCCGCATGGGCGCGGCCGGCCGCGAGTTCATGACGTCGGCCTGGACCTGGGAGTACCTCGGCGGCCGGCTCGCCGCGCTGCTGACCGGCCCGTCGTATGCCTCCGTCCTCGCGGGCGGCCCAGCACCGGGGCCCACCCGGCCATCCCCGGCTCCCCTGCCGACCGCTCCGTCCTCGCCGCGCCGCACGGACGGCGCGACGGCGCGATGAGCGAACCAGCTGAGCGAGAGGACGCGCCGGCGCCTGCGTCGGCGACGATTCTGCTCGAGTCCTCGTCGCCCGAAACCCAGCCTCCAGAATCCCCGTCTTCAGAAGTCCAGCTGCTGGAGGTCCAGCTGCTGGAAGTCCAGCTGTCAGAAGTCCAGCTGTCAGAAGTCCAGCTGCCGGAAACCCCGCCGTCCGGGACGGAGCTGCCCGAGACGACGCCCGCGAGCTCGCCGTCGGCGGCGAGGTCCCGCCGGTCTCGGCGGATCATGGCTGCGCTCAGCATCGTCGCGCCCGCCGTGGGCGCGACGTGGCTCGGGACCCACCACGAGGAACTGCGGGCGGCCTTCCTGGCCTGCAAGCGGGCCGACGGCGAGTGGCTGCTGGTCGCGGTGGTGGCCGCGTGCGCGACCTACTTCGCCGCGGCGGCGAGCATGAAGGGCGCGGTGACGCGCAAGCTCCCGTTCGGCCAGCTGCTCGCCATCCAGATCGCCGCGATCCTGCCGAACGTGCTGGTGCCCGCCGGCATGGGCGTCGCCGCCCTGCAGACCCGTTACCTGCTCCGGCGCGGCCTGACGATGGCCGAAGCCGTCGCCTCGACCGCCGCGAACGCGACGGCCGGCGCGATCCCGCATGCCCTGATGTTCGTCGTGCTCCTGTTCGCCGGGGCGGTCCCGCTGCCGCACCTCGCGTTCGGCGGGAGTACTCGCTACTTCGTGGTCGCCACCGTGGCGGCGGCGTTCGTGGCGGCGTGCGTGCCCAAGGTCCGTCGGGCCGTCGGCCTGGGGGTACGCCGGCTCGTCGAGCACCGTGACCTGCTGGCCGGCTCGGGCAGCACCAGGCGGGCTGTGCTGCTGTGGGGAGGCTCGATCGCGATCCCGATGCTGCACGCCGCGACGCTGTGCGCGATCGCGGCCGCGCTGCACGCACCGCTCGGCCCTGGGAAGATCATCGTGGTCTACCTGGTGGCGAGCGCGCTGTCGGCCGTCATCCCGTCGCCCGGTGGCTTCGGCGGGCTCGACGCCGCCCTGACCGCGCTGCTCACCGGCGCCGGCGTGCCCACCGCGACGGCGATCGCCGCCGTCCTCGGCTACCGCCTGCTCACCGCCTGGCTCCCGCTGGCCCCCTCCGCGGCCGTCTGCGGCGTCCTCATCCGCACCCGCGTCATCTGACGAGATCTGACGAGTTTGTGAGCCGGGCACAAGGCGGGTCCGCGCGCGGGGCCGGAGGGTCTGGGGCGTGAACGGGATCGACGCGCTGCTGACGGCCGGGGCCGGCCTGCTGGCCGGTGGCGTCAACGCGATCGCGGGCGGCGGTACGCTGATCGCCTTCCCCGCGCTGCTGGCCGCCGGGGTGCCGGCCGTCACCGCCAACATCACCTCATCGGTCGGGCTGGTCACCGGCTATGCGGGCGGCGCGCTGGGCTACCGGCGCGAGCTCGCCGGCCAGACGGCGCGGCTGCGTGCGCTCGGCCCGGCCGCGATCCTCGGTGGCGCCGTCGGCGCCGTGATCCTGCTGGTAACGCCCAAGGGCGCGTTCAAGGCGGCCGTCCCGTTCCTCGTCCTGCTCTCGTGCGCGCTGCTGGCCAGCCAGACGAAGCTCGCCGGCGTCGTCGCCCGCCGCCGTGCGGCCAGGACCACCGTTCCGGCGACGGTAGGGGCGCCTGCCACGGCCGACGCGGCGGCTCCGAGCACCCCGCCAGGTGGCCCCACGGCCGGCGCGGCGACGGCCACCGTGGAGACCACCGCCACTGTGGAGACCACCGCCACTGTGGAGGCCGCCGCCGCCGAGGCCACCACGTCGGCGGCGGGCGCGCCCGCCGCGCATCCGGTCACCTGGCCCACGCGGGTCGGGATCTTCCTTGCCGGCGCCTACGGGTCGTACTTCGGGGCCGGTCTGGGCGTGCTGCTGCTCGGCGTGCTCGGGATCCTGCTGGTCGACGACCTACAGCGCACGAACGCGCTCAAGACGCTGCTGTCGTTCATCGTCAACATCGTCGGGGTACTGATCTTCCTCGCGAGCGCCCAGGTCGCCTGGGCCTTCGCCGGCATCCTCGTCGTCGCCTCGGCCGTCGGCGGCGTGCTCGGCGCCCGGGTCGCGCGCCTCCTGCCCGCCATGGTCCTGCGCGCCGGCGTCATCACCCTCGGCGTCGTCGTCGCGGTCGTCCTGTTCGTCCGCGGCTTCTGACTCTGACGGCCGTCCCTGGCCGGATCACGAGCGGGGCCGGCGCGCGGGTTCAGGCTCCGCCAGCGGGCCGCGCTGAGGTGGCCCGCTGGCCTCGAGGGCCTCGGCCTCCTCGTCGGTGAACAGCCGGGACCTGGTCAGGAAGCGGTAGCCCTCGGGCGCCTCGAGGCTGAACCCGCCTCCGCGGCCGCGTACCAGGTCGATCGTCAGCCGGGTGTGCGCCCAGTACGCGAACTGGGCGCCGCCGATGTAAACCGGCACGGTGGTGCCGGAAGGCGCCGAGGCGGCGGCGACGCCGGGCGGGTCGGTGGAGCCGCCCCAGGCAGCCGGGTCGGCGAGGCACGCGGGGTCGTCGAGGTCGAGGACGCCGAGCAGGACGTCGTCGGCGCCGACGAGGAACTCCCCAAGGAGGTAGCACATCGGCGACGACCCGTCGCAGCACCCGCCCGACTGGTGGATCATCAGTGGCCCGTGCGCGGAGGTCAGCGACCGCAGCATCGCCGCCGCCGCCGGCGTCGCGTCCACCCGCAGTACCTGACCCATGGCGACCTCCCATGCCTCGCCGGCTCCGTGTTCCGGTCCCCGTCGGCCCCGCCCCGCGGTCATTGCCCGGAGCCGGCCGGGTCCTTGCGCACCGGCCGGCTCCGGGTGCCGGTGGTGGCGGAACTAGAAGAAGCCCATCGCCTTCGGTGAGTAGGAGACGAGCAGGTTCTTCGTCTGCTGGTAGTGGTCGAGCATCGCGCGGTGGTTCTCCCGGCCGATCCCGGACTGCTTGTATCCGCCGAACGCGGCGTGTGCCGGGTAAAGGTGGTAACAGTTCGTCCAGACGCGTCCGGCCCTGATCTCCCGGCCGGCGCGGTAGGCCGTGTTCTGGTCGCGCGTCCACACGCCGGCGCCCAGGCCGTAGAGCGTGTCGTTGGCGATCGTGATGGCGTCCGCGAAGTCGTCGAACGCCGTCACGGCGACGACCGGGCCGAAGATCTCCTCCTGGAAGATCCGCATCCCGTTGTCGCCGGAGAAGATCGTCGGCTGGATGTAGTAGCCGCCCGACAGGTCGCCGCCGAGCTCGGCGCGCTCGCCGCCGAGCACCACGCGGGCGCCCTCCTTCCTGCCGATGTCGATGTAGGAGAGGATCTTCTCCAGCTGGTCGGTGCTCGCCTGTGCGCCGATCATGGTGTCGGTGTCCAGCGGGTCGCCCTGACGGACGGCCTTGGTCCGAATCGCGGCCGCGTCGAGGAAGTCGTCGTACATCGAGCGCTGGATCAGCGCCCGGCTCGGGCAGGTGCACACCTCACCCTGGTTGAGGGCGAACATCGTGAAGCCCTCGAGCGCCTTGTCGTGGAAGTCGTCGTCGGCGGCGGCGACGTCGGCGAAGAAGATGTTCGGGCTCTTGCCGCCGAGTTCCAGGGTGACCGGGATGAGGTTCTGGCTGGCGTACTGCATGATCAGCCGGCCGGTGGTCGTCTCGCCGGTGAAAGCGATCTTCGCGATCCGCGACGACGAGGCGAGCGGCTTGCCGGCCTCGACGCCGAAGCCCTGCACGATGTTGAGGACGCCCGGTGGCACCAGGTCCTTGATCAGGTCCCAGAGCACGTTGATGGACGCGGGTGTCTGCTCGGCGGGCTTGAGGACGACGGCGTTGCCGGCCGCGATGGCGGGCGCGAGCTTCCAGACGGCCATCAGGATCGGGAAGTTCCACGGGATGATCTGCCCGACGACGCCGAGCGGCTCGTGGAAGTGATAGGCGACGGTGTCCGCGTCGAGCTCGGACAGCGTGCCCTCCTGCGCGCGGATCGCGCCCGCGAAATAACGGAAGTGGTCGATCGCCAGCGGGATGTCGGCGGCGAGCGTCTCGCGGACCGGCTTGCCGTTGTCCCAGGTCTCCGCGACCGCCAGCCGCTCGAGGTTCTGCTCCATCCGGTCGGCGATCCGGTGCAGGACGAGCGCGCGCTCGGCGACCGAGGTGCGGCCCCAGGCGGGTGCGGCGGCGTGCGCGGCGTCCAGCGCGAGCTCGACGTCCTCGGCGGTCGAGCGGGCGACCTCGCAGAAGGTCTCGCCCGTGACCGGGGTCGGGTTCTCGAAGTACTGGCCGCGGACCGGCGGCGTGTAATCGCCACCGATGACATTGTCGTACCGCGACGCGTAGCTGACGGCGGATCCGGGTTGGCCTGGACGGGCAAAGACGGTCATCGCGCGCCCTCCTGGGTGGAGATCATCGAACGGTGAGGACGCTAGCCGCGGCAACGTTGCAAACCCGTTGCCGCAGGTGTGCCCGCCGGCGGGCACACCTCGGTGCCAGAGGGCGCTGGCGCGCCGGTGTGCGCGGCGTAGTGTGACCTCCGTCATAGTGCTCTGGGTGGCGGGGTCGGCGTGGCGGAAGACATGGGGCGTGTCGCCCGGCGGGCGCGGGAGTCGCTGGCCGCCGGCGACGCCCTGCCCGCGGGCGCCGTCCGGGCGCTCGGGCGCTCGGTCCGGCGTGCCGTCGTCGACTCGTGGCGCCGGTCGTGCTCGTTCGGCGTCGACCCGGAGCGCAACATCCCACCCATCCGGCTCGCCGGCGACGAGCTGGCCGCCGCGCGTGCCGCGCACCCGCTCGCCGGTGTGCTGCCGCTGATCCGCGGCCTGCTCGGTGATGAGGCCGGCGCCGAGGAGCTGATCGTCGCCGTCAGCGACGCCCAGGGCACCCTGCTGTGGGTCGAGGGTGACCACGCGGTGCGCGGGCGTGCCGAGGACATGGGGTTCACGGCCGGTGCGGGCTGGGACGAGGCGCATGCCGGCACGAACGCGCCGGGGCTCGCGCTCGCGATCGACGGACGTGCCCAGGTGGCGGCGGCCGAGCACTGGGTGAGCACGGTGCGGTCGTGGAGCTGCTCGGCCAGTCCGGTCCACGACCCGGTCGACGGGCGGCTGATCGGCGCCGTCGACGTCACCGGCGACAGCCGCGCGGCCGAGCCGGCCGTGCTCGCGCTGATCTCCGCGACGGTCGCCGCCGCCGAGCGCGAGCTGCTCATCCAGCGCCTGAGGCACCCGAACCGCGGGGCCGCGGATGCCGAGCCCAGGTACGGCGACCCTCGGGGCACGGGCGGCCCGGCCGGCCGGGCCCCTGCCGGTCGGACGAGGCTCGAGGTGGTCTGCCCGGACGCGCCCGCGCTCGTCGTCGCGGGGCGTCGGATGGCGGTGACACCGCGGCACGCGGAGCTGCTCCTCCTGCTCGCCGAACATCCGGACGGGCTGAGGGCCGACGAGCTGGCCGCGGCGGTCGACGAGCGCGTGCTCGACCCGGTGACCGTGCGCGCCGAGATGTCCCGGCTGCGCCGCGTCATCGGGCCGGGCCTGGTCGACTCCAGGCCCTACCGCCTCGCCGGCCCGCTGGAGACCGACGTCGCCGACCTGCGCCGTCTCCTGGCGGCCGGGGACCACGCCGGCGTGCTCGACCGCTGGCGGGGCCAACTGCTGCCTCGTTCGACGTCGCCCGGCGTCGCCGTGCTGCGCGACCGGCTGCGCGCCGAGGTCCGCGCCGGGCTGCTGCGCCGCCGCGACCCGGCTCTGCTGCTGCGGTGGGCCGAGGGCCCGGCCGGCGAGGACGACGTCGGCCTGTGGGCGGCCTGCTGGCACCTCCTCCCGCCCGGCCCCGACCGCGACCGCGCCGTCGCCCGCCTGACCATCCTCGACCGCGACCTCGCCGCCCGCTGACACGCGCGGACGACGCCTCGTGAGCTCCGGCCCGGCCCGCCGGATCTCGCGCCTCAGCCGTGGGCTGGGCGGTCGTGGGTCGGATCACATCGCCGGTCGGCCTCTCGGGCGCGGTTGCGCGCCTGGCGCCGTCGGTGCCGTGGTACCTGTAGGCGTATGGGGATCATCTCGCCCGGCTTCCAGGGCCGGCGTCGTTCCAGTCCGACGCTGCCCCCCGGCCAGTACCTCGAAGAGGACTTCCCGGTCCTGTCGGCCGGGCCGACGCCGCGCGTCCCGCTGGACCGGTGGCGGTTCACCATCACGACCGAGACCGGTGAGGAGTACGCGTGGACCTGGGACGAGCTCCAGGCCCTGCCTCAGGAGACGCCGACGGTCGACATCCACTGCGTCACCCGCTGGTCGAAGCTGGGTACCGAATGGAAGGGCGTCTCGCTCGACGTCCTGTTCGCCGACGTCGAGACGGCCGCCGACTACACGATGATCCACTCCTACGGCGGTTACACCACGAACCTGCCGCTGGAGGACCTGCTCGACGGCCAGGCGTGGATCGTCCACACGTTCGATGGCGAGGACCTGGACCCGGAACACGGCGGCCCGGCCCGGCTCCTCGTCCCGCACCTGTACTTCTGGAAGTCGGCGAAGTGGGTTCGCGGCATCCAGCTCCTGGTCGAGGACTCGCCGGGCTTCTGGGAGGCCGCGGGCTACCACGACCGCGGCGATCCGTGGCTCGAGCAGCGCTACCAGGGCGACTGAGGGGAAGGCCCTGTGACTGTCGGCCCGACCCGGGTCGCGACCCGGATGGCCTGGCGGGTTGGTCGGCTCGCCGAGGTCGTCGACGAGACGCCGACCGCCCGCACGCTCGTCCTAGACGTGCCCGGCTGGCCGGGGCACCTCGCCGGCCAGCGGGTCGACATCCGGCTGACCTCCGAGGACGGCTACCGCGCCTCGCGCGCCTACTCGCTCGCCGCCCCGGCCGACGGCGACCGGGTGGAGGTCACCGTCCAGCGGGTGCCGGACGGTGAGGTGTCGCCCTACCTGACCGAGGTCCTCGCGGTGGGGGACCCGGTCGAGCTGCGCGGCCCGGTCGGTGGCTGGTTCGTCTGGGACCCGGCCAGCCCGCCCGACCCGGTCCTGCTCGTCGCCGGCGGCTCAGGGATCGTCCCGCTGATGGCGATGATCCGTGCTCGCCGCGCGGCGCGTAGCCGGGTCCCGTTCCGGCTGGTCTACTCGCTGCGCGGCCCCGGCGAGACGTACTACGCGGCCGAGCTGCGCGGCCGCGGCCCCGAGGACGGCGGCCTCGACGTCGCCTATGTCTACAGCCGGTCCGTCCCGGAAGGCTGGCGGACGCCACCCCACCGGATCACCGACGCGGACCTGGCCTCCGCCGGCTGGCCCGCCGAGTTCGCCCCCACCTGTTACGTCTGCGGCCCCACCGGCTTCGTCGAGACCGTGGCCGACCTCCTCGTCGCCCAGGGACACGACCCCGCCCGCGTCCGCACGGAACGCTTTGGCCCTACCGGCCGCTGACGTCGCCCGGGGCGCCGGCCGGCGGGGCTGGCGAGAGGGCCTGCCGTCGGATTTCTTACCTGGAAGGTTCTTTACCGGTCCTTTCTCGATCGCCCGGCCCGGCCGTGCCTACGCTCCAGCCACCTTGCCGCGAACGGGACTGTGCACGCCCCCGGCAGTCAACTGGGAGGACGGGCGGCCACATGGCAAAGACCGGACGATCCGAGAACTGGCGCGCCGAGACGGCGTGCTTTCTCGTCGTCTTTATCGGGTTGCAGACGATCGCGATCCTGTTCGTCGAGGACAGCGAAAGCCTCTGGCAGGACGTCGTGGCCGCCGCTGTCGTCGCGGTGATCGCGCGCGGCGTGACATGGCTGGCCTTCGGCCGTCGCCGGGCACGCCCCTGAGCGATGCATCCAGCGGCTCGTCGGGCCACGCGGTGGACGGCGGCGGTAATCACGCTGGAGATGTCCGAGGCGCCGGGGGAGAGTGGGACGCGAGGGCCGTGACGGGGACCGGCGAGGCGACTCGGGAAGGCAGGGCCGGATGACGCAGGAGCTGTGGAACGCCGTCGACGACTACTTCGAGGGGCTGTTGGTGCCGGCGGACCCGGTGCTGGCGGAGGCGCTGCGGGCGAGCGACGCCGCCGGGCTCCCGGCGATCCAGGTGTCGGCGAGCCAGGGCAAGCTGCTGCAGCTGCTGGCGCGGACCGTCGGGGCACGCTCGATCCTCGAGGTCGGCACGCTGGGCGGCTACAGCACGATCTGGCTGGCGCGGGCGCTGCCGGCCGGCGGCCGGCTCGTCACGCTCGAGGTGGACCCGGCACACGCGGCCGTCGCCCGCGCCAACGCCGAGCGCGCGGGCCTCTCGGACGTGGTCGACGTGCGGGTCGGGGCGGCGCTGGAAACCCTGCCGAAGCTCGCCGCCGAGGGTGGTGACCCGTTCGACCTGGTCTTCATCGACGCGGACAAGCCGAACAATCCTGGCTATTTCGAGTGGGCGCTGAAGCTCGCCAGGCCCGGAAGCCTGATCATCATCGACAACGTCGTCCGCGGCGGCGCCGTCGCGGATCCCGACAACACCTCGGCCTCGGTCGTGGGGACGCGCCGCGTCCACGACCTGATCGCCGCCGAGCCGCGCGTCAGCGCTACCGCCGTCCAGACCGTGGGCACCAAGGGCTACGACGGCTTCACCCTGGCCTTCGTCACGGGCGAGTAGCCCGCCCGTCGGGCCGGCGGCCGCGGCGTCCCCATCCCCGCACGGTCAGCCGGCGTGGACGGGCGCCGCGGCCGGCTGGCCGCACCAGATCACCTCGCCCTCCCTGCCGAGGCTCACCGTCGGGCCGTCGCCGCCGTTGGAGCCGTCGGCGGCGAGCCTGGCCGCGAGCGCGTCGAGGTCGGCGTCGGTCCGGCCGGGGGAGTGGTGGATCAGGACCAGCGACCGTACCCGGCAGTCCCGCGCGAAGCGGATCGCGTCATCGATCGTCGAGTGGCCGTAGGCGTCTGCCGCGGCCCGGTCCCCGAAGCCGTTCGAGGCGTCGTGCAGCAGCAGGTCCACGCCCGCCGCCAGCGCCAGCGCCGCCGCCGTGGGCCGGCCCGCCAGCGCGTGGTCGGGCAGGTAGGCAAGGCTTGTCCCGTCCGCGCTGACCCGGTACCCGAAAGTGCGGCCGCCCTTGTGCGGGACCTCGGCCGCCGTGACCGCGAACCGCGGCGGCACGGTGAGCCGGCCCGGGCGCACGAGCCGGGCGTGCCACTGCCCGCGCAGGCCGGAGATCCCGATCGGGAAGCTCGGCGGCGACATCGACCGGGCGAGCAGGCTGGCCGCGCCGCGGCCCCGCTGGGCCGGCACCCGCAGGTCGACCCGCGCGTCCGGCCGGTCGAGGCACCGGGTGAACGGCAGTCCCTGCGTGTGGTCCCAGTGCAGGTGGGTCAGCAGGACCGTGCCCCGGAACGGCGCCGGCCCGAGCAGCGCGTCGAGGTTGCGGGCCCCTGTGCCCGCGTCGAGTAGCAGCGTCGGCCCCGGTTCGCCCGCCGCGGTGACCGCCACGCAGGAGGTGTGGCCGCCGTAGCGGGCGAAGGACTCGCCGGGTGCCGGCGTCGACCCGCGGACCCCGAGCAGGTGCACGTTCACGCGGTCACCGATTCGCGGCGCGCCGCCGGGGTCGCCGCCGAGACCGCCCCCCGTGGACCGGTCTCGCCCGGCGCGCCGTCCCCCTCCTCGCGGCGGTGCCCGCGGGCCAGCTGCGCGAGGGCCGCGAGGTCGACGGCGTCCCTGCCGGCCCTGGCGACGCGCACCGCGGTCAGCGCGGTCAGCGTGGCGGTCCGCAGGCCGCCCTCCAGCAGCGAGCGCTCGCCGACGATCGCGCCGGGGCCGACCTCGGCGATCCGCGTGCCGTCGACGTCGACACCGAGCACCCCGTCGAGGAGCAGGAACAGCGCGTCGCCCGGCGTGCCCTGCCGGACCAGCTCGGTGCCGGCCGCCAGGTTGTCGACCTGGGGCCGCCTGCCGGCCCGCATGATGTGGTGGGACAGCTCCCGTTCGAGGGCCGTCTCGGCGGCGACCACCAGCGCCGGCGAGTCCTCGTCGCCCCACGGCGTGTGCCGCCACGAGGGCTGCGAGGTCCAGCTCGACCAGTCGGTGATCCCCGACTTGAGCACCAGGTGGCCGGCGGCGTCGTAGACCCAGTGCCGGGGGAAGGTGCTCGCGCCGACCAGGTCGTACTCGGCCCGCCCGTCGGCGAACAGCGTCAGCGACAACGTCGACCAGGTGACCGGGCTCTGCAGCCGGAAGTAGGGCGGCCGCGCGGTCTGGCGCGGCAGCGGGAGCGCCGTGCGGCCGCCGCCCGTCTGGGTGAACCGCACCCAGCCGTCGCCCACGACGGGCTCGGCCTGGATGTCCGGCATGGCCACACCGGCGAACGTCGCGCCGAGCCCGCCGAGGCGGACCGTCGTCGATCCGGTCACCGCGCCGCCCGTGTAACGGAATGCCAGCAACTCGCCGTCGTCCCCGAACGTCGCGGCCGCCGAGAGGCGGTTGGCGAACCGGAACCGGTCCGCGCCGCGCAGCGCCTCGAAGTCGTCGATCTGGGCCGGCAGCGGCTCGTCATAGTGGCTGACCCCCAGCGAGAAGGGGACCTTCCCGAATCCCCGGATAGCCTCCGACGGAATCCAGGACAACGACATCACGCTCGACTCGACCACCCGTGTTCCCATCATGCCCTCCGAATGAAAATGTGTGGCAGGCCTTTTCTGAAATCCCGCCGTCCCGTTGATGCGGTCAGACGTTACGGACGGGTCCATGCGTCGCCGAGGGCGTCAGCCGCTTGTTCCGCGCGTGGCAGCACCCCGCGGGCCGGGTGCTGCCGGCGCGGGCCGACCACGCGCGACGCTCTGACCAGGGCGAACTGGGCGGGACGTGGGCGGATTCGCGGCGGCTGGCGGCCGGCCGCCGGCTTTCTGTGTGGCCGGCACCCGGGCCGCCGGGTGCTAGCACGCCAGAAATGCCGTGCTGATCTCCTTGGCGTGCCGGGCCGGATAAGGCTGAATGGTCGCCATGGAACCGATCACGGTACTGCTCGCCGATGACAACCTCATCGCGCGGGAAGGTATTCGTGCGCTGCTCGGCACCGACCCGGCCGTGCGCGTCGTGGCGGTCGCGGCCGATGGCGACGAGCTGGTCCGGGCGGCGTTCGAGCTGCGCCCGCAGGTCGTCGTGACCGACATCCGGATGCCGCCCACCTTCCAGGACGAGGGGATCGCCGGCGCCAAGGAGGTCCGCCGCCGGCACCCGGGCACCGGGGTGGTGGTGCTGTCGCAGTTCGACGACCCCGAGTACGCGATCGCCCTGCTGGCCGACGGTGCCGCCGGGTTCGCGTACCTGCTCAAGGACCAGGTGGGCGACTCGGACCGGCTGTCGAGGGCCATCCGGGAGGTCGCGACCGGGGGCTCGATGCTCGACCCGCAGATCGTCGCCGCGATGCTCTCGCCGGTGGCCCGGCGCGGGGAGCTGACGGCCGAGCAGGAGAACCTGCTCGCCGACATGGCCGCCGGCCGGCCGGTGAAGGCGATCGCGGCGGCGCGCCGGCGCACCCCGGAGGCGGTGAACGGCGAGATCGAGGAGATCTTCCTGCGGCTGGCCGAGGGCGCGAGCGCCGGGCGGCGCGGCGCGCTGCGCCGGCTGCGGCTGCTGCACACCGCGCTGCTGCGCCGCGAGGAGCAGGGGGAGACGCTGTCGCGGCTGCTCCCGTCGGGGCTCGCCGAGAAGCTGCGCACCGACGCGGGCGCCGCCACCGGGCGCACCGAGCGGCTCGAGGTCACGGTGCTCATGTCGGACGTCCGCGGCTATTCGACCATCGCGGAGTACACCGACCCGGCGGTGCTGGCCGGCCAGCTCAACGCCCACCGCCGCGAGATGAACGCGGCGATCCTCGGCCACGGCGGGACGGTGATGCAGTACGTCGGCGACGCGGTGATGGCCGTGTTCGGCGCCCCGTTCGCCCGTCCCGACCACGCACTGGCGGCCTGCCGCGCGGCAGGCGCGATGCACACCCGGCAGGCCGGCCTCGACCAGGCCTGGGCCGGGGACGGCCTCGAACCGTTCGGGCTCGGCATCGGCGTGTGCAGCGGCCCGGTGGCCGCGGCGCTGCTCGGCAGCGAGGAACGGCTGGAATACACCCTGGTCGGCGACACCGTGAACCTCGCCCAGCGGTTGGAAGACCTCGCCCGGCCCGCCGGGACGACGGTGATCAGCGACGCGACCGCCGCCGCGCTGCGGGGCCACGCGGAGTTCGACGTCTGGGAGATGCCGGCGCGCACGGTCAAAGGCCGCACCACCCCGGTACGCCCATTCCAGCTGCACCCGCCTCGCCCTAGAACGAGTTCTCCAGGCCCCGACGTGGCCGATTTCCCGCGCTTGGTGGAATGCACCACGCCGGTTGGCGCTCCCATGGCAGATTCCCTGCCAGTGGGGGCAGCCAGTGCACCGGGCGGGCTCGCCGCCAGGCCGGCCGCCGGGGGGAGAGCGAGCGTTTCCGGCCGCGGCCGCCGGTGGTGGCCCGGCCGTGGCCGGGGTGATTTCCCGGTGCGCGACGCGTAACCGGCGCGGCCGTTTCCCGTACCGCGGGGGCGGGCCGGGCTCGTCGGAAACCGCCGGCGCGTCGTCGGCGGGCAGAGAAACGGCCGCGCATGCCGGCCAGGGAGAGAAACGCCGGCGCGTGCCGGCTGGGGGGAAGGAACTGACGTGACGACCACAGACCTGCTCGGCGGCGGCGGGCCGGAGCCCGCCGCGGGCACCGCCACGGATCCCGCGGCGGTTACGGCCGGCGGCACGGACGCGGCGCCGGTCGTGCGGCTGCGAGGCGTCCGGCGCACCTTCGACGCGGATCTCGCGCCGGTGCGGGCGCTGCGCGGCGTCGACCTGGACGTCGCGGCCGGCGACTTCGTCGCCGTCACCGGCCCGTCCGGATGCGGCAAGTCGACCCTGCTGAACGTGATCGCGGGCCTGGAGACCGTCGACGACGGCACGGTCGACGTCGCCGGCGACCGGATCAGCGAACGCGACGCCGACTGGCTCGCCCGGTTCCGGCGCCACCACGTCGGCATCGTCTTCCAGTTCTTCAACCTCATCGACGGCGTGTCCGCGCTGCAGAACATCGTCCTGCCGGCGTCGATCGGCGGGATGCGCCGGCGCGCCGCCGAGTCCAGGGCCCGGGACCTGCTTGACCTGCTCGGCCTCGCCGACCGGGCCGACCAACTGCCGTCCACGCTGTCCGGTGGCCAGCGCCAGCGGCTCGCGATCGCGCGGGCGCTCGTCAACTCCCCGACGCTGCTGCTGGCGGACGAGCCGACCGGCGCGCTCGACAGCGAGGGCGGGCTGGAGATCCTCGAACTGTTCCGCCGGCTGCACGCCGACGGCCAGACGATCATCGTGATCACCCACTCCGCCGACGTCGCGGCCGGCGCGCGGCGGGTTGTGCCGATGCGCGACGGCCGGATCGCGGGGTAGGGCCGCCATGACCACGACACCGCGGCCCGGTATCGCGGCCGCTACCACGCGCCGGCCGCCGAGGCCGGGGCCACAGGGGGGCTCCGGCCCGGCGGCCGGCGCGTGGCAGCCGGTTGGAGCGTGGCTGCGGCTGGACCTGCGGCGCCGCTGGCTGTCGCTGGTCATCCTGGCGCTGCTGGTCGCGCTCGCCGCGGGCACGGTCATGGCCGCGGCGGCGGGCGCCCGCCGCGGCGGCTCGGCCCTCGACCGGCTGCTGGCCGTCACCCTGCCCAGCGACCTGCTGCCGACGACCAACTTCCCGGGCTTCCCTTGGGAGGCGGCGCGGCGCCTGCCCGACGTGGCGGCGATGGGCGCGTTCCGGCTGTATGACGGCCCTGCTGTCATTATTGAAGGTCACCCTGAGGTCGATCTCACCCTGCCCGCGGACCGTGAGTACTTCCAGACGGTCGAACGCCCGGTGGCCCTGCACGGCCGGCTCGCGAACCCGGACCGGGTGGACGAGGCCGTCGTCGACGAACGTTTCGTCGCGGCGACCGGGCTGACGGTGGGGGACTCGGTGACCGTGCGGTTCGCGACCCGCGCCTCGTTCGAGGTCTATGCCGGCTCCCGGGACCCGGCCGCGCTGTCGTACTCAGACCTGCGCCCGAAGCTCACGATCGTCGGCGTCGGGAAGTGCTTCTGCTACGGCACGCCGGATGACCCGGGCGGCATCGTGTCGACCTACGCGTTCACGCGGGCTCACTGGGACGACGTCCCCGACCCGAGCCCCGAGCCCATGGTGGCCGCCATGGTCCGGCTGCGCGACGGCGCCGCCGGGGTGCCGGCCTTCCAGACCGAGATCAACAAGTTGGCGGGCCAACCGGTCGACGCCTTCGACGCCGGCAAGCTCACCGCGGACTACCGCGCCACCACCTCGTTCGAGGCGCTCGCGCTGGCGGCGTTCGCCCTGGCGGCGTTCCTGGCGGCCGCGGTGCTGGTCGGGCAGGCGGTGGTGCGGTTCGTGATCGGCGCGGCGGCGGATCTTGATGTGATGCGCGTGCTCGGCCTGACGACGCGGCAGGCGACCATGGCCGCGGCCGCCGGGCCGGTGCTGGCCACCGTCGCGGGCGTGCTGGCCGGGGCTGGCGGGGCGGCGGCGGTCTCGCCGCTGTTCCCGATCGGCGCCGCGGCCTGGGTCGAGCCAGCGCCGGGCTTCCACCTTGACCTCGTCGTGATCGGCGCGGTGGCCGGGGTGACGGTACTGCTGGCCACGGTGGTGGCGACGACGACGGCGTTCACCGCGCTGGTGAGCGGCACCCGCGCGGCGCGGCCGCGCCGGTCCGCCGCCGCGCGACTGGCCTACCGTCTCGGCCTTCCGGTCCCGGCGGTGGTGGGCACGCGGTTCGCGCTCGAGCCGGGACGGGCGGGCGCGGCGGTGCGCCCGGCGCTGGTCGGCGCGGTCGCCGGTGTGCTCGGGGTGCTGGGCTCGCTGACCTTCCAGGCCGGGGTCGCCGACGCGGCGGCCAACCCCGCGCGGTTCGGCCAGACCTTCGAACTCGTCGCGTGGACAGGGGACCAGAGCGTGGATTACGTGCAGGGCGCCGACTACGCCGAGTTCGTGCGCACCATGACCAGCGATCCCGACGTGGTGGCGGTCAACAACAGCCTGGTCGGCGTGGCGCAGGCGGCGGGGCGGTCGGTGACGCTGTACAGCCTCGACCCCCTCGGCGACCGCCCGCTGTCGATCCCGCCGCTGTCCGGCCACCTGCCGACCACGGCGGGCGAGATCGTGCTGGCGCCGGGAGCGGCCCAGCGGGCCGGCGTCTCGGTGGGTGACGTCGTCACCGTCGCCGGGCGTGACCCTGCGGCCGGCACGCCGATGCGGGTGACCGGTCTGGCGTTCGTCCCCCAGGACTCGCACACCGACTACGACCAGGGCGGCTGGGTGACCGCGGCCGGTTACCACACGCTGTTCGAGAAGGACTTCAAGTACCACGAGCTGCACCTCGAGACGCGGCCAGGCCGCGCGGCCGCCGTGCGTGACCGGCTCAACGCGGCGATCGGCGCTTCCGACGCCGTCCAGCTGATGTCCGACGCGGCGCCGATCAAGGCGCAGGCCCGGTTCCGAGGCATCGCCGACCTGCCGCGTTTCCTGGGGGTCTTCCTGGGCCTGCTCGCCGTGGGCGCGGTCGGCCACGCGCTGTTCGTCGGGGTACGGCGGCGCCGGCATGAGGTCGCGGTACTACGGGCCCTGGGCACGACCCGGTGGCAGGCGCGGGCGATCGTGCTGACCCAGGCCGCCGTCATCGTGGTCGTCGGCCTGGTCGTCGGCCTGCCGGTCGGCGTGCTGCTCGGCCGCGCGCTGTGGCGGGCGGTCGCGACGAGCACGCCGCTGATCTACGCGCCGCCGGTCGCGGTGTTGGCGCTCGCACTCGTCGTCCCGGCCGTGATCGTCACCGCGGGCGCCCTGGCCTCTGTCCCTGCCCGGCGCGCGGCCCGCCTGCGCGTGCCGGACGTCCTGCGAGCCGAGTGAGCGACCGTGACAAGTACAACCTCGCAGACGGCCCTGGACCGACCTATCCGGGCTGGCGGTGGCACGGCGCGCGTCTGGCGGCCGGTCTGGGCGTGGCTGCGGCTCGACCTGCGGCGCCGCTGGCTGTCGCTGCTCACGCTCGCACTGCTGGTCACGCTGGCCACCGGCGTCGTGATGACCGCCACGGCGGGTGCCCGCCGCGGCGCCTCGGCCCTCGACCGGATCCTCGCCGTCACATCGCCGGCCACGGTGGCCGCGGCGCCGAACGAGCCCCGCTTCAACTGGGACGCGGTGCGGCGCCTGCCCGGCGTGGAGGCGCTGGGCACGTTCCTGCTCACCGGCAACTTCGCCATCGAGGGCCACCCGGAGGTGGAGGTCTCGTCCCCCGCCATGGACGACGAGGGCATGCGTACGGTCGAGCGCCCCGCGGTGCTGGCCGGCCGGCTTCCCGACCCGGCTCGGGTGGATGAGGCGGTCGTCAGCCCACACTTCGTCGAGACGACAGGGCTGTCGGTCGGGGACACGGTGACGGCGCTCCTGCCGACGCCAGCAGAGACCGACGCAGCGGCGCTGAACGAGGAGCCGATCTCCTACTCGGGCCCGCGCCAGCGGCTCACGATCGTCGGTGTCGTCCGGTCCGGCTGGTGGCTCCGGGAACCCCAGGACAGTCCTGGCGGCATCGCGGCCACCTTCGCGTTCACCGAGGCGTACCGGGAGAACCTGGTCGGCGCCACCGGCGACGCGGCCATCGTGAACGCCATGGTCCGGCTGCGCGACGGCGCCGCCGGGATACCGGCGTTCCAGCAGGCGCTCGACCGGGTGGCGCGCCACCCCGTCGAAACCCTCAACGTCGTCGCGGACGAGCGCAGCTACCGCGAGACCACGACGTTCGAAGCCGTCGGTCTGGCCGCCTTCGCGCTGGCGGCCTACCTCGCCGCATTGGTCCTGGTCGGGCAGGCCGTGATCCGGTTCGTGATAGGCGCGACCGCCGACCTCGACGTGCTGCGCACGCTCGGCCTGAGCACTCGGCAGGCCACCGTCGCGGCCGCCGCGGGGCCGGTCCTGGCCTCGGCCGCCGGGGTCCTCGCCGGGGCCGGCGCGGCGGTCGCCGCCTCGCCGCTGTTCCCAATCGGGTCCGCGGCGCTGGTCGAGCCCGATCCCGGCGTCCACACCGATCTCCTGGTGATCGTCGCCGTCGCTGGGGTGACGCTGCTGCTGGTGGCGGTGGCGGCAACCACGACGGCGTTCGCCGCGTCCGTGCGCGGCGTCCGGCCGGCCCGGCCGCGCGGGTCCGCGGTCGCGCGCCTGGCCTACCGACTCGGCCTCCCGGTCCCGGTGCAGACGGGCGTGCGTTTCGCGCTCGAAACGGGAAGAGCCGGCGCCGCCGTGCGGCCGGCGCTGGTCGGCGCGGTCGTCGGCGTCCTCGGCGTGCTGGGCTCGCTGACCTTCCAGGCCGGCGTCGCCGACGCGGTGGCCAACCCCGCCCGGTTCGGGCAGGTCTTCGCGGTCGGGAGCTACGTGGGCTTCGGCGGTCACGACGTCGCGCCGGCCGACGACCTCCTGCGCGCCGCGGCCGCCGACCCCGACGTGCTCGCGGTCAACGACACCCGGGTCGACGTCGCGACCGTCGAGCGCCGGCCGGTGACGTTGTTCAGCCTCGACCCCGTGGCCGGGCACCCGCCGTCGATTCAGGTGCTGTCGGGCCGACTGCCGGCCACGCCGGGCGAGATCGTCCTGGCGCCCGGCGTCGCCAGCCGTACCGGCGTCTCGGTGGGCGACGTCCTCACCGTCGCCGGGCGTGACCCGGCAGCGGGCACGCCGATGCGGCTGACCGGGCTGGCCTTCGCTCCCCAGGACCCGCACACCACCTACGACGAGGGCGGCTGGGTGAGCGCGGGCGGCTACCGTGCGCTGTTCACGGACCGTCTTTTCAAGTTCCACGAGATCCGGGTCGAAGTGCGGGCGGGCGCCAGCGCCTCCGCCGTGCGCGACCGGCTCAACGCGGCCGTCGGCGCCGATGACGCCTTCATCCTCCTGCTCGACGACATCCCGGTCGACGAGCAGCAGCGATTCCGCGGCATCGCGGTCCTGCCCCGGCTCCTGGGGGCCTTCCTGGGGGTGCTCGCGGTCGGTGCGGTCGGTCATGCCCTGTTCGTCGGGGTGCGCCGCCGCCGGCACGAGGTCGCGGTACTGCGTGCGCTGGGGACCACCCGCTGGCAGGCGCGGGCGATCGTGCTCACCCAGGCCGCGGTCATCGCGGGCGTCGGCCTGGCGGCCGGCGTGCCGGTCGGCGTCGTGCTCGGTCGTGCCCTGTGGCGGGCGGTCGCGATGAGTACCCCGCTGATCTACGCCCCGCCGGTCGCGGCGCTGGCGCTGGCGCTCGTCGCGCCGGCCGTGGCCGTGGCGGCGGGCTTGCTGTCTACCGTCCCGGCCCGGCGCGCGGCCCGTCTGCGCGTACCGGACGTCCTCCGAGCGGAGTGAGCTACCCATGATGAGGCCCGCCCTCGACGACTCCGCGGACCACGGCGGCGCCGCCGGGCCCGACGGTGCCACCCGGCGCGACCTGGCGCCCGGCCACGGCTACGGCCACGGCGAGGCGTCGGGCGCCGGCCGCCCAGCGGCACCGCGGGCCGCGGGCGGCGAGGGCGCCGACACCACGGCGGTGGTCGCGCGGTTGCCCAGGCGGGCGCCCGCCTGGCTGCCCCTCGTCGTAGTCCTGGGAGCGTTTGCGGTCGCGGCGGTCGGCCCTGGCCTGGTCCGCGGCGCGGGAGCCACGCCCAGCGCCGGTGGCCAGCCGCTCGACGGGGCAGTGTGGGTGGTCGGCCTTGTCTCCATCGCCAGCTGGGCAGTGCCCGCCGTCGCCGCGCGGTCCGTCCCGCCCGGCTGGTCGCCCCGGCTCGTCTGGGTCGCCGCCGCCGTGGCGGTCGTCGAGGCGGGGGCGCTGCTGGAGCCGCGGCTCGCGGCCGCCGCCGTCGTCGCCTGGGCGCTCGCCCTGGTGGTCCCGCCCGTCGGCCCGCCCTGGGGCGTCGGCCGGCTGGCGTTCGCCGGACTGCTGTGCGCCGGGGCCGCGGCGACCGCCGTCGCCGCCGCGCCCGGCTCGGGGGCGTACGGCCCGGCGCTGGCGGGCCTGGCCGCACTTTGCGCCCTGTATGTGGCGGCCTGCCACCTGGTGCTGATCAGCGTTGCGGGCGCTCCAGGCGGCGTGCCCGGCGGGGGGGCGGGTGACCGGACCAGGTGGGCGCTGCTGTGGACGGGTGCGGGCGCCGTCCTCGCCGTCGCGGGCTCGGTGGTCGTCGGCGCGGGCAGTCTGTTGCTCCACATTCCGGACGACCCCGCGCCGTGGGCGCTCGCCGCCTGGGTGCCGGTGCCGCTCGCCATGGCCGCCGGCACCCATCCCCGGCTGGCGCGGTTCGGCCCGCGCGCCTTCGTCGAGGGCGTCACCGTCGCCGGGCTCGCCGTCTTCGTGGCGACGGTCTACCTGGGCGCCGTGCTTGGCCTGGGCAGGCGGCCCGGCGAGGGTGAGCGGGAGGTCCTCACCCTCTCGGTGCTGGCGGCGGTCGTGTGCGCGGCCTCGGCGCTGCCGGTCCGGTACTGGCTCGCCGGCCTCGCGGACCGGGCGGTGCGCGGCGCCGAGGTGCCGCCAGACAGGCTGCTCGCCACCTTCGGCACCCGGATGACCAGAGCCGTGCCGATGGACGAGCTGTTCCTCCAGCTCACCGAGCTGCTGCGCGCGACGCTCGGGCCGGCGGGCGCCGAGATCTGGACGGGCGGCGAGGGGACGCTCGCCCGGATGGTCAGCCTGCCCGAGCGGCCGGCGGCCCGGCTGACGCTCGGCGCGCGCGAGCGGACCGTGGTCAGCCGGGCCAGGACCGGCGGGAACGCCTGGATCGGGATGTGGCTGCCCGGGCTGCTCGACGGCGGCCAGGTCCGGGTGGCGCCGGTCACCCACCTGGGCGAGCTGCTCGGGCTGCTGGTGGTGCGCCGGCCGGCCAGGGCGGCGCCGTTCACCCCAGCCGAGGACCGGGTGCTCGTGGAGCTCGCCCGGCAGGTGGGCCTCGCGCTGCACAACCTGTCGCTGGACAGCGCCCTGCAGGCGTCGCTGGAGCAGCTGCGGGAGCGCAACGCCGAGCTGGTCGCCTCCCGGGCGCGCATCGTGGCGGCCGCCGACGCCGCCCGCCGCCGCCTGGAGCGTGACCTACACGACGGCGCGCAGCAGCACCTCGTCGGGCTGTCGGTCAAGGTCGGCCTCGCGGCGCAGCTCGTCGAATCCAACCCGGCGGCCCTCGGCCAGCTGCTGACCGGCCTGCACGCCGACGTCCGGTCCGCGGCGGCGGCGCTGCGGGAGCTGGCGCACGGGATCTACCCGCCGCTGCTGCGCGACCACGGCCTCGCCCCGGCGCTGCGCGCGGCGGCGGGCCGGGGCGCGGTGGACTGCTTCGTCGAGGCGGACGCCGGCCGTTACCCGCCCGACCTGGAGGCCGCGGTCTACTTCTGCTGCCTCGAGGCGCTGCAGAACGCGGGCAAGTACGCCGGCGCCGACGCGGAGGTGACGATCACGGTGACCGCCGGGGACGGCGCGCTCCGGTTCGAGGTCGCCGACGACGGCGCCGGCTTCGACCCGGCCGCGACCGCCGGCCACGGGTTCGAGAACATGCGCGACCGGGTGGGCGCCTTCGGCGGGACCGTCGAGGTCGAGTCTTCGCCCGGCGGGGGCACCCGCGTGCGCGGCAGCCTGCCGCTGCCGGCCGGTGGCCGCTAGCGGCCCGCGCATCAGCGGCCCGCGACGGCGCCGCTCAGCGCGGCCGGGGTCAGGTCGTCCTTGCGCACGTAGCCGACAGCGCCGCACGTGGCGGCACCGGGCGGGAGGTCCTCGGCACCGTAGGACGACATCAGCAGCACGACGGCCGACGGGTCGCCGGCGACGATCCTGCGGGTCGCCTCGACCCCGTCGATGCCGGGGAGGTGCACATCCATCAGCACGAGGGCCGGGCGGAGTCGCCCGGCGAGCTCGACGCCCTCCTCGCCGGAGGCCGCCTCAGCGACCACGGACCAGCCGGGCAGGGCCTCGACCAGGAAGCGAGCCACATCGCGGAACAGCGCCTGATCGTCGACGACGAGCACCCCGAAGAGGGGGTTGGCGGCGCTGGCGCCGGCGCTGGCCGCCGGGGCGAGGTCGGCGTCGGATGTCCACATACGACCATCGTCCGCGCCGCTCTGACCAGGGACAAGGAAGCCAGCCGCTGGCCAGGGCGGGTGCCAGCACCCCCTGGTGCGGGATCCGGTGCGGGATCCGGCGCGGGATTTCTAGTGCGCGGCCTGCCCGTTCGGGCCGCGCTGCTCGGCCAGATAGATCAGTACCGCCTTGACCCGGCGGTTCGTGTCCGGTTCCGCGGCGAGGCCCAGCTTGGCGAACAGGGTGTTGATGTGCTTCTCGACCGCGCGCTCGCTGAGGTACAGCGCCGCCCCGGCGGCGGCGTTGCTCTTGCCCTGCGCGATCTGCGCGAGCACGGTGCGCTCCCGGTCGGTGAGCATCGCCAGCGGCGAGGCCCTGGGCGCGGTCCTGGCGGCGACCAGCGCCTCCACGACCACGGGGTCCACCACCGAGCTCCCGATCGCGACGGCGTGCACCGCGCCGGCCAGCTGCTTCGGATCCCCGACCGCGTCCTTCACCAGGTACGCCCGTCCGCCGCTGCCGTGCTCGAGGAGTTTCAGGGCGTACTCGGGGTCGGCGTACTGGGACAGCACGACGACGCCGACCCCTGGATTGCTGGCCCGCAGCTGCGCGGCGGCGCGGATCCCCTCGTCGGTGCTCGTCGGCGGCATCCGCACGTCGGTCACCACCACGTCCGGCTCCAGCTCCGCCACCGCGGTCAGCAGGGAGTCCAGGTCCGCGCAGGTTCCGACGACCTCGAGACCGGGCTGGCTGTCCAGCATGCCGCGCACACCCTCGCGCACGATCAGGGAGTCGTCGGCCAGCACGATGCGCAGGGACACACCAGCAGACTACCGAAAGACGATCACGCTCCGGCCGCGCTGTCCGCTCGGTGACGCGGCCGGCCTCGGGGCGGGGCGGGGCGGGGGCGACCTGGTCGGGTTTCCCGCGGGCCGTCCTCACCGGGCATCGGGAGGGAAGCGGGCCGAAGCGTGGGAGAGTGTGCCGCGGGAGCGGGGGAGGTGACGGGTGTGGTGGCCCAGAGTGGCGGAACACGGGCGCAGGCCCGGCCGGACGGCTTCGACGCCGTCGTGGTCGGTTCCGGGCCCAACGGACTGGCGGGCGCGGTCACCCTCGCCGAGGCCGGATGGCGGGTGCTCGTCCTGGAGGCCGCCGGGCAGCCGGGTGGTGGGCTGCGCACCGAGGAGCTCACCCTTTCCGGCTTCCGCCACGACGTCTGCGCCACGGTCCTGGCGCTGGCGGCGGTGTCCCCGGCGCTGCGTGCTTACGGCGCGGACGCGCCGGGCCCGGGGGCGGACGCGCCGCCGGTTCGGTGGGCGCACCCGCCGGTGCCGCTCGCTCACCCGCTCGACGGCGGGGCGGCCGCGCTGCTGCGGCGCGACGTCGCCGCGACGGCCACCACGCTGGCCGCCGCGCTGGGGGGGACCGGCGGGGGAAAGGCCACCGACCCGGCCGGGTGGCGCAGGCTCGTCGGGCCGCTGGTCGCGGCCGGGCCGCGGCTGACCGACGGGGTGCTGTCACTGCTGGACCTGCCACCGGCGGCGCCGGTCGCGCTGGCCCGGTTCGGGGCGGTCGGAGTGTGGCCGGCGACCGCGCTCGCCCGGGCCGCGCTGCGCGGCGACGCGGCGCGCGCGCTGCTCGGCGGGCTGGCGGCGCACTCGATGCTCGACCTGGGCCAGCCGATGACCGCCGCCTACGGCCTGCTGCTGGCGGTGAGCGCCCACCAGGTCGGCTGGCCGGTCGCCGTCGGCGGCTCCCAGTCGCTCGCCGACGCGCTCGTCGCCCGGCTGCGGGCGCTGGGTGGCGAGCTCGTCACGGGACAGCCGGTGACGAGCCTGCGCGCGCTGCCGCCGGCGCGGGCGGTCCTGCTCGACCTGACCCCCCGGCAGGTGCTGCGGATCGCGGGCGACGAGCTGCCCGCGCGCTACCGGGCCGCGCTGGCGCGGTACCGGTACGGCCCCGGCGTCTTCAAGGTCGACTGGGCGCTCGACGGGCCGGTGCCGTGGCGGGACAGGGACCTTGCAGGCGCCGGGACGGTGCACCTGGGCGGCACGCTCGCCGAGGTCGCCGCCGCCGAGCGCGCCGTCGCCCGCGGCCGGCACCCGGAGCGCCCGTTCGTCCTGTTCGTCCAGGCCACGGTCGCCGACCCGACCCGGGCGCCGGCAGGCAGGCACACCGGCTGGGCGTACTGCCACGTCCCGCTCGGCTCGACCGTCGACATGACCGCCGCGATCGAGGCCCAGGTCGAGCGCTTCGCCCCGGGCTTCCGCGATCGGATTCTTGCCCGGCACGTCATGGGCCCCGCGGCGCTGGAGGCGCACAACGCCAACGAGATCGGCGGCGACATCGGCGGCGGCACCGCCGACCTGCGCCAGCTGTTCGCTCGCCCCGTCCTGTCCCGCCACCCCTGGGCCACCCCGCTGCCGGGCGTCTACCTCTGTTCCGCGTCCACCCCGCCCGGCGCCGGCACCCACGGCATGTCCGGCTACCACGCCGCCCGCCTCGCCCTGCGCCGCGCCGCGGCCCGGTCCTGACTCGGGAGAAGCGGTCCTGATCCGGGAGAAGCGGCCCTGGCCCCGGAGAAAATGGGGTGCGGGCGGCCGGGGCCGCTGGCAGGCTTCCCGGCATGGTCGAATCGCCCGATGGATGGGATCCCGCCGAGTACGGGGACCGGGTCGCGGACGTCTACGACGACTGGTACGACAGCATGGAGCCGGCGATGCCCGCGGCTGTCGGGATGCTCGCCGAGCTGGCCGGGGACGGCCCGGCGCTGGAGCTGGGCATCGGCACAGGACGTGCGGCCCTTCCGCTGGCCGCCGCCGGAGTGAAGGTGGCCGGCATCGACGCGTCCGAGCGGATGGTGGCCCGCCTGTGGTCGAAACCGGGCGGCGCGGACATCCCGGTCACGATCGGCGACTTCGGCGACGCCGCGGTCCTGGCGGAGGCCGCCGTTCCCTTCGGCGGTTTCCGGGTCATTTACGTCGTCTTCAACACGTTCTTCGCGCTGCCCTCGCAGGCGGAGCAGGTCAGGTGCTTCGCCGCGGTCGCCGGCGCCCTCGCGCCCGGCGGCGCCTTCGTCATCCGCGCCTTCGTCCCCGACCAGGGTCTCTACACGAACGGCTCGCGGTTCAACGTCGAGGCGATCGTTGGTGACGAGTCCAAACTGGTCGCCGCCGTGCACGACCGCAACTCCCAGACGGTCCGTGGCAACCACATCGTCATCAGCCGGCGGGGTGTCGAGACGTACCCGGTCAACCTCCGCTATGCGTGGCCCGCCGAGCTCGACCTGATGGCCGCCCTGGCGGGACTGACCCTCACGTCCCGCCACGCCGACTGGTCCGCGGCCCCCTTCACCAACGCCAGCACCGCCCACGTCTCGGTCTGGCACAAGCCGGCCTGACGCCGCGGCGCTGATCGGGGAAGGTCGTTTCTCGCAAGCGGGTGTGACTGAGAGTACATTCCAGGCTCCCTGGGGCGAGGGACTCTACGATCCGGTCATGAGCGTTCCCACGGCCGAGTTGGAGCTCGCCGCGCTGTTCCCGGAAGCGTCGCGAGAAGCCTGGCAGAAGCTGGTGCTCGCGGTTCTGCGCAAGTCGGGAATAGCCGGTGAGCAGGCCGTCCCGGCCGACGCGGAGTCGCTGCTCGCGACCGCCACCTACGACGGTTTCGCGATCAAGCCGCTTTATACAGCGGGTGACGGCGCGCCCGTCGATGTCGGCGTGCCCGGCCTCGCTCCGTTCGTCCGCGGGCGACGCGCCGAGGGCGCGGTCGAGGGCTGGGACGTGCGTGCCGCGCACACCCACCCGGACGCGAAGACGACCGCGGAGGCCGTGCTCGCCGACCTGGAGGGCGGTGTCACGTCGCTGTGGCTGCGGCTCGCACCGGCCGGTGGCATCGCCGTCGAGGCCCTGCCGGACGTGCTGCGCGACGTCTACCTCGACCTCGCGCCGGTCGTGCTCGACACCGGCGGCGACGCAGTGACGACGACCGCCGCGGCCGACGTGCTGCTCGCGCTCGCGGCTGCCCGTGGGGTCGCGCCGTCGGTGCTGGCGGGGACTCTCGGCGCCGACCCGCTCGGCTACGCGGCCCGCACCGGCCTCGCCGGCGAGGCGGTGACAGCCCACCTGGACGAGGCGTCGCGGCTCGCCGAGCGGGTCGCCGCGAGCTATCCGGGGATCCGGACGTTCGTCGTCGACGCGACGCCGTACCACGACGCGGGCGGCAGTGACGCGCAGGAGCTCGGCGCGTCGCTGGCCACCGGGGTTGCCTACCTGCGGGCTCTCACTGGCCCGCACTTGGCCACTAGCGGCGCAGCGGCCGGCTTCGACGTCGCCGGCGCGCTCGGCCAGCTGGAGTTCCGCTATGCCGCGACCGCGGGCCAGTTCTCGACGATCGCGAAGCTGCGCGCGGCCCGGCTGCTGTGGGCCCGCGTCGCCGAGGTCTGCGGCGCCGCCGAGGCCGACCGGGGGCAGCGCCAGCACGCCGTCACGTCGTCGGCGATGATGAGCCGGCGCGACCCGTACGTGAACCTGCTGCGCACGACGATCGCCGCGTTCGCCGCCGGCGTCGGCGGCGCCGACGCGATCACCGTGCTGCCGTTCGACGGGCGCCTGGGCCTCCCGGACGACATGTCCCGCCGGCTGGCCCGCAACATCCAGGTGCTGCTGCAGGAGGAGTCGAGCCTGACCCGGGTGATCGACCCGGCGGGCGGTTCCTGGTACGTCGAGACGCTGACGGCCGAGCTCGCCGAGGCGGCCTGGGCGTTCTTCACCGAGATCGAGCGGGCCGGCGGGATGGCGGCGGCGCTCGCCGTCGGCCTCGTCGGCGAGCGGATCGACGCCACCTGGGCGCGCCGCCGGGAGGACCTCGCGCTGCGCCGCGCGCCGCTGACGGGCGTCAGCGAGTTCCCGAACGTCGCCGAGACGTTGCCGGCGCGCGCCCCGGCACCGGTGCGGACGCTGACCGGCGGGCTGCCGGTCCGGCACTACGATGAGGACTACGAGGACCTGCGCGCCCGCGCGGACGCCGAGCTGGCGGCGAGCGGTGCCCGGCCGGTGGCGTTCCTCGCCACGATCGGGTCGCTCGCGGCCTTCACCCCGCGCGCGACGTTCGCCGCGAACCTGTTCCAGGCCGGCGGGTTCGACACCCCGAACGCGGGCCCCGGCGACGACCCGGTGGCGATCGCCGCGGCGTTCACCGCGTCCGGCGCGAAGATCGCCTGCCTGTGCGCGTCGGACAAGGTGTACGCGGCCAGCGCCGCGCCCGTCGCCGCCGCGCTCAAGGCCGCGGGCGCCACCCACATCTGGCTCGCAGGCAAGGCGGGGGAGCGGGCAGCGTCGGATGAGGCGGCCGGGATCGGCGGCTACGTCTTCACCGGCTGCGACGCGGTCGACGTCCTGCGCTCCGCTCTAGCGAAGGCCGAGGTCGCCTGATGAACAGCAAGGACCTGATTCCCGACTTCGCCGGCGTCGAGCTCGGCCTCGCCGCCGCGTCGGCGGCGTCGGCGGCTGGTCCGGACAGCGCCGCTCTCGCGCATCAGGAAGGCCAGTGGCGCGCCGCCGTCGAGGCGGCGACCGGCAAGAACATCGACGCGCTGGCCTGGGACACCCCGGAGGGCATCGAGGTCAAGCCGCTCTACACCGCCGCTGACACGGCGGGTCTCGACTTCCTCGACACCTACCCGGGGATCGCGCCGTTCCTGCGCGGGCCGTACGCGCCGATGTACGTCACCCAGCCGTGGACGATCCGCCAGTACGCCGGCTTCTCGACGGCCGCCGATTCGAACGCCTTCTACCGCCGCAACCTGGCCGCGGGCCAGAAGGGCCTCTCGGTCGCCTTCGACCTGCCGACCCACCGGGGCTACGACTCCGACCACCCGCGGGTGACCGGCGACGTCGGCATGGCGGGCGTGGCGATCGACTCGATCTACGACATGCGCCAGCTGTTCGACGGCATCCCGCTGGACAAGATGAGCGTGTCGATGACGATGAACGGCGCCGTGCTGCCGATCCTGTCGCTCTACATCGTCGCGGCCGAGGAGCAGGGTGTCGCCCCGGAGCAGCTGGCCGGGACCATCCAGAACGACATCCTCAAGGAGTTCATGGTCCGCAACACCTACATCTACCCGCCGAAGCCGTCGATGCAGATCATCTCGGACATCTTTGCGTACTCCTCGCAGAAGATGCCGAAGTTCAACTCGATCTCCATCTCGGGTTACCACATGCAGGAGGCGGGCGCTAGCGCGGACCTGGAGCTCGCCTACACGCTCGCCGACGGCGTCGAGTACATCCGCGCGGGCCTTGCCGCGGGCCTCGACATCGACGCGTTCGCGCCGCGGCTGTCATTCTTCTGGGCGATCGGCATGAACTTCTTCATGGAGGTCGCCAAGATGCGGGCCGCGCGGCTGATCTGGGCGCGGCTGGTGAAGGAGTTCGGCCCGAAGAGCACCAAGTCGCTGTCGCTGCGGACGCACTCGCAGACCTCCGGCTGGTCGCTGACCGCCCAGGACGTCTTCAACAACGTCGCCCGCACCTGCATCGAGGCGATGGCCGCCACCCAGGGCCACACCCAGTCGCTGCACACCAACGCCCTCGACGAGGCGCTGGCGCTGCCGACCGACTTCTCCGCCCGGATCGCCCGCAACACCCAGCTGTTCCTGCAGCAGGAGTCCGGCACCACCCAGGTCATCGACCCCTGGGGCGGGAGCTACTACGTCGAGCGGCTCACCTACGACCTCGCCCGCAAGGCCTGGGGCCACATCACCGAGGTCGAGGAGCGCGGCGGCATGGCGGCGGCGATCGACGCCGGCATCCCGAAGCTGCGGATCGAGGAGGTCGCGGCTCGCACCCAGGCCCGCATCGACTCCGGCCGCCAGCCGCTCGTCGGCGTCAACAAGTACCGCCTCACCGGCGGGGAGGACATCGAGGTCCTCAAGGTCGACAACTCGGCGGTGCGCACCGAGCAGCTCGCCAAGCTGCGCCAGCTGCGGGCAGACCGCGACCCGCACGCCGTCGAGGCCGCCCTCGCCGCCCTCACCCGCGCCGCCGAGGAGGCCCAGGCGGGCACCCGGGCCGTGGGCCTCGACGGCAACCTGCTCAAGCTCGGCGTCGACGCCGCCCGCGCGAAGGCGACCGTCGGGGAGATCTCCGACGCGTTGGAGAAGGTCTACGGGCGGCACGCCGCGCAGATCCGTACGATTTCCGGCGTGTACCGCGACGAGGCCGGGCCTTCGCCCGAGATCAGCCGGGCGCGCGCGCTGGCCACCGCGTTCGAGCAGGCCGAGGGCCGCCGCCCCCGCATCCTGATCGCCAAGATGGGCCAGGACGGCCACGACCGCGGCCAGAAGGTCGTCGCCTCCGGCTACGCCGACCTCGGCTTCGACGTGGACGTGGGCCCGCTGTTCCAGACGCCGGCCGAGGTCGCCCGCCAGGCCGTCGAGGCGGACGTGCAGATCGTCGGCGTGTCGTCGCTGGCCGCCGGCCACCTGACGCTGGCGCCGGAGCTGCGCGCGGAGCTGGCCAAGCTCGACCGGGCCGACATCCTGGTGACCTTCGGCGGCGTCATCCCGCCGCAGGACTACGACGCGCTGCGCGCCGCCGGCGCCGCGGCGATCTTCCCACCGGGCACGAGCGTCGCCGAGTCCGCCGTCGAGGTCCTCGGCATCCTCGCCGCCCAGCTCGGCCACGACCTCGGCGCCCCCAACGACGGCACCGACGGCGCCGAGCCCACCGCCGGCGCGGCCTGACGCGGTGACGGAGGTCCTCGCCCGCGTGCCCTCGTCCCGCCCACCCATCGAGGTCGACGCCTACGCCGACGGGGTGCTCGCGAACAACCGGACGATGGTCGCGCGGGCGATCACCCTGGTCGAGTCGAGCCGGGCCGACCACCGGGAGGCGGCGCAGCGGCTGCTGGTGAAGCTGCTTCCGCACACGGGCAAGGCCCGCCGGGTCGGGATCACGGGCGTGCCGGGCGTGGGCAAGTCGACGTTCATCGACACGCTCGGCACGACGCTGACCGGCGCCGGCCACCGGGTCGCGGTGCTCGCCGTCGACCCGTCGTCGACCCGCACCGGCGGCAGCATTCTCGGCGACAAGACGCGGATGGCGACGCTGTCCGCCGACCCGAACGCGTTCATCCGGCCGTCGCCGACGGCGGGCACGCTCGGCGGCGTCGCGAAGGCCACCCGCGAGGCGATCGTCATCATGGAGGCCGCCGGCTACGACGTCGTGCTCGTCGAGACGGTCGGCGTCGGCCAGTCGGAGACGACCGTCGCCGACATGGTCGACACCTTCCTGTTCCTGACGCTCGCCCGCACCGGCGACCAGCTGCAGGGCATCAAGAAGGGCGTCCTCGAGATCGCCGACGTCATCGCCGTGAACAAGGCCGACGGGCCGCACGAGATCGACGCCCAGCGGGCGGCCCGCGAGCTCGCCGGCGCGCTGCGGATGCTGCGCGCCCCCGACGACGGCTGGCGCGCCCCGGTCCTGACCTGTTCCGCGATCGAGAACAAGGGCCTGGACGAGGTGTGGGACCAGGTCGTCGCCCACCAGGACCTGCTCGACGCCGGCGGGCTGCTGGCGGCGAAACGCCGCCGCCAGCAGGTTGACTGGACGTGGGCGATGGTGCATGATCGGCTGCTCGCCGACCTGCACGCCCACCCGGCCGTCCGCGCGCTCGGGCCCGACCTGGAACGCCGCGTCCGCGACGGCACGCTCACGCCCAGCCTCGCCGCCGACGCGATCCTCGCCGCCTACGCCCAGCCCACCGCCGGTCCCGCTGGTCCCGAGGCAGACGCCGACCCGGTCGCCTGAGGCGCGGCGGACAGGCCCGCGCCGCCGACGTCCTCGCCGAGGACCTGGAAAGCGGCTGGCTGTGGTGCCGTGACGCGTCCGGCCATGAGGGCTGGGTCCCGGTGCGGACCGTCGCCGATGTCGACTGACTGCCAGCCAAGGGCCTTTCGGCCCGGCAGGTCGGACCTTTCGGTTGAAATCGGTGACCGAGGCCTAGGCTGGTCCTACGATCCGCCCGCGGGGGTTGACAGCGTGCGACCATGTGGGCGTTCCCGCGGCCCTTGCTCCGACTGCCCGGGAGGTCCTTGTTGCTCCGCCGGCATGCCGACAAGTTCGACGTCACCTTCGCCGCCTCCGACGGGCTACTCGGGTCGATGTCGGCGGAGCCGCGGGAGCTGTTGCTGCGTCGCGCGCTCGACGAGTTCGTCGCCGACGTCGCCGCGCTCGACGCCACGTCGGGCGCCATGGTCGCGGGCAGCGCCCGGCCACTCATCGACGCGGCCGTCGACGTGGCCGTGCCCCGGCTGACCGACGACGAGCTGGTCGTCTCCGGCCAGGAGGTGATGCAGGCCTGGGAGCGCCCGCTGATGCGAGCGCTCGCCCGCGCGGTCGCCCGGCCGGGCGGCTCGGTGCTGGAGGTGGGCTTCGGCATGGCGATCTCCGCCGGCTATGTGCGGGACGCCGGCGCGGCGCGGCACACCATCATCGAGGCGAACCCCCAGGTCGCGGACGCGGCCAGGAGCTGGGCCGCCGGGCGGCCCGGTGTGGAGATCGTCGAGGGCCGCTGGCAGGACGTCATCGGCGGCCTCGGCCACTACGACGGGATCCTGTTCGACACGTACCCGTTGACCGAGGCCGAGGTCGACGAGTACTACCTGCGCGGCGCGACGTTCGCCGAGCACTTCTTCGCGGCCGCCGCCGAGCACCTCGCCGACGATGGCGCGTTCACCTACTACTCGAACGAGATCGACTCGGTGTCCCGCAGCCACCAGCGCGCGCTGCTGCGCCACTTCGGCGCGTTCGGCGTCCGCGTCGTCGACGGCCTCACCCCGCCCGCGGACTGCACCTACTGGTGGGCCCCGTCCATGGCCGTCATCGTCGCCACCGATCCCCGCCGCTGACGCTCCGGGCGCCTGGGCTCCGCATACGGCCGGCTGGCCGGGCACGTTGATGTTGATGTCCAGCGGGGTCGGCCGAGGTTCGCGCCCGGCCCCCGAGGCGGCATGACCGCCGCCGACCGGCCGCGGTCAGCCCCCGTGGGCCTCGGCCGTCCAGGTGATGACCGGTGGGCGCACGGAGGCGCAGAGGGGATGCCCCTTCGGATCGGTGAGGCCGAGGCGGCCGACGAGCAGGCCCCAGGCGACGGCCTCGGCGAGGATCTCGGTGGGCACCGCGTTCAGCCACAGCTTGGCCCGCCGGAACATCGTGAAGCCACCCTCGGCCGGGTCGACCACACCCCAGCTCAGGTAGATGAAGCGCTCGCCGGGCCGGCCCTGGATGTGCTGCCCCCGGAGATCGATCCCGCCGGGCGTGGCGGTGGCGGTGGCGGTGGCGGTGGCGGTGGCGGTGCACTCGAGCGTCCACACCGCCGCCGCGGCGTCGCCCGGGACGAGGCCGAGCAGCTCGGCGGGCCGGCCCCGCCGCTGGACGGCGACGTGGATGTCCGCGTACCCCGGGAAACCGGGCGCGCCCGCGCACGCCCGGCCCGGCAGGTCCGACCCCTCGACGCGGATCAGCACCGGCGCGTCCTTCCCCCGCCTCAGGCGGTTACCGGGCCTACTCCCTGGGATAGCTGGCCCAGGCGTTCGATGTTGGACTTGGTGGTGGCGTTGGAGCGCCCGACGTAGCCGGTCTCGGTCGTGATGGTCTGCGCGTGCTCCAGGTAGTAGCGCAGGTAGGCGACGGTGGCCGGGTCCTTCAGCGCGTCGACGCGGGCGTAGACGAACAGCGGCTTGCACAGCGGCACGTAGGCGCCGCTGCCCGCGGTGATGGCGTTCGGCGGCTGGCAGCCCTCCCCGCCGTTGACGAGCACACCGCGCAGCTTGGAGCCCAGCTGGTTGTACGTCGGGAAGTCGAGGTAGCCGATGGCGTCCCGGTCGTTCTGCACGGCCTGCGCGACGCCGGCCAGGTCGGTCGTCGTGTAGGGCCGGGACTTGGAGCTCTCGCCGCTGATGCTGGCGTTGAACACCTGGGCCTGCACACTGTCGGGCTTCGGGCCGACGAAGTTGATCGGCTCGTCCGGGTACGACTTGTCGATCTGGTTCCAGCGGGTGACGGTCGAGCCGGCTCCCCAGATCTGCTTGAGCTGGTCGAGGTTCATGCAGCCCAGCCAGGTGTTGGCCGGGTTCACCACGATCGGCAGGGTGTGGTGCGCGATCTCGAACCCGACCACCTCGTCCTTACAGCTTGGATTCGGCGCGAACTTCGGGTCCAGCTCGTAGGACGTGCCGGCGATGGCGACCTGGCCGTTGCACAGCTTGGTGAACGCCTGGGTCGTGTCGGTGACCTGCGGGTCGAAGGCGACCGTCACCTTGGACTCGGTCTGGCGGAACTCCTGGAACGCGCGCTCACTGATCGGCGCGACCTCGTTCGAGTCGGCCACCCGGACCAGGTTGCGGGTCACGACCGGCGGTGTCGACGCGGCCGCCGTGGCCGGCTGCGACGACGGCTGGCTGGACGGCTGCGCGGTGATGGTCGGGCCGGAGCTGTCCGAGCTGGTCAGCGTGAGCCCGAGCGCGGTACCACCGGCGATGAACAGCACCGCCGCGATGATGGCCGCGATTCCGCCCTTGGTGCGCAGCGAGGCCAGCACGCCCGAGCGGCGTGGCGACCGGCCCCCCGGCCGTTGCGAGGCGTGCCCGCCCGGGGGCCGACCGGCCCCGCCTACGCCGCTGGCCCCGCCGTGCACGACAGTGCGCGCCCCCGAGCCCGGCCCGGTGCCCCAGGAGACGAGGCCCTGCTGGTCCTGCTGGCTGGCGCCGGAGGCCGCCGCGCCGGCCGCGCCCGCGCCCGCACCCGCGGCGGTGGCGGTGGCGGTGCTCGCGGTGCTCGCGGTGGTCGCCGGGTAGGCGTCGTAGGCGGCGGTGAGGCGCGCCGTCGAGTCCGGGTCCCACCCGGCGCCGGCGGCCGCCGCGGCGGCCCCAGGCGCAACGTAGGTCGTGCCGGCCGGCGGCATCGACAGCCCGGGGAAGGACGACAGCTCCGGCGGCTCCATCGTCGACGGGCCGATCAGCGCCGTCGCGCCGCCGGCGACCGGCTCCGCCTGCTCCGCGAGCCCGGCGGCCAGCAACGCGGCCCCGACCGCGAGGTCCTCGGCCGGCCGGTGCTCGAAGCGCCTCGCGCCGGGCAGCGCGGCCCGCACCAGCCGGTCGACCAGCGGCATCCGCGCCACGCCGCCGTAGAGCAGCACCGCCGACAGCGACTCGGCGGACGCCGGCACCGAGCGCACCGTGCGGACCAGCGCCCGCA
>NZ_MBLO01000242.1 GCF_001854805.1 Pseudofrankia coriaricola
CTCCACCTCCTCGCGGCGCAGCGTCACCCAGGCGAACACGCCGGGCAGGGTCACCGGGACGGAGGCCTCGTCGTCGGCGGCCAGCGTCTCCTTGGCGGCGACGACCTCGTGGCGCAGCCGGCCGAGAGCGGTGACCGTCGCCGGGTCGGACCGGTCCAGCCCCGCCGCGGCCGGGCCGGCGGCGGACAGCACGTGCTCGAGCAGGAGCGTGTCCAGGTCGACGCCGCCGGTGTGGGCGAGCCCGGTCGGCGAGCCGACGACCTCGGCGCCGTAGTCGGTGACGGACAGCACCGCCGTCTCGCACGTGCCCGCGCCGAAGTCGTAGACGGCGACCAGGTCGGTGGACCGGCCAGGCGTCCTGCTCGCGGCGCGTCGCGCCAGCACGGCGCCGCGAGCCTCCGCCGCCGGCGCCGCGGACACCCGGATGTCGCGCACGTTGAGCCGTTCCAGCGCCTCGCTGAACAACTCCCGGCGCCGCGCGTTCCAGCTCGTCGGAAACGTGACGACAACCTGGTCGGGATCCGACCCGCGTGTCTCCGCCGCCACCGTGATGACCCGTTCCAGGAAACGGGTGACCAGCCCCTCCGGCGCATATGCGCCGCCACCGATCATGATGGGGGAGGAGTCGCCGACGCGGCGCGCGAATCCTTCTGTCGCGCGCGCCGGATCGGTCAGTGCGCGCCGTGAGGCGGCGCGGCCGAACGAGAGCGTTCCGGTCGGCGGGAAATAGAGCACCGTCGGTATGGACGGGCCGCCCGCGACCGTGAGGACCTGTGGCCAGTCTCCGTCCGAAATGGCGACGACGGTGTTGGCTGTGCCGATGTCGATGCCGAGCTGGTAGCCCATGGCTATCCCCTGTGCTTCCTGCCGCCTCACGCCGAGGCCGCGGTCATGGCGGCCCCGGCAGTGTTCCCCGGTTGGCTGTTCTGATGGTGAGTCAACACGATCGAGTGCTTTCGGCGGTGGCCGGCCGTTTCCGACGGCTGGCCGCCGTCTGCTGTCCTGGAGATTTCCCCCTACCGCGTGCCCGCCGCCCTTCGGCGTCAGGCCCGCCGTTCCGCCGTTTCCGCCCTGTCCGTCGTTCAGCCATCAGCCATCAGCCGGTGCAGGGATCCTGGTAGGCCAGGCCCTTGATGAGGCTGGCCCACTCGGTGGCGCTGATCCGGTTCGCCGGGTTTCCGCAGGCGACCGTCACGAGCCGGGCCGGGTCGGTCGAGCCGAGGGTCACCTCGCCGGCCGAGGCGGCCGGCGCGCTGAGCAGCCACTTCCCGCCGCCGTCGGCGGCCACGTCGCGGAGTACCGCATGGCTGTCGAGCGACACGGGTGTCGGGCTGGGCGACCCGGCGCCGAGATCCCAGCCGAGCAACGCGCCACCCGAGTCCGTGCTCGCGACCAGGGTCCTCCCAACCGGTACGACGTCGAGGACGCGGGACTGGTGCCCGCGCCATTCCTGGCCCACAGACTTCGGGTTCGCCAGGTCCGTGATGTCCCACAGCCGTACGGTCGCGTCATCGTTTCCGGTGACCAGGTGCTTGCCATCAGGCAGGAACGCGACCGCGTTGACCTGGCCCGCCACTCCCGACGTCTGGCCACGCTCGGCCGGGTTCTTCGGATCCCTGATGTCCAGGAGGCTGACCGTGCCGCCCGCCCCCGCGATCGCCAGGGTGCGCCCGTCGGGGCTGAGCGCGATGTCGGTCGTCAGCCCGGTGCTTCGCCACGACCGCAGGAAACGCGGGTTGGCCGGGTCGCTGACGTCCCACAGGCCGGTCACCTGGCTCAGGTCTGTCGTCGCGAGTAGCTTGCCGTCGCCCGAGAGCGCCAGCCGCGCCACCTGGCCCACCTCGTCAGGGGGGACCTGGGCGAGAGGCCTGGGCGCGCGCGGGTCGGTCAGCTCCCAGAGGTGGCCGGCCTCGCCACCTGTCACCAGGCCGCCGGCGGGCAGGAATCGCGGGCCGAGGGCGGTCGGCCCGGCGCCGACGCTGGACGTTGTGACGTCGGCGACCTGCGTCGGGCTGCCCGGGTTCGACAGGTCCCACAGCCGCAGGTGACCGGCGTCATCGGTCGCGGCGGCGAGCCTGCCGTCGGCGGAGAGCGTGTCGCCGGTGTAGGCCGCGGCGGATCCCGGCAAGGTGGCCCAGGAGTCCGCGGTGAACGAGGCGACCATCGCCGCCGAGGCGGCCTCGGTCGGCGCGATCCGGTAGGCGGCAAGGCTGAGCCGTTTCGCCCTGGCCGGGTCGCCTGCCCGGGCGGCGGCGGCCTGTTGGGCAAGACTGGTGGAAAGCTCGGCTCGGTTCGCCGCGGAGCCGCCGCCGTTCGCGATCGCCAGCGGGATGGTGACGGCCGCGACCGCTAGTACCGCGAGCCCCGCGATGACAAGAAGCGCCTTGCGCCGGCCCGGACGCCGGCTGGCGTAGTCGTGACCCTCGTCGGGCTGGCCGCCGGCCACTCCCGCGCCACCGGTCAGCGAGGTCGGCGGCGCCTGGCGGCTGACCGTCGGCGCGGGCCCGTCGCCCGAGCCGGGCCGGTCGCCCGAGCCGACTTCCGGGCCCCGGCTGGCGACGGGCGCCGGCGACCGGGGCGTACGCGGCGGGCCACCCGACGTGGGCGCGGCGGGCGGCTGGGATCGCGGAGCACCGGGGCCGCGCGACGGCGGGCTCACCGGACCGCCCGACCGGGCGGCCGGGCCGGCCGCTCCCGGGCGGGCCGCTCCTGGCGGCCCGGGCAGCGGCGAGGCGGGTGTCGCTGTCCGGCCAGGCGTAGCCGTCGGGCCAGGCGTAGCTGTCGGAGCAGGCGCCGACGATGCCCGGGACGTGGTCGCGGGCGGCCTGGACGTCGTCGCCGGCGGCGGAGGGGTGAGCAGGCCGGTCGCGGCGCCGGCCGATCCCGACTGCGGCGTCGCTCCCGGCGTGGCGGTCACGGGCGGCTCCTCGGCTCCCGGCCCCCGGCCCCCGCGGCTGAACAGGTGGCCGCGGCGCCGCCGCGAGCCTTCGCCCGCGTCGCCGCCCGCTTCCCGGCCCGAGGCCGGCGCCCCCGCCTGGCCGGCAGCCGAGGCGGCGGTGCCCGGCACAAGATCGCCGCCGCTCATCAGCGCGGCGCGCAGCGCCTCGGCCGTCGGGCGCCGTTCCGGCTCCTTCTGCAGGGCGGCGTCAACGAGCGGCGCGAGCTCGGCGGGAACACCGTCGATGTTCGCGGGCTCGTAGAGGATCCGGTAGAGCAACGCCTCGATCCGGCCCTCGCCGAACGGCGCCCGGCCGGTCGCGGCGAAGATTGTGATGGCGCCCCAGGCGAAGATGTCCGCCGCGGAGGTCACCGGGGAGTCCAGGATCTGCTCGGGCGCCATGTAGCCAGGAGTGCCGATCGCGTGCCGCGCGGTGCGGCTGAACTCGCCGGACCCCTCGAAGTCACGCGCCAGGCCGAAGTCGATCACCTTTGGCCCGACCGGGGAGAGCAGCACGTTCGCCGGCGTGAGATCGCGGTGCACGATGCCGGCGGCATGGATGGCCGAGAGCGCGGTCGCGACCGACAGCGCCAGCTGTTCCAGGTCGGCCGGGCGCATCGGGCCCCGCCGGGCGACCATCTTCGACAGCGTCGGGCCTTCGACGTACTCCGTCACCAGGTAGGGATTCGGCCCGTCGGGGTCGGCGTCCAGCACGGCGGCGGTGGTGAACCGTCGGACCCGGCGGGCGCTTTCCGCCTCGCGCCGAAACCGGCCGCGGAACTCCGGCGCCTCGGCCAGCTCTGGTTTGATGACCTTGATGGCGACGGGAGTACCCTCGGGGGACCGGCCGAGGAAGACGGTTCCCATGCCTCCCTGGCCCAGGCGGCCGATGATCTCGTACGGGCCCAGTCGCCGAGGGTCGGCGGCGCTTAGAGGGGTTGGGGCGTTCCCGGACACCGGGGGTGGAGTCGATCCCGCCACCGGATTGCCTCCCGCCTGGACGCAGCGTCGCACTAGTCGTGTCGTCGGTGACGACGCCGACGTGCGACGACGCTCCCCCCCCAGCCTGGAAAGGCAGCCCCTGGATTGGGGTGTCCGACCTCGGTGGTTGTGCCGCCGACCTTCCCGGCACTGGTCGACACGCTACGCTGTGTCGAACCTGGCGAGTACCGCGATCGCACTGGGAACCGGCCGGTTGACGGCCATCCGACACCTCCGTGGTGGCGGGTGGGCGGCCCCGCCCGGCCGAGGTGACGCGGCGGTTCTGGTCAGCGGCTACCGGTGGTCGAGGGCCGTCACGCCGTGCGCTGAGACGCCGGCGCCGCCATCGATCGGACCGGCCGTCCGGCGGCCTCGTCGCGGATCTCGCCGACGAGCTCCTCCAGGATGTCCTCCAGCGCGACCAGGCCGAGTGACTCGCCGTGCTCGTCGGTCACCTGGCCCAGGTGCGCGCCCGAGCGCTGCATGGTCGCCAGGGCGTGGCGCAGCGTCGCGTCCGCCGGCACGTGGACGAGCGGGCGCAGCCATTTGGCCGCGACCGGTGAGGCCCGCCGGTCCGGCCTGGTCTCGAGAATGTCCTTCAGATGCAGGTAGCCGATGAGGCGGCCGGTGAAGTCGAGCACCGGGAACCGGGTGTAGCCGGTGCTCGCCGCGAGGTCCTCGATCTCCCGTGGCGTGACGGTCATCGGCACCGTGACCAGGCCCTCCCGGGGGAGCAGCACGTCGCGGGCGGTCCGCTCGTCGAACGCCAGCGCGCCGCTGACCAGGTCGTGCTCGTCCTCCTGGAGCAGCCCCTCCCGGTGCGACTCGTCGACGAGCCCGGCCACCTCGTCGCGGGTGAACACGCTCGCGATCTCGTCCTTCGGCTCGATCCCGGCAAGCCGCAGGCTGGCGTTAGCGACCCAGTTCAGGGCGTAGATCACCGGGCGCAGCAGCCAGACGAAGCCGGCGAGCGGGGGGGTGAGCACGAGCGCCGCCCGGTCCGGCCCGGCGAGCGCGATGTTCTTCGGCACCATCTCGCCGATCACCACGTGCAGGAAGGTGACCAGCGCGAGCGCGAACACGAACGCGACCGGGTGGACGGCCGCGCCTGGGATCCCCACCGCGTCGAACGGGTGCGCGATCAGGTGCGCGATCGTCGGCTCGGCGAGCGCGCCGAGGCCGAGGGTGCAGACCGTGACACCGAGCTGGGAGCCGGCGAGCATGATCGAGACACGCTCCATCGCCCGCAGCGTGATCCTGGCGGACCACGACCCGGCGGCCGCGCGCGGCTCGATCGTGGTCCGCCGCGCCGAGATGAGGGCGAACTCCGACCCGACGAACAGCGCGTTGCCGAGCAGGAGAAGCACGGTCAGCGCCAGCTTGAGCAGGTCGTTCATCGACGCCCCTCCGCCGTCGCGGTGTGGCCGCGCCGGCTGTGGGCGCGCGGCGGGTGCGTGGGTGGCAGCGCCCGGCGCGGGTCCACCACCGTGTCACCCTCGGTGAGGCCGTCGCCGTCGCCGTCACCCGGCCTGGCCTGTTCCCTGGAGCCGGCCTGGCCCGCCGGATCGGCGGGATCGACAGGATCGGCGGAACCGGGACGGCCGTCGTCGCCGTCGTCCGGGCGCGGCTCGCCGGCCGGACGGGCGCCGCCTCGCCTGCGTTCCGCGCGGCCCGGGTCGGCCGTCTCGCCCTCGCGGTCCGCGCGGAAAGCGCGGTCCGCGTGGTCCCGGTGGGAGTGGCCGCCGGCCGGTGGCTCGAGGCGGACGCGGTCGACGCGGCGGCCGTCCATCCGCTCCACGGTGTAGCGGACGCCGGCGGTCTCGACCGTGTCCCCGGCAGCCGGGATGCGCCCGAGCGCGGCCGCCATCAGCCCGCCGAGCGTCTGGTAGGCGTCGTCCGTCGGCACCGGCACTCCGGTCAGCTCCTCGGCCTCCTCCGGGCGCAGCAGGCCGGACAGCGCCCAGCTGCCGTCGCGGTGACGGACCGCTCGTGGGCTCACCCGGTCGTGCTCGTCGACGACGTCGCCGACGATCTCCTCGATCAGGTCCTCGGCGGTGACCAGGCCGTCGGTGCCGCCGAACTCGTCGACGACGATCGCCATCTGCAGGCCGCCGGCGCGCAGCTGCTCCAGCAGCGGCTCCAGCGGCATGCCCGATGTGACGGTGACGGCGGGGGCCATCACGGACCGGACGGGCGTGATCGTCCGGGCGTCCTCCGGCACGGCCACCGCGTGCTTGATGTGGACCAGGCCGACGACGTCGTCGCTGTCCTCGCCCAGCACGGGGAAGCGGGAGTGCCCGGTGCGCCTGGTCAGCGCGATCACCGCGGAGACCGGCTCGTCGGCGCTGATCGAGCGCATCCGCACCCGTGGGGTCATCACGTCCTGCGCCGTGCGGTCGCCGAACAGCAGCGAGCGCTGCACGAGCGTCGCGGTCTCCCTCGGCAGCGCGCCGTGCTCGGCCGACCGGCCGACCAGCGAGAACAGCTCCTGGGCCGAGCGGGCCGAGGCGAGCTCTTCGCGAGGGGTGATCCCGAGCCGGCTCAGCAGCAGGTTCGCCGCCCCGTTGAGAAACCTGATCACCGGGTGGGTGGCCCTGGTGAAGCCGCGTTGGAAGCGCTGGGTCGCCTTCGCCGTGCCCAGCGGGCGCGCGAGCGCCACGTTTTTCGGCACCAGCTCGCCGAAGACCATCGTCAGCGCGGTGGCGATGACCAGCGCCAGCGTCACCGACAGCGTGCCCGCCAGCTTCTCGGACGCGCCGAGCGTGGCGAGCGGGCTGTCGAGGAGCTCCGCGATGGCCGGCTGGGCGAGGTAGCCGATGCCGAGGTTGGTCAGCGTGATGCCGAGCTGGGCGCCGGAGAGCTGGGTCGACAGGGTGCGCAGCGCGGTCAGGGTGCCGCGGGCGGTGCGGTCGCCGCGCTGCGCGGCGCGCTCGACGCTCGACCGGTCGACCGTGACGAGCGCGAACTCGGCGGCCACGAACAGCCCGCAGCCAGCGAGCAGCAGAACGCCGAGAGCGAGAAGGAGCGCCTGGATCAAGGCTCGACCTCCGCGGGCGCTCCCATACGCGAGGGTCGGTTCGGACTACAGCCGGTATCGCCGGAGCCGCTCATGATCCCTTCCGTCGTCGGGGGTCCGGAAACGTCTCCCGGACGGACCTCGTGGGCCTCCAGGACGGCACCCGTAGGTGGTTCCCCAGCCGGCCCGCCGAAGCGGGCGGCCGGCGCCGGCGCGGGAAGGCCCACGTGTGCCACGCCGGCCGGCGGCCAGGCACCCGGCCGCCCGTACGGATGTCTCCGTTACCGGGTGTTTCCGGGCCTGGCCGTCGGTACCTGCTCTAGGTACCCAGCTGACGTGGTGCGATGCGGCGCCCGGCCCGGGCGCGCCTCGCGGGTCCATACCCGATCGTAAGTGGTCCGGCGACTCTTGGGGATCCCTCGTGTCGTCCTGGCGGCCCGTGCCGTCTTCCGCTGTCCTTTGTCGCTGTCCTTTGTCGCTGTCCTTTGCCGCCAAGGCACGAGGTCCACCGCCCGGGTAGGGCACGTCGATCTCGCGGAATGTTACTGTCTGCAACTGAGGTGTAACTGATTGTTCGGAAGGGGTGGGCATGGCTGGCCAAGGTGCAGATCGCGATGCCGCTCGCCGCGCTGCCGCCCGCCGCGCGAGGGCCCAGGCCGCCATTCCCACACCGCGCGACGGGGAGCCGGACGCGGCCGGCGGAGCCGCCCCGTCGACCGCCAAGGCCACCAGGACCCTCAAATACCTCAAGCCAGCCAAGCTCACGGAACTCGCCGAGGATGTCGAGTCCGGCGGTCCCGCCGGGCCTGTCGAGCCCGTCAAGCCCAAGTCCGTCAAGCCCAGGAATGCCGCCGGGCCAGCCAAGGCGGCCGGGCCCTCGGCGGCCGCGCCGCCGACGGTTCCCGCCGGGATCGAGGTGGCGCGGCCGGCGGTGCCGGCCGCACCCGCGGCGCGGGCCGCCGTGCCTGGCAGGAGCGACAGGCGGTCGGGCCCCGGGACACGGACGACCGGCGAGCGACGCGGGCAAGGCGAGCCGCCGGACTCGACCCTGCCGGTCGACCGGTCGCCGGCGTCGGCCGTGCGGGCGGGCTGGCACCTGGCACCGGGCGGGCTGGACCTCGCGGCGGCGGTGCCCGCGGCCGCGGGCGGCGTGGTCGTCCTCGCCGGCGTGGCCTACCTGGGGTGGCGGGCCGGCCACCTCGGCGGCACCGGGCTCACGGGCGCGGTGTGCTTCGTCGCGGAGGTGGCTGTCTACCTGGCGCTGGCCGTGCTGGCCGTGCATGCCGCCCGGGTGAACCGGCGCTTCGTCCGCCGCGCGCCCGGACCGGCCGGATCGCTGGACGTGCTCGTCGTGGCGCGGGGGGAGCCGCTCGCCGAGGTCGACCACGCCCTGCGCTCGGCCCGCGACCTCGCCTACCCGCACCGGACCTACCTGGTCGCCGACTCCCGGGTCGACGGCGCCGCGCCGCTCGAGGCACTCGCCGAGCGGCTCGACGTCACCTGCCTGTGGCGCGCCGACGGGCCGACGGGCCGGCCAGGACTGCTCAACATGGCACTCGCCCGCACCGGCGGTGACGCGGTCCTGCTGCTCGACGCGGGCGACGTCCTCACCCCGAACGCCGCCCACCAGATGCTTGGCTACCTGCGCGACCCGCACGTCGGGCTGGTCGTCCCAGGGTGGCGGGCCGCCGCCCACCCCGGCCCTCTGCCGGACAGGTCCGAGCCGGCGCTGGCGCGCCTGCTCGCCGCCGCGAGGGACCGCGACGGCGCCGCCGCCGGCGCCGGCAGCGGCACTCTCTACCGCCGGGCCGCGCTCGAGACCGTCGACGGGTTCAGTGAGCGCGGCGGCACGGAGGAGCCCCGCACCTCCTACGAGCTGCACGCGGCCGGCTGGGCGAGCGTCCACGATCCGGCCGTCCTGGTCGCCCGCGCCACCCGGCCGCCGGCGACGGCCGCCCGGCTCCTGGTCGTCCGGGCCGTCGACCGGCTGCGCATCCTGCTGTTCGACAACCCGCTGCGCAAACCCGGCCTCGATCGCCGGCAGCGGGCGCACTACCTGTGGGACGCAGCGGCGCCGCTGCTGGCCGCCGCGCAGGCCGGGGTATGGCTCGGCCCGGCGCTGGTGGTCCTCGGCGGCGGCCGGCTCGCGGCCGGCGCCGGCGCGGTTGGCTGGCTCGGCTTCGGGCTGCCCTACCTGGCCGCCGCCGCGCTGTTCGGCCTCGCGGTGACCAGCACCGGCGGCACCGGCGCGAAGGGCACCGCGGTGGCGCTCGCGGGCTGGCTGGCCTCGATTCCTCTTTCGCTGCTGGCCGTGGCCCGAGTCGCCCTCCTCGGCGGCCGGACGGGCGCCGGCACCGCCCCGGACGTAGCGCCGTCCGTCCTGCGCCGCGCTCCCGCGTCGCCCGCGTCGCCCGCGTCGCCCGCGTCGCCCGCGTCAACGACAGCATCAGCGTCGTCGAAGGCGTCGGTGTCGGTGTCCTCGACCAGCGCGGCGACGGTGCCCGTGCCCGCGGCCGGGCGCGCGGCGATCGCCACCAGGGTCCCCTCGACCGGGCCGACGGGCGCGGGGAAGGGCCGGATCCCCGCGCCGCGCCCGTTCGGGTGGGTCTCCCGGTTGCGGTGGGCCGAGTGGCGTGAGGCGGTGGCGCGGCTGGCCTCGGAGGCATGGACGCCGCTGCTGCCCGTGCCATGCGCCGCCGCCGTGCTCGCCGTCGTGGTCGTCACCGCCGGGGTGCGGCCGGAACGCGCTGTGCTGGGCGTGGTCATGTGGGCGGCCGCGGTCCTGCTCGCCATCGCGAAGCCCGTGGCCGCGGGCTGCGGGATCCCCTGGGCCACCCCGAACGACCGCCGCCGCCTGCACGCCACCATCGCGGCGGTGGCGCTCCTCGCGGTGTTCGTCACCCTCGTCTTCGGCTGAGGCGCACCGCGGCGGGACAGGCCGGTGTGAGTCGTCGGCCGGGCCCCAGGGGGATGCTTTCGCCACGGTGGGCGGCGACCGGACGACAGTGGCCTTCGTCACCCACAGCGCCGGGGAGGCCAGGTATCTCGGTACTCGGGTGATGGCCTTCAACGCCAGGCCCGGGCGCGTCGTCTTCGACGAACACGGCGGTTTTGGCGCGCGGCGTGACCGGGAACACCTCCGCTCGGAACGGAATTCATCACATTCCGTGACCGTGTTCAGCGGGTGATCCAGGTCAGCCGCCGGCGGCTGACCTGCTGCGCGGGCGGCGCCGGCCGCGTGACCGGTCCCGTGTGCCGGCGGCATTCGTTCGTCGACAGTGCGTGGCGGGGCGGACCCGTGCGTTTCGCCGTTCTGTCGGCCGGTTACAGTGTGCGCGAAGCGGATAACCCCATCCGCTTCTCTCCCCCAGTCCCCGCGATCCCTGGAACTCGAAGCGGAGTCAACGATGCGTGAGCGGCTCGCCCTCTCCGGGGCGATACGCCCCCACCGCTGGCATGCTGCGCACGCCGCGAGGGACACTGCCGTCGGTTCCGATACGCTGAGTGACCATTGGTGGGTCTCTCCGGCGCGCGCGGGTGCACCGGCGGCGCGACCTGCGTCGTCGCCCTCGTCATACACCCCAAGGAACGGCTGAGTCTTGATGTCGGAAAACGTAGACGTCGTCGTCATCGGCGCCGGACCGGCGGGCCTCACCGCCTCCTACGAGCTGCACCGGTACGGGATCCCCTCGACCATCCTCGAGGCCGACACCCAAGTGGGTGGCATCTCCCGCACCGTTGAGCGTGACGGCTGGCGGTTCGACATCGGTGGCCACCGGTTCTTCTCGAAGGTCCAACGAGTCGAGGACTTCTGGCACGAGATCCTGCCGCAGGAGGATTTCCTGCTGCGGCCGCGCAAGAGCCGGATCTTCTACCAGGGCAAGTACTACGACTACCCGATCAAGGCCGTGAACGCGCTGCAGAACCTCGGCCCCAAGGAGGCCGCGATCTGCATCGCGTCCTACCTGCGTGCCCGGGTCAGCCCGCCGAAGGACCAGACGGACTACGAGAGCTGGCTGGTCGCCCGCTTCGGCTGGCGGCTCTACCGGACGTTCTTCAAGACCTACACCGAGAAGGTCTGGGGCGTCCCGGTCAGCGAGATGCCGGCCGACTGGGCCGCGCAGCGCATCAAGAGCCTCAACCTCGGCAACGCGATCCTCAACGCGGTCAAGCCGAAGACGAACCAGAAAGAGATCACCTCCCTCATCGAGGAGTTCGAGTACCCGAAGTACGGCCCCGGGATGATGTGGGAGGTCTGCCGCGAGAAGGTCGTCGCCCAGGGCTCCAAGGTCGTCCTGGAGACCAAGGTGACCAAGATCCGGCATGAGAACGGCAAGGCCTACGAGGTCGTCGCCGAGCACGTCGACGGTGGCGCGGAGGTCCTCCCGGCGACCGAGCTCATCTCCTCGATGCCGATCTCCCAGCTGATCGAGATCATGGATCCGCCGGTGCCGCCGCGAGTGCTCAAGGCCGCGCAGGACCTGCGCTTCCGCGACTTCCTCACGGTCGCCCTCGTCGTGCCGTCCAGCGCCGTCTCCTGGACGGACAACTGGATCTACATCCACGACTCGAGCGTCCGCACCATGCGGATCCAGAACTTCGCGTCCTGGTCGCCGTACCTGGTGAAGGACGGCCGCAACGTCCTCGGCCTCGAGTACACGGTGTTCGAGAACGACGCCGACTGGACGGCCAGCGACGAGAAGCTGATCGAGCAGGGCAAGCAGGAGCTCGACCGGCTCGGCCTGGTCAAGTACCGCGACGTCGAGGCGGGCTACGTCGTGCGCCAGCCGAAGGCGTACCCGATCTACGACGAGCACTACCAGGCGAACGTCGACGTGATCCGCGGCTGGCTGACCGACTACGCCAGCAACGTGCACCCGGTCGGCCGCAACGGCATGTTCCGCTACAACAACGCCGACCACTCGATGTACACCGCCATGCTGACGGTGGAGAACATCGCGAAGGGCACGGACCACGACGTCTGGTCGGTCAACGTCGAGGAGGAGTACCACGAGCAGAAGGCCTCCTCGTCCGATGCTCCGAAGCCGGCGGGCTCGCACGGCACCGGGCGCGACGCCCCGGTCCTGTCCCGCAAGGTCCTCGACGCCGCCCGTTCCCGTGTCAGCGGCTCGCGTTAGCAGGTAGCCAGCAGGCAGTACGCCTCGGCCCCGGCACGCACCGCGTGCCGGGGCCGTCGCCGTTCTGGCCCAGGGCAGTCAGCCGGGGTCGGGGTGGCCGTCAGCCGGAGCCAGCTGTCGTCAGCCGGAGTGGCGGCGGGCGGGGCGGACCAGGGCCTCCTGGACGACGGTGGCGACGAGGGTGCCGGCCGCGTCGAAGAACTCACCGACGGCCAGCCCCCTGGCGCTCGCCGCGGTCGGGCTCTCCTGGTCGAACAGCAGCCACTCGTCGGCCCGGAACGGGCGGTGGAACCAGACCGCGTGGTCGAGCGAGGTCAGCTGCATGCCATGGCCCACCCCGCCGTGCGGGCTCAGGATGGAGTGCGACAGCGTCAGGTCCGACATGTAGACCAGTGCGCAGGCGTGCGTGTGCTGGTCGTCCGGCAGCTTCTCGGTCACCCGCAGCCAGGCGCGCATCCGGGCCGGCGCCGGCTGTGAGCCGCCGATGGGCGTAACGGCCCGCTCGCCTGCCTCGCCAGTCGCCGCGGGCTGGTCCGCCGGTGAGACGACCCGCACCTCGAAGCCGCGCCGAGCCCAGGCGTTGCGCCGCTCGTCGGCCCACTCCTTGGTGTCGTCCGGCGGGGCGTAGGCATCTGCCTGCTCGGAGCTGCTCGGCGCCCGGCCGTCGAACAGCGGGTGGCCGTCCGGGGGCGGCGGGACGCGCGGCGCCGGGCGCTGATGGTCGACCGGGCTGTCCTCGTGGCGGTGGAACGACGCGGAAAGGACGAAGATCGCCTCGTCGTGCTGGACGGCGGTGATCCGCCGGGTGGTGAACGACTTCCCGTCGCGGATCCGCTCGACGTGGTAGTCGATCGGGCGGGTGGTGTCGCCGCCGCGGATGAAGTAGCTGTGCAGCGAGTGCACCGGCCGGTCCGGGTCGACGGTCGACGTCGCCGCCACCAGAGCATGCGCCGCGACCTGGCCGCCGAACGCCCGCAGCGGCGCGCCCTCGTGGCTGAGCCCGCGGAACAGGTCCGGCTCGGGCTGCTCGAGCGTCAGCAGGTCCAGGAAGGAGCCGGCCCCGTCGGTAACCGCCGTGCCCACATCGACCTCCGCGCTGTCTGTCCCACGGCCTCCGGCCGTGCGGCGCCGCTCAGCGCCGCGGCCGTGATCCGGTGACCGCTCCCCGACGGTACCCGCCCGCCCGGCGCGCCGGCCTATGGTCATGGTCATAGCCGCCCGCGTCCGGCCTCGTGCTCGCCGGGCCGGACGGCCGCTCTCACCCGTCGGGTGGCTGCTCGGCCGCGAGCCGTCTGGCCTCGCGCTCGAAGTGCTCGGCCTCGGCGACGCGCTGGGCGCCCGCCGGATAGCGGGCCCGCCGCGCCTCGACGGCGGCCCTGGCCTGACGCAGGGCGTCGTCGAGGCTGTCGCCCTCCTCGCTGAGGACGGCCGCCAGCAGCGCCCTCGCCAGCAGCAGCTCGGGCCAGCCGGGGTCGAGGTTCGCGCCGACGCGGCGGTTGGTCGCCAGCACATAGCGGATCTCCGCGGCCGCCCGGGACGGCTCGCCGGCGAGCAGCAGCGCGTGCGCGTGCACCAGCTGGGTGCGCAGCGTCGCGTCCGACGTCGCGCCGAACCGCTCCTGGCGCGCCGTCAGCACCGCCGCGGCCACCACGCGCCCCTCCTCGATGAGCTCGTCGCGCGGGCGCGCCAGGTCGTCCTCGGACACCGGGGGATAGCGGTCGTGCTCGGACCTCCAGGCGTCCGGGTCGACCGGCTCGGAGCCGGGTCCGGGGATCGCGGCGGAGCCGTCAGCGGGGCCAAGGGCTGGAGGGCCCGCGTCGTGCCCGGGTGGGTCCGCCCGCTCGGCGACCTTGAGGAGCGTCTGGGCGAGGATCAGCTGCGCGATCCAGGTGAACGAGTGATCCGCTCCCCAGACGGCGTGGCGGACCGTCACCTCCTCGCGCGCGATCTGGCAGGCGCGGCGCAGGTCGTCGCGCCCGCCACGGTCACGCAGCGCAATGGCGAGGTTGGCGTGCGCCGTGCTGGTGCGGTCCGCCTTCGCGCCGAGGATCGCCAGGCGACGCCGCCACTCGACCTCGTAGGTCTGCGCGGCCGTGTCCAGGTCGGCCGGGCCGCCGGACAGCCGGGCGTACCGGGCGTGCAGCGCCTTGATGCCCATCAGCGTGGTGTCGTGCCGGTCGAGCGCGAGTTCGGCGCGGGCGTGCAGCTGCGCCCAGACCCGCGCGGACTCGGCCACCGACCGGGTGCGGCTGTACAGCTCCTCGGCGTGGTACTCGACCAGCAGCGCGAGCGTGCTCGTGGCACCGAGCACGCGGCGGACCTCCTCGTACAGCCCGACGAGCGGCCGCGGGTCGGCGGTCGCGTCGGTGTATGTCAGCACCGTCTGGGTTCGGCCGCGCAGCCGGCGCTCCAGCTCGTCGTCGCGCTCCGGCTCACCGGCCGGCGGCGGGGACGGCGTCATCGCCCCTCCCCGTCGGCCCGCTCGCCCGGACCATCCTGTTCGTCATCGCCCGGTGGTCCTGGCGGTAGGCCCTCGGGCCCTGGCGGGTCGGGCGGGCCTGGCCGTGCCAGCTGGTCGAGGACCGCGCGCAGCCGGGGGGCGAGCTCGTCGGACATCCGGTGCCGCTCCTCGGCGGGCAGCCCCGGCAGCAGGTGCTCCAGCTGGGTCAGCAGGTCGACGGCGTCGGTGGTGATCTTCTCGGAGTGGGCCGGGGCCCGGGTGACCAGCGCCGCGAGGCGGCGGTGCACCGCGCCGAGCACGAAGCCGGGTCCTATTCCGCTCGCGCCGAGCGCGGTGCGCGCCACGGTCGTCAGCAGGCAGGTGACCTCGGCGAGCCGTGCGTCGCCGCCCGAACCGTCACCGTCCGGCCCGGTGGGGCGCTCACCCCCGGGGCCGGCGAGCGTGAGCAGATCCTCGACCGCGGCCAGCGGTGGGGCGAACCCGGACACGATCGCCAGCGGGCGCGAGTACACCGCCCAGTCCGCCACGACCCGCACGAGGCTCGCCGCGGCGAGCCAGCGGTCGACGACCGCCAGGTCGTCGAGCGCCTCCAGCCAGCCTTCGCGGTGGGGCCAGTAGCTCCACACCTTCGTCTCCGTCACCAGCAGGTCGAGCACGCGCTCCCCGTGGCGCCGTTCGTACAGGCGCGCCGCCGCCGTCGCTCGCAGCGTGCCCGCGAGCGACCCCGGGCTTCTCGGGCTCACCAGGTAGTACAGGGTCGAAGGCCGGCGCTGCCCCGCCGCGGCGGCCAGCGCGTCGCGCGCCAGGCCGTCGATCGACCCGTCGCTGGCGTCGAGAAACTCCACCAGCGTCTCGTAGTACCTGATCCTCGTCTGCCAGTTCAGCCGCTGCAGCGTCCCGCCGGTCTCCCGCCGCGCGGGATCGGGCCGGAAACGCGCGGCCCTATACCACCGGGCCACCGCGGTGCCCTCAAGTTCCGCCGTCAGTCGCACGATGGTTCCCCCGTCAGTCCCACCATGGCCCCATGTCACCGGTCAGCGTGCGGACAATGACGCCCGCGGTCGTCGGCGCAACCGGGCACGCAATGTTTGTCATGCCCCAGATAATGCGCATATATGCCAAAACCTGGACGGACGGACGTGCGATGACGGACAGCCGCGCAGGCCGCCCGCCGTACGTGCGCGGTGACGGGCGGAAAGTCAGCATAATGAAACCCGGCCAATGGCGGGCGCGACGTCGGCGGACGCACGCCGTGGCCGTCGGCGGCCGCCTTCCCGCAGGCCCCCGGGCCTGGCCCACACGGCGGGTCCGGCCGTGCGTCCGTCAGAGATGACCATGAACGGTACTGATCTCGCGGCCATGCACGCTGAGCTGCGCTCGCTCGCTCGCGGGCGTGGCCTGCGGTCCGCGAACCTCGACGCCAGGACCGGGCCATTGCTGCGCCGCTATGCCGCCCTCGGTGACCTGTCCGGCGGCCCGTTGCGGTCCCGGATGGTGAGCTGGCTCGGTGAGTGGCTGGGGGCACTTCCGGAGGATCTGCGCCTGGTCGCCGGCGTGTCCCTCGGGGTGGACCCGCGAGCCGGCCACCGGCTGCTGACGGAGCGGCTCAGCTGGCTCGCCGTCGAGTTCGAGCGGGATCCGCGTACCTTGCGCCGCCGCGGCCAGGAGGCCTTCCGGCTGCTGGCGGAGATGATTATCGCCGGCGGCGGCCAGAACGGTGGCGGCCAGGTGCGCGGCGGGCAGGAGGCGCGCCGCCGGGAGGCGGCCGCGGCGCCGGACCCGGCCGGCGGGACGGCCGGCTGGTACGTGGAGCGGGTGTGGGCGCTGATGCGGCTCGACGCGCCCACGCCCGAGCTGCTGGAGTCGAGGCGGATCGTCGCCGTCGAGGACGGGCTGAGAGAGGTGGCCCTGTCGATGAGCCTGCCTCGCCCGCCCGACGCGCCTCCGAGCCCTCGCGACCTCGGCGTGGACGTGATGTTCGGCGGCCGGATCGTCCGGGTCGACCGGCGGGGCGACACGCTCTTCTCCCCGGTGCTGCGGCTGCCTCACCCACTGGGCGCCGAGGAGCGGCACGAGTTCGGGTGCGTGTGGCGGGTGCCGCCGGGGCAGCCGATGGTGCCGCACTACGCGATGAACCCGACGATCCGCTGCGACGCGCTGGACCTGCGGGTACGGTTCCCCGAAGGCGCCGAGCCCAAGGTGCATCGCCTGGACGGCCTGCCGCTGCGCGCGGTCGAGGATCTCGCCATCGATCTTCCGGTCGTGCCGCTGGACGGGGCGGGGGAGGTGTCGGCGCGCTTCGGCCACCTCGGCCTCGGCCTGAGCTACGGCCTGCGCTGGACCTGAACGCCGTCCACCCAGGTGCCCCCCGCCCCCCGCCGCCGCCCGGCGAGCCCGGGTGGGCTCGCCAGACGGCCCGCGCGGTGACCGGCAGCGCCGACGTGTCGTTCCGCGCGGGCCGTGTCCGCGGGCCGGCGTCAGGAGGCCCGCGCCCGTCCCACGCCGGTCTGGTTCGCGTTCTTCGGCTCCTCGTTCTCGCCGCCGCTGCCGCTGCCGTCACAGCCGGCCCCGCCGCCGGCGGTGCTGACGCTGGCCGTGCCGATGCTGGCGGTCTCGGCGGTTCTCCCTGCTCCGCGCATGCTGCTGCCCATCTCATCTCCCCCGTTCGCGTGCCCGGCCGGCTGTCGCGCCGGCCGGCCCGCCGCGAGCGACGGACCACGGCCGACGCCTCCCCGTACCAGGCGTCGACCGCCCCGCGCCGCGGCGTTCTCCGAAGATCCGTCGGTATGGATCTCGCCCCACCGGCGGATCTGCCGGAAGGGATCCGGAGACCCCGGCGGCGACGGCGAAGCCGTGCGGCCGGGGCACCCGGCTGACTGGTCGTGGTGACCAGAATGCGCCCTTGGCATCGAGATGCGTGAGACAGAAATTGGACAACTCGCCACGGAAGTTGACAACTTGCCTCGGCGGGTCGCCCGGATGACGGCGACTCATCTCGACTGGACAAAAGCCGGCCACATTTCGGACAAGGTGTGTCCTGGGTGGACCGGATTAGACAAGCCGCCATGCCCGCCCGTCGCGGCGGGCCGGCCGGCTCGCTCTACCGGTTGCTCGGTTCCATCGCATCCCCCGATCGGTTGGCGCCATCTCCGCCGTCTCCGGCGACGCCAGTAGACCAGTCCCGCATGCCGCGGAAATGGTCGAAATACGGGGAGCGGTCAGATTCGTCCCGGGCCGTCGGCCCCGGCCGGCGGCCGGTCAGCGCGCCTGAGCCAGTACGCGTCCGGTCAGCAGATCCGGGCGGCCAGGAGGCAGGCGTCGCCGTCTTGCCGGGAGCCCGCCGCGGGCTCCCGGCCCTGGGGCGGACGGCCGCCGGACAGCTCGGCGAGCAGCGCGTCGCAGGCGGCTGTGAGCGGCGGGCCGCTGGCACCCCCCAGGTGCCCGGCACCGTTCGCGCCGGCATCCGCCAGGCGGGTGGCGAACGCCCTGGAAACGGCGGCCGCGAGAGCGTCGAGGCGCTCGGCCAGCGGCGTACCCGACCCGTCGACCAGGCCGGCCGAGTAGAAGAGGACGGTCGCGCCGACCGGCATCGTGACAGTGCTCTGCGCGTATTCGGTGCCGGCCCGCGTATCCAGGCCCCCGCCGACGCTGACACCGGGGCCGGCGCCCGGCACGGCGCCGAGCAGCGGGCCGTGCATGTCGCCGAGGAACGACACCGCGCCGTCGGGGCCGACGAGCACCGGCGGCGGATGGCCGGCGTTGCACCAGGTCAGGTGCCCGGTCGGGACGTCGAGCCGGGCCGTCACGGCCGAGGTGATCGCGCGGTGGCCGCCCGCGAACAGCACGTCCGCCAGCCGGGTGGTGATCTCGGACGGCGGCAGGTCGAGCAGGGCATAGGCGCGGGTCGCGTGGCACAGCTCGGCCATGAGCGCGGCGGCGCCGGGGCCATGCCCGCCGACGTCGCCGACGTCGAGGACGGCGGTGTCCGCCGAGAACGCCGTGACGTCGTACCAGTCCCCGCCGACGCGTTCGGGATCGCTCGCCGCCGCCCGCCGGGCGGCCAAGTCCAGGCCAGGCAGGACCGGGAGCCGCCTGGGCGGCAGGGACTCCCACACCGACCGCGCCGCGGCCAGCGCCACCGTGTGCTCACCCGCGGCGGACGGCGCCGGGAAGACTGCCGACAAGTCGGCATCGCCAGGCGTGGCCGCGGCCGTCCTGGGCGGAGACGGCGCGGCCGAGCCAGGCGCGCCGTCCGGGTGGTGGGCGCGGGCGTCGGCGGCGGCGGCGGCGAGCGCGCCGGGCAGCTCGTGTGCCACCGCCGCCGAGACGGTCTGGGCGAGGGCCTGCTCCAGCGCGGAGGCCAGCCCGCCCGCCATCATCTCGGTGAACGACTCGTTGATCGACTCGGTGAGCGTGTCCGTGAGCGACTCCGCCACCGCCTCACCCAGCGCCGCCGCGATGATCGCGTCCACCACGGCGCCGGAGGCTCCGACCGCCGCGCCGGTTCCGCCCGCCATGCCGCTGCCGCTCGCCGTGGCGGGATCGGTCGGCGCGGCGGCGGTCGCCCGGCCTGGCCCGCCCCCGCCCGCGGCCGAGGTGGCGCCCGCCGCCGCGGCGGCCGCCCGCTTGCCGGCCTTCTTGCCGATCTTGCCGGCGTGCTTGCCGCCGTGCCTGGCGCCGCGCGGCTTCTTCGCCGGGCCGGGCGGCGTCGCCGCCGGCCAGTCCAGGTCCGCGTTCGGGCCTCCATGGCCGGCCTTATGGGCGTTCTTGGTCGCTGCTCGTCCCACTGCCCACTCCGGTTAAGTCGGTTTCCCGCCGACTGCCGGGATACCCGGCCCGTCCGGAGAAAACCGCGCCGCCCAGACCGGGGCGCCCCGCGCCGGGGCGTGATCGTGAGCTCCGCCCCGATCTCTCGCGGCGACGGGATTAGTTCGGGGCGCGGGCGCGATACTTCAGGCATGGAACGCGTGTCGGCGGACCGGCCGGACAGCTCGTCGGCCTCTCGTTCGAACGGGGCGGCGGACTTCGCGACGGCGCTGCGCCCGGCCGTCACGCCCGAGACCTGCGCCGTGCCCACTGGCAAGGGCACCGTGCCCGGGACGGCCGCGCCGGCGGGTCCGCGGGCGCCGGATGGCGGGCTGGTGCCGTCGGCCGCGCCGGTCCGGGCGGACGAACGGCCGTCGCGGGGCGACCCGGACGCGCCGGTGGTGCTGGTCGAGTACGGGGACTTCCAGTGCCCGTACTGCGCGCAGGCGGCGCCGGTGCTGCATGAGCTGGTGGAGTCGGACGGGACGCTGGTACGGCACGAGTTCCGGCACTTCCCGGTGTTCGAGATCCATCCGTACGCGCTGACGGCGGCGCTCGCCGCCGAGGCGGCGCACGCGTATGGCCAGTTCTGGCAGATGCACGACCTGCTGTTCGCCCACCAGGACCGGCTCAAGGACATCGACCTGCGGATCCGCGCCGAGCGCCTCGGGCTCGACCCCGACCTCGTCGTCGGCGACGCGGCCCAGCCCTACGGCGACGCCGTCGAGGCGGACTACGAGCGGGGCGTAGCCGAGGGCGTGCGCGGCACCCCGACACTGTTCGTCAACGGCCAGCTGTTCCGCGGCCGCCCGGAGCTGCCGGCGCTGCGCCGCGCCGTCCGGGTGGCCGCGACGTCCGCCCTGGTGACGGCACCGCGGCCCGTGCTCTCGCCGGTGCCCGCGCTCGCGGGCCCCGCCGGGGCGCTGTTCGCGGCCGACGCCGACCCGGCGGATTCCGGGGATTCCGGGGATCCCGCGGGCCCGGCCGCGCCGCCTGCTCCTCACCGGGTCCGCTGGCGGGCGCCCTGGGCCGCCCGCCGCTGACCGCGCCGCGGCGGCTGGGGCCCTTGGCCAGCCTTTCCGGGGCGTCAGCTCCAGCGCGCGGGGACCGCGGGCGGGCGCCAGGGGCGGGGCGGGAGCGGCGGCGGGAGGCCTTCGCTGTTCGGGGAGCAGAGCGGCATGCGCTCGCCGAGGAAGCGCAACAGGACGCTGCCGAGGGTCGCGGCGACCAGCGAGCCGACCAGGATGCCGATCTTGGCCTGGTCGCGCAGCGCCTCGTCGTCGAACGCGAGCTGGGTGATGAACAGCGAGATCGTGAAGCCGATCCCGGCGAGCACCGACGCGCCCAGCACATGCCCATAGCGGACCTGGCCTGGCAGAACGCCCAGGCCGGTGCGCACAGCGCAGGTCGCGGCGAGCGTGATGCCGACCGCGTTGCCGAGCAGCAGCGCCACCACGACGCCGTGCGTCACCGGTGAGCTCGCCGCCGTCCGCAGCGTCTCACCGTTCAGGTGCACCCCCGCGTTCGCCAGCCCGAACAGCGGGACGACGACGAACGCGCTGACCGGGTGCAGCAGGTGCTGCAGCCGCTCGTTCGGCGCGACCGCCGCCCGCGCCGCCGACACCGCCAGCGCCGAACGCGACGCCGTCGAGTCCTCCTGCAGCGCCCGCACGAACACCGGCACGTTCTCGATCTGCTCCCGCCGGGGCGGGAACGCCGGCACCAGCAGCCCGATGAGCACCCCGGCCAGGGTCGCGTGCACCCCCGAGGCGTGCACGGCGAGCCACAGCAGCGCCGCGGCGATCAGGTAGGGCGAGAGCTGCCAGACCCCCATCCAGCGCAGCGCGAGAATCGCCGCGACCGCGGCGGCGGCCAGCATCAACGCCATGACATTGACATGCTTGGAGTAGAAGACGGCGACGACGGTGATCGCGCCGATGTCGTCGACGACGGCCAGGGTCAGCATGAACAGCCGCAGCCGGTCCGGGCAGCGCGGCCCGAACAGCGCGAGGATCCCGAGGACGAACGCCGTGTCGGTCGACATCGCGATGCCCCATCCGGGGCCGCCGGCGCCGGACCGGTTGAACAGCCAATACACCAGCGCCGGGGCGGCGAGCCCGCCGACCGCGCCCAGCGCCGGCACCGCCACCGACCGTCGGTCGCGCAGCTCTCCGGTCGTCGCCTCCCGGCTGATCTCCAGGCCGACGACCATGAAGAAGATCGCCATCGCGCCGTCGTTCACCCAGTCGTGCACGGTGAGCCGCAACGAGGCGCCGCCGACGGTCAGCGCCGTCGACGTCTCCCAGAAGTGCTCGTAGCTCGACGACCAGGGAGAGTTCGCCCAGAGCAGCGCGAGGACTGTGGTGCCGAGCAGCAGCACCGCGCTGCCCGCCTCGGTCGCGAGGAACTCCCGCACCGCCGGCGCCGGCCCAGGAATGCTCACCCGCAGCGCCGGCCCCGGCCGCGGCGGCGACGTCACCGCCCACCGTCCGTAAGCCGCACCCACCGCTGCCCGAGGATCACTGCCCTCCCACCGGCAAAGCACCTCACACCGCGAACCGCCCGCTCGCTGTCGTCCACTCCCGCCCTGAGCGTATCGACTCCGCCCCAACCGGGTAGACACGTCCACCGCAGGTCATCAGCGCGAGCCCAGCCGCCGAGCACCTCGGCGAGGATCGCCGATCAGGTGTGCGGATCGGGCTTCTCTGCCTGGCTGGCGAGGATCCACGCGAGATGGAATAGGAGGCGGGGCTTAGGCGGCGGCCAGGAGGGCGGAGAAGACCGTCGACCCCCAGGCAACATCGTCACAGCGGCGAGGCTGCTCCATGGGGTGGTGGCCGGCTGTAGGTGTCCGCTGTGTTGGACCATGCGTCCGCCCCGAAAGGAGGTCGCGCGTAGCGCGACACCGGGGGTCCGGGGGTCGCCCCCCGGGGCAATATCGCGACATCGGCGAAGCCGCCCAAAGGCGGCGAGCAGGATCGGCGGTAGCCCGGGTGGGATTCGAACCCACACTGTCGGTGGTTTGAGCACCGTCTCTCTGCCGTTGGAGTACCGGGCCTGGCTGGGGGAGGTACGTGGGAGGTCGCCGGGGTGAACGCGGCGTGCCGGTCGTGCGTTGATGTGCCTCGGGAGGTGCTCCCCTTGATGACTCTAGCCGGGTAGGGTGCGTTTCGACCTCTCGCCCCGCCCGTCGGGGCTCGGGCGGTATCCCGGGATCGGGCCGCGGTGTCGGTGTCAGGCACTGGCCGCGGTGGATGTGCTCCCGGCTCCGCCGTCGCCACGTCGGGTGGAGCGTGACGTCGCCGCGTGCCAGGCGGTGGCTGGCGCCCGGTGGGACCTACCCGGTTCCCGGGGCGTCGCCGCCAAACCATGACGGTGAGCTGCCGCCAACCGGACGCTGGGTGCATCCACGTGCGCCCGGTGCCGGCAGAATGGTGACGACGCCGACCGATCCCCATCGACGCCGACCTCAGGAGAACGTCTCGATGAGCAGCCAGCCATCCTCGACGCCGCGCCGGGTGCTGATCGCCGAAGACGAGGCGCTGATTCGTCTCGACCTGCGCGAGATGCTGCAGGAGGAGGGCTACGAGGTCGTCGGCGAGGCCGGTGACGGCGAGATGGCCGTCGCCCTGGCCGGCAAGCTGCGCCCGGACCTGTGCATCCTCGATGTGAAGATGCCGAAGATGGACGGCATCGAGGCCGGCGCGAAGATCGCCAAGGAGCGGATCGCCCCGGTTGTCATCCTCACCGCGTTCAGCCAGCGGGAGCTGGTCGAACGGGCGCGGGAGGCTGGCGCGATGGCGTACGTCGTGAAGCCGTTCCAGAAGAAGGACCTGCTGCCGACGATCGAGATGGCGATGAGCCGGTTCACGGAGATCGTGAGCCTGGAGGCCGAGGTCGAGGACCTGCAGGGCCGGCTGGAGGCCCGGAAGATCATCGAGCGGGCCAAGGGTGTGCTGCAGACCGAGCACAAGATGACCGAGCCGGACGCGTTCCGCTGGATTCAGCGGACCTCGATGAACCAGCGCCGCACGATGCGCGCGGTCGCCGAGGCGGTCCTTTCCGGGGAGGCCCTTCCCGGCCAGTGACCCGCGAAGACAGGCCTGGCGACGCGGACGACGGCGACCGCGACGGCGATGGCCGGGACGCCGCGCGCGCGGGCGGGGCCGGGTCGCCGCTGCGACGGCTGGTGCGGTGGCTAGCCGGGAGCGCGCGGGGGAGCGAGATAGTCGCCACCGACCCGGTGGTCGGCGGCGGGGTCGATCCGGACGGGCCGCTGGTACCGGGCTGGCAGGTCGCCAAGGTGTGGCTCGTGGTGGCGGCCCGGTGGATACGGCACTCGGCCCGGACGACGGCGGCCTGGGCGGGGCGGCGGCGCCGGACGCGGCGCGGGCGGGCGCTGCTGGCGGGGCTGCTCGCCCTGCTGGTCGCGCTCCCGACGGGCCTGACGCTCGGCCTGCTCACGCTGCGCGACGGGCGGGCCGGCGGCGGGCCGGGTGGCTCGCGAGGGCCGCAGGTGATGCGGATCGGGGTGATGGCTCCGCTGTCCGGCGACCTCGGCAACATCGGCGGGTCGGTGCGCGACGCGGTGGCGCTCGCCGTCGACGAGTCCAACAAGTCCGAGGCGATTCCCGGCTGGAAGGCCGAGCTGGTCGCCAAGGACGACCTTTCCCGGCCCGACGGGGGAGCCGCCGCCGCCGAGGCGTTCGCCGAGGACTCGGCGCTGGTGGGGGTCGTCGGGCCGCTCAGCTCCAACGTCGCCCGGATCGCGGTGCCGGTGCTGGACGCCGGCGGCATCCCGGTCGTCTCGCCGTCCAACGGCGAGCCAGAGCTCACCGCGCAGGATGAGCCGCCCTACATCCGCAAGCGCCCCTACGACCGCTACTTCCGGCTCAGCGGCAGCGACGCGGTGCAGGCCAAGGCGGGCGCCGACTATGCCGTGCACGTCCGGCACCGGACGAAGATCATCGTCGTCGACGGCGGGCCCTTCTACGGAGACACGCTCGCCGGGCGCTTCGCCAGCTACGCCATCGCGGCCGGCGCCGAGGTGCTGACCACCTACCAGGTGAAGGGCGACGGCGCCGACGGGAAAGAGGTCCAGGAGGTCGCCGAGGGCATCCAGGAGTTCAACCCGGACCTCGTGTACACCTCCACCGGCTACCTGTTCGCCAGCGCGCTGCGCCAGCGGATGGCCGACGAGGCGATCTCGGTCCAGATTCTCGGAACCGACGCCATGCTCAGCGCCCGCTACCTCGACTCCGCCGGCGAGGCGGCCGAGGGTGACCTGGCCACCGACCTCGCCGTGCCGCTGTCCCGCCTGCCCGCCGCCGGCGCCTTTGCCGACGAGTACCTGAAGCGCTGGGGACCGGTCGTCGGCGGCCCGGAGCAGCCCGCCGTTCCCGACAAGAAGACCGGCTCGCCGACGCCGACGCCGTCGGCCGGCGCGGCTGGTTCGGCGGCCCCGCCGGGCGCCGGTTCCGCTCGCCCGGGCGGGAGCGACGGCCAGGACCGGGACGGGCAGGGCATGAACACGCCCGGCGGGTCCGGATCGAGTGCGCCGGGCGCGAGGGTCTCGGGTGAGGATGGCTCGGGCCGCGGCGACGAGCCGCTGGCGGTGACTGGGCAGGAGGCGGACATGATCCCCGCGCTGGCCGCCTACGCCTATGACTCCGCTCGGGCCCTGCTGCGCGCCGCCGCCGTCGTGCTCCCCGGCCGGGTGGCGGTCGACGACGCGACCAGGGCGGCGATCGCCGCCCAGATCGCCCGGGGCTCGTTCGCCGGCGTCACCGGCCAGGTCGCGTTCGACGCCTTCGGTGACCGTCGAGACCCAGCCGCCGTGATCTACGCCATCGTCAACGGCCGCTTTGTCCCCACGGTCATTCCGGCCAGGTAGTCCGCCGCTCCTGGATCCTCGCCGGCCGCGCCGGCCGCGCCGGCCGCGCCGGCCGCAGCGGCCGCCGCGACCTCGGCTGCGCGCGCCCGATTGGTGATCTTCTGTCTGGCCGGACACGGTGCTGGCCCGGCGAGACTACAAAAAGTGACGACACGCTTACATTTAGCTTTTGGTTTGGCCTGATCGGCCGTTAGTTTGCCGGCCGTCCGGCGATCGTCGGGCCCGCGTGGGCGCCTCCCGGGTGCCGGGCCCCCACCGGTCCGCGCGAGCGGGTCGGTGGGGATGCAACGCCCACACGGTCGGCATGGCTGGGCGAAGGGACAGACCATGGATGGTCTGGGTCGGCGGCTTCGGCTGCTGGGAGCTGTCGCGGCGGTGGCCGCGGTAGCGGTGGCGGCGGCCGGATGCGGCGGGGGCGACGACAAGGCCGAGGCGAAGAAGGAGTTCGCGATCGGCTTCCAGGGTCCGCTGTCCGGCGAGAACCAGCAGCTGGGCATCAACGCGTACAACGGCATGCTGACGGCCGTCGACTCGGCCAACCGGAGCGGTACGCTGCCGTTCACGCTGCGTATCGTCGCCTCCGACGACCAGGGCTCCCCCGAGCAGGGCCCGACCGCCGCGCAGAAGCTCGTCGACAACTCGCGGGTCATCGCCGTCGTCGGCCCGATCTTCTCCGGCGCGACAAAGTCCAGCGAGCCGCTGTACAGCCAGGCCGACCTGCTGTCGGTGAGCCCGTCCGCGACCAACCCCCAGCTCACCAGCCTCGGGTTCGGCAGCTTCTTCCGGGTGATCGCGCCGGACACCATCCAGGGTGCCGCCGCCGCGGACTACATCGCCAAGGCGCTGAAGGCCAAGCGGGTGTTCTCGCTCGATGACCGCAGCGACTACGGCGCCGGCCTCTCCACCGCGCTCGAGAAGGCGCTGAAGGCCCACAACGTCACCGTCACCCATGACAGCGTCAACCCGACCAAGGACTACACCTCCGAGGCGACGAAGATCACCGCGGCCGGTCCCGACGCGGTCTACTACTCGGGGTACTACGCCGAGTTCGCGCTGCTGGTGAAGGCGCTGCGCGGCAAGGGCTACGAGGGCAGGATCCTCGCGGGCGACGGCTCCAACGACGACCAGCTCATCGAGCAGGCCGGCGCCGACACGGCCGAGGGCGCGCTGCTCACCTGCGCCTGCGGCGACGCGAACTCCGACCCGAAGGCGGCGTCCTTCGTCGCCGAGTTCAAGCGGGTGAACAGCGGCACCAAGCCCGGTACCTACTCCGGCGAGGCCTACGACGCCACCCAGGCGATCATCTCGGTGCTCACCAAGGAGGGCACGGGCGCCACCCGCGCCTCGGTCCTCAGCGGCTTCCGCGCCGTCGACATGCCTGGCGTCACCAAGCAGATCAAGTTCGACGGCCACGGCGAGGTCCAGGGCTCGACGGTGTACGTGTACGAGGTCCGGGGCGGCAAGCGGGTCGTCCTCGGCCCGACGACCGCGCTGCTCAAGCCGTGACCCCTGCCGACGACGCCGCGCCGGTCAGGCCGGCTGGCGACGCCGCTGGCGCCCCCGCATCGCTGGCGGCGCCAGCCGCGTCCGCGGTCGAGGCTGAGTCCGCGTCAGAGCCCGCCGCGCCGCCACCCGCCGGGTCGCCTGCCGGGTCGACGGCCGCCGCGGGGGACGGCACCCGCCTGACCGATCTTGCGGGCACCTGGGACCGCCGGGTGCGCACGGCGAAATGGGGAGCGCGATCCGCGCGTGGCTAGCGGGGGGCAGATCGCGCGGCTGGCCATCGACGGGCTCGCGGCCGGTGCGGTCTACGCGCTGATCGCGCTCGGCTACACCCTCGTCTACGGCGTGCTGCGGCTGGTCAGCCTCGCGCATGGCGAGGTGTTCATGCTCGGCGCGTTCGGCGGCCTCTACGCGGCTCGCGCCGCGCTGCCCGCCGGGGCTGCCGGCGCCGGCCCCGGCGTCCTGGCCTGCATCGGGCTGGTGGCGGCCGGGACCGTCGCCGGCGGCCTCGCCGGCGCGGTGGCCGCGCTCGGCCTCGAGCGGGCCGCCTACCGGCCGCTGCGACGCCGGGGCGCGCCGCGGCTCGCGTACCTGGTCAGCGCCGTCGGCGCGTCGATGTTCGCCGTGAGCCTCGCAGGCAAGGAGTTCGGCCGGCGCGACGTTCCCGTGCCGGGCCTGTTCACCGACCAGACCGTGCTACGCGTCGCCGGCGCCCCCGTCTCCGCGGAGACGCTGGCGGTCGTCACCGCCGCGCTCGGCCTGCTGCTCGCCGCCGACCGCCTGGTCGCCTGGTCCAGGCTCGGCCGGTCGATCCGGGCGGTGGCGCAGGACGCCGAATGCGCGGTCCTGCTGGGAGTCAGCCTGGAACGGGTGATCGTCGCGACGTTCGTGCTAGGCGGGGTGCTCGCCGGCGCCGGCGGCTTCCTCTACGCGATGACCTTCCACGCGTCCTACACCATGGGCTACGTCCCCGGGATCAAGGCGTTCACGGCCGCCGTCCTCGGTGGCCTCGGCAATGTGCGTGGGGCGCTGGCCGGCGGCCTGCTGCTGGGCCTGGTCGAGAGCTTCGGCGGCTACTACCTGCTCGACGCGGGCTATCAGGACGTCATCGCCTTCGCCGTGCTGATCGCTGTCCTCCTCCTGCGCCCGTCGGGCCTGCTCGGCGCCCGCCTCGGACGCCCGGCATGAGCGGCGGTCCGGACGAGCCGGCGAGCCCGCCGGCGGGAATGCCGTCTGTCGCCGAGCGGATGGCCCAGCTGCGCGCCGCGGGCCGGCCGCCGGACGGCTGGGCGGGCGCCGCGGCGACGACGGGCACGGCGGCTGCCGTGGCTGCCGCGGATACCGGGAACGCCGGACATGGCGGGGATGCCGAGGGTGTCGGGGACGAGGCCGGGCCGGGCCGGTGGTGGCGCCGGCTCGGCGGGTGCCTGGTGCTCGCGGCGCTCGCCGCGCTCGTGACCGGGCCGTCCGGGAACGCGGACCGGCCGCTCGCCGGGGCCAGCGGGTCGCTCGCGGGGGAGCGCGGCGTCCTCTTCCTCGCCGCCGGGCTGCTGGCCTGGGCGGGGCTGACCGGCTGGCCGCGGCTGCGCGGCCTGCTCGGGCGCCCGGCCGCGTACCTGACGGGCGTCGCCGCCGAATGGGCGGAGGACGTCCGGGACCGGTCGGGATCACGCGGCCGGCGGCGCCCGTCGCTGGATGACGCGGCCTCGCGGCGCAGCCGGATGATCGCCGAGGCTCAGCCCCAGCCGGCGGCCCGCGTCGGGCCGAGGCCGCCGGGCCAGCGCGGGGAAAGCGCCCACCTCGTGCCACCCACGGACCGGACCTGGGCGGTCCGGTCGAACTGGGTGATCTGGCCGGCACCGCCGGTGCCCACCGAGCCGTCGGTACCCACCGAGCCGCCGGCGCCCACCTCCGGCCGGCTCGCGGCCGGGCTTGCCATGGGCGCGGCGGCGGGAGAGACGGGGACGCCGGGCCGGCGGCGCTGGTACCGGCGCCCCTGGGCGCGGGGCGCGGGATACGCGCTGGCGCTGGGGGCCGCGGCGGGCGCGCCGCTGGTCGTCTCGACCACGGTGCGGCAGGTGATGGTCAACGACATCGGGCTGTACGCGCTGCTCTCGCTGGGGCTGAGCATCGTCGTCGGGCGTGCCGGCATGCTCGATCTCGGCTGCGTCGCCTTCTGCGCGATCGGTGCCTACACAGCGGCATATCTGTGCGCCCCGGGGGCGATGCCCTGGCACGCGCCGGTCACCGTCTCGCCGCTGGTCGCGATGCCAGCGGCGATGGCCGCGGCGGCACTCGTCGGCCTCGCGCTGGGGGCGCCGCTCCTGCGACGGCACGCCGACCTTCTGGCGATCGTAACCCTTGCCTTCGGAGGGGTCGTCCAACTGGTCGCGAACAACGCCGACGGGATCACCGGCGGCGCCGGCGGCGTGTTCGGGGTGCCGCCGCCGTCGGTGCGGATCGGTGGCTTCCACTACGCCTTCGGGCTGGACCCGCTGCCGTACTACTACCTGCTGCTCGGCCTGGTCGTGCTGGTCATGGCCGCGCTCGCCGGCTGGGACCGGTCACGCGCCGCGCGGGCCTGCGCCGCGCTGCGCCAGGACGAGGTGGCCGCCGGGGTCCTCGGTGTCCGCGCCGCGAGGATGAGGCTGCTGGCCTTCACGGCCGGCGCGGCGGTCGCCGGCCTCGCCGGCGCGGTGCTCGCGACCAAGCAGTTCTTCAACCCGCAGACGTTCAGCCCACAGGCCTCGATGCTCGTGCTCACAGTCGTCGTCGCCGGTGGGGCGGGCTCACGCCTCGGCGCCGTCCTCGGCGCCGTCGTCCTGCAGGGCCTGGCCTTCCTCCTGCGCGACCACGTGCCGGCCGCGGACCGGTTCCTCTACTTCGGCGCCCTGGTCATGATCATGACGGCACTTCGCCCGCGGCGCCTGCTGCCCGCGCGCCTCCGGCTCGGCGGCCCCAGCGAGGGAGGGCCATGATCCTACCCGAGCCGCGCCGCCGGCCCCCGGCGGTGGTGCCGGCGCGCCCGGGCCCGCGCGTCGGCTGGAAGCCGGACGCGCCGACGGTGCCCGCGCCGAGCGCGGCGCCGCCGCCGCGGCCGATTCTGGACCTCGCGGGGCTGACGCTGCGCCTAGGCGGCCTGACGAGCCTCGCGGACGTCTCGCTGCGGCAGCAGCGGGGCACGGTGCTGGCCGTGGTCGGCCCGAACGGCGCGGGCAAGACGTCGCTGCTCGACTGCCTGACCGGAATCCGGCGGCCGAGCCGCGGCAGCGCCCACTTCTGGCCGACCCGCGGAGACGACGGGCTGGACCGGACGCCGTGGTCCGCCCCTCCGGCGCCCGGGCAGCAGCCCGCCGAGCCGCCGGCCCACGAGCCGCCGGCCCACGAGCCGCCGGCCCACGAGCCGCCGGCCAGGGCGCGGGCGTCCGCGGGAGCGGGCGGGGCGGAGGGCCCCGGCGTCGAGGCGGCGCGCAGGCCGGTCGAGCTGTTCGGGCGCTCGGCGCCGGCGGTGGCCCGGCTGGGTATAGCCCGTACGTTCCAGGAGACCAGGCTGTTCGACCAGCTCACCGCGCTGGACAACATCCGGGTCGGCGTCGAGGCGAAGGCCCGCGGCGACACCTGGCGGGTGCTGCTCCCGAGGTCGCGCGGGCGCCGGGAGATCCGCGCGGCCAGGTCCGCGGCGTGGGACCTGCTGGAGTTCGTCGGGCTCGCCGACCGGGCGGGCGAACGGGCGGCCAGCCTGCCGCACGGCGCACGGCGGCGGCTGGAGGTCGCCAGGGCGCTGGGCACCCGCCCGTCCCTGCTGCTGCTGGACGAGCCGGCCGCCGGCGTCACCGCCGCCGACCGGGCCTGGTTCGCCGAGCTGGTCGGCCGGCTCCAGGCCCGCGGCGTGAGCGTCCTGCTCGCCGAGCACGACCCGCGCCTGGCCCTGGCGGTCGCCGACGCGGTCGTCGTCCTCGAGGCCGGCGCGGTGGTCGCGACCGGCACGCCCGCCGAGGTCGGCGCCAGCCTCGCCGCCATGGGCGCCTACCGCCCGCCAGGCACGGTGGAGACCTGAACCCACTGATTGGCGCCGAGATGTCAGCTGGCCAATCGGTGGAGGAGGCGGTGAGCGTGGCAAACAGGGAGATGAGTTGGCGGATACGGCGTGCCCGCGTCCGGGAACGCACAACAGCCGGCCGCCGCGCGGGCCACGTTGACGCGGTTACCGAACGCTCCTAGCGTCTCACCCGCAGTGTGGGGACCGGGGGCGGGCGAGTAGAAAACGTCCTGGCTTGGGGAAGGCCCGGACGGCGCCAAAGCTCGCCCCCGGATCGCCGCTCGTCGCGTCCGCGCGCGCCGGGGAACCGCGCGGCTAGGCCAAAGTCGCTCCCCCGGAAGATCGGCTGGCGCCGATCTTCCGGGGACCCCTGCGGCGATGATGGCGGAGCCTCGCGTGGCCGGAGGCCGTCAGATACGGCCAGGCCAAAGGCCACGCGATGATGGCGGAGCCTCGCGTGGCCGGAGGCCGTCAGATACGGCCTAGTGTCCCGCGTCGTCCCAGGTGCGGCCCGCGCCGACGGAGACGTCGAGCGGGACGGACATGGTGTACGCGCCGCTCATCTCGGAGCGGACGAGTGCCTCGACGTCCTCGCGCTCGCCGGGGGCGATCTCGAGGACGAGTTCGTCGTGGACCTGCAGGAGCAGGCGGGAGCGCAGGCCGCGCTCGCGCAGGCCGCGCTCCACCCCCAGCATGGCGATCTTGATGATGTCGGCGGCGGAGCCCTGGATCGGGGCGTTGAGGGCCATCCGCTCCGCCATCTGCCGGCGCTGGGAGTTGTCGCTGGTCAGGTCGGGCAGGTAGCGGCGGCGGCCGAGGATGGTCTCGGTGTAGCCGTCCGTGCGGGCGCGGTCGACGACGCCGCGCAGGAAGTCCCGCACCCCGCCGAAACGGGCGAAGTAGGCCTCCATCTGCTCGCGGGCCTCGTCCGGGGCGATGCCGAGCTGGGAAGCCAGCCCGTAGGCCGACAGGCCGTAGGCAAGGCCGTAGGACATCGCCTTGATCCGCCGCCGCAGCTCCGGGTCGACGTCGGCGACCGGGAGGTTGAACGCCTGCGCGGCGACGAACGAGTGCAGGTCCTCGCCGGAGGAGAACGCCTCGATCAGTCCCGCGTCGCCGGACAGATGCGCCATGATCCGCATCTCGATCTGCGAGTAGTCCGCGGTCAGCAGCGTCTCGTAGCCCGGGCCGACGACGAAGGCGCGGCGGATCTGGCGGCCCTCGGCGGTGCGGATCGGGATGTTCTGCAGGTTCGGGTCGGTCGACGACAGCCGGCCGGTCGCGGCGATCATCTGGTTGAACGTGGTGTGGATGCGGCCGGCGTCGTCGATCATCGGCAGCAGCGACTCGACGACGGTCTTGAGCCGGGCCACGTCGCGGTGGCGCAGCAGCGTCGGGATCAGCGGGTGGTCGGTCTGGACGGCCAGCCACGTGAGCGCGTCCGCGTCCGTGGTGTAGCCCGTCTTGATCTTCTTGGTCTTCGGCAGGTTCAGCTCGTCGAACAGGATCTGCTGCAGCTGCTTGGGCGAGCCGAGGTTGAACGGCCGGCCGACGATCTGGTGGGCGGCCTCGACGACCTTGGTGACCTCGGCGCCGTACTGGGACTGCAGGTCGGTCAGGTAGTCGGCGTCGGCGGCGATGCCGGCTCGTTCCATCCCGGCGAGCACGGTCAGCAGCGGCAGCTCGATCTCGTGCAGCAGGCGCGCGGCCGAGCGGCGCTCCAGATCGCCGTCGAGGGCGTCGGCGAGCTCGGCGACCGCGCGGGCGCGCACGGCGTCCACCTCGGCCTCGTCCGCCTCGGCGATGCCCTCGACCTCGACCTCGAGGGTCAACTGGCCGTCCGACGGGCCCTCCTCGGCCTTCAGCTCTCGGTGCAGGTAGCGCAGCACCAGGTCGGCGAGGTCGAACGAGCGCTGGCCCGGCAGGGCGAGATAGGCGGCGAGCGCGGTGTCGCTGGTGACGCCGTCCAGGGTGAGACCCAGCTCGGCGAGCGCGAGCATCGGGCCCTTGGCGTCGTGTACGGCCTTCGGTCGAGTCTCGTCGGCGAGCCAGGCGGCCAGCGCGTTCTCGTCGGCGGGGACGAGCTGGGACGGGTCGATCCAGGCGGCGGTGTCGTCGGTGGCGGCCAGCGCGATCCCGGCGACCGTCCCGGTGCCGCGGCCCCAGGTGCCGCGCAGGTGCAGGCCCGTGCGGGCGCCGCCGACCGTGTGCTCGCCGAGCCACTCGGTGACGTCACCCGGGCCGAGGATCGTGTACTCGACCGCGAAGCCGCCGTCGCCCGCCGCCGGCTCCACGATCGCGAGCGCCTGGTAGAGCCGCTCCCGCAGCACCCGGAACTGCAGGGTGTCGAACAGGGTGTGCACCGCCTCCCGGTCCCACGGGACCAGGCGAAGGTCGGCGGGGCCGCGCTCCAGCGGCACGTCGCGGGCGAGCTCGGTGAGCGCCCGGTTGCGGATCACGTTGGCCAGGTTCTCCCGCAGCGCCGCGCCGGCCTTCCCGGTGACCTCGTCGGCCCGGTCGACCAGGTCCGCCAGGCCGCCGAACTGCTGGATCCACTTGGTCGCGGTCTTCTCGCCGACGCCGGGGATCGAGGGCAGGTTGTCCGACGGGTCGCCGCGCAGCGCGGCGAAGTCCGGGTACTGCGTCGGGGTGAGGCCGTACTTGGCCTCCACCTCCGCCGGCGTGTAGCGGATCATGTCGCTGATGCCCTTGCGGGTCATCAGCACGGTGATCCGGTCGGTGACGAGCTGCAGCGCGTCGCGGTCGCCGGTGACGATGAGGACGTCCATACCGACGGCCTCGCCCTGGGTGGCCAGCGTCGCGATGATGTCGTCCGCCTCGTAGCTGGCGGCGGACATGCTCGGCACGGCGAGCGCGTCGCAGACCTGGTGGATCAGGCTGATCTGGCCGACGAAGTCCGACGGGGTCTCGGACCTGCCGGCCTTGTACTCGGCGTACTGGGCGTGCCGGAAGGTCGGCGCCGGCAGGTCCCAGGCGACGGCGACGTGCGTCGGCTTCTCGTCGCGCAGTGCGTTGATCAGCATGGACGTGAAGCCGTAGACGGCGTTCGTCGGCTGCCCGGTGGTGGTGGAGAAGTTCTCCACCGGCAGCGCGAAGAACGCCCGGTAGGCCAGCGAGTTCCCGTCCAGCAGCAGCAGCCGCCCCGTTCCGGGAGCGGGCGCGCCGCGCGCCGCGGCCGGCGCCGCGGACCTCCCGGCCGCCTTGGCCGGTGCCTTGGCCGATGACCCGCCGCCGGCGGATCTTGAGGCACGTCTGGCCGGCGCCTTCGCGGGAGCGTCGCCGGGGGCGTCCTGGGCGGCCGGTGGGGCGGCGTCCGCCGGGACGTCGGACGGGCTACTCAGGTCGGGCTGCGTCGTCGAACCGGGCACCCGGCGAAGTCTAGGCCGCCGGTATGACAGTCCACCGACCGCGCCGGCCGTCCGGCCGGTGCCACCGTGGTCCCGTAGGTGCCCGGCGGGCGCCATATTGTCGGCTGGTGACTGCCGAGACGGGCGTGGACGGTGCCATCCGGGGCGGGCAGCCGGCTGACGAGGCCGAGCTGGTCGCCGCCCTCAACCTGAACCGCGGTGAGCTGAACGAGCGCATGGGCGTCGAGCTGCTAGAGGCCACGCCGGAGCGGGTGGTCGGCCGGATGCCGGTGGAGGGCAACCGGCAGCCGTACGGGCTGCTGCACGGCGGTGCGTCGGTGGTGCTGGCGGAGACGGTCGGCTCGATGGCGGCGATGCTCACCGCGGGCCCCGAGAACGCGGCCGTCGGCCTGGAGATCAGCGCCTCCCACCACCGGGCGGTCACCTCCGGCTCGGTCACGGCGGTCGCGACCCGCCTGCACGCCGGCCGTTCGGTGGCGACGTTCGAGATCAGGATTGCGGATGACGAGGGCCGGCCGGTCTGCACCTGCCGGCTGACCTGCATGCTCCGGTCCAAGCCGCCCGCTGGCGGGGTCATCCCCGGCCGCGGGCAGCCCGTGGCCACGCCGGATGACCCCGGTCGCTAGTAGCGGCTGGTCGCCGGGCGGGACCGGCGCCGGCCCAAGGAGTCGGCCTGGGCCGCCGCTTGGCCCTCCGGGCCGCCGCCTGGCGCGCCGCCGCCCGCCGGGGGGCTGTTCGGGACCCCGCCGGCGCGGCCGCCCGCGCCGGGGGCGCCCCAGCCGGACATGGCCCTGCCGGGCACATCGCCGGCGGCGCACCCGGCCTCGTCGTGAGAACCGAGGCCGGGGACGGCCACTTGGCCCTGCGCGGCGCGCAGCTTGGCGAGGGTGAAGCGGGCCTGGCCGCAGAACAGCGTTACCGCGCACCGCACCGCCGGGTCGAGCCGGGCCAGGTGCTGGGTCCAGCGGACGGTGATCATTCCCTGGACTCCTCCCTCGCCATGCAGCGGCATCATCAGCGCGGACGCGATCCCCAGCCGGCGCACCATCTCGTTCGGGATCAGCGGGTGCGCCGCCGCGTCCGGGATGAACACCGGCCCGGTCGCGGCCGCAAGCTCGCTGATCGCCTTCTGGTCGTCGCTGGTCGTGCGCACTCCGAGCTCCGTCAGCGGTGGCACCCCCTCGACGACGGACACGCCGGCGGCCCGGAAGACGGTCGAGCCGGGCAGCTCGGGCAGCATCACGGCGACGGCGTCGGCATGGGTCAGCCCGCGCACGACGTCCGCGCACAGTGTGGCCGCGGCTGGCAGGTCATGGCGGTGCCAGAATGTCTCGAGCCGTTCCAGGCCGGCGGTGGCCTCCGCGAGCAGCAGCCGGTGCAGCCGGGCGTCGAGCAGGCGTACGGCGTGGCTGGCAAGGGTGTCGAGCGCGGTCCGTTGGCCGGTGGTGAGCCGCCGCGGCACCCGGTCGGAGACACACAGCGCGCCGAGCACGTGGCCTTCGGCCGTGCGCAGCGGGGCGCCGGCGAAGAAGATCACATGTTTCGGCTCCGCCCTGGTCAGGTGCGCGTAGCGCAGGTCGCGGGAGCAGTCCTGGATCTCCAGATAGTGGCCGTCGGCGACGATGAACGACCCGGGGCCGACCCAGGCCCGAAGCTCCGACGCCTGGACGCCATGGCAGGCCTTAGGCCACTCCCGGTTACTATTGATGAACACCAGGTGGCTGAAGTCGCAATCGGTGATCTGGGCGGCGAGAGTGGCAAGGGCGTCGAACTCCGGCTCGGGCGGGGTGTCGAGGATCCGGTACTGGCGCAGCGCGGCGAGCCGGCTCGACTCGTCGGGCGGCTCGGGCGCGACCACCCCGGTCCGCTCCGAGGTCCTGATCGTCTCCTCCGGGACCGTCGGCCGCGGCCCGTGTGTGCCCGCTTCCCGTGCCCGGCCCGCGCGCCCGAGGTCCTCGCCGGCCCCACCGCGCCTGGAAGGCGTGGTGGGCCCCGTGGGGCCCGTGGGCCCGGCGGGGTCGGAAGACCGGGCGGCCCCCGCGGGCGAAGCCTGCTCGCCGGCCCGGTGCCCGTTGCTGGACGGGGTCACGCCGGCCTTCGCGAGCCCCGCCAGGCGTGCCGTGTCCGCCCGCCCCGTGTCCGCCCTGGCCGTGTCCGGGCGGGTCGGGCTGGGCTCGCCCGAGGCGGCGGACTGCGGGCCCGAGCCGCTCGTCCGCCAGGCGCCGACGCAGGCCTGGCGGACGGCCAGCAACGCCTCCAGCTCCTCGGGCGGCAACGGGGGCGAGAGCACGTTGCCCTGCAGGAGGTCGCACCCGAGCTCGGTGAGCATCCTGGCCGACTGCTCGTCCTCGACGCCCTCCCCGACGACCCGCAGGCCCAGCCGGTGGCCGAGGTCGACCACCGACCGCACGATCGCGACGTCCGGCAGGCTGCCGCGGGCGTCCGCGACGAAGCTTTTGTCGATCTTCATCTCGTCGAACGGGAGTGCCTTGAGGTTCTCCATCGAGCTGTAGCCGGTGCCGAAGTCGTCGAGCGAGAGCTTCACGCCGGCGGCCCGCAGCTCGCCGAGCATGGCGGCGGCGCGCGCCGGCTGGGACACCAACGCGCTCTCGGTGATCTCCAGAGTGAGCATCTCCGGCGGCAGGCCGTGGTGTTCCAGCCGGCGGGCGACCTTGCCGGGCAGGTCGTCGATGACGAGCATCCGCGCGGACAGATTGGCCGAGACCGGCAGGTGCAGACCGGCCCTGGTCCACCGGGCACTCTGGGCGAGAACCTCCTCCAGCTCCCACCAGGTCAGGCCGATGATCAGCGAGGAGCGCTCGGCCATCGGCAGGAACGAGCTGGGCGGAAGCAGCCCGCGCTCGGGGTGACACCAGCGCATCAACGCCTCGGCGCCGGCGATCCGGCCCGTCGCAGCCTCCTGCACCGGCTGGTAGTACAGCACGAGCTCGCCCTTCGCGATCGCGGTGCGTAGCTGGGCATGCAGGGCCAGCTCCCAGGAGCGCACCCCGACCGTCCCCGCCATCCCGGCGTTCCAGACCCCGACGCGCGCGCCGTCGCGCTTGGCGTTCGCCAGCGCCGCGTCCGCGCACGGCAGCACCCTTGACAGCCGGTCGCCGTCGCGCGGCGCCGAGGCGATGCCCGCCGTCGACTCCAGCTCGATGTTGATGCCGCGGATGCGCACCGGCCCGTCGAGCTGCTCGAGGACCTTCTCGCCGAGCCGCGCGAGCCATTCGCCGTGCGGGTCGGCCCGGTCGCTGACCTGGTCCTCACCGGGCAGCACGAGGACGAACTCGTCGCCGCCGAGCCGGCCGGCGAACGCCGGCCTCGGGTGCACCTCGCGCAGCAGGTCGGCATACTCGCGCAGCGCCTCGTCGCCGGCCTGGTGCCCGAGCGCCGAGTTGATCTCCCGGAACCGGCTGATGTCCAGCACCATCACCGCCTGGGCGCGGCCGGCGACCAGCGCCTCGGTGATGGCCGGCTCGCCGGCGTGCATGAGCCCCGCCCGGTTGGTCAACCCGGTCAGCGGGTCGGCGAACGCCCGGCCGCGGCCCCAGCTGAAGAACCCGTAGGTGAGCATCGCCGACGCGACGATGCTGAGCAGGGCGGCCACGTAGGTCAGCGGAAAGACGTCCAGGTCGCCGCGCGCGATCAGCGCGCCCGTGAAGGTGAGGCAGACCGCGCCGGTCAGGGCGGCCACCCGGCCGACGTGGCGCGACACCAGACCGGCATAGCCGCCAGCCCATGGGTACCAGGCCAGGAAGGCGAGCGGCGTGCGGGACGGACTGCCGAGCACCGCCGTCGTCATCGCGGCGGTCATCGCGACCGTGACGACCAGTGCCCTGCGCCCGGGGTGGCCGCGGCCGGCGCGCAGGATGTAGCAGAGTGTGGCCAGGGAGATCAGGAAGGCCGCGAAGGTCTCCGGGCGCAGGTACGACTGCGACATGGGCAGAACGAGCATGAGCAGCAGGAACAGCGTGCCGACCAGCGGGAGCACGGCGAGGAACCCGCGCTCCCGGACCGGGCCACTCCCAAGCATCCGACTAGCCCTCCTCGTCCCGGGACGCCTCGGACAGCGCGGAGGATGGGTGTCTGCGCGCCGCCTTCGGCGTGGTGCCGGCCTAAGGACGTGCCCGTGCGACGGCAGGAGCGAACGGCCCGACCGGGTCGGCTGGGCGGGACCGCCCCCCGGCAGCACGGCCCGTTCTCAGTCAGTCACACCATGTCCAGCGCGCGGCACAGGGTAACCCGGCCTGCTCCCTTTCCCGGCCGCGAGCAGCATGATCTGCCCACGCATCGTGTGCGGGTGATGACGCTCCGTGCTGACTCAAGGGCAAACCCGGCGTCATCGGTCGCCATCGGTTAGCACGGGAGTGTGATGGCATGGCCCGCATCGCCCGCCATGACCCGGGCGGGCTCGTCAGGGCCGAGCCGCCTCGGTGCGCCGGACCGGCGGTCCGGCGCACCGAGGCGGCTGGCCTACCTGGCAGAGGGCTCAGTCTCGGCGCCGGCCGCCGCGTCCGGTGGCGGCACGGTCCCGCCGGCCTCGTCCTCGTCCTCGTCCTGGGCCCCGTCCCTGCCCTCGGCCTCGGCCGCTCGCCGGCTGGCGTGGCCATGCAGGAGCGCGAGCGCGGCGTCGGCGCCGAGGAAGAGCACTGCGAGCCACGACACGGTCGCGACCTTGTCGAACTCCGACACCCACGAGCCGTTGACTGACAGGTTGTAGCGGACCTGCACCTCGATGACATAGGCCGCGGCCGCGGCGAGCGCGGCCACCGAGCCGGCCCGCAGCAGCACCCGCCCGCGAGGCGCCAACGCCGCCACCAGCGTCACCGCGGCCGTGGCCGCGCCGGCGGCCGGACTGACGATGAACGCCCCGATGGCCGCCGTCCCCAGGACCAGCGGCGCCACTTGGCGCAGCGGCAGCCGCGGCGTGGCGGCGAACGGCCGGTCCAGTCTCGGCAGGTCGCGGACGGGCGCGGCCGGCCAGCCGGCCTTGCGCCGCCGCCGGCCCGTCACACCGAGCAGGGCCAGGCACAGCACCACCGTCACGACGGAGACGGTCAACGCGGCGAAGACCACCCGCTGCGGCGTCCAGGTGAGCTGGACCTTGAAGGTCTCCGACTCCGGGTCGATCCGCCAGCCGTCGGCATAGCCGTCGACGAGCTGGGGCGAGCCGATGTCGGTGTTCTCGTCGATCTTGCCGTGCCAGCCGGGGGAGAGGCTCTGCCCCAGCACCAGCCAGAACGGCGTGCCCGGCTTGGCCCCGGTGACCGTGAGGACGAACGTCGTCGGCCCCGCGACGTCCACCTTGACGGTCGGCGTGGCTGGCGTGGTGGCGGCGGTGCCGGCCACGTTCCCGGACTGGGCCGCGAGGTCGGCCGTCCGCTGCTCGCGGGAGGTGTCCAGGGCGTTGATCGACGTCGCGTCCGGCCAGGTCGTGCCGCCCGCGTCCGAGGCGAAGACCAGCCGGTCCAGGTCGATCCCGGTCTTCGCCCCGTTCGCGGTGCGTACTAGGTGGTCACCGGCCGAGAGCCGCACCGGAGTGCCGCAGGTGCGTACATCCAGGCCGAGCCGGCCGGACGCGTCCTTGGTCGTGCCGTTGATCCGCACGCCGACCGGCAGGCCGTCGACGGTCAGGAGGTCGGTCCGGCAGCCCACGGAGAGGTCGGCCGGCGGCTGCGCCGTCGACGCCGTCTGGCCGGTGCCCTTCACGCCCGGCAGCTCGATCTCCGCGATGCCGACCGGCGTCGTCATGATCGCGCCGGAGATCGTGTCCTTCGTCGTCACCGGGCGGACCGCGTCGACGACGAAGCGGATCTGGTGTCCGCTGCCCACCGGCAGCGGCACCGTCACCGTGGTGGTGGCTCCCCGCTTGCCCGCCGCGTCGGCGAGCGGCGGCACGTCGACCGTGCCGGCCCGCTGGCCGTCGACCTCGACGCCGAGCTTCGTCGGCACCGAGTGCCGCCCGTCGGTCACCAGGGTGAGCTTCGCCGTCGACAGAGTGACGTCGTCCAGCGACGTCAGCTGCAGCCAGTTGCCGCTCTGGTCGCCGAAGCCGGGCGACCATGCCGTGGCGGTGTCGCCGTCGAAGGCGGCCGAGCCGCGGGCGTCGATGTCACCGGGCAGCCGGCCCGAGGACACCACCAGCGGCGGGCCGTCCGGCCGGCCGAGCAGCTTGTCGATCACGTCGTCCGACGCGTAGGAGGAGAGCCTCGCGGTGCCGGTCAGGCTGAACGCGCGGTCGGTCGGCAGCGAGAACACACGGGCGATCGTCGACTCGGTGTCCTCCTTGAACGGCTCGGCCGGGTTCGCCCGGTCCCGCGTCATCGTCAGCACCAGCGGATGGTCAAGCGAGCCCTGGCCGGCGGTGGCGAGCAGGTCGGTCGGCATCCGCAGCAGGTCCTGCGCGACGGCCGGCTTGGCATCCGCCTTCGGGATCTCCACCTCGGCCAGCCCCACCGCGGAAAGGCCGTCGTAGCTCTTCTGCTTGCCGTAGTTGGTCGTGTCGACGCGGATCGTCAGGGTCTTGAAGGTCCGCTCCGGGAAGGTGATGACCTGGCCCTGGCCGGTCCTGGAACCGTCGATGAGGTCGGCCGTCACCGGCGAGCCGCCGTCGAACGTCAGCGTGACCTTCGTGATCCACCGGTTGCGCGGGCCGGTGAGGGGCTGCACCAGCCGGATGTGGTCGGTGGTGGTGGGCGCGGCGAGCGTCGTCTGCCAGCGCTCGCCCGCCGGGTCGGTGAACGCGCCGACCCGCCACGCCGTCGTCGGGTCGGCGTCGATGGCGTGCACCGGCCGGTCGGCCGGGCCGTAGGCGAACGTGTTGCCATAGCTCGACGCGGTCACCGCCGCGACCTGGGCCTGCTCACCCGGGGCGGTGAGCACGGCGACCGTCTGGTCCGACGTGTCCTGCGCCGGGAACAGCGGCAGCCGGTTGTCGTCCGGGTCCTTCGCCAGCGGCGTGACGCCGGGCTGCTCGACGTAGCCGAAGTTCTCCCGGATGCCGGTCCAGCGCTCCGCCCGCAGCCGGTTCGAGTCGCTCAGGAGCAGCTCGGCGCCGTCGGCGAGGGCCTGGAGCATCCCGTCCCGGTCGCCCGCGAGCGCCCCCGTGTAGAGCACGGTCCGGTTGTTGTCCACGACGTCGGTCAGCAGGCCGGAGGCCGCCGCGTCGACCAGCGCCTCGCCGTTGCCGCTGACGAGCAGCGGGCGGCCGGTGGTGGCGGTGCGGACGATCGGCGTCGGGTCCTTGACCGCGAAGTCGGCGAGCGTCGGCGGGTCGGGCACGGCCGGGTCGGTGCCGAGAGTGATCTCGTCGAGGTAGGGGATCGTCGTCGTCTCGCTCACCAGCGGGCCGTACACCGTCGGCTTCTCCAGGCCGTTCGGCGGCCGCGAGGTGAACAGGTCCCAGTCGGCCCGCGGCCGCGGGCCGCGGAAGCGCTCATACTGGTTGTTGCCGCGCAGCACGACGTCGCCGACGCCCATCAGCCGGGCGACGTCGTAGAGCGAGGACGTCTCGAAGACGCCCTCCTGCAGCCGGCGGTCTAGGGAACGGACGAGGTCGGTGCTGCCGGCCTCGCCGTAGGGGATGAGCTCGCGCTGGACGGTCGGGCGGTCCATCAGACCGTAGGTCACGGTGTCGAGCGTCGAGCCCCACCGATAGTGGGCGAAGTCGGCGCCGGGCAGCTCCAGCACCCGGGTGGCGTTGCCCTTGGCGTTCAGCGCGTCCGCGAGCGCCAGCTCGTAGTCCGGGACGTCCTCGGGCCGCTGCAGGCCCGGCTCCAGGAACTGGCCGCGGAACAGCGGTGCCATGTCCAGCGCGAGCAGCGCCAGCACGACCACCGTCACGGCGGTCGGCAGCACGGAGCCGGGGCGCGCCCGGAAGACCATCCGCCGCCGGCGCCGACGGCCTCGCGCGGCGCGGCCCGCCCCGCCGGCCGACGATCGGCGGGCGGCGGCCTGTGCCATCGACCGCTCGGTGAACGCGGCGATCGCGCCCGCCAGCAGCACCGACAGGCCCAGCACGACCAGTGGCGCCGCGCGCGGCAGCGAGCGCAGCGCGAGCCCCGCCGTCGACCCCTCGGCGAAGTCGCGGAAGAACCGGCCGAGCGGCGACGGGTTGTCGTACGGGTACACGCCGACGGCGACCGTCGTGCCCAGCACGACCAGGCCGACGAAGTAGGCGCGGTGGCCCCAGCGGATCAGCGAAGCGGCCGCGAGCCCCAGCAGCGGCACGGCGAAGCTCACCATCAGCAGCCACAGCGCCTGGGTGTAGCCGACCGCGGGGGTGACCCAGGGGCCGAGCGCGTCCTCGCCGTAGAAGAACCAGTTGCCCAGGCCCCGCAGCACCTCGGAGGCCTGCGAGCTGCTGGCCACCGTCTTGACCGTCTCGGTGAACGCGAGCACGTTCAGGCCGTAGCCGGCCTGCGTGTAGAGCCCGGCCACCCACCAGGCGTTCGCCAGGATCGTCATGATGACGGCGCGGCTGATCAGGCCGCCGGTGGCGCGGAGCGTCGCCTCCCGGGTGCCCCACACCGCGAACGGCAGCCAGAGCAGCGGCGCGAGCATGATCAGGATCAGGCTGGAGGCGTTGATGCTGCCGACCGAGGTGACCACCAGCGCGAACGCGGCCGGCCAGCGCCACGCGTCCGCGCCGCGCCAGCTGCCCTTGCCCTCGCGGGCCTCGCGCAGGCCGCGCACCGTGATCCCGATGAACCAGCCAAGACCGGCGTAGGGCAGCAGGATCGCCGAGATCCGCGCCTCGTACTCCAGCGAGTACGGCGTGAGCATGTAGCCGAACGCGGCGACGACCGAGTACCGGTCGGGCCAGCCGAACGAGCGCAGCAGGAACAGCACGCCGGCGCCGGCGACGAACAGGATGGTGCCGGTCCACAGCCGCTGGGCGACCCAGTCCGGCAGGCCGACGAGGTCCAGCACGTAGTACCAGAGGCCCTGCGGGAACAGGTACCCGATGTTCTGGTGGGTGACGGTGCCCATGCCGACGTCCGGGTCCCACATCGACACCGCGCGGCGCAGCAGCCGGCCCGGGTCGAGGTAGAGGTACGCCTTCGTGTCGGCGCCGATCCGGCCGGGCGACGTGCGCAGCAGCGGCAGGTAGGCGACGGCGGCGAGCAGCAGCGTCGCCCAGGACGGCCGTGGTGGCCGCCAGGCGCGCCACCCGCGGCGGTCGTCCGTACCGGGCGCGTCGGCGCCGGCCGGCTCCGCCGCCGGCTCGGCGGCGTCATCGGCCGTGACGGTCGCGGTGCCAGCGGTCGCCGTGGTACCGGCGCTATCGCCGGCACCGGCCGCGTCACCGCCGGGGCCGCTGGGCCCGGGGAGGCCGCCCGGGTCCTGCGCTGTCAAGGTCACCGCAGCGGCCCGTGCAGCCGGTCGAGACCGCCGGGTCGGGGCGCGCGGCGGCTGTGCTTGGCGGCCTCCTGGACGAGCGCCGCGTACGTCTGGCGGGCGGTGTTGGCCCAGGTGAACGTCGCGGCGTGCGCCAGCGCGCCCGCGACGAGCCGGTCGCGCAGCCCCTGGTCGCCCAGCACCCGGCCGAGCGCGCCGGCGAGGTCACGCGGCTCGACCAGCAGGCCGGACAGCCCGTCGGCGACGGCGTCGGTGTGGCCGGCGATGTTGGTCGCGACGGACGGGGTCCCGCAGGCCGCCGCCTCGGTGATCGTCATGCCCCAGCCCTCGCGGGCCGAGGCGCTGGTTAGCACCCAGGCCCGCCGGTAGAGCGCGAGCAGGCCGTCGTCGTCGACCCGGCCCGGCAGCTTCAGCCAGTCGGCGGCGCGCGCGGCGCGGATCTGGGCCTCCAGCGCCGGGCGCTCGTAGCCCTCGCCGACGATGATCGCCTCCATCGTCGGGTGCTGCTGGCGCAGCCGGACCAGCGCGTCGACGAGGATGTCGAACCGCTTCACCGGCACCAGCCGGCCGACCGCCAGGACCAGCGGGTGCGGCGAGCGTTCTCCGAGCGGGGCGTAGCGCTCGTCGATGCCCGGCGGGATGACGGAGATGTTCGCCGGTGGCAGCCCGAGCATTTCGATGATCTCGTGGCGGGACGACTCGGACAGCGTCAGCATCCGGGTGCGCCGGTACAGCGGCGGCGCGATGGTGCTCTCCAGCGTCTCGCCGATCTTCGCCAGCGGCGGCTTCAGCACCATCCGCCACATCTCGCCATGGACATGGTGCAGGAACACGACCCGGGGGCAGGGCGCCCACACCGGGGAGAAGAACGGCATGCCGTTCCAGATCTCCACCAGGCCGTCCCAGGGGCCGCCGTGGCCGAGCGCGCCGGAGATCGCCGAGCGCGGGAACACCATGTACCGGCCGGCCTTGCGCACGACGGAGTAGCCGTTGCGGGTCGCCGTCTCCAGGTGGCCAGGGGCGTGCGCGGTGCGCATGCTCACGTCGACGCCGGCCGCGGCCCAGGCCGCGGCGACCTGGTCGGCGTGCAGCTCGGAGCCGCCGGCCTCCGGGTCGTCCAGGTCGCGCCAGGCGAGCATGTGCACGCGGCGCACGCCCGAGCGCTCGACCAGCTCCGCGAGGGTGGGCTCGCGCGCCTCGATCCACGGCGCCTGGCGCGGCTCGGCGAGCCGCACGGCCGAGCCCGGCCGCCCGCCGCGCGCCGGCTGCTGACCGGGGATGGCCCTGCCGAGGCCCGCGGGGCTGCCCAGCCTCTCAGCGCCGCTCAGCCTCTCAGCGCCGCTCAGCCTCTCAGCGCCGCTCAGCCTCTCAGCGCCACCCGGCCGCGCGGCGGCGCTCGGACGGCCAGCGCCCTCGTCGAGCGTGCTCATGCGTGCGCCACCTTCGTGGCGGCGCGGCCCGCGCCAGGGGCGGACATCGTCCGGCGGGCCGCGCGGGCGACGAGCAGCCCGGTGACCGCCGCCAGCACGGCCTGGACCGCGAGGTCCATCCGGGCGGTGGTGACCGGCGAGCCGCCGGCCAGGGCGATCAGCCCGGCGGCGGCCGCGGCCGTGAGCCCGAGCGCGACCAGCACGGCGCGCGAGCCCAGGGCCAGCAGGTAGTGGGTGAACAGCACAGTTGCTCCGAGACAGGTCATCGCTGCGGCCAGGGGGAGGAGAGCGCCGGAGGCGTCGGTGAAACGTGGCCCGAAGGCCAGGGACAGAAGGGCCGCGGGCGCGGCGGACGCGGCCACGAGGAGTACGGCGGCTGGCAGCGCGAGGATCGCCAGCGTCGCGCCGAGCTGGTGGAGGGCATGCTCGCCCAGGTGGCGGCGGTCGGCCGCCTCCGGCAGCAGGAAGCCGGCGAGCACCACGGCCCCGAACATCAGCACCTTGCAGGTGACGGACACGGCCGCGTACTGGCCCGACTCGCCGGGGGACAGCCGGCCCTGGATCAGGACGTCGACGTTCTGCAACAGGGCGAGGAATGCCAGCGCCGTAAGCGCGGTGCCCAGCTCCGCCGCCAGCCGGCGCTCCCGCCCGCCGGCCGCGGCCGCGGCCCCCCAGGCCGGCGCGGGGAGTGTCTCGGCGGCCTCGGCTCCTTCGGCGGCCTGGGCCGAGCCGGCGCGGGCCGTCGGTCCGAGAGAGCGGCGGGCGTGTGCGAGCGCGGCCAGCACGCCCAGGAGCACCGCCGTGGCGGCGCCCGTCTGCGCCAGCCCCGCGAGCACCAGGCCGGCCGTCGCCGCGCCCTTCACCGCCGCGTCGACCAGCAGGTTCGCGGCGAGCTCGCGGTAGCGGTGGGCCGCCTGGAGCAGCCCGCGGTCGACGCACAGCAGGCACCAGGCCGCGCCGGCGGTGAGTGTCTCGGCGACCCCGCCCGGCCCCGGCAGCGACAGCTCGTGGGCGAGTGGCCCGCGGGCCACCAGCGCGAGCACCGCGACCGCGACCACGCCCCGCAGCCCCGCACGCCGCACCCGCGCCGCCCAGCCGGCGACCAGGTCGGCCCGGCCGGTGCGGGTCCAGGTGGTCACCCGGCGGACGACGCCGACCAGCAGCGCGCTGCCCGGCATGGAAACGATCATGAAGAGGGCGAACAGCTGGGCGGTCGCTCCGTAGGAGCGGGTGCTCATCGCGCGAGCGATGACGAGGGTGACGCCCAGGTTCGCGACGTTGGCGAGCAGACCGGCGAGCGCCAGCGGCGTCGCCCCGCGCACCGCGCCGCGCAGCCGGCCGCCACCGGCCGCGGGCCTGGCGGCCGCGGGCGTCGCGGTCGCGGGCACGACGACTGGGGGAGCGGTGCCCAGAGGGGCGGTGGCCGGGGCTGGGGCGCACCTGGGTTCGGCGCCCGGCACGGCCGGGCCCTCGGCCGGTCCGGCCGGGCCGGGCGCATCCGTTGCCGGCTTGGCCCAGTCCACTGGGCCCCCCGCGGCCCGGACGGCCGCGAACAGGCCGCCGGGGTTGCCGCCCCGGTTCGCCGGTGTCGCGCGCGGGGGGACGTAGGGGCGCCGTGACATACTGTTACTGTCACGCGGTGTAGCCGGCCGCGCTCCCGGTGTCGCCGGTGGCGTGGCCGGCGCTGCCGCCGATGCTGCCGTCGGTGCACGGCGTCCCACCCAGGCACTGCCGCGGGCCGGGGTGGTCGCGCCGAACCGAGGACCGGTCACCGAATCGTCAGCGCCTGTCCCGCGGCCTCCCGCTCCAGCGCGAGGTCCGCGTCCACCATCATGTCGATGAGGGCGGTGAAGGTGACCGTCGGCTTCCAGCCCAGCTTGTCCATGGCCTTCGACGGGTCACCGACCAGCAGGTCGACCTCGGCCGGGCGGAAGAACCGCGGGTCCTGCTTGACGTAGGGCTCCCAGTCGTCGATGCCGACCCGGGCGAACGAGGCCTGCAGCAGCTCGCGGATGGAGTGCGTCTCCCCGGTGGCGATGACGTAGTCGTCCGGCTCGTCCTGCTGGAGCATCCGCCACATCGCGTCGACGTAGTCGCCGGCGAAACCCCAGTCCCGGCGGGACTCCAGGTTACCCAGGGTGATCGAGTCCTGCAGCCCGAGCGCGATCCGGGCGACGGCGCGGGTGACCTTCCGGGTGACGAACTCGATTCCGCGGCGCGGCGACTCGTGGTTGAACAGCATCCCGGAGCAGGCGAACATGTCGTACGACTCGCGGTAGTTAACCGTGAGGTAATGCCCGAAGGTCTTCGCGACACCATAGGGCGAACGCGGGTGGAACGGCGTCGTCTCCCGCTGCGGCGTCTCTCGGACCTTGCCGAACATCTCGGACGAGCTCGCCTGGTAGAAGCGCATCCGGGAGACATCGCTGCCGGCGGTGATCCGCAGCGCCTCAAGGATACGCAACACACCCATCCCGGTCGTCTCGCCCGTCAGCTCGGCCTGTTTCCAGGACAGTCCGACGAAGGAGATGGCGCCGAGGTTGTACACCTCGTCCGGCTGTGAGATCTCCACAGCGCCGATCAGTGAGGACAGGTCGGTAAGGTCGCCCTCCAGTAGCTGGACGCCTGGGATGATCCGCTCGACGGTGGCCACCTTGGGGTTGGACTGGCCCCTGACCAGTCCAAACACCTCGTAGCCCTTGGCCGTGAGCAGCTCTCCCAGGTACAGACCATCCTGGCCGGTGATCCCTGTAATGAGCGCGCGAGGCACGATCACCCTCCTGTCTGAGTGCGGCACGCTGCCGTCGAAAAGGTTAGCGTTCGGTAAAGCACGCAGGTCAGCCGGGGGACGTGGTCGTCCCCACGGAGGGACGATCCGCATCTGTCGGACGAACCAGCCCAACAATCGCGGGAAGCAACGCCTGGCCAACTATGCGCCCACCAGGGGCAGTAATATGCACGCCGTCGTCCCGGGTGAGGATGCCGTTCACGTGGTCCATGTACCGGTTGCCCGGCGTGAGTACCCCGTTGAGATCCGCGATGGTCGCCACGTCCCGGTGCCGGCCGGCCGCCGCTCGCAGCAGCTGGTTGAACCGCGCCACCCGCTCTGACTTCGTCTCCGGGTACTGCGTCCCGTCCGGCCCCTCGCGGGCGGCGACCGCGGGTGTGGTGAACAACACTACCTTCGCCCCGCGCGCGGACAGCGTCGTGATCGCCAGGTCCAGCTGGGACGCGAGGTAGGTGTCGAACTTCGGCTCGCCGACATGGGTCCATTCGCCGTCCATCAGCTGGTCGGTGACCTCCCAGCGGCCGACCAGCAGCGCCGCGATGTCCGGATTGACCTCGTTCACACGTTTGGTGAACCGCGCCGGCCACTGGTCGCAGCCGATCGTCGTCAGCCCGGGCTTGCCGTCCAGTTTCCTGGCCGGCAGCCGCGCCACCCCGCAGCCGAGCATGGAGGCGTCCGCGAGCTGCACGTTCATCGACGCGGCCACGTCGCCGAACTGGCTGCCGATCAGCGTCGTCGCCAGCGAGTCCCCGGCGATGAGCATCCGCAGCGGCCGGTTGCCCTGCGCGTCCGGCGCCGCCGTGGGCAGGGCCCCACCCGCCTGGACCCTCGCCGCGAGCTTCTCCAGGTCCGCGGGGCTGCGGGCGCTGGACGCCTGGGTGCTCGTCGCCAACACGGCCACCGCGACGACGCCGGCCATCACCGCCGGCGTGGTGACCACCGGCATCGGGATGCGGATCGACCGGCGCCGGATCGGGTTCTCGATCAGGTAGAACGACAGGAGCGTGCAGGCCATGGTCGCGGCGATCCTGGCGCCCAGCAGGGCGGGGCCGTGCAGGCCCGTCCGCCCCGCGGTGAGCGTCAGCAGGACCGGCCAGTGCCACAGGTACAGGCCGTAGGAGATCTTTCCGATGTAGGTCAGCGGCGGGATCGACAGCACCTTCGCGACGGCCGAGCCCGGCACCTCGACGATCGACGCGACCAGCACCGCGACGATGATCGCGACGCCGAGGAACCCGCCGGCGTACAGCCCGCGCGACTGGCCATCGACCGTCGCCCACAGCGCCACCAGTGCCACCAGCGCCACTCCGCCGGCGTACCCGAGCACCTTCTTGCCACGTGCCGTGAAGCCGGCCCGGCGCTGCGCCCGCCACACCGCCAGCGCCGCGCCGATCAGCAGCGCCTGGACACGAACCTCGGTGCCGTAGTAGATCCGCGACGCGTCGACGCCGACGAGCAGCAGCACGATGCCGATCAGTGCGCTCATCTCGGCGCCCAGCACCGCGACCGCCAGCGCCGCCGACTGCGCCTTGCGCCGCTGGCCCTTCCACTTGTCGACCGTGCGCGCGCTGTGCCGCATCAGCAGGAACACGATCAGCGGCCAGAGCACGTAGAACTGCTCCTCGACCGCCAGCGACCAGGTGTGCAGCAGCGGCGACGGCGCCGAGAAGTGGTCGAAGTAGCTCTGGTTCGACAGCGCGAACCGCCAGTTGGCGACGTAGAACAGCGACGCCAGCATGTCCAGGCGGATCTTCGTGATGTCACCCGGCGCGGCGAAGAACCGCGCATAGGCGGAGATCGCCAGCAGCAGGAGCAGGAAGGCGGGTAGCAGCCGGCGGGCCCGCCGCGTCCAGAAGTCCTTGAGGTCGATGCGCCGGGTGGCCCGGTACTCGGCGATCAGCAGGCCAGTGATCAGGAACCCGGAAAGCACGAAGAACGTGTCCACGCCCAGCAGTCCGCCGGGAACCCAGGACAGTCCCGCGTGATAGCAGATCACCGCGAGTACCGCGAGCGCGCGCAGCCCGTCCAGCCCGGGGGAGTGGACGATCGGCGCGAGGAAGGTCCCGGTGGTGTCGGAGTCCCCCGGGCCGATCGCGGTGCTCGCCGGCGCGGCCGTCGGGTCCAGGAGCATCAGCCCTGTGGTCTTGGGCTCCTCCGGGTCGAACTCGTCGTCGCCATCGTCAGCGCGCCGCCCCGGCGGGCGCCGGGTGTAGGTCGGGTCCGGCGCGCGCGTGGGAGCTGGGCCGCGCCCGCGGGCGCCGCGCTCGATGGCGCCGCGTGCGAGCGCGATGGTGTGCTGGCCGGCGTCCTCATCATCGCGCACGCGCCGGCCGTCCGGACGCGCCCCCTGACGGCGCGTGTCCCCGCGCGCGGCGTCATCGCGCCGCGCGTCGCCGGGGCGTCCGCCGCCGACGCGCGTGGGCCGGTCGCCGCCGCGGGGGCTCCTGTCGGGTCGGCGAAGCCCGGGATCCCTGTCGGATCCGGGGTCCCTGCCCGATTGGCGAAGCCGATCTGCTGGGAGGTCTGTCGGGGGCTCTGTCGGGGGGTCCGGGTCGCCCGCGGCGCCGCGTCCTCGCGCGGCGCGCTCGCCGGTGACCCCGCGGTATGGGCCTGCGGGCGCGCGCGTCGCGTCGCGCCCGCCGTGGTCGCGCCCGGAGCCGTCCAGGCCGGCGGCATCGCGGCCGCGGCCATCGCGTCGGCCGCCCTCGCGCCCGTCGCCGTACGAGCCGACCCGGTGCCAGTGGTCCCCTCGGCCCGCTCCCGCGCGGGAGCCGTCGCCGCGGCCGGCGCCCGCGTCGCCGCGTTCGTCGTCGTAGCCGTCGTCCCGGTGCTCGTCGCCACCATGGGCGTCACCGCCGCGGCTGTCGTCCTCGCGTCCGCGACCGTCGTGCTGGTCGTCGTCGGGGCGGCCGGCTCGGGCGGGCGAATGATCGCGGAAGCGGGCGGTGTCGGAGATCCGGACGGTGTCAGCGTCTTTGCCGCTCAGCCGGGGCCTCCTCCCGCTCGTCCGCCAGTCGTGATCGGCGGCCCGCCTCCAGCTGACCGCTCTGCGAAGTATGCGGTAGCCCCGGCGTGGTCCCGCGCGCGCGTCCTCGGCTATATCGCACGGTGAACCGCCGGCCGCGCGAGGCTTCGCCATCGTCGCGCGGCCTTTGGCTGGTATCGCATGGTGAACCGCCGGCCGCGCGAGGCTTCGCCATCGTCGCGCGGCCTTTGGCTGGTACCGCACGGTGAACCTCCGGCCGCGCGAGGCCTCGCCCCGAGGCCAATCGTCACACCTATCGCGCTCAGATGACTGGAGGCGCCTTGGTACTTTCCGGCCGTGACCAAGACCGCTATCGCGCCGGTTCCGGCGGAGATGCCCGAGACCGGCGGCCCAGGGCCGCGGAACCGGCGCTGGTGGCTGCTGTTGGTCCTGATCATGGCTGTCGGTCTCGGTGTCCGGCTGTGGTATCTGTTCGGCTGGATGCACCCGGCGGTTGTGCAGGGCGACCCGCTCTACTACCACGATGCGGCCAACCTGTTCGCCGACGGGCGAGGCTGGCCCGACCCGTACGAGCTCAGACTGAACCACCGGTATGTGCCGGACGCGCAGCACCCGCCGCTGACCAGCGCGCTGCTCGCGCTGCCGTCCCTCGTCGGCCTCACCACGTTCCTCGAGCACCAGGTGTTCGACTGCCTGCTCGGAACGCTGACCATCCTGGTCGTCGCGCTGACCGGGAGGCGCGCCGCCGGGCCCACGGCCGGGCTGGTCGCGGCCGGGCTCGCCGCCGTCTACCCCGGCATGTGGATCAATGACCCGCTGCTGATGTCGGAGACGACCGGGATCCTGGCCTGCTCGGCGGTGCTCTGGCTCGCCTACCGGTTCTGGGACCGGCGCGGCTACCTGGACGCCGCCCTGCTGGGGCTCGCCACCGCCGCGGCGGCGCTGGCGCGGGCCGAACTGCTCCTGCTCTCGGTCTTCCTGGTGACGCCGCTGGTTCTGCTGGCCCGCGCGCCTGGAGGGCCAAAGGAGGTGCGAAAATGGGCCTCCTTCGCACCTCCGGCGGCCCCTCATCCTCGGAACACCGAAGCGCTCCCGGCGGCCAGGGCGTCATGGGCGCGCAGGGCGGGGATGCTCGCGGCCGCCGGGGCGGCCTGCGTCCTGGCGATCGCGCCGTGGGCCGGCTACAACCTGAGCCGGTTCAACGAGCCCGAGTACCTGTCCACGGGGCTCGGCACGACGCTCGCGGTCACGCACTGCGACACGACCTACCACGGCACATTCCTCGGCTGGTGGGACTTCAAGTGCATCCTGAAGATCCAGAACGAGCCGACCGAACGCTCCGAGCGCGATGTCTTCTATCGCGACGCCGCCTACCGGTACATCGGCGACCACAAGGCCGAACTGCCGAAGGTCGCGCTGGCCAGGGCCGGGCGGACCTGGGGGGTGTTCCGGCCGTTCCAGCAGGTCCGGTTCGACACGATCGAGTCACGGCCGGCGGGGCTCAGCAAGGCGGCGCTGTTCTCGCTGTGGGTGCTGCTGGCCGCGGGCGCCGTCGGCGCGGTGCTGCTGCGCCGACGCCGCGCGTTGCTGCTGCCGCTGCTCGCGCTGCCGGGGGCGCTGACCGTCGCCTCGACGATGGTCTACGGGACCAGCCGTTTCCGCGCCGTCGCGGAGCCGGCGGTGGTGCTGCTCGCCGCCGTCGCGTTCGCCTCCATCCGCGCCCGCTTCGTCCCCCGCGGCCGCCACAGCGACTCGCGGGTGACGGCGCGCGCCGGGCAGGCGGGCCAGGCTCCGACCCGGCCACGGGCCGAGACCCCGGCCGTGTGAGCCCGGCCGATCCGCTGATCACCGTCGGTCCACCCGTGGTCCTGAGTGGTTATCCACGCCGCCGCCCGCGAGGCAAGGACGGAGCCGGCTGGTACCTTGCGACCGTGCCGGACCGCAGCCACCCCCGGCCCGCGCCATGACCGGGGCCGGGCTTCGCCAGCTCGGGCGCCCGGACGACCCGACGACGGTCGCGGTCGACGCCGGCACCACCATCGTGTCCGAGGCGCCGCTGGCTCCCGCGGACGCGGCCCCGGCCACCGCGGCGGCCGCCCCGCGCCGGGACGCGACGATCTTTCCCGGGTTCGACGGGCTGCGGGCCATCGCGGCGCTGCTCGTGATCGTCGTCCACGCCGGTTTCGTGACCAACCTGACGCTGCGGACCTCGCTCGGGCCGTACGCCGCGCGGGCCGAGATCGGCGTCGCGGTCTTCTTCCTGATCTCCGGCTTCCTGCTCTACCGGCCGTTCGTGGCGCGCCACCTCGCGCTGGCCGACCAGGGCGGCGGCCGGGACGTCCCCGACGCCGGGGGCTTCCTGCTGCGCCGGTTCATGCGGATCGTCCCGCTGTACTGGCTGGTGTTCGTGATCAGCCTGGTCGTCATCACCGACAAGATGATCGTCGCGAACATCTGGGGCCTGATCGAGTGCCTGCTGTTCGTGCAGGGCTACCGGCAGTCATGGGCGCTGCAGGGCCTCACCCAGGCCTGGACGCTCGACATCGAGGTCGCGTTCTACCTGTTCGTCCCGCTCTACGCGTGGCTGCTCGGCCGGCGGGTGCGCACGCCGCGTACCCAGCTGTGGCTCGAGCTGACCGGCGTCGCCGCGCTCTATCTGGTGGGCACCCTGGTGCACTGGCGGATGATCGGCACCGACATCGGGCCGGCCGACGGCTGGTCGGTGTGGCTGCCGGTGTGGTGGGACCTGTTCTCCATGGGCATGTTCCTCGCGGTCGTCTCGGCCTGGTACGGCCGGCAGGGGCGTCATCCGCGCTGGTCGACGCTGCCGTTCTCCGGCACGGTCTGCTGGCTGCTCGCGGCCGTCTGCTACTGGGTGGCCAGCAGGAAGATCGGGCTGCCGCTGTGGCCGATCTACGACGTCACCGCCCGGACGGACATGGGCAAGCACCTGTTCTACGGGCTGTTCGGCTTCTTCCTGCTGCTGCCGGCGGTGTTCGGCCCGCAGCGGCGCGGGTTCGTGCGCCGGTTCCTGTCCAGCCGGGTGATGACCTTCCTCGGCTCGATCTCCTACGGCATCTACCTGTGGCACCAGACCGTCATCGACGTGGTGATGGTGCGCGGCGGCTGGAAGATGTGGCAGGTCTCGTTCGCCCCGTTCTTCGCGGTGGTCCTGGTGATCACCGTGGCGCTGGCGACGCTGACCTACTACCTGGTCGAACGGCCATGCCAGAACCTCGCTCGCGACTGGGCCCGGCGCTGGAAGAACCGCCCCCGCCGCGGCCGCGCGTTGAGCGCGGCCGGCTCCTCGGCCAGGCACGGCCCCACGGCGGCCGGCCGCCCGGCCGCGGCCGGCGCGCTGGGGACGGCCGCGCCGGCTCTCCCGGTGCCCGCCTTCCCGGCGTCGGCGGCGCCGGCACCCGCGGTGGCCCCGGTGGTGGGGCCGGCGGGTGATGTCGCGGTCGCGAGCGTGCCGGACGAGACAACCATCCCTCCCCTCCCCGAGCCGCACCAACCGGATAGAGTCGGGTGGCGGGAGGACACGGGCGGCCATTTCGCCTCGAGCGACTGACCGTCGCCGCCGCCCTGTGGCCGCGTTTCCCAGGGCCGTGATGCCGCCTCGGAGGGTCGTCCTCCGGGCCCCCGATGTCGGGCTTCGCCCGGCCTGCGAAGTCGCGGGGTTCGTCCGACGTGGGCCTGCGACAGCCTCCCGTTGACCTCGCCGGAGAGGCTTCCCTAGACTGGGAGTCAGCGCGAGGGTCTGTGGGTCTCGGACCGAGCAGATCCACTCGAGCAGTCGTTATCGGTTCTGACAGTGTCGTTGTCAGCGCAATGTCGTTGTAGCGCGTTCTCTGTCCCTCCGTCCCGGCGGTTCGACCCGGCTCTCGCGCTGACGTCAACCCCTAGTCGGAGCCGACCCCTTGACGAGCACCACCGACGTTCGACCCGTGGAGACCGTGACCAGCCCSCAAAGCCCGACCACCCCACAGGTCGCGGTCAACGACATCGGCTCGGCCGAGGACTTCCTCGCCGCCGTCGACAAGACGATCAAGTTTTTCAACGACGGTGACATCGTCGACGGCACCATCGTCAAGGTGGATCGCGACGAGGTGCTGCTGGACATCGGTTACAAGACCGAGGGTGTCATCCCGTCCCGTGAGCTATCGATCAAGCACGACGTGGACCCGCACGAGGTCGTGTCGGTCGGTGACCACGTCGAGGCTCTCGTCCTCCAGAAGGAGGACAAGGAGGGCCGGCTGATCCTGTCCAAGAAGCGCGCTCAGTACGAGCGCGCCTGGGGCACGATCGAGAAGCTCAAGGAGGAGGACGGCGTCGTCACCGGCACCGTCATCGAGGTCGTCAAGGGTGGTCTGATCCTCGACATCGGGCTGCGGGGCTTCCTCCCCGCCTCGCTGGTGGAGATGCGCAGGGTCCGCGACCTCCAGCCCTACGTGGGCCGCGAGCTCGAAGCCAAGATCATCGAGCTGGACAAGAACCGCAACAACGTGGTCCTGTCCCGCCGGGCCTGGCTGGAGCAGACGCAGAGCGAGGTCCGCTCGGAGTTCCTGTCGCAGCTGGCCAAGGGCCAGATCCGCAAGGGTGTCGTCAGCTCCATCGTCAACTTCGGCGCCTTCGTCGACCTCGGTGGGGTCGACGGTCTGGTGCACGTCTCCGAGCTGTCCTGGAAGCACATCGACCACCCGTCCGAGGTGGTCGAGGTCGGCCAGGAGGTCACCGTCGAGGTGCTCGACGTCGACCTGGACCGCGAGCGGGTCTCGCTGTCGCTGAAGGCGACGCAGGAGGACCCGTGGCGCCAGTTCGCCCGGACGCACGCCATCGGCCAGGTCGTCCCCGGCAAGGTCACCAAGCTCGTGCCGTTCGGCGCGTTCGTCCGTGTCGACGAGGGCATCGAGGGCCTGGTCCACATCTCCGAGCTGGCCGAGCGCCACGTGGAGATCCCGGAGCAGGTCGTCAACGTCGGCGACGAGATCCTGGTCAAGGTCATCGACATCGACCTCGACCGGCGCCGGATCAGCCTCTCGCTCAAGCAGGCGAACGAGGCCGCCGCGCTCGCGGGCGACGGCGAGACGTTCGACCCGAGCCAGTACGGCATGGAAGCCAAGTACGACGAGCAGGGCAACTACGTCTACCCCGAGGGCTTCGACCCCGAGACGGGCGAGTGGCTGCCGGGCTTCGAGGAGCAGCAGGCCGAGTGGGAGCGGCAGTACGCCGAGGCCCAGTCCCGCTTCGAGGCGCACCAGGCGCAGATCCGCGCCGCCCGCGAGGCCGAGGCCGCCGCGGTCGCGCCGAGCTCCTACACCTCCGAGTCGCAGCAGCCGGCCTCGGCGATCGACGAGGAAGCCCTGCGCCGCCTGCGCGAGCAGTTCGGAAGAGGCTGATCGAGGGCGGCGCGATCGGGGGTGGCCTGGTCGCACGCTGATGCGTGCTCCCAGGCTCCCGCGTGATGCTGCCCCGGGCCCGAGCCCCGGACCCCACGGTCGGGGGGCTTCGCCCCCCGACGCCCCGAGGGGTAACTCTGGGGTCTAACTAGGCGTAAAACGCCCTCGCCGGTTTTGCCGGCGGGGGCGTTTTCGTCTTCGTCCTCAGGGCGCTGGCTGGTCCCAGGCCAGGAGGCGGGCGCCGATTAGGGCTGTCTGGAGGACGTAGCGGTCCGCGGGTGATGCTGGGTCGTGCCTGGTGAGCTGGTGGATGCGGGCCAGGCGGTAGGTGAGGGCGCGGACCGAGAGGTGCAGGCGGCGGGCGGTGGCGAGCGCCACCGCGCCGGTGGCGAAGTAGGCGTCCAGGGTGTCCAGCAGCGGGCCGGCGCCGCCGCGGGCGCCCCGCAGGGGGCCGAGCACGGTCTCCACCAGTTCGGTGAGCGGCTCCCGGTCGCGCAGCAGCACCTTGTAGATGAGCAGGTCGTCGGTGTGGAGGGCGCGGTCGTGCAGGCCCAGCCGGCCGGCGAGCTCGACCGCCGCCGACGCCTCGCCGAACCCGATCCGAACACCCGTCACGCCGGTGCGGGCCCTGCTCACACCCACCCGCCACCCCGTCACGCCGGCCAGCGCCGCCGTGACGGCCGCCACCGCGCGCGGCGCGCCCGGGGCGGCGGTGGCCGCGACGGCGGGCAACGGGGTGAAGCCCGAGGCGCGCCGATCGGCCGCCGAGACGCCTCCGTCGCCCGCCGGGCCGCCCCGGCCGTCCGGCTGGGGCATCGCGGCTTGGCCCGGCCCGGCTTGGCCCGGCCCGGCTTGGCCCGGTTCCCCCAGGGCGCCGGCGGCGCCGTCGGGTTCGGCCTCCTGCGGGACGACGCACACCAACTGCCCGCTCTTGGCCACCACGAGCGGCGGGGTCGGGCAGATCACCCCCAGCGCGGCGTCGACCGCGCGGCTGGTCCCGCGCCCGTCCACGAACCGGCGCTCCCCGGCGGCGACCAGGACGAGGTGCGGAGCCTCCAGCCGCAGCCCGAACGCCGCGGCCCGCTCGAGCACGAGGCCCGGGTCGGTGGCGGTGCCGGTGAGCAGGTCGTCGACGAGCTCCCGGCGCAGCGCCTCCTCGGCCCTGGCCCGGGCGGCGCGGGCCGCCTCGTAGCCCTCGCACACCGCCGCGACCGCGTCGTCGCTCGCCCGCAGCACCGCCGCGGCGGCGGCGCGCGTCCGCTCGGCCGCGCCCGGCGCCTCGGGCCCACCCGGGCGCGGCGTCGTGTCCCCGACGGCGGGCAGCGACGGCCAGGCCCGCCAGGTCGCGGACAGGTAGAGGTCGACGAGCGCCCGCAGCGACGCGCCTGACTCGGCCGCGGCCTGGCCGAGCTCGCGGGACCGGTCCAGTTCCGCCTGGGTGAGCCGGCGGCCGGTCTCGGCGGCCGAGGCGAGCGCCGGGAGGTAGTCGCCCAGCAGGCCGGCGGGCAGCCGGGCGTCCTGGGCGGCGAGCACCGCGGCGCGCGGCAGCCGGGTCAGGCTGGTCCCGGGCAGGCCCGCCGACTCGATGAGCTCGTCGTCGACCGACACCCGTCGTCCTCCGCTCCCGGCCCGAAGGCCACGCGGGCGGGTGAGGCCCAGCGCCGCCCGCTCTTCTTCTTGCCGACTCTCGGCAACCTGGAACCAGCAAACCCCACCTTCTTCGGTCACGCGCTGCCGGGACCTCGAAGGCAACCAGACGTTCAACTAGAAGCAGGTCAGGTTGACGCCTCGACGGAGCCCGGCGCGGACCGGGATCGCGAGCCGGATCCGGCCCGACGGCCGGATCCGCCGTCCACTACCCGCATCCATCCGCCGACTACCCGGACTCTCTAGGAGACACAACCGTGCACGTCCCCTTCTGGGCCTGGGCAGCCTTCGTCGCCGCCCTTGTCGCCCTTCTCGCCATCGACCTGCTCGCGCACCGGCGGGCTCACGTGATCAGGCTCCGCGAGGCGGCGCTGTGGAGCGCCCTCTGGGTGAGCCTGGGAATCGGGTTCGCCTTCGTCATCTGGGCCTGGCAGGGGCCAGAGGCGGCCGGCGAGTACACCGCCGCCTGGCTGCTGGAGAAAAGCCTGTCGGTCGACAACCTCTTCGTGTTCGCCCTGATCTTCGGTTACTTCCGGGTGCCGCGGGAGTTCCAGCACCGGGTGCTGTTCTACGGGGTGCTCGGCGCGCTGGTGCTGCGGTTCGCCTTCATCGCGGGCGGGATGGCGCTGCTGAACGCCTTCCACGTCGTGATCTACCTGTTCGGCGCGTTCCTGGTCTACACCGCGGTGAAGATGGTCCGGGACTCCGGCGTCAACGTCGACCCGGGGCAGAGCCGAGCGGTGCGGCTGCTGCGCCGCGTCATCCCGGTGACCGACCAGTACGAGGGCCAGCACTTCCTGCTGCGCCGGGCCGGCCGGCTCGTCGCGACGCCGCTGCTCGCCGTCCTGGTCGCGGTCGAGACCGCTGACGTTCTGTTCGCGTTCGATTCGGTGCCGGCGGCGCTGGGCGTGACCGATCAGACCTTCCTCGTCTACACGGCGAACGCGCTGGCCATCCTCGGGCTGCGGTCCCTGTTCTTCCTGCTCTCCGGGGCGCTGGACCGGTTCCATCACCTCGGCACGGGCCTGGCGGTCATCCTCGCCTTCATCGGGACGAAGATGCTGCTTTCCGACCTCGTGCACATCCCGATCGCCGTCTCGCTCGGCGTCATCGGCGTGGTGCTGGTGGCCTCGGTCATCTGGTCGCTGGTGACGCCCCCGCCGGCCGACTCCGACGAGGAGGACCCGGGCGCCGCGGACCTGCCCCCCGTGGCCGCGGTGGGTGCGGCCACGGGGGGCGGCCAGGACGCCTCGGTTCCGTCGGAGGACCACGCCGCGCCGCGGGACGCCGACGCCATGAGCGGCCCGTCACGGCCCGACCGCTAGGAGACGCCGCCGGGACGAGACGACGACGAGGTCTCCCGCCCCGGCGTGGAACGCCCCGGTGCCCGGCACACGACGTGCCGGGCACCGAGGCGTACGGACACCCGTATCGCTGGGCCGGTGCCGACGGAGCCGCGTGTTATCCGGGCTCGCCGGGCGCCGCCCCGGGCCGGCCCGCACGCCGGCGAAGCCGGGACCGGACGGCCTGGGCGGCCAGGCGCAGCGCGCCGACGGCGAGCAGGAGCAGCAGGCCCTCGGTGGCGTGGCTGTCCAGCCAGGTGACCAGGCCGCGGGCCCAGGGGGCGACGGCGCGGGCCGCCAGCAGGTAGGCCGTCGTCGAGACGACCGTTCCCGGGATGAGGAAGCGCAGGAAGCGCCGCCAGGGGACGTCGCCGCCGCCCAGGGCCGCGTCGACGGCCGCATTGGTGTTGACCAGGCAGAAGTACAGCAGGGCCCGCTCGGTCGAGCGGCGCGACAGGGCGTTCGCGAGGCGCTGGCCGCCGGGACGCAGCGTCATCAGCGAGCGCAGGTTCGCCCTGGCGACGCCGAAGTAGGCGACGTCGACCAGCGCCCGCAGCGGTACCGCGATCAGCAGGGTCGGCAGGACCGGGGCGGAGCCACCGACCAGGAGCAGGATTGACGGCGTCGGACGCAGCGCGACGAGCAGCAGCGGCGCGCTCGACGCCAGCCGGGTGGACAGCGCCAGCCCCAGCACACCGCCGCCGATGAGCACGGCCAGCAGCACGGCCGGCCACACCCTGGCCGCCCACACCCTGGCCGCCCGCGGACCGGGCCGGGCCGCCGGTGCCGGCGGTGGGCCCGGCCGGGTCCTGATCGGTGCCGGCTGCTCCTCCACCGGTCCAGCATGCCCGTCCGGTGACCTCCGCCCGTCCCCGTGCTCCCCGCTGGTGGGTAGGGCAGACTCGGCGGCGTGCTGACGGTGGGACTTACCGGTGGAATCGGGTCGGGCAAGAGCGCCGTGTCGGCCCGGCTGGCGGAGCACGGCGCGGTGGTGGTCGACGCGGACAAGCTCGCGAGGGATGTGGTCGCGCCCGGCACCCCCGGGCTCACGGCCGTCGCCGAGGCGTTCGGGCCGGGTGTCCTGCGCCCGGACGGCAGCCTGGACCGCGCGGCGCTCGGGCAGATCGTCTTCGCCGACCCGGCGGCGCGCCGGCGGCTCGAGGGCATCACCCACCCGCTGATCCGGGATGAGACCGCCCGGCGGTTCGCTGCCCCGCCGCCGGACGCGGTCGTCGTGCACGACATCCCGCTGCTGGTCGAGGCCGGGATGGGGAAGGGCTACGACCTCGTGGTCGTCGTCGAGGCGCCGCGCGAGCTGCGGCTGGAGCGGCTGGCCGGCCGGGGGCTGCCCCGCGACCAGGCCGAGGCCAGGATGGCCACCCAGGCCGACGACGCGGCGCGACGAGCCGTCGCCGACGTCCTGCTCGACAACTCGGGCACCCTGGCTGGCCTGCATGCTCAGGTCGACGCCCTGTGGCACGACCTCGTCGCCCGCCGCGACGCCCAGCCGTGACCGAAGACCGAGTCATGAGTACATGAGGATCATGTATTTAGATTGGCTAAAGAAGTAGCGTCCGTATATGGCACGCGAATGGGACGCCACGACGTACGACAGCCTGCCCCTCCCGCACGAGCGGTGGGGACGGCGCACGCTGGCTCGGCTGGAGCTGAGCGGCACGGAGACCGTGCTGGACGCGGGTGCTGGTACTGGTCGGGACACCGTCGCGCTGCTGGAGGCGGTGCCGGATGGCCGCGTGATCGCGCTGGATGGGTCCGAGAAGATGCTGGCCGCGCTGCTCGCGCGGCTGGCCGACCGGCCGGACCTGCGTGACCGCCTGACGGTGCTGCGCGCCGATCTGACGACGCCGCTGCCACTGCATGAGCAGGTCGACGCCGTCTTCAGCGTCGCGACCTTCCACTGGATCCCCGACCACGACGCGCTGTTCAAGAACCTCGCCGCCGTCCTGCGCCCGGGCGGCCAGCTGGTCTTCGACTGCGGGGGCCACGGCAACATAGCCACCGTCGAACGGGTGCTCGGCGAGCTCGTCACCGACCGGCCGCCGGTGTGGCCCTTCGCGACCGCCGAGGAGACCGCGGCCCGGCTCACCACGGCGGGCTTCGTCGGCGTCAGGACCTCGCTCGACCCCGACCCGACCCGGCTCGACGACCCCGGCACGCTCCGCCGCTTCCTGGAGACGATCATCCTCGGGACGGACCTGGACCGGCTGCCTGTCGACGAACGCGCCGGGTTTGTCAACGCCGTCGCGGAACGGTTGCCCGAGCCGGTCATCGACTACGTCCGGCTGACCGGCACCGCCCGCCGCGCGGGCTGAGGCGGGCGCCGGGGCGGCCGCCTCAGGCGGCCAGGATGGCCCCGCGGCCGGGCGGACGCCGTGGCCCACGGGGGAGGGTGTGTCGTGACGGAGATGCGTGCCAAGGCTGGACAAGGCGCACCGGAGGCGGAAAGGTCGGTCACGTTGCGCACCATCCGGGGGGCTGGGCTGGCGCGTAGGTGTCGCCCGGCCCTGAGACCGCCACAAGGGAGCCGACGTGCACCTCGAGCCCCGCAGCACCGCGACCACTCGGCAGACGCCCTGCGCCCTCCCGCCGAACATCCTTGAGCGGATCATCCGCAACGGCACCGAGGAACAACGCGACTGGGCGCTGGGCACCCTCTCGCTGGACACGACCAACCGCATGGTCCGGGTACACAACGCGCAGGTGGCGGCCGCGCTGCCGCGGCGCCGGCCGCGTCCGGTGCCGGCGTCGCCCTCCGCGCGCCGTACGATCGCCGACACCCAGGGCACCGAGACACTGCCCGGCAAGACCGTGCGCACCGAGGGGCAGGCGTCGGTCGGCGACGTCGCCGTGAACGAGGCCTACGACGGGCTCGGCGCCACCTTCGACTTCTACTCGACGGTCTTCCACCGCGACTCGATCGACGACGAGGGCCTCGCGCTGCTCGCGACGGTCCACTACGGCGACCACTACGACAACGCCTTCTGGAACGGCGAGCAGATGGTCTTCGGCGACGGCGACGGCGAGCTGTTCAACCGGTTCACGATCTCGCTTGACGTCATCGGCCACGAGCTCACGCATGGCGTGACCGAGGACGAGGCGGGGCTCACCTACCTGAACCAGGCGGGCGCGCTCAACGAGTCGGTCAGCGACGTGTTCGGGTCCCTGGTGAAGCAGTACAAGCTGGGCCAGAAGGCCGGGGACGCCGACTGGCTGATCGGTGAGGGCCTGCTGGCCCCTGGCGTGCAAGGGGTGGCGCTGCGTTCGATGAAGGCGCCGGGAACCGCGTTCGACGACCCGGTCCTGGGCAAGGACGACCAGCCGGCGAACATGTCCGGCTACGTCCGCACCACCTCGGACAACGGCGGCGTGCACACCAACTCGGGTATCCCGAACAAGGCGTTCTACAACGCCGCGGTCACCTTCGGCGGCCACGCCTGGGAGAAGGCCGGCAAGATCTGGTACGAGACGCTGCGCTCGCCGCAGCTGCGCTCGAACGCCTCGTTCGTCGCGTTCGCGAACGTGACGGTCACCCAGGCCAGGACGCTCTTCGACGCCGACGCCGCCAAGGTCGTCGGGGACGCCTGGCGGGCGGTCGGCGTCAAGATCTGAGCCGGCGTCAGTATCTGACAGCCCGCATCCGGTTTCGCCGGGGCACGCGGGGCTGGCGACCCTTCCGGGTCGGGTACCTCGTCGGGCCTCCGGCGGCCGGAGGCTCAACCGTCGTGTGCGCGGGGAGGACAATCGCCGTATGGCTGGGGCCGAGCGGGTGCGAGTCGTGCTGGAACGATCCGGCGGGTTCGCCGGCCGGACGATCCGGCGCGGCCTGGACACCGATGACCTGCCGGCCGCGGAGGCGGACCGCCTGCGGGCGCTCGTCGCCGCGCTCCCGGCGGCCTCCGGGCCGGTCGGGGCCACCGGGCCCGACCGGTTCACCTACGCGGTCGAGGTCGACGCGGGTGGCCGCCGCGGGTTGCACCACTTCGCGGAGCCGGTTCCCGCCGAGGCCAGGGACCTCGTCCAGCTGCTCTCCCGGGCCCCGCTGCTGCCCGCCTCCCGTTAGTGATCCTGGGGACAACGGCCGCCGGGTGTGCGAAAGAAGATCATTTTCGCACACCCTTTGGCCCTCTAGGCCCTCTCCTGCCCCGCGGCGGTCACTGTCCGCCGCCCCCCGCGCCTGTTCCCAATACCCGACCCGCGATCACCGGCGCCCGGCGCGCGGAGCCCAGACCGTGATCGCTGCGTGGGTATGCGGGCCGGCGCTCCATGCCCTATTTTGTCCACTTTGTACATACCTGGCCCGCGATCAGTCTGGCATCTCGCCCGCGCGGCGCGTCGAAGATCGTCGACTGGGCATGCGATCGGACTCCCGTGACCTGGCGGGTGGAGCCCCGTCAAAAGCCGCCCGGTTCCTGCGCCGACCGGGTCTCGGTCCGCCATCAGGGACCAACTCATCCGTTTGACGATCGACGGCCTCGAGAAATGGCCCAGGGCGGGCGCGGCCGGTTCTCGCGAAGATTCCTTTTGGCTTTCGCGCCTCTCGCCCAGCGTTTCCGGGGCGAGGTCCCGGGTATTCCACTGGCCTTACCGTCGAGCACGTCGGAGGCTGCCGTGTTCCAAATCCTGTGGATCGTGATCGGCGGGGCGATCGTCGGCCTGCTCGCCCGCGCGCTGATGCGCCGGGGGAGCGTCCCGCTGTGGGCGACCGTCTGCCTGGGCATTATCGGCGCCCTTGTCGGTAATGTCATCGCCGGCGCGATCGGGGTACGCCACACCGGCGGAATTGACTGGATCCGCCATATTCTTCAGATCGGCGTCGCCTGTGGGCTCGTCGCGCTGGCCTCCCCGTTCTTCCTGCGCAGGCGCACCGGGGGCGGTGGCGTCGGCGGCGGGCCGTCACTGTTCGGCGGTGCTGGCCGCCGTTCCCACAGCCGCGACCGCTCGCACATCGACATGCGGTAGTCACCAGCCGGGTCCGACGCCCGGTTCTCCCCGCACGCCGGCCGAGGGCGCCCGAGCCCCGGCCGGCGGACGCATGCTCGCGGGTGCCCGGCGGTCGCCGGGGTCAACGTGGACTGGGCGGCTTGGGTCGCCTGAACGGCTTGAGCGGCCTGGGCGTTGGGGCAGGTCGGCCGCGGCCGGAAAACGATTTGTCCGTTGTCGGACGGTCCCGCATGCTGATCCGGCGCGCATACCTGAGCCGGGCAGGCTTCCCGGCGACGACAACGCGCGGACGGACGGCCCGCGAGCGGAACGCCTGCCCGCCGCATGGAAGCAGGAGCAACAGTCATGAGCCCCGTGGCCCGGCTCGGTGGTGGGCGGGCGCCGATCTGGATGTGGACCCGGCCGGAGGGCGTGGAGAGCGCCGCTCTGGACCAGCTGCGCGCGATCGCCTCACTTCCCTACATCCACCACCACGTAGCGGTCATGCCGGACGTGCACCTGGGCAAGGGCGCGACGGTCGGCTCGGTCGTGGCGATGCGGGAAGCCGTCTCCCCGGCCGCGGTCGGCGTCGACATCGGCTGCGGGATGGCCGCGCTTCGCACGAGCCTGACCGCGTCCGACCTGCCGGACGACCTGGGCGCGGTGCGGTCCGCCATTGAGGCCGCCATCCCGGTCGGGCACCGCCATCACGCCGCCGTGTCCACCAGGGTCCGCCGCAGCGCCGACCTCTGGGATGCCTTCCCAGGCCTGCACCCGAAGGTCTCGGGCCTGCTGGGCAAGGCGATGACGCAGCTCGGCACCCTAGGGTCGGGTAACCATTTCATCGAGCTGTGCCTCGATGCCGACGACGCGGTCTGGATGATGCTGCACTCCGGCTCCCGCAACATCGGCAAGGAGATCGCCGACGCGCACATCAGCGTCGCCAAGGGTCTGGCGCACAACACCGGCCTGCCCGACCGGGACCTCGCGGTGTTCCTCGCGGGCACGCCGGAGATGGCCGCCTACCGCCACGACCTGCGCTGGGCGCAGGAGTACGCGTGGCGCAACCGGCAGACCATGCTCGCGCTCTACGCCGACGCGCTGCGCGGTTTCTTCCCGTCGCTGCGGGTCCCGTGCCCGCCGGCCGAGGGCCCGCACACCGGCGAGGCGGCCTTCGCGAACGTCAACTGCCACCACAACTACGTCGCGGAGGAGCACCACTACGGCGCCGACGTGCTGGTAACCCGCAAGGGCGCGATCTCGGCGCGGGCCGGCGAGTACGGCATCATCCCGGGCTCCATGGGTACCGGCTCGTACATCGTCCGCGGTCTGGGCAACCCGGAGGCGTTCGCGTCCGCGCCGCACGGCGCCGGGCGGCGGATGAGCCGGTCCAAGGCGCGCAAGACGTTCACCGTCGACGACCTGCTCGCCCAGACGGCCGGCGTCGAATGCCGCACCGACCCCGGCGTGCTTGACGAGATCCCCGCCGCCTACAAGGACATCGACGAGGTCATCGGCTTCAGCGGCGATCTTGTCGAGGTGGTCGCGCGGCTGCGTGCCGTCCTCTGCGTCAAGGGCTGAACCGGGACGGGACCGCCGCGACCGTCATGGTCATGGCTCGTGGACGGAGGACGTTCACCGGAACGGACCTTACGGTGGGTCCTGTTCGTTGGACAATACGTTCCGGCACATGGCGGTTCCGGCCGGCCAGTGGCCGCGTGTCACTCCGTGGCCACTGGTCCCAGTGGAACAGGGAGGGCATGCGTGCCCGACGTCAGAGCGGTTCCAAACGACGACCTCACAGGCCTCGCGAGCCCGGCGGGACCCGTCGGCCCCGCCGAGCCGGCAGGCCCGGCAGATCCGGCGCAGTCCGCCTTCCACAGCTTCGACGCCGAGCGGCTGGAGATCCAGACCGGCGCGATGCGCGTCGCCGCCACCTTCGAGCCACCGATGCTCTCGATCGACGGCGACATCGACGTCTCGGTACTGCCGGCGCTCGTCGGCACGCTCGCGAAGGTCGCCCACCACGGCCGCGGCGACGTCCGCGTCGACCTGGCGCGGCTGCGCCGCGTCGACGTCGGCGGCCTGCGGGCGCTGGTGGCCTCCGCGGGCAACCTGAACCGCGATGGGCGGCGCCTCGTGCTGCACGCCGCCGCGCCCTGGCTGCTCGGCCTGCTCATCGTCACCGGCTGGGACGACGCCCCGGGCCTGCGCGTGCTCCCCGGCCCGGTGCCCGCCGGGTAGCCGGGACGGCGAGGCCGCCTGCGCCGCGACCGCGGCGACGGTCGGAGCCGGGCAGTGGCCGGCCATCGCCCCGGTGTCGTCGAGGCAGAAGTCCACATAGCTGTGCCCGTCGACGTCGGTGAGCCGGCACCCGGACGCGGACGACACCACCACCGGGTAGCTGCCGGGCCAGCGGGTCATCCAGTTCATCGGGACTCCGGCGAGCTGTGAGCCGCGGGCCCGCTCGTACGCCGCTCCGGCGGCCGGATGGGTTTCGACGAATCGGGCGGTCTCGGCCGCGAGCAGCCTTTCCAGCCTTTCCGGGTCAACCACCGACATGGGCACTCAGTTTACGGACAGTCGCTCGCCGCGGACAGTGCGGCGGCCGGGGGCCCGAAGGTGCGCTCCGCTCTGTCAGCTACCCGGCATGGCGATGCTCAGGGGACTGACTCCGCCTAACTTCTCCTCATCGTGCTGTTTGGGGGAGGAACGGGATGAAGCGAAAGATCGCAATACCGTTGCTGGCGACCGTCGCGACTGGACTGCTGTTCGCCGGTGGTTGCGGGGGTTCCTCGGGGTCGCCAGGGGAAACGTCCACCCCGAGCGCGCCGAGCACCGCCGCGACAGCCGCGCTGTCGCCGGCCCCGCCGTCCGAAGAACCGTCCGCGGACGCGTCGTTGCCGCCGGGAGCGCAACCGGGCGTGTTCGACCTCAACGATGACGGCACCCCCGACCCCACGTGCGGCACCCAGGACTTCGGCGGCGGGCTGGTGCTGCGCATCCCCTGCGGGGACTTCAGCGGGTACGCCCACACCCCGGAGGACGGGACCACGCTGGTGCCGGACTCGCTCTACCGCCTGCCCGGGCCCGACGACGTCGACCTCAGCGGCATCTCGGGCGAGAACCTCCAGGCCGTCGACGATGCCGGCCGCGAGGTCTTCATCCTGATCTTCAACAGTGACGGCCTGTTCGAGACCGGCAGTGACGTCATCGGCAGCACGGACACGATGGACGCGACCATCAGGCTGATCAACGCGCACTACGCCGGCGGCGACATCCAGGTGCGCGGCCACACCGACGCGACCGGCTCGGCGAGCGTCAACCAGCCCCTGTCGGAACGCCGGGCGGCGACCGTCCAGCGCTACTTCACCGACCACGGGGTCCAGGCCGCCTCGGTCACGTCGGTCGGGCTCGGCAGCACGCACCCGCTGGTCCTGGAGACCAACCCGGACGGCTCCCCCAACCCCGCGGCCCAGCGCTTCAACCGCCGCGTCGAACTCGTCGTCCACCTGCCCAAGTAGGGCGACGCTGGCTCGAAGGTCGCTGGCGCGACCGCTCGCCGCGTCGCCGGTCGGGCGCGGAGCGCCCTCCGGGCGTGGTACCGGATGCTGGCGTATAGCCGGGTCGGTGTGGTGCCGGGCCGAGGACGTGGCTGGGCTGACGCCGCGCTAGCGGCGCCGTCACCTGGCTTGGCCTGGGTCGCGCTGAATGGTTGCGGTGTTAAGCGGCGCTGGTGGCGCCGATGACGGCGGTGAGCTGGGCGGCGTCTGCGGTAGCGGATTTCTCGGCGCGGCCGGCGAAGATCTCGTTGAGGAAGACGCCGGTGTGGCTGGCCGCGTTCGCGGCGACCGTCTCCGGGGTGCCCTCGGCGACGACCCGGCCGCCGCCGGTGCCGCCCTCGGGACCCATGTCGATGATCCAGTCCGCCGTCTTGATGACGTCGAGGTTGTGCTCGATGACGATGACGGTGTTGCCGGCGTCGACGAGGCGGCCGAGCACGCCGAGCAGCTTGCGGATGTCCTCGAAGTGCAGGCCGGTGGTCGGCTCGTCGAGGACGTAGACGGTGCGCCCGGTGGAGCGGCGCTGCAGCTCGGAGGCGAGCTTGACCCGCTGCGCCTCGCCGCCGGACAGCGTCGGCGCCGACTGGCCGAGCCGGACATAGCCGAGGCCGACGTCGTTGAGCGTGCGCAGATGGCGGGCGATCGCCGGGACGGCGGCGAAGAACTCGGCGGCCTCCTCGATAGGCATGTCGAGGACCTCGGCGATGCTCCTGCCCTTGTAGTGGACCTCGAGGGTCTCCCGGTTGTACCGGGCGCCGGCGCACACCTCGCAGGGGACGTACACGTCCGGCAGGAAGTTCATCTCGATCTTGATCGTGCCGTCGCCGGAGCACGCCTCGCAGCGGCCGCCCTTGACGTTGAACGAGAACCGGCCGGGCAGGTAGCCGCGGACCTTCGCCTCGGTGGTCTCGGCGAACAGTCGCCGGATGTGGTCGAACACGCCGGTGTAGGTCGCCGGGTTGGAGCGCGGGGTCCGCCCGATCGGCGACTGGTCGACGCGGACGGCCTTGTCAAGGTGGTCGAGGCCGGACACGGTGCGGTGCCGGCCGGGGACCTCGCGGGCGCCGTTGAGCTTGTTCGCCAGCACCGCGGCCAGGATGTCGTTGACCAGGGTCGACTTGCCGGACCCGGAGACGCCGGTGACGGCGACCAGGCAGCCGAGCGGGAACGAGACGGTGACGTCGCGCAGGTTGTGCTCGCGGGCGCCGTGGACCGTGAGCGTCCGGCCCTTTGTCTGCGGGCGGCGCACCGCCGGGACGGCGATGGACCGCCGGCCGGCCAGGTACGCGCCGGTCAGCGACTCCTCGCTGGCGAGGAGGTCGGCGACGGTTCCCGACACGACGATCCGGCCGCCGTGCTCGCCGGCGCCCGGGCCGATGTCGACGACCCAGTCGGAGGCGAGGATGGTGTCCTCGTCGTGCTCGACGACGATCAGCGTGTTGCCCAGGTCGCGCAGCCGCACCAGCGTCCTGATGAGCCGGCGGTTGTCACGCTGGTGCAGCCCGATCGACGGCTCGTCCAGGACGTAGAGCACGCCGACGAGGCCGGAGCCGATCTGCGTCGCCAGCCGGATCCGCTGCGCCTCGCCGCCGGCGAGGGTGCCGGCCGCGCGGTCGAGGGAGAGGTAGTCGAGGCCGACGTCGAGCAGGAACGCGAGCCGCGCGTCGATCTCCTTCAGCACCCGGCCGCCGATCGAGCGCTCCCGCTCGGTCAGGTCGAGGTCCTTGAGGAACTCGGCGCACTCGCCGATTGACATCCCCGAGACCTCGGCGATCGAACGGCCGCCCACCGTGACCGCGAGCGACTCGGGCTTGAGCCGGGCACCGCGGCACGACGGGCACGGCACGTCGCGCATGTAGCCCTCGTAGCGCTCGCGGCTCGTGTCCGACTCGGCCTCGCGCAGGCGGCGTTCCAGGAACGGGATGACGCCCTCGAAGCTCGTGTAGTACGAGCGCTTGCGGCCGTAGCGGTTGGTGTAGCCGACGTGGATCTCGGTGTCGCCGCTGCCGTGTAGCACCGCCCGGCGGGCCCGGTCGGGCAGCGCCTCCCACGGGGTGTCCATCGAGAAGTGGAGGTCCTCGGCCAGCGCGGACAGCAGCCGTTCGAAGTACTCCTTGTTGTGCCCGCCGGCCCAGGGGCCGATCGCGCCGCCGGCGAGCGACAGCGTCGGGTCGGCGATGACGAGCTCCGGGTCGACCTCCTTGCGGGTGCCGAGGCCGGTGCACTCGGGGCAGGCCCCGTAGGGAGTGTTGAACGAGAACGAGCGCGGCTCGAGCTCCTCGAACGACAGGTCGTCGTAGAGGCAGGCCAGGTGCTCGGAGTACATCCGCTCGCGGTCCTCGTCCTGTGGGTCCCGGTCGACGAAGTCGAGCAGCACCAGGCCGTTGCCGAGGCGCAGCGCCGTCTCGACCGAGTCGGTGAGCCGTCGCTTGGCGGACTCCTTGATCGCGAGCCGGTCGACGACGACCTCGATCGTGTGCTTCTTCTGCTTCTCCAGCTTCGGCGGGTCGGTCAGCGGGATGACCTTGCCGTTCACCCGGGCGCGGGCGAAGCCGGAGCCTTGCAGCTCGGCGAACAGGTCGACGTACTCGCCCTTGCGCCCGCGGATCACGGGGGCGAGCACCTGGAAACGGGTGCCCTCGGGGAGCTCCATCAGCCGGTCGACGATCTGCTGCGGGGTCTGCCTCGCGATCGGCCGGCCGCACTTCGGGCAGTGCGGGCGGCCGGCCCGGGCGAACAGCAGCCGCAGGTAGTCATAGACCTCGGTGATGGTGCCGACCGTCGAGCGCGGGTTGCGGGAGGTCGACTTCTGGTCGATCGAGACGGCCGGCGACAGGCCCTCGATGAAGTCGACGTCCGGCTTGTCCATCTGCCCGAGGAACTGGCGGGCGTAGGCCGACAGCGACTCGACGTAGCGCCGCTGGCCCTCGGCGAAGATCGTGTCGAACGCCAGGCTGGACTTCCCCGAGCCGGACAGCCCGGTGAAGACGATCAGCCCTTCGCGGGGAAGATCGAGGTCGACGTCACGCAGGTTGTGTTCGCGCGCACCCCGCACGACGAGACGATCCGTCATCCGCGTTCCCTCACGTCTTCTCGGCTTCGTCGGCCCCACCCGCGCCAGACCCGGCATCGCGTCCTGAGGCCGAGGGACAGCACCACGGCACCCGGAACGCCGACCGCGGGTTCAGACCCGTGGTCCTGGCCCGGCGATGCTCCTTGCCCGGTGCTCACCTCGGTACGGACAACCCGGACCCGAGCAAAGGCACTCCCAGCGTACGGATGGGATACGACACTTCTCGGACGCGGGACGCCTTCCCGAACGTCCGTTCGATACTAGCGGCCGGTATGAGAGTGTCCGCGGAGGGGCCACGCCGGGGCCACCATCCGAGCCGGTGCGGACCGGTGCGGACCGGGTGCGAGCCCGGCGGGCGGCGGACGCGGAGCGGGACGGGCGGCGTTTCGACCCCCGCATGCCCTCGTCGCGCCGAGGACGGCCTCCGGCCGCGGTGGGTCGAGCTCCGCTCCACCACCCCGTCCGCGGCCCGGGTGGAGTGGGATCTCCGTGATCGGCTTAGCGATTCCAGGGTGGACACAATGAGTCTTTTCGCCCCTCCGGCCACGATTCGGATCCGTATGCTGCCTATGCTTCATCTGGTCGGAACGAAACTTGGGATGAGATAGCCAGTTGGTACGACGTGACCGGCGTCATACTGTTTCCCCGACTCGCCGGAAAGAATTTCCGCGCGTGCCCGTCCCGGGTGGTTACGGTGGGTCCGGTCGTCAGGAACGCTGGTCGCAGAAATCACGACGAATAGCGGCTGGCCCGCGCCCAGGAGGGCGGAATATTGCACAGCCTGCTCGCGGTCGTCGTCTCCTACGGCGGCTCGCCCCACCTGAATGGACTACTCAGCGCGCTCGCCGGCATGGCGGGCTGCCAGGTCGCGCTCGTCGAGAACAAGCTCGGCGGGCAGCACGGCACCGTGCCCGATGGCGTGCGGGTGTACGCCGAGCACGGCAACATCGGCTACGGCGCGGCGGTGAACCTCGCCGTCAAGCGTGCCCTGGCGGCCCCGCCGCCGGGCGACGGCTCATCCGGCGGCATTCCGGACTGGCTGCTGGTCGTCAACAGCGACGTCACCATTCCCCCTGACACCCAGGAGATGCTGCCGAAGCTCCTGGCCCAGGCGCCCGCCGACGTCGACGTCCTCGGGTTCGCGATCCGCACGGACGACGGCGGCCCGGGGCGGTCGACCGCGGTGCTGCCGACCATCGGCACCAGCGCCTTCACCGCGCTGCGCGGGGAGGCCGCAGCGGTGGTGCGCTGGCCGGCGCTGCGGTACCCGGTCGGGGCGTTCTTCGCGATTCGCGGGTCCGCGTTCCTGCGGATCGGCGGCTTCGACCCATCCTTCTGGCTGTACTACGAGGAGACGGACCTGTTCGCCCGGCTGCTCGCAACCGGCGGGCGGATCGACTGGTGCGGCGATGCCTGGCCGGTACTCCACACCGGCGGTGGCACCGCGGGCCGGGACGCGGAGCTCCAGCGCGAGCTCGGCCGGGCGGCCGTGGCCTACGCCCTGCGCCACCGCGAGACCATCGGCCGCGGCTGGCTGCCCGTCCACGCGGCGCAGCTCGCCCTGTTGACCGGCCGCAAGGCGGTCCTAGGCCGGTGGCCCGACGCCAGAAGGTCCGCCTGGATCCTCGCCGGCCTGCTCCAGGCGGCCACGCTGCCCGGGCGGGAGCCCGCCGCCCGGTCGCGCTGGCACGCGGTTCCTACCAGGACCCGGATCGCGCTCGCCGGCCTCGACGACATCCCGCCGCGCCCGGCGGGCTTTGGCGGCCCTCGGAGAGAATGACGACGCCGGAAACATCGGGCGCGGCCGCGGGCCGCCGGTGGCAGTGCTGGAGGAACGATGAGCGTGCGCGGGTACACGGGCGATGTCACGGTGGGCGGGCCGGCGGACGTCCGGGAGCTGCCCGGCCTGACGGTCACCAAGGTCGCGGTCGGCCCGTTCGACAACAACTGCTACCTGCTGCGCTGCACCGCGACCGGCGAGCAGCTGCTCATCGACGCGGCCAACGAGCCGGACACCCTGCTGCGCGTGATTGGCGACGAGGGCCTGGCCACCGTGGTGACCACGCACCGCCACGCCGACCACATCCAGGCGCTCTCCGACATCGTCGCGGCCACCGGCGCGACCACCGTCGCCCACCCGGACGACGCGCCCGCGATCCCGGTGCCCACCGCGGCGCTGCTGCGCGACGGCGAGGCGGTCCGGGTCGGCGAGGTCACCCTGCGGGCGATCCACCTGGTCGGCCACACCCCTGGCTCGATCGCCCTGCTCCACGACGCCGACCCGGCCGCCCCGCACCTCTTCACGGGCGACTGCCTCTTCCCGGGCGGGCCGGGGAACACGCGCAACGACGCGGCCGCCTTCACCTCCCTGATGGACGGCCTGGAGACGAAGGTCTTCGGCCCACTGCCGGACACCACCTGGATCTACCCGGGCCACGGCAAGGACAGCACCCTTGGCCGCGAGCGCCCCCACCTGGCCGAATGGCGCACCCGCGGCTGGTAGGGCGGTCGGCAGGTCGGGTGAAGTCGGGAGCCCTGGGCTTGCGACGTGCGCAAACGTGGCAGGCTGACAATGTGAGCAAGGAGAAGTCGAAGGAGCGAGCGGCCGCCGTCGCCGCGCCGTCGGCGGCCGGTGCTGAGCCGCTTCCGGTCGTGCTGACCGAGGACGAGGCCGCCGCCGCCGCGGTGGCGCTGGTCGCGCTGCCGCAGGGCCCGGCGAGCGACGCCGCCCGGGAGGCGCTGCACAAGGTGCTCACCGCGCTCGGCCCCGCGGGCCACGACAAGGTCACGGAGCTTGCCTCCCGGACGTGGAACCGGCCCGACGGGCTGCCGCGCACGCCGGCCACCCCGGTCATAGAGGACGCCATGCGCGACGGGGTCGCCGTCAGCATCGACTACGTCGACGCGGCCGGGAAACCGAGCCACCGGCGGATCGAGCCGCACGCCTTCGCCTATGCCCGCGGCAACTGGTACCTGATGACGTGGTGCCTGGACAAGAACGCGCCGCGCTGGTTCCGCTGGGACCGCATCGAGCGCGCCGAACTCACCACCACGCCCATCCAGCCCCGCGTGGCCTTCTCCGTCTACCCGGCCCCCAGCCCCCGCGCCTGAGCCCCGGGCGGGCGCCCCGGCGGCCCGGCTGCGTGGCCGGGCGCCGGGCTCAGCGGCCAGGGTGGTGGTTGGGGCGGCCGAAGCTGGAGGGGATCACGGTGCGGCCGCGCAGTGGGGCCGTCTCGATCGCGCGGCGGATCTCCGCCGGCCCGACCAGCCCGACCACCCGGGGACGTCCCCGCTCGTCGGGCTGCTCCTCGTCGAGGACCAGGACGTAGCCGGCGGCGGGCCGGCTGGCGAGCCGGGGGGCGACGATCGTCAGCGGCTCGTCGGGACGCGCCGTGGGGACCGAGGACAGGGGGATCGTCACCCGGCTCACCCTGGCGAGGCCGCGGTCGTCGAGCGGCACGGCGGCCAGGGCACGCGCCAGCGCGACCCCGGCCAGCGACTCGTCGAAGTCATGCACGGTGAACACGCTGGACACCGCACTCCCCGGCGCCGCGACGGAGCGCAGGGCCTCGTCCACGGTCTGCCACGACGACAGCCGGGGTGGCGGCGGGAGCATGACATCGCGGACGAACACGCCCTCGAGCGCGGTGCCGGCGCGCTGGCGCGCCTGCGCCAGCCGGGAGGTGCCCAGCGCCATCCAGCCCAGCAGCACCGCCCACAGCCCGATCAGCCCGACGAGGAAGCAGGCGGCGACACCCGCGGCGATCATCGCCCACCCGATGAAGACGCCGGTCCGCGCGACGACCGCCTCCGCCCGGCGGGGGTCTCCGGTACGGCGCAGCACGAACGCGGCCAGGATCCGCCCGCCGGGGGTGCGGGGCGACGGCAGCAGGTCGACCAGGGTGATGAGCAGGATGAACGTCCCCACCCACAGCGCCACCTGCGCGGCGAGGGCGAGCGTCCCCCCGGGCGCGAGCGCGCCGAGCGTCACGAGGACCGCGCCGAGCAGGCCCGTCGTCAGCAGGCCCGCGCGGGCGATGGCCGCGTCCGCCCGCGGGTCGAGCCCGCCCGGCCAGGGCTGGCTCCCGCCGGCCGCCTCGCGAGGCTCGGCCGGCGTGCCCGGCCGCTGCGCGCCGCTGGAGGGCTCCGCCGGGTAGGGCTCCGCGGGGACTCCCCAGACGATCTCGTCGTCGGGGCGGTGCCAGCCGCCCGGCGCTGACGGCCGGGCGAGCACGAGCCGGCTGCCGAACGCGCCGAGCACGATCGCGTGGACGTCGAGCCCGGCCCGCCGGGCCGCGACGGACCGCAGCAGGTCAGCGGCGACCAGGATCGCCAGCAGCAGGAGAGCGCCCAGCAGGCCGGCACTGAAGTACGCGGACCCCGTCCGGTTCGGGACGGTGACCGGCAGCGTCAGCCAGCCGAGCAGCGCGGTGACGACCGCGACCGAGACAGCCAGCCCCGGACGCACGGTGATCCGGGGCAGCCGCCCGCCCCGGCCCGCGTCATGGGTGGTCATTGCGCCTGCGGCTCCTTTCGAGGTTGCCTGCGCAGATTTGCCCTGCGCTGTTGCCCTACGCTCACTCAACGTCTGTCGTGCCCCTAGCCCTCCCGCCCGAACCGGCGATCTCGCCTCCAGTACCAGGGATCATGTGGTCCTCCAACGGATCCGGCCACTCGCCTCGGAAACTTGTCGGAGCCTTGTGGTGTTCTGGAAGACATGAGCACGACGTTCGAACGCCCCACCCTGAGCGTGGAGCGCTCCAGCGCGCCCTTCACGGTCGTCTCCGACTACCAGCCGTCCGGCGACCAGCCGGCGGCGATCAAGGAGCTGGCGCGGCGCATCAGAGCCGACGAGAAGAACGTCGTCCTGCTCGGCGCGACCGGCACCGGCAAGTCCGCGACGACGGCGTGGCTCATCGAGGAGCTACAGCGCCCGACGTTGGTGATGGCGCCGAACAAGACGCTCGCGGCCCAGCTGGCCAACGAGTTCCGCGAGCTGCTGCCCAACAACGCGGTCGAGTACTTCGTCTCTTACTACGACTACTACCAGCCTGAGGCGTATATCGCCCAGACCGACACCTACATCGAGAAGGACTCCTCGATCAACGAGGAGGTCGAGCGGCTACGCCACTCGGCGACGATGAGCCTGCTCACCCGCCGGGACACGGTCGTCGTCGCCTCCGTGAGCTGCATCTACGGCCTCGGGACTCCGCAGGAGTACATCGACCGGATGGTCCGGCTGACCGTCGGCGAGGAGATCGACCGCGACATCCTGCTGCGCCGGCTCGTCGACGTCCAGTACGCCCGCAACGACCTGGCGTTCACCCGCGGCACGTTCCGGGTGCGCGGCGACACGGTCGAGGTGTTCCCCGTGTACGAAGAGCTGGCGGTGCGCATCGAGTTGTTCGGCGACGAGATCGAACGGCTCTCGTACCTGCACCCGCTGACCGGCGAGATCGTCCGCGAGGTGCAGCAGGTCCACGTCTTCCCGGCGACCCACTACGTCGCGGGCCCCGAGCGGATGGAACGGGCGATCGCCGGCATCGAGGAGGAGCTGGCCGCCCGGCTGGAGACGCTGGAGGGGCAGGGCAAGCTGCTGGAGGCGCAGCGGATGCGGATGCGGACCACCTACGACATCGAGATGATGCGCCAGGTCGGGTTCTGCTCCGGCATCGAGAACTACTCGCGCCACATCGACGGCCGCGCCGCCGGCACCGCGCCGCACACGCTGCTCGACTACTTCCCCGACGACTTCCTGCTGGTCATCGACGAGTCGCACAACACGGTGCCGCAGATCGGCGGCATGTACGAGGGCGACATGTCCCGGAAGCGCAACCTGGTCGACCACGGCTTCCGGCTGCCGTCGGCGATGGACAACCGGCCGCTGCGCTGGGAGGAGTTCCTGGAGCGCATCGGCCAGACCGTCTATCTGTCGGCGACACCCGGCCCGTACGAACTGGGGTGCGCGGACGGTGTCGTCGAGCAGATCATCCGGCCGACCGGGCTGATCGACCCGGAGATCGTCCTCAAGCCGACGAAGGGCCAGATCGACGACCTCGTCCACGAGATCCGGCAGCGGGCGGAGCGTGACGAACGGGTCCTCGTCACCACGCTCACCAAGAAGATGTCCGAGGACCTCACCGACTACCTGCTGGAGCTCGGCATCCGGGTGCGCTACCTGCACAGCGAGGTGGACACGCTGCGCCGGGTGGAGCTGCTCACCGAGCTGCGCCGCGGCGACTACGACGTGCTGGTCGGCATCAACCTGCTGCGCGAGGGCCTCGACCTGCCCGAGGTGTCGCTCGTGTCGATCCTGGACGCCGACAAGGAGGGCTTCCTGCGTTCCGAGCGGTCACTGATCCAGACGATCGGCCGCGCGGCCCGCAACGTCGCCGGCCAGGTGCACATGTACGCCGACAAGATCACCCCGTCGATGCGTACGGCCATCGAGGAGACGAACCGCCGCCGCGCGCTGCAGATCGCCTTCAACGAGAAGATGGGCGTCGACCCACAGCCGCTGCGCAAGAAGGTCATCGACATCCTCGACGACATGGTCCGGGAGAACTCCGAGGGCGAGCTGTACGGCGGCGGCCGGGCGCAGTCGCGGGGCAAGGCCCCGGTGCCCGGCATGAAGTCGCGCACCGGCAGGCAGGACGCCGTCGGCCGCTACGCCGCGGAGCTCGCCGGCATGCCCCGCCACGACCTGGCCAACCTGATCCGCCAGCTCGACGACCAGATGCACGAGGCCGCCAAGGAGCTCCAGTTCGAGCTCGCCGCCCGCCTGCGCGACGAGATCGCCGAACTCAAGAAGGAGCTCCGCGGCATGACCGCCGCCGGCGTCGACTGACGGCGGCCCAGAACCGGCAGCGCTGTCGACCCGGCCGGCACCTTCCGTGCCGAGCCGGCCGAGAGCGGCCGGTATGGGCCCGGCGACAGTCGTGGCCGCCGGGAGTCTCCTGATCCGGTCTGTTAGTGATCCTGGGGACAACGGCCGCCGGGTGTGCGAAGGAAGATCATTTTCGCACACCCTTTGGCCCTCTAGCCGGCGGACAGCGCGGCGAGGGCGGACGTGACGAGGTGGCGCATCAGGCCGGGCCGGGTGCCGCGGTATCCGGCCAGGAACTCGGCGGGCGGCAGGAGGACCCGGCCCGCCGACTCGTGACCGTCCGTCCAGGGGAGCAGGCGGTGGACCCGGGCGACATAGATGATCATATAGGTCAGGTCGTCCGGGCCGAAGTAGTCCGACTCGATGACCTCGACCAGCGTCAGCTCGCCCAGCTCGGCCCTGATCTCCTCGAGCGCCTCGCGGCGGGCCGTCTCCTCGGGCGACGTGTCGCGCCACTGGACGTGCCCGCCGGGCAGGTCGAGCCCGCGCGCGAGCTCCGCGAGCACCAACCGGCCGTCGTCGTCGACGGCGACCACCGAGGCGCTCGTCACGGCCTCGAACGCCGGCCGGGCCTCCCGCCCGAGACAGGTCAGCCGGGTCGGGCCCCGACCCGGTCGCGACCGCACCGTCGGGCGCCGATCCTCATCCGCCGCCGGGCTGCCCGCCGCCGTCATCTGCCCTCACCCTCCGTGCCCGGCCCGGCCAGGCCGCCTCTACGATCATGCACTACCGCGTCCTGGTGGCGATCGAGGACGTGAGCGGGGACAATCGGCGCATGACCATGATCAGTGTTCCCGCTGAGATCACGCTTGGCGATGTGGCCGCCATGGGAGAGGCCGACGAACTGCATCGCTACGAGCTCAGTGACGAGGGGGAGCTGCGGGTCATGATGACGCCGACACCGGAGCACTCCCGCATCGTCATGCGGCTGACCGCCTGGTTCCTGCGGAACGGGTCCGACGAGGAGCGGCTGCGGACCGACCTTGGCATCTACACGGGCGGCGGTCGCCAGCCCGACCTGACGGTGTGGTCGGACGCCGCGCCCGACGTCGGTGTCGCCTCGGTCTACGTCCCGGTGGACGGGCTTCAGGTCGTCATCGAGGTCGTCTCTCGCGGGTCGCGGCAGAACGACCTCGTGGACAAGGCCAGTGAGTACGCCCGGGCGGGCATCGAGCGGTACTGGACGGTCGAGCAGGGCGGCACCCAGCCGGTCACGTTTCGAACCCTGGCGACGGGCCGTTACTCCGCATAGGGACCGCGCCCGCTTGAGTGGGTGCTCAAGCGGCACCCTGGCGACTTCGGACTGAGCTAAGCGGCGGCGCCAGCCGGGCGGACGTCGCCTGTGGGCTGCTTGTGGGCTGACCGCCCGCTCAGGCGCGGAGAAGCTCGTCGAGGACGGCGTCGAGCTCGCGCTCGGGGTGCTCCTGGCCGGCCGGGACGACCCGCTCGGTGCGCTCCAGGAAGTCGCGCAGCGGTTCGGCGCCGAGGATGACGGTTGAGCGCGAGGCGCCGTCGGTGAGCTCCAGCTGCACCTCGGCGCGGCGCGGGTCGGGGGTGAAGCGCACGTCGCCGTCGCCAGTGGGCTTCTCCAGCCCGGCGCGCAGCGCGTCCCGCGGGGCCACCCAGTTGCCCTGGGGCAGCGCCGGGTGGTCGGGCCGGGAGACCAGGGTGATGCTGACGGCCAGCGGGTCGCAGGCACGCCAGGTGACCACGAGGACAGTGACCCGCCCGCTCGTCGACGCGTCGTCGACGACGAACTCGGTGCTGACGTCCAGACCCTGCACGGGTGGGTCCCTCCCTTGATGCGCCTGCCAGGCCGACGACGACGCTTTCTCCCAGCAGCCAAGTTTCCCAGTTGCTGATTTGAGGGTCGCAGCGTCGCGTCCCAGGTGCCAGCCGGATGCGGACGGCTTGCCGACAGGCAGCCGCGCCCCGCGGCGTCATCGCCGCTGTGCTGTCTTCCTGGTGGCGCTCTCGCGGGAGGTCCCCGACAGCGGATGCGCCCCTATAGCCGTGCACCCTTACGGTGATGCGCCCTTGCTGCCGTACGCGGTATGGCAATACCGACGCGCGCCTTCCGGCCCCACTGCCATAGGCCTTGCGGCGACATCACCATCCGCCCGGCGGCAACGCCGGCCACGCTGCGCGCCGCCACCCCCCAGCGGCGGCGCGCACTCGCGCAAGCACGCTACGTCCACGATACGTGGTGCTCCTCGCCCGCGCCTGGACGGGTAGGGAAAGGGCGGTAAAGAAAAGAGGCCCGTGCGGGCGGGCCTGTCCCACGGGGCGGCGGCCCCGCCCCGCCCGATCGGCGGCCACACACCTGTAGCTGTCTTTCGGCGCTGGCGCGCCGCTCGCCGGGCTGACCTGGCTCTCGCGGGCGGTGGCCGCTCACCCGTGCGCGCGCCGCGCCGACCGCCGCGCCCGGGAACGGCGGCGCGGCGGACGGGCGCCGCGACGCGCGTGGGCCGCCAGGAACGCGGCGCGCGAGGGACTTCATAAGGCTGTGGGGGCCCGGTACGCCGTGCGCGAGACACGGTAAGGACACGGAGCGGTCGGGTTCGCGGGGCACCCCTAGGCGGGTATCGACGCTCTGCGTGATGAAATGGTTACGTGGAGGCGCTGTCTGATCGTGACCCGGGCCGCCGTAGGCTCGACCTATGGCTGATCCGGCGTCTTACCGACCCGCGCCGGGCTCGATCCCCGAGACCCCGGGCGTGTACCGCTTCCGGGACCCTCATGGCCGCGTCCTCTACGTCGGCAAGGCCAAGAACCTGCGCGCCCGGCTCGCCAACTACTTCACCGACGTCTATGCGCTGCATCCTCGCACCCGCACGATGGTCACCACCGCGAGCTCCGTCGAGTGGACCGTCGTGTCCACCGAGGTCGAGGCGCTCGCGCTGGAGTACACCTGGATCAAGGAGTATGACCCGCGGTTCAACGTCCGCTACCGCGACGACAAGAGCTACCCGAGTCTCGCCGTGACGCTGCAGGAGGAGTTCCCGCGACTCCAGGTCATGCGCGGGCCGAAGCGCAAGGGTGTCCGCTACTTCGGCCCCTATGCGCACGCCTGGGCCATCAGGGAGACGCTGGACCTGCTGCTGCGGGTGTTCCCGGCGCGTACCTGCTCCGCCGGCGTCTTCAAGCGCGCCGGGCAGGTCGGCCGGCCGTGCCTGCTCGGCTACATCGACCGCTGCAGCGCGCCCTGCGTCGGACGGGTCACAGCGAGCGAGCACCGCCAGATCGTCGATGACTTCTGTGACTTCATGGGCGGCCAGACCGGCAGGTTCCTGCGCCGGCTGGAGAAGGAGATGCGGGACGCCGCCGACGCCCAGGACTACGAGCGGGCCGCCCGGCTGCGCGACGACGCCGGCGCGCTGCGCCGCGCGATGGAGAAGCAGGCTGTCGTGCTGCCCGATGGCACCGACGCCGACGTCGTCGCGTTCGCCGACGACGAGCTGGAGGCGGCGGTCCAGGTCTTCTACGTGCGCGACGGCCGGGTGCGCGGCCAGCGCGGCTGGGTCGTCGACAAGCTGGCGGACGTTGGCACCCCCGACCTCGTCGAGCAGTTCCTCACCCAGGAGTACCTGGGGGACAAGGACGTGGGCGACGGTGCCCCTTCGGGCGGCGAGGGGCAGGCCGACATCCCGCGGGAGGTCCTCGTCCCGGAGCTGCCGACCGACGCCGAGGCCGTGGCCGAGCTGCTCGGCCGCTACCGCGGCGGGCGGGTCGAGGTGCGCGTCCCGCGCCGCGGCGACAAGCGGACGCTGTTCGAGACCGTGGAGCGCAACGCCAAGCAGGCGCTCATGCTGCACCGCACCCGGCGCGCGAGTGACCTGACGGCGCGTAGCCAGGCGCTCGCCGAACTGCAGGAGGCGCTCGGCCTCGCCGACGCGCCGCTGCGGATCGAGTGCTTCGACATCTCGAACATCCAGGGCACCAACGTCGTGGCGAGCATGGTCGTCTTCGAGGACGGCCTGCCCCGCAAGTCCGAGTACCGGCGCTTCTCCATCCGGGGAGTGGCCGGCCAGGACGACGTCGCGAGCATGTACGAGACGGTTGGCCGGCGGTTCAGCCGGTACCTGGCCGAACGGTCGCGTACAGGCGAGCTGCCCGGCACGGAGGAGGACGCCCGGAGCGAGGCCGGGCCAGCCGGCCTGACCGTCGAGGACGGCGGGGGCGCGCTGACCTCCCGGATCACGACCTCCCAGATCGCCGACCTCCCAGATCGGCTCCGCCGATCGGGCAGGGACCCTGTCGCCGATCCGGCAGGGACCCCGTCCGCCGATCCGGCAGGGACCCTGGGGTCGAGCGAGCTCCCCGCCGGCGAGCCGCTGGTGGTCGACGGGCGGCCCCGCAGGTTCGCCTACCCGCCGAACCTGGTCGTCGTCGACGGCGGGCCCCCGCAGGTCGCCGCGGCGGCGCGGGCGCTGGCGGACCTGGGGATCGAATCGGGGCCTGGCGGGGTGGCCCTGTGCGGGCTCGCCAAGCGCCTGGAGGAGGTCTGGCTGCCGGACGACCCAGACCCGGTCATCCTGCCGCGCACCAGCGAGGCGCTCTACCTGCTGCAGCGGGTGCGGGACGAGGCTCATCGGTTCGCGATCACCTACCACCGGCAGAAGCGGTCCGCGTCGATGACGGCGTCGCTGCTGGACGGCGTGCCGGGACTGGGCGAGACCAGGCGCAAGGCGCTGCTGCGCACGTTCGGCTCGGTCGCGAAGCTGCGGGCGGCGAGCGTCGAGGAGATCGCCGGCGTGCCCGGGATCGGCCCGCGCACCGCCGCCGCCGTCGTCGCGGCGCTCGCCCAGAGCGCCCCCGGGGCGCCCGCCGCACCCGCGCCGGCAGTCGACCCGCTCACGGGCGAGGTCCTGACGGAGAACTCGACGACAGAGAACTCGACGACAGAGGGAGAGCACGCCGTGACAGGGGGGAATACGCCGTGACCGCCGCCGCACCCAGCGGGCCGCTGGATCTCGCGATAATCACTGGGCTGTCCGGCGCCGGCCGCAGCACCGCGGCCAAGTGCCTGGAGGACCTGGGCTGGTTCGTCGTCGACAACCTGCCACCGGCGCTGTTGTCGACGATGGCCGAGCTGGGCCGGCGCTCCGGCGGCGGCGTCAGCCGGATCGCGGTCGTCGTCGACGTGCGCGGCCGCGCGTTCTTCGCCGACCTGCGGGCGGCGCTCGACGCGCTCGACGCCGCCGGCACCCGGCCGCGGGTGCTGTTCCTGGAAGCCAGCGACGACGCGCTGATCCGCCGGTTCGACCACGTCCGCCGCCCGCACCCGCTGCAGGGCGACGGCCGGGTCGTCGACGGCATCAGCCGGGAGCGGGCGCTGCTCGCCGAGCTGCGCGGAGAGGCCGACCTGGTGCTCGACACCACCGACCTCAACGTCCACGAGCTGCGCTCGAAGATCGACGCCGCCTTCGGGCAGCCGGGTGGCAACCGGCTCAACGCCACGGTCATCTCGTTCGGCTACCGCTATGGGCTGCCGCTGGACGCGGACCTGGTCGCCGACTGCCGCTTCCTGGCCAACCCGCACTGGGTGGAGGCGCTGCGGCCGTTCACCGGCCGCGACCCCCAGGTGCGCGACTACGTCCTCGATCAGCCGGGCGCCAAGGAGTTCGTCGACCGGTACGCCGAGCTGCTGCGCCTCGTCGGCGAGGGGTACCTGCGCGAGGGCAAGCGGTACCTGACCCTCGCCGTCGGCTGCACCGGCGGGCGGCACCGCAGCGTCGCCGTCGCCGAGGAGCTCGCCGCGCGGCTCGCCGCGACCGGCGTCGGCGTCCAGATCGTGCACCGCGACCTGGGCCGGGAGTGACGCCCGTGCCCCACCACCCCCACGACGTGGAAGGCCAAAGGGCGTGCGAAAATGATCTTCCTTCGCACGCCCGGCGGCCGCTGTCCCAGGACTACTGCCCGGAGATCCCATGACCCAGGTTCGGGCGGCCCAGCTCCCGGCGCCCGGGGCGCCGGCCGTCGTCGCCTTCGGCGGCGGGCACGGCCTCGCCGCGTCGCTGTCCGCGCTGCGCCGCATCACCGACCGGGTGACAGCCGTTGTCACGGTCGGTGACGACGGCGGGTCGTCCGGGCGGCTGCGCCACGAGCTCGGCGCGCTCCCGCCCGGCGACCTGCGGATGGCGCTGGCGGCGCTCGCCGGCTCGGACCAGTGGTCACGGACCTGGACCGACGTGTTCCAGCGCCGGTTTGTCGGCGGTGGGCCGCTGGCCGGGCATGCGCTGGGCAACCTGGTGCTGGCCGCGCTCACCGAGCATGTCGGCTCGCCGGTGGCGGCGCTCGAGCTGGCCGCCGAACTGCTCGGGGCGTGCGGCCGGGTGCTGCCGCTGTCCGAGGACGGGATCGACATCGTCGCCGAGGTCACGGGCCTCGACCCGGACGACCCGGCGGCGACTCACCAGGTGCGCGGCCAGGTGGCCGTGGCGACCACCCGGGGCTCGGTCCGCGAGGTCTGGGTGGAGCCGGCGGAGCCGCGGGTCTGCGCTCCGGCCTGTGCCGCCGTCGAGGAGGCGGACTGGCTGGTGCTGGGCCCCGGCTCGCTCTACACCAGCATGCTGCCGCACCTGCTGGTGCCCGAGATGCACAAGGTGATCACCGGCGCGGCGGCGCGCCGGCTGGTCGTGCTGAACCTGGTCGCGCAGCCGGGGGAGACCGAGGGCTTCACCCCCGAGGCGCATCTGCGCGTGCTCGCCCAGCACGCCCCGGGGTTCGCCGTGGACGTGGTGCTCGCCGACCCGGCGGCCGTCCCCGACCCCTCGGCGCTGGCTGCGGCGGCCGCCGACCTCGGCGCCGCGCTGCACCTCGCGCCGGTCCGCTCGGCCGACGCCGCGGGGGTCCACGATCCCCTGCTGCTCGCGGCCGCCTTCGACGCCGTCTTCTCGGCGTCCGGCCCCGTGGCCGGCGGCATCCCAGGTCCGCCGGCCGGCGCGGAAGCACGGACGGCACGCGCGACCCTGACCACAGAGTCACCAGTGGCCCACCGTGGGCCGGGCTCGGCCGGTGAGCAGACCTCCTGGAGCGACGACCTCCCGGATCGACGACGCGCTGGATCGGCGAGGCCGATCCAGCAGGGACCTCGTCGCCGATCCGGCGGGAGCCCCGTCGCCGACCCAGTGGGAACCCCTGGCCCTCCCGACCCGCGGGCAACGGCCCGCGACCTCAAGGAGTGATCGGTGTGGCGGCGATGACGGCCACCGTGAAGGACGAACTCAGCCGGCTGCGGGTGGCGAAGCCCTGCTGCCGGCGCGCCGAGATGGCGGCATTGCTGCGTTTCGGCGGCGGCCTGCACATCGTCGGGGGCCGCATCGTCGTCGAGGCGGAGCTCGACACCGGGGCAACCGCGCGCCGGCTGCGCCGGGAGATCGCCGAGGTGTTCAGCTTCCCGTCGACGATCGCGGTGCTCGCGGCCGGCGGCCTGCGCCGCTCGGTCCGCTACATTGTGCGGGTCGAGCGCGACGGTGAGCAGCTCGCCCGGTCGACCGGGCTGCTCGACCAGCGCGGCCGCCCCGTCCGCGGGCTTCCGCCGCAGGTCGTCACCGGCTCGGCCTGTGACGCGGCGGCGGCCTGGCGGGGCGCGTTCCTCGCGCACGGCTCGCTCACCGAGCCGGGACGGTCCTGCTCGCTGGAGGTCACCTCGCCCGGCCCGGAGGCGGCGCTGGCGCTCGTCGGCGCGGCCCGCCGGCTCGGGGTGCAGGCCAAGAGCCGGGACGTGCGCGGCGTCGACCGCGTGGTGATCCGCGACGGCGACGCGATCAGCGCGCTGCTGACCAGGATCGGCGCGCACGACAGCCTGCTGGCCTGGGAGGAGCGGCGGATGCGCCGCGAGGTCCGCGCGACCGCCAACCGGCTGGCGAACTTCGACGACGCGAACCTGCGCCGCTCGGCTCGGGCGGCCGTCGCCGCGGGCGCGCGGGTGCAGGCCGCGATGCGCATCCTCGGCGACGACGCTCCCGAGCACCTGCTGGCGGCCGGCCGGCTGCGGCTCCAGCACGCCCAGGCGTCGCTGGAGGAGCTCGGCGCGCTCGCCGACCCGCCGCTGACCAAGGACGCCGTCGCCGGCAGGATCCGCCGCCTCCTCGCCCTCGCCGACAAGCGCGCGAGCGTCCTCGGCATCCCCAACACAGAGGCGAGTGTGTCGCCCGAGTTGCTGGAGAATGCGTGATGTGCGTGGTCGCCGGGGGGTGATCCGGCCCCCGTTGGGCCTCGGATACCAACCCGGCGGCGCAAAGTCGTTAGGCTCTGTGGCGGCAACGGAACATGACGGCGGCACGACGGTAGGGAGTCCGCGGACGTGGCTACGCGAGTAGGGGTCAACGGTTTCGGTCGGATCGGCCGGAACTTCTGGCGAGCGCTGGCGGCGAGCAAGCAGGGTGGGCTCGAGGTCGTCGCGGTCAACGACCTCACCGACAGCAAGACCCTGGCCCACCTGCTGAAGTACGACACAACCCTGGGCACGCTGTCCGAGACGGTCAGGGCAGTCGACGGCGGCATCGAGGTCGGCGACGCCACCATCAAGGTGCTGGCCGAGCGGGACCCGGCGGCGCTGCCCTGGGGCGAGCTGGGCGTCGACATCGTCATCGAGTCGACCGGCCGGTTCACCGACCGCGCGTCGGCCGCGAAGCACCTCGAGGCGGGCGCGAAGAAGGTCATCATCTCCGCCCCGGCCAAGGGCGAGGACCTGACTGTCGTCATGGGCGTGAACGACGACGCCTACGACCCGGCCAGCCACCACGTGCTGTCGAACGCGAGCTGCACGACGAACTGCGTGGCGCCGCTGGCAAAGGTCCTCGACGAGGCGTTCGGCATCGAGAACGGCCTGATGACCACGATCCACGCCTACACGAACGACCAGGTGATCCTGGACTTCCCGCACAGCGACCTGCGCCGGGCCCGCGCGGCCGCGCAGAACATCATCCCGACCACCACCGGCGCGGCCAAGGCGACGGCGCTGGCGTTGCCGAAGCTCAAGGGCAAGCTGGACGGCATCGCGATGCGGGTGCCGGTGCTGGACGGCTCGGTCACCGACCTGGTGGTCAACCTGGCGAGGCCGGCCAGCAAGGACGAGATCAACGCGGCCTACCAGGCGGCGGCCGACGGCCCGCTGAAGGGCTACCTCGTCTACACCGAGGACCCGATCGTGTCGTCGGACATCGTCGGCACGCCGGCGTCGTGCACCTTCGACTCGCTGCTGACCATGTCCACGGGCACCTTCGTGAAGGTCGTCGGCTGGTACGACAACGAGTGGGGCTACTCGAACCGCCTCGTCGACCTCACCGCCCTGGTCGCCAGCCGCCTGGGCTAGCCCCGCCAGTCGAAGGCAGAGAACCGCTGTGACGAGCCGCCCGGTGCCCCCGGCACCGGGCGGCTCGTCCTTTGGGCCGTTCTTGTCGCCGGCCGTGCGACGGGGCCGGCAGGCAGACCCCCGTTGGGCCGGGCCTGTCAGACAAGGCCAAGCCAGTGCGGCAGCAAACGCAACAGGCAGCGCGACGCGACGTGGAAGCAGGACCTAGCCACAAGAGGCGACCGGCGGCGCGACGTGACGTCGAAGCGGGACCTAGCCACAAGCAATAGGAGACGCCAAGCGTGAGGACGATCGACGACCTGCAGGTCGCCGGGCACCGGGTGCTGGTCCGCAGCGACCTGAACGTGCCGCTCGACAGGTCCGGCGACACCCCGCGGATCACCGACGACGGCCGGGTGCTGGCCAGCGTGCCCACCATCAGGACGCTCGCCGAGCGCGGCGCCCGCGTGGTGGTCTGCTCCCACCTGGGCCGGCCCAAGGGTGAGTACGACGAGAGGTACTCGCTCGCCCCGGTCGCGGCCCGGCTCGCCGAGGCGCTCGGCCGGCCGGTCGCCTTCACCGGCGACGGCACCGCCGACATCGCGGGCTCGGCGGCCGCGGAGGTCGTCGCCGGGCTCGGGGACGGCGAGGTGGCCCTGCTGGACAACCTGCGCTTCAGCCCGGGGGAGACCAGCAAGGACGCCGCCGCGCGCGCCGCGTTCGCCGACGAGCTGGCCGCGCTCGCCGAGTTCTACGTCGGCGACGCGTTCGGCGCCGTGCACCGGGCCCACGCGAGCGTCGCCGACGTGCCGAAGCGGCTGCCGCACGCGGCCGGCGGGCTGGTGCTCGCCGAGCTGTCGGTGCTGCGCGGGCTGGCCGGCGGCGACGCCGGCCGGCCGTACGTGGTGGTGCTCGGCGGGTCGAAGGTGTCCGACAAGCTGGGCGTGATCCGGGCGCTGCTGCCGAAGGTCGACGCCCTGCTCATCGGGGGCGGCATGTGCTTCACGTTCCTGGCGGCCCAGGGCCACGGTGTCGGCGCGTCGCTGCTCGAGGCCGAGATGATCGACACCTGCAAGAACCTGCTCGCCGAGGGCGGCGAGCGGATCGTGCTGCCGCGGGACGTCGTCATCGCCGACCGGTTCGCCGCGGACGCCGCGACCGACGTGGTGCCGGTGACCGGCATCCGCGACGGCTGGCTGGGGCTCGACATCGGCCCCGAGTCGACGGAGCTGTTCGCCGGCAGGCTCGAGGGCGCACAGACGATCTTCTGGAACGGGCCGATGGGTGTCTTCGAGCTGGCGCCGTTCGCCGCCGGCACGAAGGGCGTCGCCGAGGCCATCGCCGCGCGGGACGGCTTCACGGTCGTCGGCGGCGGCGACTCCGCCGCGGCGGTGCGCACGCTCGGTATCCCCGAGGCGTCGTTCAGCCACATCTCGACCGGTGGCGGCGCGAGCCTGGAGTTCCTGGAGGGCAAGTCCCTGCCCGGCCTCGCGGCCCTGGAGGTCTGAGCCCCATGACTCCTCCTCCGTTGGGACGCTCGGGTGGCAAGCCGGCCGGTAGCCCGAAGCCGAAGGGCACCGGCCGCCGCACGCTCGTCGCGGGCAACTGGAAGATGAACCTGAACCACCTCGAGGCGATCGCGCTCGTCCAGAAGGTCGCCTACGACCTCAAGCCCGACGAGCTGGACCGGGTCGAGACGGTCCTCTTCCCGCCGTTCATCGACCTGCGCAGCGTGCAGACCACGATCGACGGGGACAAGCTGGCGGTCGGCTACGGCGCCCAGGACCTCTCACCGTTCGACTCCGGCGCGCACACCGGCGACGTCAGCGGGCCGATGCTGGCCAAGATCGGCTGCACGTATGTGATCGTCGGGCACTCGGAGCGCCGCACCGACCACCACGAGACGGACGCGGTGGTCGCCGCGAAGGCCGGCGCCGCCTACCGGAACGGGCTGACGCCGATCGTGTGCATCGGTGAGCACGAGGACGTCCGGGTGGCCGGCGCCCACGTCGAGCACTGCCTGGCGCAGCTGGACGGGTCGCTCGCCGGCGTGACGCCGAAGCAGGCGGAGACGATCGTCATCGCCTACGAGCCGGTATGGGCGATCGGCACCGGCCGGACGGCCTCGGCGCAGGACGCGCAGGACATGTGCGCTGCCATCCGCGGGCGGCTCGCCGAGCTGTTCACGCCGGTGATCGCCGCCGGGATCCGGGTGCTCTACGGCGGCTCGGTCAAGGCGGCGAACGCCGCCGAGCTGTTCACCATGCCGGACGTCGACGGCGGTCTGGTCGGCGGCGCGAGCCTGGTGGCCGAGGAGTTCACCGCAATTGTCCGCAGCGGGCCGCCGGCCTAGGCCGACGGCCAGACGAACCAACCCAGCACCGACGCCACAGGGCCCGGGCCGCGACCAGCGGCCCGGGCCCTGTGCTGTCTAGCTGCCGGGCCCCGTGCTGTGTAGCTGTGCGGCGGCTTCTGCTCCTGGACGGCCGCTGAGGCGGCCGGGCTCGGTCGTCGGCGCGCCGCCGGTGTGACGTTGGTCTTCCGTTGTGTATTGGGCTGGTGGGCTGCTGAGGCCGTGCTCCGCGGCGGCTGGTCCCGGTCGCCGTGGCAATTTCGCTCGCCGTGGCGGGCCGGTGGCCGTGGCGGGTCGTCGCGGTTGCGATCCGTCGCGGTGTGTTCTGTTACGGCTGTGCTGGTCGGGGGGTTGCGCCGACACGTCGGCGGCGCCAGCAGTTCTCCCCTTCGTAACGCAGACGTTACATAAAGGTCATCGTATGGCAAATGGGAAACGTTTCCTCAGCACTTCATAACATCCGCTATCCAGCGCGCCCCGGCAACGCTACCGTGCGTTGACTTTCTTGCTTTGGGCGGAAACGTTTATTTCGCCTGCTCCGGAGGTGGTTTGTGGCGGTGCCGGTGCAACTGGAGCCGACGAATCTGACGCCCGGACCGCCGGCGGTCAAGCCGGTCGCTGGCCGGTCGCTCTGGCGGATCGCGTGGTCGCGGCTGCGCAAGGACAAGGTCGCCCTGGCCAGCGCCGCCTTCGTCATCCTCGTCGTGCTCGTCGCCATCTTCGCGCCCGTGCTGACGTCGATCGTCGGAGTGAATCCGGACGAGCCGAACTACGGCCTGCTCGACCCGAACACGGCCCTTCCCGCGGGGTCGTTCGGCGGCATGAGCTCCCATCACCCCTTTGGTGTCGAGCCGCTCAGCGGGCGCGACGTCTTCGCCCGGGTCGTCTACGGCGCTCGCATCTCGCTGCTGGTCGCGTCGCTGGCGACCCTGCTCTCCGTCGTCCTCGGCACCGTGATGGGCCTGATCTCCGGCTACGTGGGCGGCTGGATCGGCGGCCTGATTGCCCGGCTGATGGACCTGCTGCTCGCCTTCCCGCTGCTGCTGTTCGCGATAGCCATCGTCGCGGTGATTCCGGACAGTGCCTTCGGACTGAACGGCAACACGCTGCGCCTGTTCATCCTGGTGTTCATCATCGGGTTCTTCAGCTGGCCGTACATCGGCCGGATCGTCCGGGGCCAGGTGCTCTCGCTCAAGGAGAAGGACTTCGTCGCGGCCGCGCGTGGGACCGGCGCCGGGTCGATCCGGATCATGATGCAGGAGCTGCTGCCGAACCTGGTCGCGCCGATCCTCGTCTACACCACCCTGCTGATCCCCACGAACATCCTCTTCGAGGCCGCGCTGTCCTACCTGGGCGTGGGCGTGAAGCCGCCGACCTCGTCCTGGGGCGACATGCTCTCGACCGCCGCGGGCGGGCTGTTCAGGGTCGACCCGACCTTCATGGTCGTGCCGGGCGTGGCGATTTTCCTCACCGTGCTGGCTTTCAACCTGCTCGGTGACGCGCTGCGGGACGCCTTCGACCCCCGAGGCGGCGGCTGACAGCCCGCCTGCAGTGACCAACCTCGTGCCGGAGTCGACCACACCACCACACCTGGCGTGGCGGCGAGACCCGCCGCACCGCCGTTCGGCCGGATCCGCCCGCAACGACGCGGGCCGGGCTTGGCACGCACGGGCAGTCCTCGGCCCATCCCGGGGCAGCACCGCACAAGAAGAGGGGAACCGGATGAGGAAACACTCGGTCTGGATCAGGACCGGCGTGCTCGTCGCGGCCGCCGGCCTGGTCCTCGCTGCCTGCGGCAGCGGCGGCGACGACAACGGCACCACCGGTGGGAGCAGCGCCCCCGCCGCCGCCGGCCTGCCGACGACGACGGACCAGTTGTTCTACGCGTCGGACAAGAAGGGCGGCACGCTGAACGCGCTGTCGGCCGGTGACTGCGACTCGTGGGACCCGGCGCGGACCTACTACGCGTCCTGCTGGGACCAGCAGCGCTGGATCGCCCGTACGCTGCTGACCTACGAGACCAAGCCGAACTCGGCCAAGCTCGTGCCGGACCTCGCGACCGAGGTCCCGACGTCACCCGACGGCGGGAAGACCTGGACCTACAAGCTCAAGAGCGGCATCAAGTTCGAGGACGGGACCCCGATCACGTCCAAGGACATCAAGTACGGCATCGAGCGTTTCTTCGCCCAGGACATCATCAACGGCGGCCCGACGTTCCTGATCGACTACCTGCAGACCGACCCCGCGTACGAGGGCCCATACAAGGACACCACCCCCGACAAGCTCGGCCTGACCTCCGTTGAGACGCCGGACGACAGCACTCTGGTCTTCCACCTGACGAAGGCGTTCACGGACTGGAACTACATCATGGCCCAGCCCGGGGCCTCGCCGGTGCCGCAGGCGAAGGACACCGGTGACAAGTACACGTCGCACCCGGTGGCGTCCGGCCCGTACAAGTTCGACAAGTACGTGCCGAACCAGTCGCTGACCCTGGTCCGCAACGACCAGTGGGACCAGTCGACCGACGACATCAACAAGGCGCTGCCGGACAAGATCGTGATCACCATGGGTCTTGAGTCGGCCGAGATCGACAACCGGCTGATGTCCGGTGACGCCGACATCTTCCTCGACCAGACGGGCGTGGACACCGCGGCGCGGACCCAGCTCCTGGCCGACCCCACGCTGCGCAAGGCCCGCACGACGGTCGACCTCACCGGCTTCCTGCGTTACCTGAGCGTCGCCACCACGGTGAAGCCGTTCGACAACGTCCACTGCCGCCTCGCGGTCGCGTACGCGGTCAACAAGCAGGGCCAGGTCGCCGCGCGCGGTGGCCCGACGGCCGGTCAGCCCGCGACGACGATGCTCCCGCCAACCGTCGCCTACTACGCGCCGTTCGACATCCTCCCGACGCCGAACAACGCGGGTGACCTCACCAAGGCCAAGGACGAGCTGAAGGCCTGCGGCCAGCCGAACGGGTTCTCCACGAAGATCACCGTCCGGAGCAACCGGCCGCTCGAGGTCAACCAGGCGACCGCGCTCCAGGCGGACCTGAAGAAGATCGGCATCAACGCCTCGGTGGAGAAGTTCGACTCCTCGCAGTACTTCTCGGCCGTGATCGGCATCCCGAAGAACGTGCAGGAGAAGGGCTACGGCCTGCACATCACCGGGTGGGGCCCGGACTGGCCCTCGGCCTACGGCTTCTTCAGCTCCATCGTTGACGGCCGGAAGATCCTTCCCCAGGGCAACAGCAACTACGCCGAGCTCAACGACCCGACCGTGAACAAGGGCATCGACGACGGCCTCGCCGCCACCGATGACGGCGCCGCGCAGGCCGCGTGGACCTCGGTCGACAAGGCTGTCGTGCAGTCCGGCGCCTACGTCCCGCTGATCTACGACAAGGCGATGAACCTGTACAGCGACCGGATCACGAACATCCAGTTCTCGCCCGGTTACAACATGGCCAACTTCGCCGCGCTGGGCGTGGTGCGGTAACCAAAGGCCGGCGGTCGCTGGTCCGAGAGAAGAGAAACACGCCGTAGACCCGGCCGCCGGGTGGGCTCACGTCCACCCGGCGGCCGGGCCCACGCGGCGACGCAAGGCCCCCGAGACGCTGACAGAAGCGGAGACCACCAGACATGGCCGGATTCGTCATCCGCCGGGTGCTCGGCGGGATCGTGATCCTCTGGCTCATCAGCGTCATCACGTTCCTGCTGTTCTTCCTGGTACCGAAGGTGCTGGGCTCGAATCCAGCGATCCTGTTCGCGGGCCGGTCCCCGAGCGAGGCGGCCGTCGCCGGTGTGACGAAGAAGCTGGGCCTCGACCAGCCGATCGTCGTGCAGTACTGGCACTTCCTCGCGGGGATCTTCACCGGCCGGCACTTCGACGCCGGGCCGGACAAGACCTGGTGCCCGCCGCCCTGCTTCGGCTACTCGTTCAAGAACAGCGAGCCGGTCTGGCAGGAGATCACCAGGGCGCTGCCGGTCACCATCTCCCTGGCGCTGGGTGCCGCCGTGCTGTTCCTGCTCATCGGCGTCGGCATCGGCATCCTCTCGGCGCTTCGCCGCGGCTCGGTCGTCGACCGGGCGGCGATGACCGTCGCGCTCGGCGCCGTCTCGTTGCCGGTCTACTTCACCGGCCTTGTCCTGTTGCTACTGGTCAGCTACCAGTGGCGGATTTTCCCGAACATCCACTATGTGGCGTTCCTGGACAATCCCTTGCTCTGGGCGCGCAACCTGCTGCCCGCGTGGATCGTGCTCGCCTTCCTGTACTCCGCGATGTACGCCCGGCTGACCCGGGCGAGCATGCTGGACGTACTCGGCGAGGACTACATCCGGACCGCCCGGGCCAAGGGCCTTCCGGAGCGCACGGTCGTCGGCAAGCACGCCCTGCGCTCCGCGCTGACCCCCGTGGTCACCATCTTCGGCCTCGACCTCGGCTCGCTGCTCGGCGGCGCGGTGCTGACGGAGACCACCTTCGGCTTCCGGGGGCTCGGGAAGACATCCATCGAGGCGATCTCGACCGGGGACCTGCCGACGATCCTCGGGGTCACCATCTTCGCGGCGGGTTTCGTGGTCCTGGCCAACATCCTCGTCGATGTCTTCTACGCGGTCGTCGACCCGCGGGTACGCCCAACATGATCGTCGAGCTCGCACGAGTCACGGCCCGGAGCAACCCACGACTGAACGGGGGAGTGAGATGACCGCGCGGCCCGAGCCGTCGGCCGCCGCGGGCACCGCGGCCGCCCTGGTGGACCGGCACTACCTCGACGTACGCGACCTGCGGGTGACGTTCGGCACCGACGACGGCGACGTGCGCGCCGTCAACGGCCTGTCGTTCGGCCTGGAGCGTGGCCGGACCCTGGGCATCGTCGGGGAGTCCGGCTCGGGCAAGAGCGCGGCCAGCCTCGCCCTCATGGGCCTGCAGCGCGGCCGGCGTACCACCGTGGCCGGTGAGATCTGGCTCGACGGCGAGAACCTGGTGACCGCGTCGCCCGAGCGGGTCCGGTCGCTGCGCGGCCGGCAGATGGCGATGATCTTCCAGGACCCGCTGTCGGCCATGCACCCGTACTTCAAGATCGGTGACCAGATCATCGAGGCGTACCGGGTGCATCACGACGTCTCCAAGAAGGTGGCGAAGAAGAGAGCCATCGAGCTGCTGGACCGGGTCGGCATCCCGTCCGCGGCCCGCCGGGTCGACAGCTACCCGCACGAGTTCTCCGGCGGCATGCGCCAGCGCGCCATGATCGCGATGGCCCTGTCCTGCGACCCGTCGCTGCTCATCGCCGACGAACCGACGACGGCGCTCGACGTCACGGTCCAGGCCCAGATCCTCGACCTGCTGAACGACCTGCAGAAGGAGTTCAACTCGGCGATCATCATCATCACCCACGACCTCGGCGTGGTCGCCGAGATCGCCGACGAGGTGCTGGTGATGTACGCCGGCAACGCCGTCGAGCACGGCCCGGTACAGGAGATCTTCAGCGCGCCGCAGCACCCCTACACCTGGGGCCTGCTCTCGTCGATCACCCGGCTCGACCGGACCCGTTCCGACCGGCTGCGCGCTGTGCCGGGCAACCCGCCGAGCCTCATCGCCGTGCCGGACGGCTGCCCGTTCCACCCCCGCTGCCAGTACGCCAACCTCGCCGGCCCTGCGACGCGCACCGAGCGGCCTACGCTGGAGACGGTGGCGCCTGGCCACCGGGTGGCCTGTCACCTGCCGGTCGAGGCCCGTGTCCGGATCTTCCGTGAGGAGGTGGCACCGAGCCTGTGAACAGCCACGACTCGACAGGCCCCGCGTCCACGGGCGGAGCCGCGCCGGTGGGCGCCGATGCCTTCCTGAAGGGCGCCGCGCCGCCCGCGCCGTCCACGTCGCCGGCGGCGCCGGTGGTCATGGACAAGCCCGATCCGGTCCCGATGGAGAAGCTCGCGGCGGTCACCACCGCGGCGTCCGGCGACGCGCTGCTGCGGGTCACCGATCTCCAGGTCCACTTCCCGGTCACCCAGGGCGCGCTGGTCGCGCGCAAGATCGGTGCGGTGCGCGCCGTCGACGGGCTGAACTTCGCGATCCGCCGCGGCGAGACGCTGGGGCTGGTGGGGGAGAGCGGCAGCGGCAAGAGCACCACCGGCCGGGCGATCGCCCGGCTGCTGGAGCCGACCGGCGGCAAGGTCGAGTTCGACGGGCGGGACATCACCCACCTGTCCGCCAGAACGATGCGGCCGCTGCGACGCGACATCCAGATGATCTTCCAGGACCCGTACACGTCGCTGAACCCGCGGCACACCGTCGGGTCGATCGTCTCCGCGCCGCTGAAGATCGTCGGCGACCTGTCCGGGGACGCCCTCAAGGCCCGCGTCCGGGACCTGCTGGAGCTCGTCGGCCTGTCCCCCGAGCACCTCAACCGCTACCCACACGAGTTCTCCGGCGGACAACGGCAGCGCATCGGCATCGCGCGGGCGCTCGCCACCCATCCCAAGCTCGTGATCGCCGACGAGCCGGTCTCCGCGCTCGACGTCTCGGTGCGTGCCCAGGTCGTCAACCTGTTGGGCGACCTGCAGTCCGAGCTCGGTCTGACGTACATGTTCATCGCCCACGACCTGTCGGTGGTGCGCCACATCAGTGACCGGGTCGCCGTGATGTACCTTGGCACGATCGTCGAGATGGCCGATCGGGCCGGTATGTACGAGCATCCGTTGCACCCGTACACCCATGCCCTGCTGTCGGCCGTCCCGGTGCCGGACCCGGCGAAGCAACACCGGCGGGAGCGGATCCTGCTGCGGGGTGACCCACCGACCCCGCTCAACCCGCCCGCCGCGTGCCGGTTCAACCCACGTTGCTGGAAGGCCGAGGAGGTGTGCAGGACCGTGGAGCCACCTCTGGTGGAGATCCAGCCGGGTCACCAGGTCGCCTGCCACTTCCCCGAGGAGCGGGAGCTGGTCTAGATGGAGATCGGGCTGTCCATCGTCGTGATCATCACGAGTGTGATGCTCGTGATGCTGGTGCTGTTGCACCGGGCGAAGGGCGGCGGTCTGTCGACGCTGTTCGGCGGTGGGGTCTCGTCGTCGCTCGGTGGCTCGTCGGTGGTCGAGAAGAACCTCGACCGGCTGACGATCGCCGTCGGGACGGTGTGGATCATCGCGATCATCGGGCTCGGCCTGCTGCTGAAGAGTTGAGCCCGCGTCGCGCCGCCGGCCACGCGCTGCGTCGGCCGGCGCTTCGTCTCGTCTCCGGACTGGCCGCGGCGCTAGCCGTCGTCACTGTGCTCGCCGGCTGCGCGGGCTCGTCCGACGGGCCGGTCCCCACGGCTTCGGCGAGCCCGTCCGCCGTCGCCCAGGCGACCGGCAAACCGGGCGGCACCCTGGAGCTGGTGACGTCCGCCATGCCCAGCGGCGACCCAGGCTGGGCCGTGACGACCGCCGACCAGGTGCTCGCCCGGCTGGTGAGCCGCACGCTGTATGCCTACCCTCCCGACCCGGACATCGACAAGACCGTCATACCGCGTCCTGACCTGGCGGCCGGCGCGCCGCAGGTCAGCGACAACGGCAAGGTGATCCGGGTGCGGCTGAGTTCGGCGGCCCGCTGGGACACCCCGGTGCCGCGCCGGGTCATAGCGCCCGACGTGGCCCGCGGGATCAAGCGGCTGTGTGCTCCGCCGACCCCGTCACCGCTGCGCGGCTACTTCGCGGCGACCATCGTCGGGTTCACCGACTACTGCACGGCGCTGTTCACCAAGCCGATTGACCAGGTGAAGGACTTCATCGAAGGCGAGTCGCCGGCCGGCATCCAGGTGATCAACGACACGGACATCGCGTTCCACCTGATCGAGCCCGTCAACGACTTCGTCGAGGTGCTCGCGCTGCCGGCGGCGGCGCCGGTGCCCTACGAGGCGCTCGACTACCTGCCGAACTCGCCCGACTACCTGGCCAACCTGGTGTCCGACGGCCCGTACCGGATCACCGGCAGCACCGGCGGAACGTACATGCTCTCGCGCAACGAGGAATGGAACTCCCACAGCGACTTCATCCGCCGGGCGACGGAGGGGCCGGACCACATCAGGATCCACACCGGGGTGGACCCGGCGACCGCGCAGGCGCAGATCGAGGCCGGCGACGCGGACATGACGCTGGATGCCGCCGTCCCGCTGGACAGGGCCGCGGCCCTGCTCCAGGCGGGCGACCCTCGGCTGTCGGTCCCGACGACCGGGTCGACGATGCTGCTCGCCGTCGCCCGGCACGGACCCGCCGCCGCCCTCGACGACCTGACCGTCCGGGAGACGCTCGCGACGTGCATCGACCGGATCTCGGTCGTCAAGGCCCTCGGCGGCCCGCCGTTCGCCACGGCCGCGACGCAGCTGCTGCAGCCGACGATGACCGGCTACAGCCCGCTGGACCCTTTCCCGACCCCGTCCGGCGCCGGCGACGCCACCCGGTGCGGGCAGGGGCTCGCCAACGCGCCGGGTGCGCCCGTGAGCACGCTGACACTGCTCACCTCCGACAGCCCGCGGGACGCCGCCGTCGCCTCCGCCCTGGCCGAGACGTTCGCCAAGGCGGGCGTGAAGCTGGACGTCCAGGCGCGCGCCGCGGCGGACTTCGCGGCCGCCGCGGTCAGCCCGCTGGCCCAGACCTGGGACCTGGCGCTGACGACCCTCACCCCGCTGTGGTTCGGCGACGCCGGGCGGACCGTGTTCCAGCCGCTGCTCGACCCGAACTGGGTCGGCCAGCGCCCCGTCGACGGCGGCTACGACACCAGGGATGTCCTCGCGACCATGGGCGTGGCCCTGCGGGCCGGCACCGAGACGCTGCGCGCCGGGGCGTGGGCCGACCTGGAGGCGACGGTGCTGCGCGACGTCGCCGTCATCCCGCTGGCCGTGGTAGCCGAGCCGCGGATGCACAGCTCCTCGGTGCTGTCGTTCACCCTCGTCCCGTCGCTCGGCACCGGCGACCCGACAGGTGTCTCTCTGGGGCCGGCATAAGGCGGTCTCTTGGGCGTCCGTGGGGCGCGGAATCCCCCGGTGCGTCACGTGGTGGTCCCCGCGTCCTACACTCGCCCCATAGCGAACCGGGTTATACCTGGTCCGACGTCTAACGTGGCTGGTGCCGGTTCGCCGGGCCGGCGCCGGGACCGGCCCGGCTGGTACTGACCACCTTGGCTGGCGCTGACGTGACTGGCACTGAACAGAAGGAGTACGCGGGCCGTGGCAGGTGGCAACGCCATCCGGGGGAGCCGGGTCGGGGCGGGACCAATGGGAGAGGCCGAGCGGGGAGAGACGGCTGCGCGGCAGCGGGTGTCCTTCTGGTGCGCGAACCAGCACGAGACACGCCCGTCGTTCGCCGCGGACGCCGCGGTCCCCGACACGTGGGACTGCCCGAGCTGTGGCTATCCGGCGGGCCAGGACCGGGACAACACCCCCGCGCCGCCCAAGATCGAGCCGTACAAGACCCACCTGGCCTACGTCCGGGAGCGGCGTAACGAGAAGGACGGCGAGGCGATCCTCGCGGAGGCCCTCGCCAAGCTCCGGGGGTCCTCCACCGCGTCCTGACCGCTCTCGCGGGCGGTACCGGCGATGGCTACGGGCGCCGGCCGTCAGCGGCGCCGGGATTCGGCGTTGTCCCAGAACCGGCCGGTCTGAGCCGCTACGCTTCGCTCAACCTGGGCCACGGCCCGTGCGTTGCGTGCGAGCGGATCGACGGGCGGAGGGATGGGGAGCGAGGCCGAGGCCAGCGCCGGGCGCATCCGGCCTGTCGGCCCGCCGGAGGGCGCCGGTTCGGCGGGGGCCGCCGGGCGGCTGATCGCCGGTCGGTACCGGCTGGTGGAGCTCATCGGCGTCGGCGCGATGGGGGCCGTGTGGCTCGCCCGCGACGCGCTGCTCGACGTGGACGTCGCGGTCAAGGAGATCCGGCCGCCGTTCGCGTTCGCCGATCCCGACGGTGCCAGGGCCGGCGACGGCGAGGGCGCCGGCCCAGACAGCGCTGACGGCGGGAGCGCGGACGGCTGGGAGGCCTCGACCGGCGCCTGGGTGGCGCAGGCGTTGCGTGAGGCACGCAGCGCCGCGCAGCTGCGGGCGAACCCGCACGTGGTCACCGTCCACGACGCTGTCGTCGATGACGGCGCGCCGTGGATCGTCATGGAGGCCGTGGCGGCCAGCTCCCTGCAGGAGGCGGTCGCGCGTGACGGGCCGCGCCCGCTCGCCCAGGTCGCCCAGATCGGGCTCGCCGTGCTGGACGCGCTGGTCGCCGGGCAGCGGCTCGGCGTGGTCCACCGCGACGTCAAGCCGTCCAACATCCTGCTCGCGCATGACGGCCGGGTGCTGCTCACCGACTTCGGGATCGCGGCCTCGGCCGCCGACTCGACCCTGACCCACCAGCCGGGCGAGGGCGGCCTGCCCAGCGGCACACCCGCCTACATGGCCCCCGAACGGCTGCGCGGCGGCCCGGCGACGCTCACCGCCGACCTGTTCGCCCTTGGCGCGACCCTGTTCTACGCGGCGGACGGCGCCGCCCCGTTCCACCGGGACTCCCTGCTCGCCTCGCTGCACGCGGTCCTGTACGACCTGCCGGAGCCGACCCGCGACGTGGGCCCGCTCGCCCCGGTGATCGCGGGCCTGCTCACCAAGGACCCCGCTGCCCGCCTGCGCGCCGACGGCGCCGCCGCCCTGCTCACCCGCGCCCTGCGCCTTCTCGCCGGCACGGCCGCCCTGTCGCCGCCGCCTCCACCCCCGTCTGGCGAATCCGAGCCCGTCTCGCCCCTGACCAGCGCATCGATTCCCCTCGCGCGGCCACCCGCGACCG